>NZ_JBQEQA010000001.1:0-573871 GCF_052045815.1 Pseudomonas sp. 22085
GGCATGACATTCAACATCGATGCTGACTGAACCATCGCAATCGCGAGCAAGCTCGCTCCCACAGGGGCATTTATTTCACGGCGCCGAACGACAGACCGCGCACCAGTTGTTTCTGGCTGATCCAGCCAAAGATCAGGATCGGCGCGCAGGCGAGGGTCGAGACGGCCGACAACTTGGCCCAGAACAAGCCTTCGGGGCTTGAGTAGGAGGCGATCAGCGCGGTCAGCGGCGCGGCTTTGGACGAGGTCAGGTTCAACGACCAGAACGCCTCGTTCCAGCACAGGATCAGCGACAGCAGCACGGTCGAAGCCAGGCCGCCCTTGGCGATCGGTAGCAGCACGCGGAGCATTTCCTGGGCGAGGGTGGCGCCGTCGAGGCGGGCGGCTTCGAGGATGTCTTTGGGGATGTCCTTGAAGTAGGTGTAAACCATCCAGACCACGATCGGCAGGTTGATCAGCGTGTAGATCACGATCAGCGCGATGCGCGTGTCAAGCAGGCCGAAACTCTTGGCCAGCAGGTAGATCGGCATCAGCACACCCACCGGCGGCAGCATCTTGGTGGAGAGCATCCACAGCAGCGTGCCTTTGGTGCGCTGGGTTTCGTAGAACGCCATCGAGTAGGCTGCCGGCACCGCGATCAGCAGGCACAGGGCGGTGGCACTGAAGGAAATCACCACTGAGTTCCAGGCGAAACTGAAGTAGTCGCTGCGCTCGTTGATGTGCAGGTAGTTCTCCAGCGTCGGCGTGAAGATGAACTGCGGCGGTGTGGCGAAGGCGTCGATTTCGGTCTTGAAACTGGTCAGCACCATCCAGAAGATCGGGAAGAAAATGATGATCGCGATGGCCCAGGCCAGCGTGCCGAGCAGCAGGCTTTGCAGCCGGCGGGATTGTTGAAGAGTCATGGCAGGCCTCAGGCTTTGTCAGTCAGGTTTTTGCCGATCATCCGCACCAGAATGATCGCGGCGATGTTGGCGATGACCACGGCGATCAGGCCGCCGGCCGAGGCCATGCCGACGTCGAACTGCACCAGCGCCTGGTTGTAGATCAGGTAGGCGAGGTTGGTCGACGCGTAGCCGGGGCCGCCGTTGGTGGTGGTGAAAATTTCCGCGAACACTGACAGCAGAAAGATGGTTTCAATCATCACCACCACCGCAATCGGCCGTGCCAGGTGCGGCAGGGTCAGGTGCCAGAAGATCGCGATCGGGCCGGCGCCGTCGAGGCGGGCGGCTTCTTTCTGTTCCTGGTCGAGGGACTGCATGGCGGTCATCAGGATCAGGATCGCGAAGGGCAGCCATTGCCACGACACAATGATGATGATCGACAGCAGCGGGTAGTGAGCGAGCCAGTCCACCGGTTGCGCGCCGAACAGTTTCCAGATGTAGGCCAGAATCCCGGACACCGGGTGGAAAATCAGGTTCTTCCAGATCAGCGCTCCGACCGTGGGCATGATGAAGAACGGCGAAATCAGCATCACCCGCACGATGCCGCGACCGAAGAACTCGCTGGCCTCCAGCAGCGCACTGATCAATACGCCGAACACCACGCTGATCAGCAGCACACTGCCCACCAGCAACAAGGTGTTGGTGGCGCCGGGCATGAAGCCGGAGTCGGTCAGGAAGTAGGTGAAGTTTTCCAGCCCGACGAATTCGTTGGTGCCCGGGTCAAGCAAGTTGTAGCGGATCATCGAGAAATAGACGGTCATGCCCAGCGGCACGATCATCCACAGCAGCAACAGGGCCACCGAAGGGCTGACCAGAAACCAGCCGGGATTGGCCACGCGGCTTTTGCGCCGGGGCTGCGACAGGTCGATGTGGGCTTTGGCAGTTGAAGTATTCATGGTGATCACAACCGTTTGGGTGCAGGTACATGTTCAGGAGAGAAAACCTTCCTGACATTGACGCGATCCCTGTGGGAGCTGCGGTGCGACGATTCGACTTGCCAGCGATGGGGGCCAGCACAGTCAACATTGCTGTCGGCCGTTATATCGCTAATCGCTGGCAAGCCAGCTCCCACAGGTTTAGTGGCGAGTTACTTCGGATAACCCGCGCGCTTCATCTCGCGTTCGGTGGTTTGCTGGGCGGCGGTAAGCGCCTGGTCGACCGTGGTCTGGCCGATCAGTGCGGCGGAGAACAGCTTGCCGACCTGTGTGCCGATCCCCTGAAACTCGGGAATGGTCACCAGTTGAATGCCGATGTACGGCACCGGTTTGAGGGTCGGTTTGCTCGGGTCGGCCGCTTTCAGTGATTCCAGCGTGACCTTGGCAAACGGTGCGGCGCTCATGTAAGCGTCGCTGTAGGTCGAGGCGCGAGTGCCCGGCGGTACGTTGGCGATGCCGTCGGTCTTGGCGACCAGTTCGCCATATTCCTTGGAAGTGGCCCAGGCGCTGAACTCTTTAGCGGCGTCCTTGGCCTTGGAGCTGGTCGGAATCGCCAGCGCCCACGAGTACAACCAGGCCGAGCCTTTGTCGGTGACCTGATGCGGCGCGTAGGTGAAGCCGACGTGATCGGCGACCTTGCTTTGGGTCTTGTCGGTGACGAACGAGCCGGCGACGCTGGCATCGACCCAGATCGCGCATTTGCCGCTGTTGAACAGGGCGAGGTTCTCGTTGAAACCGTTGCTGGAGGCGCCCGGCGGGCCGGATTTCTTCATGGTGTCGACGTAGAAGTTCAGCGCGTTTTTCCATTCCGGACCGCTGAATTCCGGTTTCCATTGCTCATCGAACCAGCGCGCGCCATAGGCGTTGGCCACGGTGGTGATCAGCGCCATGTTTTCCCCCCAACCAGCCTTGCCACGCAAGCAGATGCCGTACTGCTCGTTGTCCTTGTGGGTGAGCTTTTCGGCGAAGCCGGCGATCTGTTCCCAGGTCGGGCGCTCCGGCATGGTCAGGCCGGCGTCCTTGAACAGGTCGGTGCGGTAATAGGTGATCGAGCTTTCGGCGTAGAACGGCAGGGCGTACAGCGAACCCTTGACTGACAGGCCTTCGCGCACCGACGGAAACACATCGTCGAGGGCGTAGCTGGCCGGCAGATCCTTCATCGGCTCCAGCCAACCTTTGGCCCCCCAGAGTGCGGCTTCGTACATGCCGATGGTCAACACGTCGAACTGACCGCCCTGAGTGGCGATATCGGTGGTCAGGCGTTGACGCAGGACGTTTTCCTCCAGCACCACCCAATTGAGCTTGATGTCCGGATGCTCGGTCTCGAAGGTTTTCGAGAGCTTTTGCATGCGGATCATGTCGCTGTTGTTGACGGTGGCAATGGTCAGGGTCTGGGCGCCAAGGCTGACGCTGCTGAGGGTCATGCAGGTGAGGGCCAGCAGAGCTTTTGCAGTGGGTTGCATCGTGCACTCCTTTTCTGCACCCGGCGGGGGCAGAAGGACAGTTATTGTTTTTGTGTTCTTCCGGCGGGGGAAGAATGTGCACTGATTACAGCCTTCTGGCGCAGGGCTGACAAATCATCCCTAGCACTCGAATCGATACTTTTTTGCACTCTGGATTGGCGCGATAAACGCAGGGAAGGGCGTTTCAGCAGGGCGATGGGCGCGAAACCGTACAGATTTTCCTGCTCAGCCGTGGTTTTGCTCGGTCAGGCGCTGTACCACCAGCCGCCGGTAATGCGAAGGCGTCATGCCTTTGAGTTGCTGAAAGCGCCGATTGAAATTGGAAATATTATTGAAGCCCGACTCGAAGCACACTTCGGTCACCGGCTTGTCGCCATCAGCCAGCAACTCGCAGGATTTACTGATGCGCAGGCGATTGACGAATTCGATGAAGTTGCGCCCGGTCGCCTGCTTGAACACGCGGCTGAAATAGGTGGGTTTCATGCCCAGGTGCTCGGCGACTTCCTCAAGGGGTAGTTCGCGGGCGTAGTGGGCGAAGATGTAATCCACCGCGCGGTTGGTGCGGTCGATGTTGTGCTCGTCGGCCAGTTGCGGGGTGGTTGCGCCGGACAGCAGTTGGTAGTCGTCGCAGGCCGCCAGCAATTCCATCAGGATGAAAAAGTGCCCGAGACGGGTGATGCCGGTTGAATCGGCGATGCGTTGCATCAGGGTCATGGCCTGACGAATTGTCTGCGGGGAGCGGAATTCGATGCCGTATTGCGCACGCTCGAGCAGCGGCGCCAGGGTCTTGAGTTCGGCGAATACCTGATGGCCGCTTTCGAACAGTTCATCGGTGAAGTTGACCAGCATGTCGCGCTTCTCGACCACTTCATCCTCGGCCACTTGGCTGATCCAGTTATGCGGCAGATTCGGGCCGGTCAGGAACAGGGTCTGCGGATAGAAGTTGCCGATGTAGTCGCCGATGAACACCTTGCCCGAACTGGCGACGATCAAGTGCAGTTCGTACTCCTTGTGAAAATGCCAGCGCACCAGCGGGCAGGGGAAACCGTGCTGGCGATAGATGATGGACAACCCGTTGTGGTCATCCATCAGCTCATAAGAAGGGTCAGTCACGCGGGCTGTTCGGGTCATGGCAGAGCGCTTTTATTGTTATCGCCCGGTGATCATGCCTCGTTCCTCGTCGGTTGCGCCAGTTTCCATTGCCGCTCAGAGCGCCCTTTCCCGGGCTTTCATCAGGTTGGCAATCCGGCAAATCTCTACCAGGTCCGACTCTTCGATGAAGTCGACATTGATGATATTGCACTTCAATGCCCAGTCACTTTTGTCCAGATCGAACCATTCGTTCAACTGGTCATGGATGTCGACGGGACCGCCCAGGTAGGTATAACTGGTGGCGGACAACGACCAGGGACGCCAGGAGCCCGGTGGATTCTGCATGACACTACCGATGAACGCCCTCAGCTCGTCAGGCGAAGTCGTATCGGTGCCTGACCACTTATGGCTTACATACTCGTGGAATATCGTGTGATCAAGTTCTATGCCTGGACCGGCGGCAAACACTCGCTGTTGCGTGCTGGCGCGCTTCAGCTCTCGCAGGCTCAGAGCCGCGTTCCAGCGTGGGATAAGTCGATGCCCGAGAAAACTGCTCATTATTTTATTGAAGTAGTCGTGGTCAAAGTCTTTGCCATCAAGTTTGTGAAAATCAAGAACAATGAATTCGTCTGGGTTTTTTTGCAGAAAAAGTTCTACGTCGTTGATCAGTTGCCCTAATGTCCGAGAGTTCCGAAAACCATTATGGTGAAGGATGAATTTTTTTGGACCTTCGGCACTGGCTTCATAGCTCAGGCGAATATCCAGCGCTCTGGAACCATGGTGCAGTTGGGCGTAAAAGGTATCGTGCTGACATACCAGCCAATGGCGAGACGGGTAGAGCGGGTAGTCGGCGCGCCAGTCACTGCCTGCGTTGTGGGTGCCGGGCAATGTCAGTTCAGCGATTGTCAGTGTATCAATGGCGGGCGTTGAGCCCATCCAGTTATTGTTGCTCATTTATGCATCCTGCGTGATTTAAAGAGTTGTTGGCAATTCAAGTTTTTATTTGAATGGCGCTTGCAGGATGTTTATAGCGTTTAACTTTTTTAATGGCTATTGGTGGATTGATGCAAGTTGTTGGTGATTGTTTTTATAGTTGTCCGTCATCTCATTTGTTCCGGTTTTTTGCTTCGATCCACTGCGCCATGTATTGAGTACTCTTGTGTGCGTGATGACGCAGCATGCTGCCAGTGAAGTTGTTTTTTCTGAGTTGCGCGAGATGTTCACGGCAATATTCTATTTTCTCAATAAGGGCGGGACCATGAATCGATTGTTGATAGCGATCACGCAATAGCGTGCTGCCTTGAGTTTGAGCGGTTTGCCACAGCCCCTCGTCCTTGTACAGCTGAACCGCTGCATCGGCGAACGCCCGCGCCGACTGCGTCACGGCTCCTGGCCAGAGATGATCCGTGTGCATACCCTCAGCACCGATCGGCGTCGTCACGCTGGGCGTTCCGCAGAGCATGGCATCGATCAGCTTGCCCTTGATGCCGGCGCCGAAACGCAGGGGGGGCCAGGCAAATCCGGGCATCGGACATGACCTGCAATGCATCCTCCGCCCAGTTCATGATTTGAAAACCCTGGGACGCATTGTGCAGCGCTGTTGCCTTTGGCGGCGTATACGCGCCGTAGACATGTAATTGTGCCTTGGGCAGTTGCTCGCGAATCAGCGGCCAGACTGTCGTCTTCAGCCACAGAACGGCGTCCCAGTTCGGGGCGTGACGGAAATTGCCGATACTGAGGAAGTGCGCGCGCTCCTCGAAGGGTTTTGACGGTGTACCGAGTGGTTCGACCATCAACGGACACCAGTGCAACAAGTCCGGTGGCAGCTTGAACTGTTGCACCAGCAACTCGATTTCCACTGGCGAGATCATCAGGTTCAGATCGCAACGATAAAGCGCGGCGATCTCGCGCTTGGCCAGATCGGTTTCGGCCATCAGTTCGAACTCTTCGGCGAGCGCCGGGGCAAACAGTTCCTGGAAATCGTTGGCGTCGTCGCTGAGCTTCAGTCGATCTTTCAAGCGCTGGTGTCGAGCATGCCGCAGGCTCTGCAGGTCCGACGTTTCCAGAACGCGCAAGGCATCGGGGCAGTGTTTCTCCACTCGCCAACCGAACTGTTCTTCGATCATGAACTGGTCGAACAACACGATGTCCGGGGCCAGTTCACTGATAAACACATCGAAACTGCTGTTGTTCAGTTCGATCGGTACTTCGTGAATGCCCAGCGCAGTCAGATCGGCACGGTGCTCACCGGTACCGGCCGGGCTGGCAAAGGTAACTTGCCAGCCTTGTCGCAGGAACGTCTCGAGAATCTGCATCACATGCCCGCTCGCGGCGGAGGAGCGAGGTTCCGGCCAGACGTAACCAATGACGAGGACTTTGGTTGCGGGCTGACTCATGAGTAACGATTCCTGGGACAAAGGGACAAAAAAAGGCGCGCGAATTAGAACACAATGCGCGCGCCTGCCAATCCGCTTTTTATCAGATCGGTGCCTTGCTCAGCTTGAGTCGCACCGAGCCGTCGATGAAGCCGAGCCTGTTGGTGTTTTTCAAGCCGTTCTGAATGCGAGCGAGATTGAGCAAGAACGTTTCCCGGTGTGTCCGTGCCTGATCGAGCATTGATACCGCCAGTGAGTAGGAATCGGCGTTGAGCAATGCCGGATGCTTTTTAACGAGCGACGGCAGCGTATTTTCAATAAGCCCCAACAACTCGAAGCCCTCATCATGAGTGGCCCGGAAATGCGGATTGGAAAGGTTTTTAGGGTGCGCCTTGTGAGCATCCTTGGCGAAATCCAGCAATCCGGCCACGTCCATATCGGCAGGCCCGGCGCCGGCCTGTTTCAATTGCCCGTAATACAAGTCCAGTGTGTCCGGCGCGCCGTGAGCCATTTCATGAACCAACACATCTCCAATCCGGCCATCGTCGTATTTGGCCATACGGTAATAGTCGTCCAGTCCGTCGGGGTAGATCACCAGAAATCGCTCCGGAGGGTTTTTCAAGTACGAGCCGTCGAGTACGCTGGCCTTCCAACGCCTGTAAACCGGCGGCCGCAACGCAGCGTTGGCTTCCGAGCCTTTTTTGAACGACATGTTGGCAAGCGTGACGTAATCCAGATCGTTGCGCATGTTGTGCAAATTGGCTTTCACATGCCTGAGTACTTCATCGGAATCATTGCCAAAGACGTGCTTGAGCACCGCGCGCATGTCAGCGTTGTCGTTATCCAGGAGCATCAGAACAGCATTATCGAGTTTTGATTTGGCTGTCGGCAGGGCTCTTTTCACATAGGCCCGGGTATAACTGAAGGGTTTCGAGCGACCGAAGAGTCGGCGAAGCGGCGCCAAGGGCGAGGCTTTAAGGTTTCTCAACTTGGGTCCCCAGGCACCGCCAACCCTGTGATTCAGTGCATACCAGTCACTGTTTCGCTGAAGTGCCAACAGACTGACCGCATCCCCCGGATTGTTCGCAGCCTTCCAGGTACCCTGAAACAGGTCTGATTTCTGCGCAGCCTTGACCAGATCGTAGGATTGCGCGCTTCCAGTCAGTTTGCGCAACTGGCCGGTGGCGGTTTCCAGAGTGTTCAGCCCGTATTTGCTCAGAAGCAGCACGCCCTTTTTGGCCAGGCGCCCACCTTGCACAGCCAACGTCGGCAACCCGTCCAGCGGGTTGAAAATGGACACCGAAAAATGCGCCCCTGCCTTGGCAATGCTCAGAGCCTTGGCGGTCGTCGAGGTGGTCTTGCCAGCGATGCCGGCAATCGTGGCACCGAAGCCGACAACCAGTCCCAGCAACGCCAGACCGTCGAGAATGCAGCCGCCGATGCCCTCGGTTACTTGAGACGCGTCACCGGATCGCAGGTCCTCTACACATTTCTTGAAAGGCACGATGACATTGATGATGGCTTCATTCACCTGATCATTTTCGGCGCGTATTTGCTGCAGTTCGGTCTTTGCGTACAACGATGAATACAGTTCGTCACGAGTGGCCACCGGGTGATTGCCCAGTACCCCCTGCGCCAAGGATTGGAAGGCTGCGGAAAAGAAAAGCGGGACCGGATGCACTGCCTCGGACGTCAAGGTGAAATGCCAAAGCTTTTCCACGACCGCGCCAGACTTCACACCGTGTTTCGGCTCGCTGCCATTGAGATAGGCATCGAGGTCAAGAGGCCATTGGCGCTCGGGTTTTTTGGGCTGAAAGTCCGTGTCCGCGCCTTTGTAGGACAGTGAAGGCTCTTCATACACAACCCCGGTGGAACGCAACATGTCGGCCAGCTCCGGACGCTCGCGACAAAGTCCCCTGAGAGAGAACAGTTCATAACAATGGAATGCCTTACCGTTTTGGCAGCCCAGAATAATGCCGTAACGCCCCTTGGCAGCATTGCGATGGCGTTGGGTTTCTTCAAATGGATTGAGCGTGTTTACCGACTTTCGAACGGTATATAACGTGATGAAACCATTGGCCAGCATTGTCCTGTCACGTTTGGGCAAGTTTGACACTGTCATTTTGATGATGGACTGGAGGCTCTTCTGCAAAGTTTGATGGTATTGCTCAAAAACCTCGTCGAACAGCGAGTCGACTGGTTCCAGTTCGCCGAGCCGTGAGAAGGCGTTAGCGGGGGGATTGAATGCCTCGGTGGTTATGAACTTGTCCGTCAACTTGCCGTCAACGACCAGATCACCTGACAGGTAGAGGTCGAGGATGGAAACACGGAGTCTCTCTATTTTTGAATGTTCGCCGTTTGCATTACTCAGGCTGACAGGATGATAAAGCAGTAGCCACTCCAGAATATTGCGTTCACCCAATGACGGGTCGAACCTGGCTTTGAATACTCGTTGTTCAAGATAATCGCCTGCCGGCAAAACGCGTTTCAGCGCTTGCAGTGCCAACTCCCGTCGATCAGGCGGAACAACCGAAATACCTGTTTCGACTTCATTCAATGCTTCGGCATATTCGCTGAAACGGTTGGCGGCGATGATGAAGGCATCTACGTCATATTCATTTTCGGTCGTCGCAGGCAAGACACCGTTGAGCATTGCCCACTGGATAACCGGTGTGATGGTTGCCAGTTCGTGCATCGCACGTTGAGCGCTACTGACGGGCGCCAGTTCAGAAAATGCCTTCACCCGGGCGTAGGTCATCAGACGCGAAGCGCCGGGCGCGGCGAGCTCAATCAGTGCGACCGCCTGGGACAGAATGACCCAGCCAGGCTTGCCGATCGTCAATTCGACGGGCATTTGCTGAACGAGGAACTGGGGTGCCGCTCCTGCCAGCAACAGGTGTGCGGCCAAAGGCCCCAATTCAGGTTCCAGCTGCGTTTCGACGATCAGTTGTTTTTCAAATGCCTGCACCACCTGCGAAGGGGTCCTCAACGCATTGTCCGGTTGATACAGAGCAAACCCGGCGATTGTTTTCGCATGCCGTTCGACATCGACTTTCAGATCGAGAATCAACGCGGTGGCTGCCAGACATTTGATTTGTCGTTTCGCCACTTCCCGGTCAGCTTGTTCCAGGTGCCATTGCAGCCGCTGATGCAGAACTTCACCCAGCATCCTGGCTTTCGGCGAATCGAGAAAGCGTTCCAGGTAGTCGGCCGCGCGTTCGCGCCGACTAACTTCAGGCACCTGGCGCAGATCTTCCGTGGCAATGAACTTCAACAGACTGGACTGACCTTGCGTGAGTTCGTCAGTGACCAGCGTGATGGTTTTGCGTGCCTCTGCCGACAGGTGAAAAGGCGAGTCGACGGGTTCCCCCAGCAATTGATAAAAATCGGCTGTATCCGGGCTTTGCGGAATTTCGAACTGAAGAAACTCAACCAGATTACGCACTTGTTCAACATTGCCGGGCAGGGTGTATTCATGAAAGCGAAGCCACTGTTCGACTGCAAAAAACTCTCCGGAAAAAACACACCCGCCGGTTTTTACCGCGCAGTCCCCCAACATCAGGATGTCATTGAGCAAGTCGCTGCTAATGGCGGAGTCGTTGGTGATATCAACCCATCCATCCTTGATCAGGACCCTGAGCCTGGCCTGCTCATCAATACAGACAACAGTGTCATCAGGCAGGGAATGTTTCTGCGCAAGGAAAGCAAAGTCCTCGGTTTCAAGCATCTTTGACAAAGCGACGCGGGCAAATTCCAGGGCATTATCAAACGTCGTGCCGGATAAACGGGGCACCGTGGTGTCGCGCAAGTCGATGAGTTCAGTGTCCGGGCGTTTTCCTGCAAGGGTAGAGAGGCTTGAAGCAATGCTGGATTTTTCTGTTTGATCAAGCTTTCGACGCGAGGCAACATTCCCGAAATCGAATGCAGCGTCGTCTATATCCAGCAGGCTTGTGCCCTGTGCAAGTTGCATAAGCAATTTATCCTTGGTTTATATTCTGAATTAGTTGTCCTCGGCAGTTATGCAAAAGTTTGTGGTGCGTAAAAAACACAACTACGGAACGGCCGCAGAATAGTTTTGTTCTGCGGCTGATGAACAGTTGTAGTTGGTTTCAAAGTTGGTCAGGGCAGACCCGGGATCCGCCCTTTGAATAGTTCGGGAATGGAAGTTGAAACTTTCAGGAACACTCAAGTACGGCTTTGACTTTGTCTCGTAACTGATCGATTGAAAACGGTTTGCCGATCACGTGCATGTCCGCAGGCGCTTCAATCGTCTCTGCGTAACCGCTGGCGAACAGGATGGGCAGAGTCGGGCGCAGTGTGCGGGCTTCGGTAGCCAGTTGACGGCCATCCATGATGGGCAAGCCGACGTCGGTCATCATCAGGTCGATGTGCTGATTCAAATCCTTGAGGATTTCCAGCGCCTGTTCGCTGCCATCGGCCTCCAGAACCCCGAACTCCAATTCCTCCAGCACGTCGACGATCAGCATGCGCACGATGGAGTCGTCTTCTACTACAAGAATGGTGGGCGTGGTAATGGACATAATGGCGGCTCTCAAGAATGGGGTGGGGCGCCGGTCGATCAAAAATGCCGGGCTCTTGCATGAGTAAGTGGCGCATGGCCACAAGTTCCCGAGTGGATACAAAAAAGAATAGGCGCAAACGGGCGGGCAAGGATACCTGTTGGCCTGCGATTCGGCGTAGGCAAATGTAGGAAAACAGTACTAAAGCAGTGAGAAAAATGGATCCATACCGCCTTTTTGGGGCAAACTCTCTGGTTTTCAACAGTTCGACAAGGCTGCCACATGTCCTCTCCGTCTTCGGTTGATGAGCAACGGTTTCGCAAACTACTGAGCCGCAACGTCAGTCTGCCGTTGGGCGTCGGCGTCATCAGTGCCGTGTTCTTCGTTTCGCTGATCACTTATTTGTTGTCGGTTATCCAGTGGGTGGAGCACACCGACCGGGTGATCAATAACGCCAACGAAGCAGTGAAACTCACGGTGGACCTGGAAACGGGCATGCGCGGGTATCTGCTCAGCGGCGACGAGCATTTCCTCGATCCGTACGAGACGGCCAAGCCTCGCATCGCTGTGGCTTTGAATACCTTGCTCGAACTGACTGCGGACAATCCGGCTCAGACCGACCGCCTGCGCCGTCTTCAGGCGCTGCAAATCGAGTGGGCGAATTACGCGCAGTCGATGATCGATCTGCAACGCGCCAGTGGCGATTACAAGTCGGCGGTCAAAGCGGGGAAGGGCAAGCGCCTGACCGACGAGATACGTAAGCAGTTTGAAGATGTGATTGAAACCGAACAGTTGCTGCGTGCCTCCCGTAACGAAGACGTGCGCCGCACAACGGTCTGGAGCATCAGTCTTTATCTGCTGTTCGTGGCGGGCATCAGCGGTCTGCTGGCCTATGTCGGCAGGCGCGATTTGCTCAATCTGTCGCAAAGCTATGCCGCGACCCTGGCGGCGCAAGAGGCCAGTGCAAAACGTCTGGAACAGCAAGCCTGGTTGCGCAACGGCCAGACCCAGCTCGCCGAACAAGTGCTGGGGCAACTGACGGTCAATCTGTTGGGGCGCAATATCCTGCAGTTCTGCGCCCAGTATCTGGGCAGCGCCGTGGCCGCGTTGTATGTGCGCGAGGAACATGGCGGCCTCAAACGCGTGGCGACTTACGGTTTCTCCCGCGAACAGGAACAACAGAATCAATCGATCTACAGCGAAGAAGGTCTGGTCGGGCAGGTCGCCCAGCAGGCTCGGCTGATTCGTCTCGACTCGGTGCCCTCCGACTACTTCAAGGTCAGTTCCGGCCTCGGCGAAGGTCTCCCGCACAGCGTTCTGGTGGTGCCGACCAGCGATGACGACCGGGTCAACGGCGTGATCGAGCTGGGTTTCCTGCGTCCACTCACCGACCGTGATGTGGCGTTGCTGGAACTGATCGCCGGCAATATCGGCACGTCTATAGAAGCGGCGCGATACCGTCAGCGTTTGCAGGAAGTGCTGGCCGAAACCCAGCAACTCAACGAAGAGTTGCAGGTGCAGCAGGAAGAGCTGAAAACCGCCAACGAAGAGTTGGAAGAACAGTCGCGGATTCTCAAGGAGTCCCAGGCGCATCTGGAAACCCAGCAAGTGGAGCTGGAGCAGACCAACGAGCAACTGGCCGAACAGGCCAAGACCCTGGCCGAGCAGCGTGACGCCATGGATCAGAAGAACAATGAGCTCAATCAGGCCCAAGTGCAGCTCGAAGAACGTGCCGAGGAATTGCAGCGTTCAAGCAAATACAAGTCCGAGTTCCTGGCCAACATGTCCCATGAACTGCGCACGCCGCTGAACAGCTCGCTGATCCTGGCCAAGCTGTTGGCGGAAAATCCGCAGGAAAACCTCAGTGCCGAACAGGTCAAGTTTGCCGAATCGATCTATTCCGCCGGTAACGATCTGCTCAACCTGATCAACGACATTCTCGACATTTCCAAGGTGGAAGCCGGCAAACTCGAAGTGGTGCCGGAAAACACCAGCGTGGCACGTCTGGCCGATGGCTTGCGCGGGATGTTCGAACCGCTGGCGGCAGACAAGCAACTCGCATTCAGTGTCCAGTTGCAACCCGATGCGCCGAGTACGTTGTTCACCGACCGCCAGCGTCTGGAACAGGTGATCAAGAACCTGCTTTCCAACGCGGTGAAATTTACCGAAAACGGCGCAGTCAGCCTGACCATCGCCGGCCAGCCAGACGATCGCATCGCCTTTATCGTGCGCGACTCGGGGATCGGGATCGCGGCGGATCAACAGGAAAGCATTTTCGAAGCTTTCCGCCAGGCGGACGGCACCACCAACCGCAAATACGGCGGCACTGGCTTGGGCCTGTCGATTTCCCGGGATCTGGCGACGTTGTTGGGCGGCTCGATCAGCGTCAGCAGTACGCCGGGGCAGGGCAGTGTCTTCACCCTGGTGCTGCCGCAGCACTACCGCGAACCGGGCGACGCGCCTGTCGCGCCGCTGACGTTCAGCCCGCCAGCAGCAGCTCCGGTCATGGCCTCCGCTGTAGTGGTTTCGCCGCTGGCCTCTGTCGAGATTCCGCGCTTCAACGATGACCGCGATAAAGCGCCGTTCAATAGCCGCTGCATTCTGGTGGTGGAGGACGAAGCGAATTTCGCCCATATCCTCTACGACCTGGCCCATGAACTGGGTTATCAGTGCCTGGTCGCCCACGGTGCCGATGAAGGTTATGACCTGGCGAAAGAGTTCGTGCCGGACGCGATCCTGCTGGACATGCGCCTGCCGGATCACTCGGGCCTGACCGTTTTGCAACGCCTGAAAGAACACGCCGAAACCCGGCATATCCCGGTGCACGTGATTTCCGTGGAGGACCGCGTCGAAGCGGCGATGCACATGGGTGCCATCGGTTACGCGGTGAAACCGACCACCCGCGAAGAGCTCAAGGACGTGTTCGCCCGTCTTGAAGCGAAGCTGACCCAGAAGGTCAAACGCGTGCTGCTGGTCGAGGACGATGATCTGCAACGGGAAAGCATCGCCCGCCTGATTGGCGACGACGACATCGAAATCACCGCCGTGGGCCTGGCTCAGGACGCGCTGGAACTGCTTCGCACGACGATCTTCGACTGCATGGTCATCGACCTGAAGCTGCCGGACATGCTCGGCAATGATCTGCTCAAGCGTATGTCCACCGAGGACATCTGCTCGTTCCCGCCGGTCATCGTCTATACCGGGCGTAACCTGACCCGCGACGAAGAGGCCGAACTGCGCAAGTATTCGCGTTCGATCATCATCAAGGGCGCCCGCTCGCCAGAGCGTCTGCTGGACGAGGTCACACTCTTTCTGCACAAAGTCGAATCGCAGTTGTCCCATGAACGGCAGAAGATGCTCAAGACCGCCCGCAGCCGCGACAAGGTCTTCGAAGGCCGTAAAGTGCTGCTGGTGGACGACGATGTACGCAACATCTTCGCCCTGACCAGTGCGCTGGAAACCAAGGGTGCAGTCGTGGTGATCGGCCGTAACGGTCGTGAAGCGATTGAAAAACTGAATGAAGTCGAGGACATCGACCTGGTGCTGATGGACGTGATGATGCCGGAAATGGATGGTTATGAAGCCACCATGGAAATCCGCAAGGATCCGCGCTGGCGCAAGCTGCCGATCATCGCGGTGACGGCCAAGGCCATGAAGGACGATCAGGAGCGCTGCCTGCAGGCGGGCGCCAATGATTATTTGGCCAAGCCCATCGACCTGGATCGCCTGTTCTCGCTGATTCGCGTGTGGTTACCCAAGATGGAACGCATTTAGTGGAACGTAGTCATCCCGTTGAACGGAACAGTGAAATCGAACTGCGATTGCTGATCGAGGCGATTTATCTCAAGTACAGCTACGATTTTCGCGATTACTCCGGCGCGTCGATCAAGCGCCGCGTGCAGCACGCATTGAGCCAGTTCGAATGCGCGACCATCTCGGCCTTGCAGGAGAAAGTCCTGCACGACCCGACGGCGTTCATGCAGTTGCTGCAACTGCTGACGATTCCGGTCAGCGAGATGTTCCGCGATCCGTCGCACTTCCTGGCGATCCGTCAGGAGGTGGTGCCCCTGCTCAAGACCTATCCGTCGATCAAGATCTGGATCGCCGGTTGCAGTACCGGCGAGGAGGTCTACTCGATGGCGATTCTGCTGCGCGAGGAAGGCCTGCTCGACCGCACGATCATCTACGCCACCGACATCAACCCGCGCTCGCTGGAAAAGGCCAAGCAAGGGATTTTTTCGATGGAGAATGTGCGTGCGTACACCGCCAATTATCAGCAGGCGGGCGGCCAGCACTCGTTTGCCGACTACTACACTGCAGCCTATGGCTACGCGATTTTCGACAAGAGTCTGTGCGAGAACGTGACCTTCGCCGATCACAGTTTGGCGACCGATAGTGTATTCTCCGAAACTCAATTAATTTCGTGTCGTAACGTGTTGATTTACTTCAACAAAAAACTTCAGGATCGAGCGTTTGGATTGTTCCATGAGTCGTTGTGCCATCGCGGTTTTCTGGTGTTGGGCAGCAAGGAAACCCTGGACTTTTCCAGCTATTCCAACCAGTTCGAACCGTTGGTGAAACAAGAGCGGATCTATCGCAAATCATGATCAGTACAGCGGATTTGCCTCGGGTCGAGGCGATTGTGGTCGGAGCTTCCGCCGGTGGCGTCGAGGCCTTGCTGACCTTGCTCGGCTCGCTGCGGGCCGGGTTCGCGTTACCGATCATCATCGTGCTGCATTTGCCGGAAGAGCGTCGCAGCCAGCTTGCCGAGGTGTTTGCCCGGCGGCTGGCGCTGCCGGTCGCCGAAGCCATCGACAAACAGGACATCACGCCCGGCACGGTGTACTTCGCCACGCCGGGTTATCACCTGTCGGTGGAGCAGGATCGCAGCCTGTCACTGAGCCTTGAAGACCGCTTGCACCATTCGCGCCCTTCGATCGATTTCCTGTTCGAGTCCGCTGCCGATGTTTACGGGCCAGCGCTGGCGGCGGTGTTGCTGACGGGCGCCAACCACGATGGCGCACGGGGGCTGGCACAAGTCAAATCTCAGGGCGGGCTGACCATCGTGCAGGACCCTGAAGAGGCGCAAGTCGCCACCATGCCTCGCGCGGCGCTGAAAACGCACCAACCGGATTACATCCTTCCCATACACGGCATCGGCCGTCTGCTTGTCGAGCTGGAACGAATCGCATGCTGAGTAATATCCAGGCAAAACTGCTGATCGTCGACGATCTGCCCGAGAACCTGTTGGCCCTCGAAGCGCTGATCAAACGCGAGGACCGCACCGTCTACAAAGCGTTGTCGGCGGACGAAGCGCTGTCGCTGCTGCTGCAACACGAATTCGCCATGGCCATTCTCGACGTACAGATGCCCGGCATGAACGGTTTTGAGTTGGCCGAACTGATGCGCGGCACCGAGAAAACCAAGAACATCCCGATCATCTTCGTCAGCGCCGCCGGCCGTGAACTCAATTACGCGTTCAAGGGCTATGAAAGCGGCGCGGTGGACTTCCTGCACAAGCCGCTGGATATCCATGCGGTGAAGAGCAAGGTCAACGTCTTCGTCGACCTGTACCGCCAGAGCAAGGCGATGAAGCAACAGGTCGAAGCCCTCGAGCAAAGTCGTCGCGAACAGGAAGCGCTGCTGCAGCAACTGCAGCGCACCCAGGGCGAACTGGAGCAGGCAGTGCGCATGCGCGACGATTTCATGTCGATCGTTGCCCATGAAGTGCGCACACCGCTCAACGGCCTTATCCTCGAAACCCAGTTGCGCAAGATGCACCTGGCCCGCGACAACGCGGCGGCGTTCACCCTCGACAAGATGCACGCGATGGTGGACCGTGACGAACGTCAGATCAAAAGCCTGATTCGCTTGATTGAAGACATGCTCGACGTGTCGCGGATCCGCACAGGCAAGCTGTCGATCCGACCGACTCGTTTCAATCTCGCGCAATTGGTAGGCAATGTGTTGCAAAACTTCGCCCAGCAGATTGAAGCTGCCGAGACGGAAGTCAGCTTCACAGCGGCTGAGCCGGTGGAAGGGAATTGGGACGAGTTTCGCATCGAGCAGGTCGTGTCGAACCTGCTGACCAACGCCTTGCGTTACGGCGGCAAAAGCCCGATCCAGGTACGGGTCTATCGCCAAGGCAACGAAGCCCGGGTCGAAGTTCAGGATCAGGGCATCGGCATCAGCGAGGAGAACCAGAAACGCATTTTTCAACAGTTCGAACGGGTTTCCGCCAAGACGGTGGTGGCCGGCCTCGGGCTGGGTCTGTTCATTTCCGAGCAGATCGTCGCCGCCCATGGCGGCTCCATCGTCGTCGAAAGCAAGATCAACGAGGGCGCCCTGTTTCGCGTTTGTCTGCCGCTCCAGGAAAACGGCGAAACAAACGCAACCTCTGAGTGACCACACGGTCGTATCAGCAGCTATTGACCGAACAAAGGCTTCCCATGAGCGTAGATGCACAAGATGTAGTACTCGTCGTCGAGGACGAACCGGTGATCCTGATGGTCCTGACAGACTATCTGTCAGGCCAGGGCTATCGCGTATTGCAGGCCGAAAACGGCGAGCAGGCGTTCGAGATTCTGGCGAGCAAGCCGCATCTGGACATGTTGATTACCGATTTTCGTTTGCCGGGCGGCATCTCGGGCGTGCAGATCGCCGAGCCTGCTGTCAAATTGCGCCCGGATCTGAAAGTGATCTTCATCAGCGGCTATCCGCAGGAAATCCGCGAGACCGGCAGCCCCATCACTCGCCGGGCGCCGATCCTGGAAAAACCGTTCGATCTGGATGTGTTGCAGGAGAAGATTCAGGAACTGCTGGCCTGAGGCGTGAAGCGCCTCAGCTCTTGATCATTTCCCGTACCTTCGCCGTCAGCAGATCGAAGGTGAACGGTTTGGTGATCATCTGCATGCCGGAGTCGAGGAACCCGCCGCGCACCGCAGCGTGCTCGGCATAACCGGTGATGAACAGGACCTTCAAGTCTGGCCGGTATTGCCGGCCGATTTCAGCCAATTGACGTCCGTTCATGCCGGGCAGGCCGACGTCACTGATCAGCAGATCGATGCGTTGTTCCGAATCCAGAATCGGCATGGCACCGTCAGCGTCGCCGGCCTCGACAAACCTGTAACCCAATTCACTCAATACCGCGCTGACCAGCACGCGCACGGCCGGGTCGTCTTCGACGATCAAGACGGTTTCGCCTTCCACGGCGTCGGGCGCCTGCTCCGAATGCGCTGGCGCGTGAGGCAATGATTCGCCCTTGAAGCGCGGAAGATAGAGTCTGACGGTAGTGCCCTCGTCGATTTTGCTGTCGATCGAGACATGTCCGCCGGATTGCTTGCTGAAACCGTAGATCATCGACAGGCCCAGGCCGGTACCCTGGCCGATCGGCTTGGTGGTGAAAAACGGGTCGAACGCGCGATTGATCACACTTTCGGGCATGCCACAGCCGTTGTCCGTCACGCTCAAAACGACATAATCGCCGGGTTCCAGGTTGCTGTAAGCGTCGGTGAAATCCCGCTCAAGCACCTGATTGCCGGTCTCGACCACCAGGTTGCCGCCATCGGGCATCGCATCACGCGCGTTGATCACCAGGTTGAGCAGGGCGCTTTCCAGTTGATTCGGATCCGCCTCGGCCACCCACAATTCTTTATGCAGGCGCATGTCCAGCTGAACGCTTTCGTTGAGGCTGCGCTGCAGCAGTTCACCCATCGATTGCACCAGATCGTTCATCTGTACGGCTTTGGAATCCAGCGATTGGCGACGGGAAAACGCCAGCAGACGATGGGTCAGGCCGGCGGCGCGGTTGGCCGAAGTCACCCCGAGATCGATCAGGCTGTCGAGGTCGTCAAGACGGCCACGAGCCAGTCGCCGACGCAGCAGTTCGAGACTGCCGATGATGCCGGTCAACATGTTGTTGAAGTCGTGGGCGATACCGCCGGTGAGTTGACCGACCGCTTCCATCTTTTGTGACTGACGAAGAGCTTCTTCGTTGTGCCGCAGTTGCGCCGTGCGTTCCTCGACTTGTTGCTCAAGGGTTTCGAGGGTTGATTGCAGACGCCGCTCGCTATTGCTCAGATCGATCAGGCGATCGCGGGCCTCGTATTGTCGTCGTCGCCCTCGCAGGGCCGTGGAGATCAGGCTGACCAAGGTCACCGGATGGAAAGGGCGCTCGAGAAACGTCACGTTGCCCAACAACTTGCTGAGCTGCGACGAGGGGCCCTGTCCTGAGCCGCCATGGTGTGTCAGTAGCACAATGGGCAGGTCTGACCAGGCGGGCTGTTGATCGAGATATGACAGCAGGGATTCCAGCTCCGGGCCACGCAGGGCCTCGGCGGCGATTAGCAGTAACCCGGCGCCGGGTTCAAGTTCGGCACAGAGCGTAGCCAGATCGGGCGTGATCAGACCACCGTAGCCGGCCTCGTTGAGGATCATCAGCGCCACCTGGCTGTCGCGCCCCTGGGGCGCAAGGATCAGTGCTCGTTCCGACAGCGGCACGGTGACGGTCACAAGTTTTCATCCTTAAGCAGCGGGTTGCTTGCGCCGAGGTAGGTGGGCACGCCGCGCAGTACGCCCTGGAAGGCGTCCAGCGGTTCACCGATGGTCATGCCCCGCTTGGAAATACGGTACTCGCGAATGGTTGATTCGTGGCTGCCGGTACGTTTCTTGATAATCGAAATTGCCCGGCGAACCTTGCCGAGGGCTTCGAAATAGCGGAGCAGAATCACCGTGTCGGCGAGGTAGGTAATGTCGACCGGTGCCTGCATGTCGCCCACCAGCCCATGCTGGGCGACGGTCATGAACGTCGCGGCGCCCTTGCGGTTCAGGTACAGCAACAGTTCATGCATGTGCAGCACCAAGGCGTTTTCCTCCGGCATCGCGGCCTGATAGCCGTTGATGCTGTCGATCACCACGGTCTTGATGTCACCTTCATCGACGCAGCGTCGCACCCGGTGAGAGAACTCGCCGGGGGACAATTCGGCGGCGTCCACCTGTTCGATCAGCAGATTGCCGGTGGCCTGCAAAGCCTTGAGGTCAATGCCGATGTTGTTCATGCGCTCGAACAGCAAGCCCAGCTCTTCGTCAAAAATGAACAGCGCAGCCTTTTCACCACGAGCCACGGCCGCCGCCGCGAAAATCATCGCGATCAAGGATTTGCCCGTGCCCGCCGGTCCGAGAATCAGCGTGCTGGACCCGGTTTCGATACCGCCACCGAGCAAGGCGTCCATTTCCTGGATGCCGCTGGACAGTTGCAGCCGTGGGTAATCGCCGCGGTGCTCCGCCGCCACCAGACGCGGGAAGACGTGCACGCCATCGCCCATGATGGTGAAGTCGTGGAAGCCGCCACGGTATTTCTGGCCACGGTACTTGATCACCCGCACGCGACGACGTTCAGCGCCATAGTTGGGGGTCAGTTCTTCAAGGCGGATGACGCCGTGGGCGACACTGTGAACGGTTTTGTCGAGGGATTCGGTGGTCAGGTCATCCAGCAGCAGTACCGTGGCGTCGTAACGCACGAAGTAATGCTTGATCGCCAGGATCTGTCGACGGTAGCGCAGCGAGCTTTGCGCCAGCAGGCGAATTTCCGAGAGGCTGTCCAGCACGACCCGGGTGGGTTTGAAGCGCTCGACCACTTCGAAAATCTGTTTGGTCGCCTCGCCCAGTTCAAGGTCGGAGGAGTAGAGCAGGCTCTGATGATGCTCGGCGTTGAGCAGGCTTTCCGGGGGAGTCAGCTCGAAAATCTCGATATTTTCGTTCAGCTCCCAACCGTGGGATGCCGCGCCCTGACGCAACTCGCGCTCGGTTTCGGACAGCGTGATGTACAACGAACGTTCGCCGGCACGGGCGCCGGCCAGCAAGAAATGCAACGCGACTGTGGTTTTACCGGTTCCAGGCTCGCCCTCCAGCAAGAAAACGTGACTGCGGGACAAACCACCGGCCAGGATATCGTCCAACCCTTCGATGCCGGTGGCGGCTTTTGCACTGATCAACGCGTTCGATGTAGACAAAAAATGCCCTCTCATGACTAGGGGAAACGAGGCAGCGGGCGCCGGACGCCGTTTTGCACTACCTGATTACTTGACCCTTTGCCGAGACCACGGTTCCGAGTTTCTTGCCGGATGTGTCCAGATTACCGCTAGAGGCCTTGCTGCAACGAGGGATCGTCCGGGTTCATCTGTTCGAGCTGAGCGAGCAGAATCTGTACGTTCTGCAACTGGCCGCTTTCTTTCCAGTAATTGATCAACAGCACCCGCGCCTTGCGGTCGGCAGGATGGCGCTGGACGATTTCCTGCAACTGCTTTTGCGCCGCTTCCAGTTCTTCGGCGCTGTGCAGGGTGGTGGCGAGGTCGTAGCGATAGTCTTTGTTGTCGGGCTCCAGTTCCACGGCTTTGGACAAGCCGAGCAGGGCATATTCGCGTTGATCGTGGTGCAGCAGCCAGAGGCCCAGGGCATGCTGCAGATAGGCCGAATCGGGCTGGGCCTTCAGCTGTCGGGCCAGCAGTTGCCGGGCGGCATCGCTCTGTCCCTGACGGTCGAGCACTTCGATCTGCATTACCAGCGCCGGAAGGTTGCCGGGATCCAGGCGCAAGGTCTGCTCCAGTGCTTGCTGTGCCTGTTTCAGTTCGGCGTTGTGCAGATACAGGCGCGCCAGCTGCGCATAGTTGGCGGCGCTTTCCGGCTGGCTTTTGAGCGCCTGCTCCCACATGTCGATGCCTTGCTGGAGCGGGGCAAAATACAGGCCCAGTTGATCCGGAGACAAACCGAGCAGGGCGTTGATCGCAGCAAAGCGTACGGTTTGATCCTCATCGTCGAGCAACGGGCCCAGCAGCAGACTGCGCTGGCCGCCCGGCACCAGGCCGGTCACGCTTTTTATTGCCGCCAGCCGGACCTCCGGCGATTGGTTTTGCAGATCGGCATCCGCCAGTTTCAGGGCCTGGGGGCTCGGGTAATTGGGCAACTCCGCATGCAGCCAGACGCGACGTTTGACCGACAGGTCCGGACGTCCCAGTTGCTGGTACAAAACCCGCGCGGCACCCGGCTGGCCGGCGCGAGCAGCGGCCAGCGCTTCACTGTAACCATGCTTGATCGCTTCCGGCACCACGGGCGCGGTACTGCGCAATGACAGCCAGGCCACGCAGAGGGCCAGCACAAGGCCGAGGCTGATGAGCAAATAACGGCGAGACTGAGACATGCGAATTTCCGAAACTTTCGTTTTGTAGCGGAGGTCGCAAGCTTCTGTCAGCTCGCGCCGTGAGTCAAACTCTCTGCCCGATATGACCTACTGCAAGCGTTGAATCGACCTACAGCCCGTGTCCACCCTGTTAGCCGTCATGCCCTCCATGCAGTGTCTACGCTTTCAGAAGTTGTTTCGACGAGGCTATCCATGCAATCCCTGTTCATTTACTTCAGAGCGGTGATCCACCCCAGCCAGGCAGTGCTGCTGTTCGGTTTGCGCACCATCGTCGCCGGATTGCTGACCTTGTACCTGGCGTTCCTGTTCGATCTGGATCAACCGAAATGGTCGATCATGGCGGTGGTGATCATCAGCCAGCCACTGGCCGGCATGGCGCTGGCACGCAGCTTCGGGCAAATCATCGGGACGACCCTTGGCGCGGTGGTAGCGGTGGTGCTGATGGCGATTTTCCCCCAGGCGCCGTTGCCGTTCATCACGACCCTGGCGCTGTGGTTGGCCCTGTGCACGGCCGGCGGCACGTTGCTGCGTTACACCAGCTCCCAGGCGTTCGTGCTCAGTGGTTATACCGCCGTGGTAGTGGCGCTGCTGGCGATTCCGGATCAGGACGGCACTTTTCTGTTGGCGGTCACCCGGGTTACCGAAACCTTGCTGGCGGTGGCGTGCGTATGCGTGGTCAGCCTGCTGACGGCGCGGCCCGAAGCGGTATCACGCAACTATTTCGCGAAGGTCGATCAGGTCATCAGACTGGCTGCTACCCATGCTGCCGCGGTGTTGCGCACCGAAGAAAGCGAAGCGGACTTTCAGCGCCGGCAAATGCAGCTGCTGGGGGAAATCAGCGCCCTCGAAGGACTGCGCCGGCATTTATACTTCGACGCCCCGCGCCTGCGCAGTGCCAACAATCTGGTGCTCTTGCTGGGTAATCAACTGATGCTGCTGACCTCGCGCCTGACCGCGTTGCGTCATCAGCGGGAATTGCTCACCGAACGCTGGGAGGGCGATCTACCGTTGGATATCCAGCAATTGCGCGCCGAGGAGCTGGTACTTCTTGATCAGCTCGCACAGCAAGGACGCTCATTGCCAGCCGAGGCGCGACATCAGTTCGTTGCGCTGCAACAACAGTTCGAAGGACTTGCCTACAAGGCCGAACAACTGACGGAAGACATGAGTGCAACCCTGCGCTCGCTGGCCTGGGCGTTGCGCTGGGAACAGGCGCGGCTGTTGCAACAACTGGAACAGATTCTCGAGTTGAGCGACGCGATACAGGAGGGGCGGGAAGCCAGTTGCATGTTCCGCGGCCAGTCCAGCCCCTTGCACCTGGATTTCACCCTCGCGACGATGAACGCCATCCGCGCCTTCAGCGCGTTGCTGGTGGCCGGATTGATCTGGATCGAGACCGCCTGGGACGGCGCGCGGGGCGGGATGATTCTGGTGGGGATTCTGTGTTCATTGATGGCGACGTTTCCGCGCCCCCTGATCGCCGCACAGAGTTACGCCCGAGGGTTGGGGCTGGCACTGGTGGTATCGGCGTTCTATCAGTTCATGCTGGTTCCGGCGATCAATGATTTCGAAATGTTGGCCTTGCTGCTCGCGCCTTTGCTGTATGTGATCGCAGTCGGACTGTCCAGCCCAGCCACCGCCGGTATCGGCATGGGCCTGGGCCTGTCGAGTTTCCTGATGCTCGGGCCGCAGAACGTCGGCACCGGGCAGAACACCGCCATCCAATGGTTCGAATTTGCCGGAGCCTACGTCAGCGCGGCCATGCTGGCTCTGATCGTCTACGCCTGGATTTTCCCGTTCCGCCCGGCCCTGCGCATCCGGCGCTTCTACAACGAAGCGCGGGAGCAGGTCTACCAATTGACCAAGAGCCCGGCCAGCGACGAAGAGCAATTTGCCTTCGAAAGTCGAATGGTCGATCGTCTGACCTCGATGCAGGGCGTGTTGCCGGCCGCCAATGATCGGGACATGCAACGTCTGTATGAGATCAGTCTCGCCTGCGTGGCGCTGGGTGTGGCCATGCACCAGCTCAGGCAACAGGCACAGAACAACACATTGCTCACGGACGCTTTCGGTCAAGAACTGTCGACGGCATTGCGTCAGACCGGCCGTTTCGTCGCCGGCCGACCGGACGTGCGCCTGACACCGTTGCTGACCACGCTGCATGCGCTTGGCGATGAGTTGGATGCCTTGCATGTCGCCACCCATGAACACTTGTGGTCGGTGTTTCGCATGCGTGTGGCCCTGTTGATCGTGGTGTCGTTTCTGGAGCGACATGGCGAGCATTTGCAGCCCGACCTTTCTGAAGGAGAGCCCGTCCTTGCCCATTGATTTCGAGATCGGCGGCGTTTACCTGCCCCCCATTGCTCAGGCCCTGTTACTGGCCATACCGGTTTTTCTGCTGCTCGACTGGGGGTTGCGCCGGCTCGGCGTCCTGCGCTTTGTCTGGCATGAGGCCCTGTTCGAAGGCGCCTTGTACGCCTGTGTATGCGCCACCTTTATTCTGTTGATGGGAGCCTGAAAACTTGAAGACGTTGCTCACTCGATTGACGACATTGGCAGTGGTGCTGCTGGCAATCGTGCTCGGCTGGTTCGCCTGGGAACATTACACCCGGGCGCCTTGGACGCGGGATGCGCGGGTGAGGGCGGATGTGGTGACGCTGTCAGCGGACGTCTCGGGCCGCATCGTCACGCTGGCGGTGCAGGACAACCAGCATGTCGACAAGGGGCAGTTGTTGCTGGAGATCGACCCGGCTCGCTACAGCCTCGCCGTCGAGCATGCGAAACGCTCGGTGGAGGTCTCAAAGGCCACGCTTGGTCAGTCGCAAGCGGCCATTGTCGCCAGCGAAGCATTGCTCAAACAGCGCCAGAGTGAAGAGCGCCGGCGACGTACGCTCAAGCAGGGGTTCGCGATTTCCGGAGAAGAGTGGGAGAAGTCCAGTACCGACGTGGCGGTGGCCCAGGCCGATCTGTTGCGCAATCAGGCGAATCTCGGCCTGGCCGAAGCCAACGTGCAGCTGGCGATTGCCGCACTGACCCAGGCTGAACTGGATCTGCAACGTACCCGAGTCGAAGCGCCGGTCAGCGGATATGTCACCAATTTGTTGACCCGTCAGGGGGATTACGCGGTGGCCGGGGGTGCCTTGCTGGCGCTGGTGGACAGCAGCTCCTTTTATGTCAGCGGCTATTTCGAAGAAACCAAGTTGCCAAGGATCGAGGAGGGTGATCGGGTGCGGATCGAATTGATGAGCGGGGAAAAATTCGGCGGCACCGTGCAAAGCATCGCCTTCGCCATTGCTGACCGGGAAAACGCGCCGGGCAGTCGATTGCTGGCCAACATCAACCCCAGCTACACCTGGGTAAAACTGGCGCAACGAGTACCGGTGCGGATCGGTATCGATCCCGATTATTCAGGTAAGGACCGACTGAGAGCCGGCACTACCGCCACGGTCACCGTGCTGGAAAACCCTGAAAGATAGGCGCAAAAAAGCCCCGCGACCGAATGATACGCGGGGCAAAAAATTTGGTTGGTTGCGGCCAACCAAAGGAGCTCTTTAAAAAACTGTTACTTGCTGGCGACCGTCTCTGGCTGCCAGCCACCACCAAGAGCCTTGTAGATCGCGACGATGCCGCGGTACAGATCCACTTCGGCCTGGGCCTGGCTGTCTTCGGCGTTCAGGCGTTCACGCTGGGCGTCGAGCAGCACCAGAAAATCGGTGGTGCCTTCACGGTAGCGAATTTCGGCGAGGTCGGCAGCCTTGCGGCTCGATTCGCTCTGACGGATCAGCGAAATCAGACGCTGCTGACGCTTGCCGTAATCGCTGAAGGCGTTTTCCGACTCTTCCAAGGCCAGCAATACTTGCTGCTCGTAGGTCGCCAGTGCGCCTTCGGCATCGGCATCAGCGCTGCGCAGACGGGCCCGCACGCTGCCCAGATCAAACGCCGCCCACGTGATGCTCGGGCCCAGTGCCCAGGCGTTGGCCGCCGAGGAACCGATCTGCGAACCACGGCCAGCCGTCCAGCCGAGGAAACCGCTGAGGCTGACTCGTGGGAACAGATCGGCCTTGGCCACACCGATACGCGCCGTGGCCGAAGCCAGTTTGCGTTCGGCGCTGAGGATGTCCGGACGACGTTGCAGCAGTTCGCCCGGATCACCGATCGGCAGAGCCTTGGCAATCGCCGGCAGATCTTTCGGGCTCAGGTCGACGGTCAGTTTGTCCGGACGTTCACCCAGCAGGGTGGCGATGCGGTTTTTCTGCCGGGCCTGTTCCGCCTGCAACTGTGGCACGCTGGCTTCGACCGACGCCAGACGGGCATCGGCTCGTTCCACATCAAGCTGGTCGCCAACGCCGGCGTCACGCAGGCTGATGGTGATCTTGCGCGACTCCTGCTGGTTGTTCAGGTTGGCCAGGGCGATCTTTTCCCGCAGCTGGGCACCGCGCAGTTGACCGTAAGCGTCCACCAGTTCGGCAATCATGGTGACTTGCAACTGATACAGATCGGCTTCAGCCGCTTGCTGGTCGGCGTCGCTGGCTTCCAGATTGCGCTGGATGCGGCCGAACAGGTCCAGCTCCCAGGCCATGTCCAGTCCCAGGTCATAGCGTTCGCTGTTGACCCGTTTGGTGGTCTGGCCAGGGATCTGACCTTTGGCCAGATCGCTGCTCGCGCGGCTGGTGATGGTCGGCATCGCATCGTTGCTGACATCGTCGCGGATCGCCCGGGCAGCTTTCCAGCGGGCGAATGCCACGCGCAGTTCACGGTTGCCTTGCAGCGATTGAGTCACCAACTGATTGAGGGTCGGATCGTCGAACTGCTGCCACCAGATGCCTTCGAATTTCGAACGATCGAAGTTCTTCTGGCCGGCGGCGCCGTCGGTGGCGGACGTGATGTTCGCCGCCTCCGTCGTCGGGGTCTTGTAGTCAGGGCCGACGGCGCAGGCACTGAGGGCCAGCACCAGCAGGCTCGGCAGGAAGACTTTCAGACTCATGGGTGCGCCTCCAGTGGCTTTTGAAGATTTTGCGCCTTGGCCGCTTTGCGAGCTTCACTGCGCTCCACGAAGTTGCGGATCAGCACATAGAACACAGGGGTCAACAGCAGACCGAAGAAGGTCACACCGAGCATCCCGGAGAACACTGCCACACCCATGGCATGACGCATCTCGGCACCGGCACCGCTGGAGAACACCAGTGGCACAACACCCATGATGAACGCGAACGAGGTCATCAGGATCGGCCGCAGACGCAGACGGCACGCTTCCAGTACAGCTGCCAGCGGATCCAGGCCCTCTTGCTGTTTGTCCTTGGCAAACTCGACGATCAGAATCGCGTTCTTACAGGCAAGTCCCACCAGTACGATCAGACCGATCTGAGTGAAGATGTTGTTGTCGCCGCCAGAGATGATCACACCAGTGATGGCCGACAGCAGGGTCATCGGTACGATCAGGATCACTGCCAGTGGCAGGCTCCAGCTTTCGTATTGCGCCGCGAGCACCAGGAACGCCAGCAGTACGCAGAGCGGGAACACGAACAGCGCAGTGTTGCCGGACAGAATCTGCTGGTAGGTCAGGTCGGTCCACTCGTAGGTCATGCCGTTCGGAAGTTCATCCTTGAGCAGTTTCTCGATGGCTTTTTCGGCCTGGCCGGAGCTGTAGCCCGGGGCTGCCGCACCGTTGATTTCAGCGGTGATGAAGCCGTTGTAGTGCATCACGCGATCCGGACCCGAGGTGTCGCTGACCTTGATGAAGGTCGCCAGCGGGATCATTTCGCCTTTGTTGTTGCGTACTTTCAACTGACCGATCTGGTCGGATTCGAGGCGGAACTGCTGCTCTGCCTGAACGTTGACCTGATAGGTACGACCGAAGCGGTTGAAGTCGTTGGCATACAGCGAACCCAGGTAGATCTGCAGGGTGTCGAAGATGTCGCTGACGGCCACGCCGTGGGTCTTGGCTTTTTCCCGGTCGATGGCGGCATCGACCTGCGGCACGTTCACGGTGTAGCTGGTGAACAGGTTGGCCAGTTCCGGAACGTTATGGCTCTTGGCAATAATGTTCATGGTTTCCTTGTACAGCTCTTCGTAGCCCAGGTTGCCCCGGTCTTCGATTTGCAGGCGGAAACCACCGATGGTGCCCAGACCCTGTACCGGCGGCGGCGGGAAGATCGCCATGTAGGCTTCCTGAATCCCGGCGTACTGGCCGTTCAAGGCACCGGCAATCGCCCCGGCGGACATGCTCGGGTCTTTACGCTCGTCGAACGGTTTCAGGGTCACGAACACGATGCCGGCGTTCGGGCTGTTGGTGAAGCCGTTGATCGACAGGCCCGGGAACGCTACGGCACTTTCCACGCCTGGCTGTTTCAGTGCCAGGTCGGACATGCGCTTGATCACGTCTTCGGTACGATCCAGGCTCGCGGCGTCCGGCAGTTGCGCGAAGGCCACCAGGTATTGCTTGTCCTGGCCGGGTACGAAACCGGTCGGGGTGCTGGAGAAACCGAAGAAGGTCAGCACCATCAGGCCTGCGTACAGGAAGAGGGCGATGCCGCTGCCACGGATGACCCGGCGCACGGTGCCGACGTAGCCATGACTGGCACGGTCGAAGAAACGGTTGAACGGACGGAACAGCCAGCCACCGAAGATCTTGTCCAGCACTCGCGAGAAGCGGTCTTTCGGCGCGTCGTGGCCCTTGAGCAAGACGGCGGCCAGTGCTGGCGACAGGGTCAGCGAGTTAAAGGCCGAGATCACGGTGGAGATGGCAATGGTCAATGCAAACTGTTTGTAGAACTGACCGGTGAGGCCCGAGATGAACGCGGCGGGTACGAACACCGCACACAGCACCAGTGCCGTGGCAATGATCGGGCCGGTTACTTCGCCCATGGCTTTTTTGGTCGCATCGAAAGGGTTGAGCCCCAGTTCAATGTTCCGCTCGACGTTCTCCACCACCACGATGGCGTCGTCCACCACGATACCGATCGCCAGTACCAGGCCGAATAGCGACAGCGCATTGAGCGAGAAACCGAACAGGTGCATCACCGCAAACGTACCGATCAACGATACCGGCACCGCCACCAACGGAATGATCGAGGCGCGCCAGGTCTGCAGGAACAGGATCACCACCAGTACCACGAGGATCAGTGCTTCGAAGAGGGTGTGAACCACCGCTTCGATGGAGCCGCGCACGAAGATCGTCGGGTCATAGACGATGCTGTAGTCCATGCCTTGCGGGAAGCTTTTCTTCAGTTCTTCCATCTTGCCGCGAACTTCGTTCGAGATTTCGATGGCGTTGGAGCCCGGACGCTGGAAGATCGGGATCGCTACGGCCGGCTGGTTGTTCAGCAGCGAACGCAGGGCGTATTGGCTGGAACCCAGTTCAACGCGGGCGATGTCCTTCAGGCGAGTGATTTCACCGTTGTCACCTGCGCGAATGATGATGTTCTCGAACTCTTCCTCGGAAACCAGACGGCCCTGAGTGTTGACCGACAGCTGGAAGCTCTGGGCATTCGGGGCAGGGGGCGCGCCCAGTTGGCCGGCAGCCACCTGACGGTTCTGCTCGCGAATCGCGGTCACCACATCGGTTGCCGTCAGATTGCGCGAAGCGGTCTTGTTAGGGTCGAGCCATACCCGCAGCGAGTAGTCGCCCATACCGAACAGCTGCACGTCACCCACACCACCGAGGCGAGCAAGCTCATCCTTGATGTTGAGGATCGCGTAGTTGGACAGGTACAGCATGTCGTAGCGTTTGTCCGGCGAGGTCAAGTGCACAACCATGGTCAGGTCGGGCGATGCCTTGTCGACGGTGATACCGATGCGCGTCACTTCCTCGGGAAGTTTCGGCTCGGTCCGGGTCACGCGGTTCTGCACCTGCACCTGCGCGTTGTCCAGGTCGGTGCCCAGAGCGAAGGTGATGGTGAGGGTGATCTTGCCGTCAGCGGTGGATTGCGAGGACATGTACAGCATGTTCTCGACGCCGGTGATGGCCTGCTCCAGAGGAGCCGCCACGGTTTCACCGATGACTTTCGGGTTGGCACCCGGGAAGTTGGCGCGCACCACCACGGTCGGTGGCACGACTTCCGGGTATTCACTGATCGGCAACTGGAACAGCGAAATCGCACCGGCGATCAGGATCAACAGCGAAAGCACCGCTGCGAAGATCGGCCGTGAAATGAAGAATTGGGAAAAATTCATCGGAGTTGTCGTCCCTTAACCGCGTGGGGTCGCAGCAGCCAGTTTCACAACCGAACCCGGCGCGCCTTTGGCAGGTGCGACTTTGGGCAGGTTGCTGGCTTCCAGCGCTTGTCGTTGTTGAGCGAGAGCGGCAATGGTTTGCTCGCTGGCCATGGGGATCACTTCAGGCGAAACCGGGGAGCCAGGGCGAACCCGTTGCAGACCTTTGACGACGATCGTGTCGTCCTTGTTCAGGCCGCTGCGCACGATACGCAGCCCTTCGATCTTCGGACCGAGCTCAACGGCGCGGTAGGCGGTCTTGTTGTCGCCATCCATCACCAGCACGAACTTCTTGCCGAGGTCGGTACCGACCGCTTCGTCGTTGATCAGCATGGCGTTGTAGGTGCCGCTGCCGACCAGTTTCAGGCGTGCGTACAGACCCGGGGTGTAGCTGCCGTCGCTGTTGTCGAACACCGCGCGACCACGGATGGTGCCGGTCTTCGGGTTGACCTGGTTGTCGATAAAGTTCATCTGGCCCAGGTGCGGGTTGCCGTCTTCATTGGACAGGCCCATGTACACCGGGGTGGTCGCGCCGCGCTGACCTTGACGGGCGAGTTGAGTGTATTTGAGGAACACACGCTCATCGGCGTCGAAGTAGGCGTAAACCTTGTCGGTGGACACCACGCTGGTCAGCGGGGTGGTGTCGGCAGTCACCAGGTTGCCCGCGGTGATCTCGGCACGACTGACGCGGCCACTGATGGGCGCGGTGACGCGGGTGAAGCTCAGGTTGAGTTTGGCCAGATCCAGTTGCGCTTGCAGGGCGCCGACAGCAGCACGGGCTTCTTGTGCAGCGCTGGTGCGCGAGTCGGCCAGTTCGGCGGAGATCGCGTTGCTGGCACGCAGGCGTTCGCCACGGCCGGCTTCGTTTTCACTGCGGGTGGCATTGGCGCGTGCCTGGGCAACCAGAGCTTCGAGGCGGCGGACCTCAGCCTGGAACGGACGCGGGTCGATCTGGAACAGCAGGTCGCCTTTCTTGACCAGCGCACCTTCGGTGAAGGCGACTTCGTCGATCTGGCCGGAGACCCGCGGACGGATTTCAACGGTTTCCGGCGCCTCGAGGCGCCCGGTGAATTCGTCCCACTCGTTGACCGGTTGTTCCAGCACCTTGGCCACGCTGACCTTGGCAGCGGGCATGGTGGCGGCGGTTTCCGGAGTCTTGCCGCACGCGCTCATCACCAGCACGGCCAACAGAGCCAACGGGAAGCGCAAATGTTTGAGTGATTGTTCCATGGATGCATCCGCCAATGTATTGAAGATGGGCGGATGATGCTCGGCGGGTAGATGGCAAACGAATCGAATGACACGAAGGTAACTATCATTCGGAATGATATAAGCCCAAGGAAAGCCCTCTAGCATGCACCTTTCGTTAGGAGGCTATCAATCGATCCGATGACAATTCTGTGTTGCGTGATCGGCAACTGTCGCAGGCGAAATTGCGCGGCGAGGATTATGCGGCGATTAAATACCCGGCCGAGGTTGCCAGGCCCCGGCATCCTTCACGCTGAACGATCAGCCAACGCTGATATAGGGGTGCTGCGCAGATAGCGTGCGGGGGAGCTGCCCAGAGTCTTGCGAAACATGCTGATGAAGGAACTGACCGATTCGTAGCCCAGCGCTTCCGCCGTTCTTTGCACGGATAGCCCCTCGGCCAGGCTTTGCAGCGCGACGATGATCTGCCATTGCTTGCGCCACTGGCCAAAAGTGAGTCCGGTTTCGGCTTTTATCAGCCGGGCCAGCGAACGTTCGCTCATCGCCACCTGTTGTGCCCAATCGGCCATGGTGGCGCGGTTGGCAGGGTTTTGGGCCAAGGCTCGGGCGATCCTGCGCAATGGTTTGGAAGCGGGCAGCGGCAGGTAGAGCTGCTCGGTCGGCGCTTGTTCAAGCTCTTCAAGCAGCACACCGGCCAGCCGCGAGGTGCGCGAGTCAGCGCGGTAATCCTGCGCCTGATCGCTCAGGTGCAGGATCAACTGCAGAATCAGCGGCGACAGCGCCAATGTGCAGCAGTGATCGGGCAATGAGGCGGCGTCGGGTTCGACGAACAGAAAACACACCTGACCGTTGGCCGTTACGCGGTTGCTGTGGGAAATACCGCCGGGAATCCAGACACCGAAACCTGAAGGGACCATCCACACACCATTTTCGCCCGTGCAGACAATGCCGCCGCGGTAAGCCACGACCAATTGTCCTTTGCGGTGCGTGTGTTCGGCGGACTCACTGTCGTTGCGCTGGGGGGCGAGCATCAGCGCGACGGCAGGCTGCGCGAGGTTGTCGTACTCGAACTGATCGACAGGCAAGGGATGGGTTTCGGCCATGGAAGACGTCGCAGGTTGTCTGGATTTGATTATATTTTGGCAGTCTGCTCAATATCGGCAAGTGCGGTGATTCTCTAGCATTTTCGACACGCCCGACCACACCGGGCGAACGCTGAAAATCTGCAAACCGGATGCCCGCCATGCTTAACGAAATCGCCATTGCCAACCTCTACTTTCCTCCTTTGTTCATCTACCTCGGTGTGGCGTTCCTGGCCTACACCCTCATCGAGCGTCTGACCCGTCATTGGCTGGACAAAGTGTGGCACCCCGCGCTGGCACGTTTCTTCGTCTCGCTCATCGTCCTGTCGACGCTGGTCGTCCATTGCTGAGCGAGGTTCGCCATGTCTTCAGTCAAAATGCTCAAGCCTGTCGTCACTCTCGTGTTGGGTACATTGGCCCTGATGTTCTGCCTGCAACTCTGGCGCGCTTACGTCCTGGCGCCGTGGACGCGGGACGGGCGCGTGAGTGCGCAGGTTGTGCGGATTGCACCGGAGGTGTCCGGGCAAATCGATCAGTTGGTGGTCAGCGATAACCAACGGGTGGCCAAGGGCGATCTGCTGTATCGAATCGATGCGCGCTCTTATCGATTGGCCCTGCAGCAGCGCAGGGCGGAGTTGGCTGAGTCACGCAGCGTGTTCGACCAGCGCAACGCTCAATACCAGCGTCGTGCACAACTGGCCGGGGCCATCGCCCGGGAAGAGGTCGACAACGCCGCACGTGACCTGGCGGTGGCGCAAGCGCGGCTGGATGCGGCACGCAGTCATCTTGAGCAGGCGCAACTCGACCTTGAACGCACGACGATCCGCTCGCCGGTCGATGGCTACGTCACGCAACTGCGGCTGCATCCGGGTGATTACGCAGAAGCTGGGCATACCAACCTGTTCGTGGTCGACGGCCACAGTTTCTGGATCACCGGCTACTTCGAAGAGACCAAGCTGCCGGGAGTGCGTATCGGTGCGCCGGTGTCGATCAAACTGATGAGCTTCGCGCCGGTGCTCGAAGGTCATGTCGCAAGCATGGGCCGAGGAATTGCGGACACCAATGAAGTGCGCAACGACAGCGGTTTGCCCGAGGTGAGCCCGACCTTCAGCTGGATTCGCCTGGCACAACGGGTGCCGGTGCGCATCGAACTGGACAAGGTACCCGAAGGCGTGGAGCTGGCAGCGGGCATGACCGCCAGCGTCGAAGTCACGCAGCCCGACGGGCTGCCGCGCTGGCGCCTGATCCATTGGTTGCAGGCGTTCATGTGATGACCCGTCTGACAATACGGCTGTTCGCGGCCATCCCTCGGCCCTGGACGTCTGCCACTTTCGCCTACGTATTACGCGGCGTCCTGGCGGCAGGATTGGCGCTGTGGCTCGGCTTTGAGCTGCATCTGGACTCGCCGTTCTCGGGCGCTTCCACCGTGTTGCTGTTGGTGCAACCGGTACAAGGCGCGGTTCGCGGCAAGGGCTTCTATCGGATGCTGGGAACGCTGGCAGGTTTGCTCGCGGCCTGCGTCCTGACCTGGCTGTTTGCGCAACAGATGCTGCTGTTCTTGCTGGGCATCGGTCTTTGGCTGGGCTTCTGTATGGCGGCGATGACCGTGTTGCGTCATTACCAGGCCACTGCCGCCGTGGTGGCCGGTTATACCGTCTGCCTGGCGCTGGGGCCGGCCATTGTCGCGCCGCAAAAGGCTTTCGAGCACATCATGACTCGCGGCACAGCAGTGGCACTCGGCGTGCTGTGCCTGAGCCTGGTGGTCACGCTGTTCAGTCCGAGAACCATGGAAAACACCATCAGGCGCACGCTCGCCGAGGTCTGTGCCCGCAGCGCAAGGCTACTCGCGATGCGCCTCTCGGGCGAACAGAGTGTCGAGCGGATTGCACAGGCTCATCAGCTCGCCATTGATATCGGCAAAGTGGACGATCTGTTAGGGCTCGGACGTGGTGAGTCTGTGCTGCTTCGCGCGCGGCAACCGGCGATTCAGGCAGGGCTGGCGCACCTGCAAGCCGTGGTGCTCGACATGCACTACGACCAGCACTGCATGGAAAACGATGCGACATTACTCACTCAAACAGGCTCGGCGTTGCACGCGCTGAGCCAGCGGATGATCGATGCCGATGGAGACTATCGCGCCGGTGCCCTGATCGTGGATCAACTGCGTATTCGGGTGGACGCTTGTAAGCGGGCAACCCCAGGCCCACGTTCGTTCGGCGAACAACTGGCCGACCTGAGCGCAGCCTTGCAGCACTTTTCCAGCCTCGATCACCGTCGCCGAGAACCGGTAAGGGCCGTGAGTTTCCACCGCAACTACGCCGATGCCGCGCGCAACGGCTGCAGAGCATTGCTCGCCCTGTTGGCCACCGGCGCAGTCTGGTACCTCAGCGGCTGGGATCAGGGCCCCACTTTGTTGGCGGTCGTTGGACCCTGCTGCACGCTGCTGGCGACCGCTCCCGCGCCTGAACAAGGCATGGCCGGTTTTATCCGGGGTACGTTCTATGCCGTGATCGCAGCTGCGCTGTGCAAGTTTCTGCTGCTGCCGCACATCAACGATTTCCCACTGTTGCTGCTGTCGCTGGCGGCATTCTGGTCGTTCGGGATTCACGCAACGAGCCTGCCTCGCAACGCGTTGCAAGGGGTTGCATACCTGATCGGCTTTAACACCTTGGTGAGTACGGGCGGAACCGCAATCTATGATTTCGCTGATTTCGCGAATCAGTCGCTCGCCTGGTTCGTGGCCATGGCCATCTGCCTGTTGGCCTTCCAGATAATGCCGAGAGACAGAGCCCGGGATGTTCGAGCACTGAAGCGTTCGATCCACAGGGGCGTTCGGTCACTGCTGCGCCGTGTAGGCGCTGTCAATCACCCGCAGTGGCAAGCGCAACAACAGCATCGAATCGTCACACTGAAAAATCTGCTTGGCACCGAGAGCACGCTCGATGACCGAGCAGGCTGGCTGTCACTGCAATTGAGCAGGCAATTGAACCAACTGCATCACAAAACCTGCGAATTGGGCGCTGACTCTGCCGTCGCCCAATGTGCTCGTACCGGCATTCGGCGGATGGCTCGCGATGCAGATGTCCCGGCGATCAGCGCGGCACAGGCACGGCGCACAGCAAAAGCGATGAGCCGGCGCGGGGCGGATCATCTGGCGATTGTTTACTCGAACCTCGCCTGGCTGCTGGAGCAATACGCAATCATCGCGAGTCCCGTTACGCGCAAGAGGCAACCACTGAACTTTCGCTCTAACATGACTTGATATTCATACTTCGATTTTTGCCGATCCCGGACCCATTTCTTATGAGAGATCTGCCCCCGACTTCGACCTTGCGTGCTTTCGAGGTGTCGACCCGACACCCGACGTTCACCGCTGCCGCGCAGGAACTGCATGTGACCCAGAGCGCGGTCAGCCACCAGCTGCGACACCTGGAAGATCTATGGGGCTTGCAGCTGTTTGAAAGGGGCAAGTCGTTACGCCTTACGCCTGCGGGCGCTACCCTGGCGCCGATTGTGCGCGAGTTTTTCATGAGCCTTGAGGCGACGCTGGCTGATCTGCGTGAGCAAAAGGGCAGGGTCCGGCTCAGCGTCAGCACGACGTATTCCTTTGCGTTGAAATGGTTGCTGCCACGCTTGCCGAGCCTGGCCCGCCAGCACCCGGAACTGTTGGTGTCGCTGGACACCACGGACAAGGTCATCCATTTCGCCAGCAGCGAAGCCGATGTCGCGATCCGCTTGGGCAAGGGCAACTACCCCGGTCTGTATTCGCAGTTTTTGTTCGGTGAGCAGGTTTTTCCGGTGGCCAGTCCCGAACTGCTGCAACGCGTCGGAATGCCGGGCAGTCCCGCCGATTTGCTGCAGTTGCCGCTGCTGGCTCGTGACGGCGCCGAACTGGCGCCGAAATGGGAAGCGTGGTTCCAGTCCGTCGGGCTGGCGTTTTCCCCGCTGCGGGAAAGCGTCAGGTTTGGCGATACCAATATGACGGTGGAGGCGGCTTTACTCGGCCATGGCATTGCTCTGGTGCGCAGCGGGCACGTCGAGAAGGAAATCGACGACGGCCGTCTGGTGCGGCTGTTCGATGTGCCGTTTCAGTCACCGCTCGCTTATTACTTCGTTTGCCCCAAGGGCGTTGAGACGCAGCCGCACATTGAGAGTTTTCGCGAATGGTTGCTCGGTGAGGCGCTTAAAGTGCAAGGCGGACAGGTTTAGGGCATGAAGAATCACTCATGGTGCAATGAGGAGTCTTCTCTGTAATCCGGCCGCTCAGGCTGTCTAGAATGGCCAATGCCTAATCATCTCGTCCTCCTTGTCCTGTTCGCCGCGCTGCTGCACGCCGGCTGGAATGCATTGCTGCGCGGCGGTGCCGATCGGCTTTGGTCGATGACGGTGATGTGCGTTGCCATCGCGATGGTCTGTGCAGTTGCCGCGATATTCATGGCGGCGCCTGCGCCTCAGAGCTGGGGGTATGCGCTGCTGTCGGCATTGCTGCATGTCGGTTACAACCTGTTTCTGGTGCGCAGTTACCGGGTCGGCGATCTGGGTCAGATTTATCCGATTTCGCGCGGCTCATCGCCTGCATTGATCACGCTCGGCGCCGCGCTGTTTGCGGCGAAACCATCACCCCCGGCCAGTTGCTCGGCATTGCGCTGGTGTCAGGCGGAATCATCTCGCTGGCCTTCCGGGGGCGCAGCCTGTCGGTGCCCAGCCTGCCTTATGCGCTGGGCACCGGTGGTTTTATCGCGGCTTACAGCGTGGTCGACGGCATTGGCGCCCGGCTTTCCGGTGCGCCGCTTGCCTACACGGTGTGGATGAGTGCCTTGTGGGGCGTGCTGATGCCGGTGGTCTACATCGGTCTGCGCGATGCCCGCAGCCTGTTTTCGATCCGGCCCGGAATGCCCGCTGCAGCGATGGGCGGGCTGGTCTCTTTGATTGCCTATGCAATCGTTATTTACGCGATGAACGAAGCCCCGCTGGGCGCGGTGTCAGCCCTGCGTGAAACCAGCGTGCTGTTTGCGGCGCTGCTTGGCTACCTGTTCCTCGGTGAAACACTTACCGTCCGCCGGATGCTGGCCTGTGTGGTGATCGCCAGCGGCGCGATCATCATCGGCTGACTCGGCTTCATCTGCTCAGGAGTAGTTTCATGGTTAACGTCTCGCAGGCTCCGCTGATTCTGATTACCGGTGGCAGCCGAGGAGTGGGCGCCGCCACCGCTCGACTCGCTGCCGAGCAGGGCTACGACGTGGCGATCAGTTACGTTGCCAATGAGTCTGCTGCGCTGGCGGTAGCGGCAGATATAGAAGCGATGGGGCGCAAGGCGTTGGCGATGCGCGCCGACAGTGCCGACCCCGAGCAGGTCGTGAGGCTTTTCACAGCGATCGACCGCACGTTCGGGCGCATTGATGTCCTGGTCAACAACGCAGGCGTGCTGGCGCAGCAGTCACGCCTTGAGGATCTGGGTTTCGAACGCATGCAACGCATCTTTGCGGTCAATGCGCTCGGGCCGATTCTGTGCGCCCAGCAGGCTGTGAAGCGCATGTCTCTGCGGCACGGTGGTGCGGGAGGCGTGGTGATCAATGTCTCGTCGGCTTCGGCGCGTCTGGGCAGTCCGAATGAGTATGTTGACTACGCAGCGTCGAAGGGGGCGCTGGAAACGTTCACCATCGGGTTCGCCAAGGAGGTGGCCCGTGAGGGCATTCGCGTCAACTGTGTCCGCCCGGGCCACATCTATACCGACATGCATGCCAGCGGCGGCGAACCGGGGCGGGTCGATCGGGTCAAGGACTCAATCCCGATGGGCCGGGGCGGGCAGCCAGAGGAGGTGGCGCGGGCCATTTTGTGGCTGGCCAGCGCAGAGGCATCATTTGTGACCGGTACATTCCTCGACGTAACCGGCGGCAAGTGACTCAGAGGCGCGGATCCTTGACTCCTTGCGCTGGACTTCAAGTAGTCGCGGGCTGCCTCGCCTTGCGACTCAAACCCGGTGTCCTGCCCGTAATGCGCTTGAATGCACGACTGAAAGCAGCCTGGGATGTATAGCCCAAGCGCTGCGCCACCTCTTCAATCGGCAGCCTTTCGAGCGTCAGCCACTGGCTTGCAAGCCGCATTCGCAGTTCGGTCACGTAGCGCAGTGGAGTCATGCCAATCGTGACCTGGAAGCGCTCCGCGAATACCGAACGTGAGGTATTGCAGTGCTCTGCCAACTGCGCAACGGTCCAGTCGCGGCCCGGTTGTTGATGGAGCGCAAGCAGTGCACCGGCCAGGCGTGGATCGCGCAAGGCGGCGATCAGCCCGGAAGCATTGCCGCAGGCGCACTCCACCCAGCCGCGAACAACCATGGCGGCCACCACGTCGGCCAACCGCGCGAGGATACCGGCGAACCCCACACGGGCGGCGCTGACCTCCCGTTCCATGGCGGTCAGGATCGGTACCAGCCCGGGGTAACGCTGGCCGCCGGCATCAATCAGCATCAGGCCCGGCATCAGCCGGCCGAGCCCATGGATACTGCCCAGTTCAAACTCCATGCAACCACTGAACAAGAGAGTGCTCGGCGTGGGGCAGGCATCGGTTCCGGTATCCACCGCACTGATGGTGTCACCCAAGGTTTCGCCGTCTAGACCGTCGATGTCTTGAACAGGCGCGTCCGGATGGGAAAGCAGTTGATGGGTCGCACCATGGGAGATGAACACGGCGTTGCCGGCAGACAGCGCGTAGGTGTTGCCGTCCTCCATTCGCAGTTCCGCATTGCCCACGGCCATGAAGTGGAACCAGGCGTGCCCAGGCTTTTGCGCGAAGCTCAATCCAAAAGTGGGACCCGCCTGGATACGCCGGTATTCAACGCCACGCAGGCGCATGCCGCGCAATAGTTCATTGATGAGGTCCGAGGAGAGAGCAAACTGATCTGCAGACATTGTTCAGGTGTTTTGATCAAAAAGTAGAGACTTTGGATCATAGATCATCCGATTTCCGGCGCCTAGACTTCGGCTCGCAATGAACATTGGGAGATCCGTGCAATGACTGACTGTTTAAGTAACACCGTATCCGACCGCCATTGCGGCGTCGGCGCGGACTTGGAACCTTCGACGCCCGCGTGGATGGCCGTCTTCTCGTTGGCAATGGGTGTGTTCGGGTTACTGACCGCTGAATACCTGCCGGCGAGTTTGTTGACGCTGATGGCTAACGATCTGGGAGTGTCCGAAGCGCTGGCTGGCCAGGCGGTAACGGTGACAGCCGTGGTGGCGCTGTTCGCGGGCCTGTTGGTGCCAGGCCTGACCCGCGGCATCGATCGACGTTGGGTGTTGCTGGGTTTTTCCACGTTGATGGTGGCGTCGAATCTGTTGGTCGCCGTTTCCTCCAGCTTCGCGGTGCTGTTGTTGATGCGCATCTTGCTGGGTATTGCCCTTGGCGGGTTCTGGAGCATGGCGGCAGCGGTAGCGATGCGTTTGGTGCCGAGTGCTTTGTTGCCTCGGGCGTTGTCGATCATCTTCAGCGGCATAGCGATTGGGACGGTCGTTGCGGTGCCGCTGGGCAGTTATCTGGGCGGGTTATATGGCTGGCGCAGCGCGTTCTTTGCAGCGGCGGCAGTAGGCATGGTGACCCTGGCTTTCCAGTCGCTCACGCTGCCGTGCCTTGCACCGCGCCGGCCGGCAAGACTGCGCACCGTTCTGGAGGTATTGCTGCGCCCGGGCATCGCCATGGGCATGTTCGGTTGTGTACTGGTGCACAGCGGGCACTTTGCGATGTTCACTTATGTTCGGCCATTTCTTGAAGGAACTACCGGCATCGGTCCGCAAGGGCTGTCGCTGATGCTGCTGGGGTTCGGCGTGGCGAACTTCGTCGGCACGCTGTTGGCCGGGAGGCTGCTGGAGCGCCACCCTCTGGCCACTCTGGTATTGATGCCCGCGCTGGTCGGCGTCGGAGCACTGGCGTTGGTGCTGTTGCCGGCGTCGGTGCCGGGGCAGGCGGTATTGCTGGCGATCTGGGGTCTGGCCTTTGGTGGTGTGCCGGTGGCGTGGTCGAACTGGGTCGCCAGCGCGGTACCTGATCAGGCGGAAAGCGCCGGGGGCATGGTGGTGGCCTCTGTGCAGTCCGCCATCGCAACGGGCGCGGCTGCTGGCGGCGCGATGTTCAGCCTTGGAGGAAGTGCCGCCGTATTCGTGGCGGCGGCCATGCTGATGCTGCTGGCCGCGTTACTGATTGCGCTGCGTGTCCGCGTGCCTACTGTCCATGGCGTTCGCCAGGCCAAGCCCGCGTTGCACCTTTGATCCGGATTGCCAAACCGTTTCGAACCCGTCCGTAACAAGGAGATGCCGCAAAGGAAGCCTAGAGACTGTCAGGGTCCCCAAAGAACATCTGAATCCGCGACCGCAACCACCGCTCCCCCGGATCATTATCCTGCGACCCACGCCAGGCCATGTGCAGCTCGAACGTGCGCGTCGGCAGCGGTGGGTCTTCGGCGCGCAGGCCGCCAGCGGCAGTCAGGGCTTCCGCTGTGTAATCGGGGACGGTCGCGACGATGTCGGTGCCCGCCAGCAGCGTACCCAAGCCGTTGAACTGCGGCACGGCCAATACCACGTGCCGTTTACGCCCGAGTTTTTCCAGTTCCTCATCGACGAAACCACTGAGGTCACCGGCAAACGACACCAGCGCATGCGGACGAGCGCAGTAATCATCCAGGCTCAATGGGCCCGGCACAGTATCGGCGCGCAGCAGTTTGGGGGCGCTGCGGCGCAGAACCTTGCGTTTGGCGTTGGCCGGCAAATCGGTGGTGTAGCTGACGCCGATGGAAATTTCGCCGGAGGCGAGCAGGCCGGGCATCAGGATGTAGTTGACGCGGCGTACCACCAGCACGATGCCGGGCGCCTCGGCGCGCAGGCGCTTGAGCAGCATCGGCAGCAATGCGAATTCCACGTCGTCCGACAGGCCGATGCGGAATACCGAAGTGCTGGTGGCCGGGTCGAATTCCGCCGCGCGGCTGACGGCCGTCGAAATCGAGTCCAGGGCCGGGGAGAGCAGGGCGAAGATTTCCACCGCGCGGGCGGAAGGCTCCATGCTGCGCCCGGTGCGCACAAACAACGGGTCGTCGAACAGGCTGCGCAGACGCGAGAGCGCCGCGCTGATCGCCGGCTGGCCGAGAAACAGCTTTTCCGCCGCACGGGTCACGCTGCGCTCATGCATCAGCGTTTCAAACACGATCAACAGGTTGAGGTCGACACGACGCAGGTCATTACGATTCATCTGGAGTCCTGGCAGAGTCATCAAGCTTGACGAGAGTGGCCATATGAGAACAATGGCCGGCATGAATCTTACGGGGAAAGGCTGGTACTCTGCACCGGGTAATTCAGCTTTACTGAGAAGGTGGCAGCAGTTTTTTCATGGATTTTTTCAATGCTGGCCATGCTGCGGAATCAATGACAGGCATGTCGACTATTAATAGCCACTGATAGTCGTGGCTGGAAAGCCCAGATAGAGTTCATGGCATTAGAGGTTACTTTGACGAGGTTTGCGATGTCCCGCACGATCCGTTTTCACAAGTTTGGTCCGGCCGAGGTGCTCAAATGCGAAGAGCATGCGGCTGCTCAGCCAGGTCCTGGCGAAGTGCAGGTGCGTGTCGAGGCGATCGGCATCAGCTGGTATGACACGCTCTGGCGTCAGAATCTGGCGTCGTCCCAGGCGCGCCTGCCTTCAGGCCTGGGCCATGAAATGGCCGGTGTAGTCACAGCCATCGGCGACGGCGTCGAAGATCTGGCAGTGGGCGACAAGGTGGCCAGCTTCCCGGCCGAGAGCCCCAACGATTACCCGGTCTACGGCGAACTGATCGTTCTGCCGCGCACCGCGCTGACCCGTTATCCGGACGTGCTCAGCCCGATTGAAGCCAGCGTGCATTACACGCCGCTGTTGATCGCCTATTTTGGCTACGTTGACCTGGCACGAGTCAAACCCGGGCAGTTCGCCCTGGTGACCGACGCCAGCCACTGTGCCGGCCCATCCTTCGTCCAGTTGGGCAAAGCACTGGGTGTGCGGGTGATTGCCGCCACCAAAACGGCGGAGGAACGTGAGTACCTGCTGTCTCTCGGTGCCGAGAAAGTGATCGTCACCGAAGAAGAAGACCTGTTGATGCGCATCAACAAGATCACCGACAACCGTGGTGTCGACGTGGTGTTCGACGGTCTCGGCGGGCCACAGATGTCGCTGCTCGGCGATGTGCTGGCCCCCCGTGGCAGTCTGGTGCTGTACGGCTTGCAGGGAGGCAACCAAACGCCGTTCCCGGCCTGCGCAGCGTTCCAGAAGAACATTCAGTTTTTCGTGCATTGCATCGGCAATTTCACCGGCAAGCCGGAGCTCGGCATCATTCAGGATCACGTCGCCTTGCAGCGTGCCTTGCGTGATATCAACCAGCTCACTGCCGACCGTGTGCTGCTGCCGCTAAAGACTCGTGTGTTCCCGTTCAACGAGTTTGTCGAAGCTCACCGCTACATGGACGAGTGCCCATGCCGCGAGCGGGTTGCCCTGCAAATCGAAACTGCCTGACCTTCCCGATCAGAGTCCGTGGCCCCACGGACTCTTGTGCGTTTTATCCTTCAGACACCGAGAATCCCTGGGTCAGACACCTGGGGACGTTCAGCAACTGAACTGGTTTTTACTCTCGATCTGTATCTTCTAATTGCCCTCCAGACCCTGATAATTGAATGACTACTTTCATCTCAAGGAATGAGCTATGTCTGTGCATTCTATTTGCTCCTTGCAATATCAAGCAGCTGTTTATCATCGCGCCTCAAACTTTTGTTTAATGTTTGTAGGGGTGCCATGTAATCCTTTCTTTTTTTCTTGTGCTCATCATGTGCAGGGGCTTGTAAGAAGTTTCCTAGGAAAACGCGTTCTCGCGAAGGGCCCAGTAACGGCGCGGCTTTCAGGCTTGCCGTTGGTCAAGCACAAGTGCCGCGCGCTCAACTGTTTCAAATAACTACAAAAACTTAAGTGTTAGCATTTCAGCGTCTATTAATTAATGAAGAATGATTGTGCGTTCACCATTCGTGATCGCGCGATATAAACCTTTGATACCGGGTGAAGTACTGATGAGCACGATCCATGATCAGGCAATGAATTATGTCTACCAGCAAGTGTTGCAACGATTGCTGAGTTTCTTTTCCCGTGCTGAACGCACGGCGTTGCAGTTGCTGATCCAGAGGCTGGCGGTCGCTGCCGGGGGCATGGATCGCATCGGTGATTTCAAGGTGTTGGCGATTCAATCGGGCACGCGCGATTGTTGCTATAGCCTGGCCCTTTTACGTGCAGCCCAGCTGAGCATTGCCGGGCGTGCACCGGCCACGTTTCAGTTGCGGGTCGCTACCCTGCGCAGCAATGGCGTACCGGCTTCGGCATTGCACAACCTGCATCGCTGTTTCAGTGCGCTGTTTCTGCATGACGACCCGAGAGTCGAGCTGTTGATGGTGGATCATCGCGAGATCCTGCCATTCAACCATCTGGCGCCTGTCTGCGACGAGGGGCGCGAGGCCGGCAGACTCAATCTGCTGATGGTGGGGCACCGCCGCGGATGGGATGAGGCGCTGACCCTATGGGATGACCTGTACCTGAGCACCGCCGAGTTCTACGGTCAGGTCGCCCGTTGGAACAACGGGGTCGACGCATTGATCAGCAGCGACAACGCACTCCGTCAGGAGCAGTTTCTGGATGGGCTGGAGCGGGCGGTCCGCAAGGTTGGCCTGGGCGAGTTGTCGCGCAAGGGTGGCGGATTCGAAGAGCTGTTCTGTCTGCTCGACAGCCTTGGCGGTGATTGCTATCGCGAGCTTTATAGCCAGGACGACCGGGTGCCGTGGCGACCGCTCGGTGAATTCGAAGCCTGTCGCCGTACCAGCTATATCGGTATCGACGATATGGTGGTGGGCAAAATGGAAGAGCGGTGGCCCTTGCTCAGCGACTTCCTCGGGTTTCAGGCAGACGACCTGATGCTTGAAGCGCGTACCGGCGAGTGTGCCGATCCTTTGATCGGCGCCTATCTGAAAGGGTTGCAGGCCAGTTACATCGAAGGGCGCACCTATGAAGCCGGGGTTTCGGAGTATCAACAGCAATGCCTGGCGACGATGCGTCGCAGGAACACGCCGGAGCAGGTTTGTGAGCGGTTTGAATCCGCGTTCGCCAATCTGGCTGATCTCGCAGAGCACCGATCGCTGGCGGCGGCTGCCCTGCAGAAGAACTTCGACCTTGATGAGCCGCAACTGGTGTGCCTGTTGTTCGCACCCTTCATCAACGCAGGCGCCGGCCTTGAGCGATTCCTGCGCACCTGTCATCCGGGGATGCTGGTCGCCATGCCGGAGCTGCACCGCGCCATGCAGGGCCTGCATGCGCCGGAGCAGGTGCTGCAGTGGATGACAGATGTCAGCGGCTTGCCCCTTCGACTGATCAGCCGGTTGTACGCAATGGAAGCGGTCCCGATGGGCGATCACCTCGCAAAAGCGCCCGAGTTGCCCGAGCATGAAGTCACGCTGGGCGACCGTTCGGCGGAAGGTTGAGTGTGTTTGTATTGCTCGACCACGGGGATCTGCTTGCAGGCGCCCGCTCATGAGTGAGTCGCGAGGATCCGATTTTGCCTATCAGGCGGTCTATCGTTACCTGACGCAACTGATCAGCGAACCGGGCAGTGAAGGCGCGATTCGACTGCCATCGTTACGGCAGCTGGCCGAGCGGCTTGGCGTATCGATCTCGACCATTCAATACGCCTACGCATTGCTGGAAAAAGAAGGCCGGGTCTATTCCGTGGCCAAGTCGGGGTATTTCGCACAGCCGACATCGGTGGTCATGCCGCCCGGACGCGGCAGTGATTTGCTGGAAACGGTCTACGTCAACGCCAGGTGCACCGGGATGCAGGTACTGAGTGCCGATGAACCGGCGTCGATCCAGCCCCTTGACCGCCCTTTGCTGATGCTTGAACGAGAGCTGTTGCGCCAGTATCCACGACACTTGCAGACGCCGGCCCAGCCTTGCGGCGAACTGGAGCTGCGCACGCTGCTCGCTGCCCGCTACACCTCATCGGCCGACCATTGCTGGCACGCCGAAGACGTCTATATCGGTGCCGATCTGCGTGGGGTGCTGGAGATCCTGATCGCTGTCCTTGAGCTGCGTCACTCGACGGTGGTGGTCGAGTCGCCATGCGACTGGATGATCCTGCGCCTGTTCCAGTCCGCCGAGGTTCGGGTGATCGAGCTGCCGCTTCAGCCGGACGGCGCCTGCGATCCGCAGAACCTCCAAAGGTTGCTTGAGAGCGAGCGGGTGCGATTGATCCTGCTGTCCTCCAGATTGAACATGCCGCACGGCAGCCGTATCCCGCCGGCCTGCCGTGAGGCCATCGCGGATTTGCTCCTGAGTCATGGCACCTGGCTGCTGGAAAATGATTGTCATGGCGAATTGCTGGACGACGCTGAAGGGGAACCCCTGCGTGAGCTGGTGGATCCCGACCGTCTGCTGGTTTTTTCCATGTTCGAAAAAATCATCGGGGTCGAAGCCCCCTACGGTTTTGTCATCTCGCGACAGTGGCGCGCAGACCTGCAGCGTCATTTCCTGCTGCGTTCGTTTCGTCTGTCGCCGATCCGCCAAAAGGCGATTGCCCGGCTCTATGCGAGCGGGCGGGTCGACCAGCATTTGCCGGTGCTCAAGCACTTGCTCAGGGAGCGTCGAACGCAATGGATCGATTTGATGCGTGAGCGTCTGGGCGACATTGTGCAGATCGTCGAACCTCAGGGAGGCGCAACGATCTGGCTGCATTCTGCACATCCGATTGCGATGGACACGGTGTTTCAACGCTTGCTCAAGCAGCATGTGTTGATTGCGCCGGGGGAGCTGTTCAGCCTTCAGGGGCTGCACGCGCAATACATGCGCGTGAGCGTGACGGGCAGCGCCGAACACGAGTTGTTAAGACTTGTCGGACTGCTTGGGGATGCGTTACGACTGGCTCCGCGGGCGGATGCTCGAAAACACCCGGCCTGTATGCAATAGACCCCATCGCACTCTGGACGAACTGCCAGTAAACTCGGTTTCAATTTCCTGAACCACTCTATTTCAGAGGTTTTGCATGACACTCAGTCCTTTTGCGGGCAAACCGGCACCGGCAGAACTGTTGGTCGACATCCCGCGACTGGTTACGGCGTATTACACCGGGCAACCCGACGCCTCGGTTTCCACCCAGCGCGTGGCGTTCGGCACCTCCGGGCACCGGGGCAGTTCCTTTGATTTGAGTTTCAACGAGTGGCACGTTCTGGCCATCAGCCAGGCAATCTGCCTGTATCGCGAAGCCCAGGGCATCACCGGGCCGTTGTTCGTCGGTATCGACACCCATGCACTGTCGACCCCGGCCGGGGCCAGTGCCCTGGAAGTGCTGGCGGCCAACGGTGTGACCGTGATGATCGCCGAAGGCGATGAGTACACCCCGACCCCGGCGGTTTCTCACGCCATTCTCTGCTACAACCGTGGTCGCACCACGGGTCTTGCCGACGGCATCGTCATCACGCCGTCGCACAACCCGCCTCAGAGCGGCGGTTACAAGTACAACCCAACCAACGGTGGCCCGGCCGATACCCACATCACCAAGTGGATCGAAGCCAAGGCCAACGAACTGCTGGCCAACAAACTGGCCGGCGTCAAACGCATCAGCTACGAGCAGGCGCTCAAGGCCGCAACCACCCACCGTCACGACTACGTCAACACCTACGTGGCCGACCTGATCAACGTCATCGACTTCGATGCCATTCGCGGCGCCAAACTGCGCCTGGGTGTCGATCCGCTGGGCGGAGCAGGGGTGCGCTACTGGTCGGCGATTGCCGAGCACTATCGTCTGGACCTGGACGTGGTGAACAAGGAAGTCGATTCGACGTTCCGCTTCATGACCGTCGACTGGGACGGGCAGATTCGTATGGACCCATCGTCCAGCCATGCCATGCAAGGCCTGATCGGTCTGAAAGAACGCTTTGACGTGGCCTTCGCCTGCGATCCGGATCACGACCGTCACGGCATCGTCACGCCGTCCGGCGGCCTGCTGGCACCGAACAACTACCTGGCCGTGTCAATCGACTACCTGTTCCAGAACCGTCCGCAGTGGCGCGCCGATGCGGCCGTGGGCAAAACCGTGGTCAGCAGCGGTCTGATCGATCGCGTGGCCAAGCGTCTGGGCCGTCGCCTGTACGAAGTGCCGGTCGGCTTCAAATGGTTCGCCGATGGTCTGTTTGACGGCTCGCTGGGTTTTGGCGGCGAAGAAAGCGCCGGCGCCTCGTTCCTGCGCAAGGACGGCGGGGTCTGGAGCACCGACAAGGACGGTCTGATTCCAGCCCTGCTGGCCGCTGAAATGACCGCCCGTACCGGCCGTGACCCAAGCCAGACCTACCGTGCGCTGACCGACGAGCTGGGCGAGCCATTCTCGGTGCGTGTCGACGCCAAGGCCAATCCAGAGCAGAAAGCCCTGCTGAGCAAACTGTCGCCGGAGCAGGTCACCTCGACCGAACTGGCGGGCGAGAAGATCCAGAGCATTCTCAGCAAAGCGCCGGGCAACGATCAGGCCATTGGCGGTCTGAAGGTGATGACCGAAAACGGCTGGTTCGCCGCACGTCCGTCGGGCACCGAAGACATCTACAAGATTTACGCCGAGAGCTTTATCGGCGACGACCACCTCAAGCAACTGGTGGCTGAAGCGCAAACGCTGGTCGACGGTGCGATCAGCACCCAGTAAATCCAGGCAATGGAAAAGGGCGACCCTGAGGTCGCCCTTTTTTGTACCCGCGATTCGCCGATCAGGCCAGATCCACCAACACGATCTCGCTGTCTTCAAGCGCCGTGACGGTCAACACCTGTTCATCGGCCACTGCCACACCGTCTCGAGCTTGTGCGCGCAAGCCGTTGACTTCAATGACACCCGTAGCGGGAACCAGATACGCCCGGCGTCCGGCATCAAGGCGATATTCAGCGGTTTCACCGGCCTTGATATTGGCCGCCACCAAACGCGCGTCGGCGCGGATGCGCAGGCTCTGGTCGTCACCAGTCTTGCCGCTGGCGAGCGTTACGAAACCTTCGCGGTTGCCTTTGGGGAACGGTTTGGCGCCCCAGGACGGCGGCGCGCCGTTTTCGGTTGGCAGAATCCAGATCTGGAATATCTTGGTATCCGTGGCTTCCAGGTTGTATTCACTGTGGGCGATCCCGGTGCCGGCGCTCATCACTTGCACGTCGCCAGCCTCGGTGCGGCCCTTGTTGCCAAGGTTATCCTGGTGGCTGATCGCACCTTCACGCACGTAAGTGATGATTTCCATGTCGCGGTGGGGGTGAGTCGGGAAGCCCGTACCGGCGGCAATGATGTCGTCGTTCCACACGCGCAGGTTGCCCCAGCTCATGCGTTGCGGATCGTAGTACTCGGCGAACGAAAAATGGTGATGGGCATCCAACCAGCCGTGATGGGCGCCGCCCAGCGAGCTGAAGGGTCTGAGTTCAAGCATGATCGTCTCCTCAAAAGGTTCGTCATGGGGCGTGATGCCTGAGCCACGAAGCGAGACCGGTGATTGATGGCACGCATCATCTATCAGTCAAACATCGATAAAAAGCGTAAAAAGTGCGGCATTCCAATCGAATCAATGGATATATAAAAAGCTCGAAACCGTCTCATCCCACCTTCAATTCATCGCCTAAACCAATGACCTGTAAGCATTTCGCTAGAACAAAAAAGCAAATGCAGACACCATAGCCCCCCACAGCCTCACATCCGGAGTCCGTCAGCGTGGCGCAACACACCCCCGATCTTCCTCCCGAACTTCGCCCACTGGCCGAGATGCCATGGTTCAAACGCCTGGCGGCGCGTTTCTTAGGCCACGGCCTGACGCAACTGCGCGCCCAGCACCGAGCCTCGTGGCTGCATGGTCAGGCCGATGGCTTTCGCAGCGGACATACCGCCGGCGTGGATTACGGGTACAAGGAAGGCAAGGCGGACGGGCTGGAAGAGGGCCGCCAGGTTTTGTTGATCCGCGACAGCCGTAATACCGAGCATCGTCCTCCGGGTATCGATAATCATCTGTTCGACGACTGGCGCCTGCCGCTCGGCGCAGAACTGAAGAAACGCATGAAAGCCGACGTTGCGCGTCTGTTGCCAGCCCACGCCCAGCCGAGCGTTGCGCAATGGAAGATGATTTTCAGCGATACCCCGTCAACCTCGGTGATTGCCGGCGCCGGAGCCGGCAAATCGACCACGCTGGTGTTGCGGATCCTGCTGCTGACTCACTATCTGGGCTTCGAGCTCGATTCGATGACCGTGGTGACCTTCACCCGCGAGTCGCGCAGGGACTTCATCAAAAAACTGATCGAACTGTTCGCGTTGTGGGGCCGGGCACTGAGTCAGAAAGACGCGCGGGATCTGGTGCGCACCTTCCACTCGCGGATCTTGCCGATGGTTCGCAGCCTGCCGGGGTTCGAGCGCTTGCAGGCATTCGAAAACCTCAGCCACCGCCCGCAGGGTGGGGAAGAAGACGTCGACAGCAATCCGTTCGATCTGCGTATCAACGACGCGCAGCGCCAGCAGCTCAACGCGTGTTACCACCGTCTCTACAAAGAAGACCCGCGCTTTGCGCAACTGATCCAGCCGCTGTCCCGGCACGCCTTGCAGCTCAAGGAGCTGGAACGCGATCACCCGGACGTGCAAAAGCGCGTGGCCGTGACAGAGCTGGCCGCTCGCCGCGATGAAGAGCTGTGCGACATGATCGAGGACATGTGGCTGCGTGCGGGCGCCTGGCCGATCAAGGGTATCGAACCGAGTCGCCAGGCATTCGAAATCAATGGCGCATCGTTCCATGGCCACGGCTACATTCCGAGCTTGGACGCCTGGGTGGTATTGGGTTTCGACCCTCGGGAAAACCCGCAGGTCTGCCGTCCCAACGCCAAGCTGACGGTGCGTGCAGAGTGGGCAGTAAAGCGCACCCTGTTTCAAGCTTTCTGTCGCAAGCCACTGATTTGGCTGGATAATTACGAATCTTCAAAGCGTTTATTGGCCACGCTGGCAGGCGATGTCAGCGCCGGTCCCGGCTTCGATTACAAGGTCAAGGGCGAGCTGGCGTCCGCGCCACTGCTCGACTGTTTTGTCGCCGCCGCCGGTTTTATCGAGAACCTGGGCCTGGATGTGCCGGACGCCGTTGGCCGCATGAGTTTCGCCAAGGATGATCCGGACCGGTATTTCTTCGAAGCCTTGAGCCTATTCTGGCGCGCGCTGGAAGATCATCTGCTGGATCAGAAGCCGCCGGTCATGACCTACAACCGGATGTTCGCGCTGTTCAGCGAGCATTCACCGGAAAACTTCAAACTGCTCAGCGATGAGCTGTTGCGGCCAATGTCGCACCTGATGATCGATGAGTTTCAGGACGTTTCGCCGCAAATCGTCTCGTGGATTCGCGCCAGTCTCTCGGAAATCCGCAGTCGTGGTCCCGCGATGCACGTCGGACGAGGCGCGCAGCGATCCTCGTTGCTTTGCGTAGGCGATGACTGGCAATCGATCTACGGCTGGCGCGGCAGTTCGCCGAGCTACTTCATGGAATTCAACAAGGAATTCCCGTCGCCGAGTACGACCCGGGTGATGCTCAGCGACAACTATCGCAGCCATCAGCACATCATCGACGCGGCGGAACACATCGTCCGGGCAGCGCCGGCGATCCCGGGCAAGAAGGCCAAGGCCAGCGGCGAGGAGAGGCCGTTGCAGCCAGTCAACGTGCTGGAGCGCGACGATCAGGCACTCGGCCAGCGCCTGGCGGAACACTACCGCAAGGGCGATTCAATCCTGATGCTATATCGAAAAAGCAGCGATAAATTATTGATAGAGCAGCATATTCAGTCTGTAGTTAATGTGGATTCGAGCTTGCCGTACGAGTCCCGCCGACTGAAACAACTGACCTATCACAGCGCCAAAGGTCTGCAGGCCGACGCGGTTTTTCTGCTGGGCGATTGCCAGCACCTGACCAGTTCGCCATACAAGAATCAGGTGTATCGCATGGCCGGACTGGGCAAGGCCGGCGACAGCGAGCCTTATGACAGTGCGCAAAAAGACGAAATCCTGCGCCTGGCCTACGTCGGCATCACTCGCGCAGTCAGCCATTGCTACTGGTACGTCGAGCCGCAAGACACGCAGGCAGTCAACATGCCTCGAGCTTCCGACCGGGTTGCCAAAGGCAAACCGTTCTTCGTCGATCATCGTCCGGAAAAGAAAACGGCCTGAATCCAATGCCCAAGAAAAAGCCCGCGCAAAGCGGGCTTTTTATTTTAAATCAGCTAGTTATGCATAACTCTTGAGAGATTCCGGAGGAATGAATGCCTCCAGCTCGTCCTCGACGGCTTCGATTATTCGCTCCACATCCGCCGCGTTCATCACTGTGGCACAGGGGATGCCGGCGATCGCGATCAGGGTTTCGCCGCTGGCCCGATCGAACAGACGCGCGACCAGACTGCCCGGCGCATCCATGGTCGCCTCGAACCCCATGGGATGAAAATGCCAGCGCATCAGCTGGCAGGCATTGGGAAACGTGACCTTGCTTGACCCTTTATTCATGTGTTGCCCGCCTTCTTCATCGAGCGCTTCCGTTCGCTCATGGTAGGTGGGAAGAGCCGTCATTGGCCCAACCGGTGATTGCCTTTAAAAGTAGCATCTGGATGTGAAGTTCCTGTGAGAATTTTCAGTCGATTTAGCGATTGCCGGGATTTTTTTGATGTAAGTCACTGTCCATCGCGATCTTCGGCAAAGTGCTATCACTGTCGGTTATTGAAGCAACATCAGAAGTTGGGCAAGCTCGATTCTTTTTCCACGAGTCTCTTATGCACGCCGATGATGACGGCCCGGAACAGAGCCGGGCCACGGCCGAAACGGTCATGCGCTATCACCTGTGCTGGAAACACCGGGACCTGGATGGCGTCATGGCGCTGTACCACCCGGACATCCAGTACAACGATTTCTTCCAGAACCGCGTGCTCGGCCTCGACGAGTTGCGCGAGTACGTCCGGGTCAGCATGCCGCGCGAGTCCGACGAAGCGCTGGAGCATTGCGACCGCATCCGTATCGACGGCAACACCGCCTTCATTCAATACGAAGTGACGTTGCGCGGTGGTAACGGGCTGGTGTCGTTTCGCTCCAGTGAAGCGATCACGGTCAAGGACGGACAGATCTGGCGGGTCAACGAATATGCGTCGCTGGTGCGCGAACAGGCCGACAGCTTGACGGCAACCCGCCAGCGCCCGGCGACGAGTCGCCTGGGCCTGTCGCCCCGTCAGCTGAGTTTCATGGCCGATGACTTGCAACAATACTTCCAGCGTCAGCAGCCTTATCTCGATCCGGAACTCGATCTGCAACGGGTGGCGAAGGAGTGCGGGTACAGCCGTAACCAGATTTCCTACCTGTTGAATCAGGTGCTGGGGCAAAGCTTCTACCGCTACGTCAATCAGGCGCGCCTGCAACATCTGTTGCAGTCGCTGGACAACGCCACGCCGCCGCTGCGCATCGATGAACTGGCCTTCGCCGCCGGTTTCAATTCGCTGTCGGCTTTCTATAGCTGCTTTCGCCAGCACACCGGCCAGTCGCCCAAGGCCTATGCGAAGCAAATTTCTTTGCGGACACGCGCGCAAGACAATCCCTGAGTTCTGCCTCTAGGATCGACGCCATCGAAACCTGGATTGGCGGAGTCTTGCATGCCGGCGTGGCGCACTATCAGTTTGTGGATGGATCAACTCGACGAGCCGCTGACCGCGCGCCCGTCGCTTGCGCAGGACCTGGACGTCGACGTGGCGATCATCGGCGCCGGTTACACCGGACTGTGGACTGCGTACTACCTGAAACAACAGGCGCCGAACCTGAACATCGCCATCATCGAAGCGCAAACCGCCGGGTTCGGCGCGTCCGGTCGCAATGGCGGCTGGTTGATGGGCAATCTGCTGGGCGAGGATCGCCTGCTGGCAGGGCTGTCGCCACAACAACGCCGTGCTTCATTCGACCTGTTGCACAGCATTCCCGATGAAGTGGAAATCGTCCTCGAACGCGAAGGCATCGACTGTGATTACCGCAAGGGCGGGGTGCTGTACTGCGCCGCGCGCTATCCCGAGCAGGAAGCCAGTCTTCGCGACTACCTGAAAAAGCTCCACGCCCAGGGCCTGACCGACGACGATTACCGCTGGCTAAGCCCGGAGCAACTGGCGCAGCAACTGCGAATCGCCAAACCCTATGGCGCGATCTTCGCGCCGCACGTGGCGACCATTCACCCGGCGAAACTGGTGCGCGGCCTGGCGCGAGCCGTCGAAAGGATGGGGGTGAAAATCTACGAAAACAGCCCGGTGATCCATTGGCAGGCCGGCAGTCTGCGCACCGAACAGGCAACCGTACGCAGCCGCTGGATCGTCCCGGCCATCGAAGGTTATTCCGTCACGCTGCCGCCGCTGGGCCGTTATCAATTACCGGTGCAGAGCCTGATCGTCGCCACCGAGCCGTTGTCCGCCGCGACCTGGGACGCAATCGGCCTGAGCCGAGGCCAGGCTTTCAGCGAGTTCAGCCGTCAGGTCACTTACGGCCAGCGCAGTGCCGACAACCGGCTGATCTTCGGCGCCCGTGGCGGTTATCAGTTCGCTGGCAAGCTGCGCCACAACTTCGACCTGACCCGCGATGAAGTCGAGCTGCGTCGCTACCTGTTCGGCGAACTGTTCCCGCAGCTCAAAAACGTGCAGATCACCCACGCCTGGGGCGGCAACCTCGGCATGTCCCGGCATTTCAAACCGCACATGCTGTGTGACCGGGCCAACGGCATCGCGCTTTCCGGTGGATATGGCGGTGAGGGTGTCGGCGCCTCCAATCTGGGCGGACGGACGCTGGCGGATCTGATTCTTGAGCGCGACACCGAGCTGACGCATCAGCCATGGGTGTTGCCCGATGGCGGGATCCACGCACTGCGAGCGTGGGAGCCCGAGCCGTGCCGCTGGCTCGGCTACAACGCAATCATCAAAAGCTTCGTCCACGAAGACCAGACCCTGGCCAATCCGGCGACCGCACCCTGGCGGCGCAAGCTTGCCCGCCAGGTGGCCGGATTCATGGAAGGTTTCATGCACTAAACGTTTTACTACGAGACAGGTAACGCCATGAGCATCACCCAATTCAAGAACACCGCCACGTTGCAACTGGATGAGTCCAATCCGGTGGCCGTACCGCTCGGCACGCCGGTAGCGATTGCATCGACCACCAGCGTCGAGCGCGACGACGGCGTCGAAACCGGGGTCTGGGAATGCACCCCGGGGCGCTGGCGCCGGCAGATCACCGCTCAGGAGTTCTGCCATTTCATTTCCGGTCGCTGCACGTTCACCCCGGACGACGGCGGCGAAACCCTGCACATACAAGGTGGCGACGCACTGATGTTGCCGGCCAATACGCTCGGGATCTGGGACATCGAGGAAACCGTGCGCAAGACCTATGTCCTGATTTTCTGACGTTTTGATCCTTTTGATTGCCTGCCAACAACAATAGCCAATACAGGAATCGATCCATGATCCGAAAGACCCTCGCGCTCGCACCTTTGATGCTCGCCGTTTCCCTCGCTCAGGCTGCGGATACGGTCAAGGTTTACAACTGGTCCGACTACATCGCACCGGACACCGCCAAGAACTTCGAAAAGGCCAGCGGCATCGGCGTCACCTATGACGTCTACGACAGCAACGAAACCCTCGACGGCAAGCTGATGACCGGTAAATCCGGTTACGACGTGGTGTTTCCCTCCAACCACTTCATGGCGCGGCAGATCGAGGGCGGAGCGCTGAAGAAACTCGACAAGAGCCAGTTGCCGAACTGGAAGAACCTCAACCCGGTGTTGCTCAAGGCCTTGCAGACTAACGATCCGGGCAACGAACACGGCTTTCCGTACCTGTGGGGCAGTACCGGCATCGGCTACAACATCGCCAAGGTCAAGGCTGTGCTGGGTGACAACGCGCCGGTGGACTCCTGGGACCTGATCTTCAAACCCGAATACATGGAAAAACTGCAGAAATGCGGCGTGGCGATCCTCGACAACGGCCCGGAACTGCTACCGGCAGCGCTCAATTACCTGGGGTTGCCGCACCACAGCAAGAATCCGGAAGACTATAAAAAAGCCGAAGCGCTGCTGATGAAAGTGCGGCCGTACGTCAGCTATTTCCACTCCTCGAAGTACACCAGCGACCTGGCCAACGGTGACATCTGCGTGGCTGTCGGTTTCTCCGGCGACATACTGCAAGCGGAAAACCGCGCCAAAGAGGCGAAGAACGGCATCGACATCGGTTACGAAATTCCCAGGGAAGGCGCCGCGATCTGGTTCGACATGGTCGCCATGCCGGCCGACGCACCGGACGAGAAGGCCGGCTACGCATTCATGAACTACCTGCTGCGCCCGGACGTGATGGCCGGCATCAGCAACTACGTGCACTACGCCAATGGCAACGAGCAGGCCGACAGCCTGATCGATCCGGCGATCAAGAACGACACCAAGGTGTATCCGAGCCCGGAAATGATGGGCAAGCTGTTCGCACTGGAAGCGATGCCGCTGAACATCGACCGGATCCGCACGCGGGTGTGGAACAAGATTCGTACTGGCAGCTGAAGAAAAACAGGCGAGGGCGGCACAGCCCTCGCTGATTATGTCCTGTCGGAATTACTTGATATCAATACACTGGCATCGCACTGATAAAGTGCAGCAAAGTGAGACGTTGCTAACAAAAAACAACTTACCGATATTTAATATTTAAATAAGAAATCGTCAGACAATTAGGCAGGCTCACCAAACTTACAACATTCTTTCGGCGGCACGCGCTTTGTTTACGGGAGTTTCCCGGAACAGTTCAATTTGATCTCGAAAAAACGCTAGACGACAGATTTCAAATTGTGTCAGGTTTCTTACGCCTTCATTGGGCGAGTGATAGGACAATCTCGCCAGGGGTTGTCGCTATCGGACAAAAACTGTTCCATTGCTAAACAAGGAAGTGTGTTTATGTCGAAAGTAAAAGCTAACGCTGTTGATACCGCCGAACAGGCTTTCCAGCTGGGCGCGGCGCCGCAACCTCTGGCAGCGACCAGCACGGCGTATAACCAGATCAATAGCTTCAGCCATCAGTACGATCGTGGCGGCAACCTCACGGTCAATGGCAAACCCTCCTTCTCCGTCGACCAGGCCGCCACCCAGCTGCTGCGCGACGGCGCTGCCTATCAGGACAAGGATGGCAGCGGCAAGATCGAGCTCACCTACACGTTCCTGACCTCGGCATCGTCCAGCACGATGAACAAGCACGGGATCAGCGGGTTCAGTCAGTTCAGTACCCAACAAAAAGCCCAGGCCGTGCTCGCCATGCAATCCTGGGCCGATGTGGCCAACGTGACCTTCACCGAGAAAGCCTCGGGCGGTGACGGTCACATGACCTTCGGTAACTACAGCGGTGGCCAGGATGGCGCTGCAGCGTTCGCTTATCTGCCAGGCACCGGCGCCGGTTATGACGGCACATCGTGGTACCTGATCAACAGTGGCTACACGCAAAACAAGAATCCGGATCTGAACAACTACGGTCGTCAGACCCTGACCCACGAAATCGGCCACACCCTTGGTCTGGCGCACCCGGGCGACTACAACGCCGGCAACGGCAACCCGACCTACAACGACGCCACCTACGGGCAAGACACCCGCGGCTACAGCGTCATGAGCTACTGGAGCGAAAGCAACACCAGTCAGAACTTCAGCAAGGGTGGCGTGGAAGCCTATTCCTCCGGCCCGCTGATGGATGACATCGCAGCGATCCAGAAGCTCTACGGAGCCAACCTGACCACCCGTACCGGTGATACCACTTACGGCTTCAACTCCAACGCAGGTCGCGACTTCCTCAGCGCCTCGTCGTCGGCCGACAAGCTGGTGTTCTCGGTGTGGGATGCGGGCGGCAAGGACACCTTCGACTTCTCGGGCTTCACCCAGAACCAGAAGATCAACCTCAATGAAGCCTCGTTCTCCGACGTTGGCGGCCTGGTGGGCAACGTGTCCATCGCCAAGGGCGTCACCATCGAGAACGCCATTGGCGGTTCGGGCAACGACCTGCTGATCGGTAACAGCGCGGCCAACGAGCTCAAAGGCGGTGCCGGCAACGACATCATCTGGGGCGCCGGCGGTGCTGACAAGCTGTGGGGCGGCGCGGGTTCGGACACCTTTGTGTTCGCGGCCAGCTCCGACTCCAAGCCGGGTGCGATCGATCAGATCCTCGATTTCGTCAGCGGTCTGGACAAAATCGACCTGACCGGTATCACCAAGGGCGCCGGCCTGCACTTCGTCAGCGCCTTCACCGGTGCGGCGGGTGATGCGGTCCTGACTTCCTCGGGTGGCAACAGCCTGCTGTCGGTGGACTTCTCCGGGCACGGCGTGGCTGATTTCCAGGTCAGTACCGTTGGCCAGGCAGCCACCAGCGACATCGTGGCGTGACGTAACACGGGAAAGCGGCGCGTGATGCGCCGCTTTCTTTACTTGCATCGCCATGGCCGGTAAGCAAGGCTACGTACCGGAGTGAAATTTCCTATGATCCAATTCGCTATTACCCGCAAAGCGGCGGCGTATCTGTTGCCGATGCTGATGATTTCTGGAGAAACAACCATGGCAAGCAGCCTCAGACTTGAAGACCCATCGGTATTTGCCGGGCAGTGGCAGGCAACCCTGAGCGCCCGCAGTGACAGTCCCGAAGCGCAAGCCCTGCAAGACAAACCGTCGAACACCTGCCAGATCGACCTCGAGGCGAACCAGACCTTGGGCAAGGGCGCCGATTGCCTGAGCGCGTGGTTGCAGGATGCCGCCATCGGCTGGTTTCCCGATCCGGACGGTCTGTCGATCACCGGCAAGGAAGGCTCAAGAATCCAGTTTTTCAGCCGACAACGTGAAGGGCTTTATCTGAGCACTTTGAAGTCGGGCCTGGTGATTACACTTGAGCGTTCCTCGCAGCAGCCGTAATGACCGAAACCGACTGACCGTTTAAATATAAAGCGCCCCGTTACAGTTATAAGCGACAGTGCAATAACTTGCAGGCCGGTTTTAATCGCCGAAGTTGTTGTTGAAGTGTAAGCAGGTACTGGCGGTTTATGTCCCGCACGCCATGCGGACAATTAATTGAAGTCTCGCCAAGCAGGGCGGGAAATACCATTTCAGGAATAATCAATGAAGATGGCGAAGGCCCCAGCCACCGCTCCCTTATTCAAGGCCTTGGGTGACTATAAAAGCATTCTGATCAGCGTCGGATGCTTTACCGCACTGATTAACGTGCTGATGCTGGTGCCCTCCATATATATGCTTCAGGTTTACGACCGGGTGCTGTCTTCGCAGAACGAAACCACCCTGGCGATGCTGTCGCTGATGGTCGTCGGTTTCTTCGCCTTCATCGGTCTGCTGGAGGTGGTGCGCAGCTTTATCGTGATCCGCATCGGCAGCCAGCTCGAGCGTCGTTTCAATCTGCGGGTCTATCAGGCGGCGTTCGAGCGCAATCTGTTCAAGGGCGAGGGTAACGCCGGACAGTCCCTGGGCGACCTGACCCACATTCGCCAGTTCGTCACCGGGCCTGCGCTGTTCGCGTTCTTCGATGCGCCGTGGTTCCCGGTGTACCTGTTCGTGATTTACCTGTTCAACGTCTGGCTCGGCGTGCTCGCCACAGCGGGAGCGCTGCTGCTGATCGCGCTGGCGTGCCTGAACGAATACATGACCAAAAAGCCGCTGGGCGAAGCCGCCGGTTTCTCGCAGAAGTCCAGCCAGTTGGCCACCAGCCATCTGCACAACGCCGAAACCATTCAGGCGATGGGCATGCTCGGCGCCTTGCGCAAGCGCTGGTTCCAGGTGCATTCGCGCTTCCTCGGCCTGCAGAATCAGGCCAGCGACACTGGTGCGGTGATCAGCTCGCTGAGCAAGACCCTGCGTCTGTGCCTGCAATCGCTGGTGCTGGGCCTCGGCGCACTGCTGGTGATCAAGGGCGACATGACCGCCGGGATGATGATCGCCGGCTCCATCCTGATGGGCCGGGTGCTGAGCCCGATCGACCAGTTGATTGCCGTGTGGAAGCAGTGGAGCGGGGCGAAGCTGGCTTACCGCCGCCTCGATGCGCTGCTGCAAGCCTTCCCGCCAAGTGACGACGCCATGGCGCTGCCGGCGCCGAAAGGCCAGATCACTTTCGAACAAGTCAGCGCCGGTCCTCCGGGTCAGCGCGCCGCAACCCTGCATATGGTCAATTTCAGCCTGGGGGCCGGTGAAGTGTTGGGCGTGCTCGGTGCTTCCGGCTCCGGCAAATCGACCCTGGCGCGTGTGCTGGTCGGCGTATGGCCGGCCCTTGGCGGCACGGTGCGTCTGGACGGCGCTGATATTCACCGCTGGAACCGCGATCAGCTCGGCCCGTACATTGGCTATCTGCCGCAGGACATCGAACTGTTCAGCGGCAGCATCGCCGAGAACATCGCCCGCTTCAGCGAAGCCGATCCGCAAAAGGTCGTGGCCGCCGCGCAACAGGCCGGGGTGCACGAACTGATCCTGCGCATGCCACAAGGCTACGACACGCAACTGGGCGAGGACGGCAGCGGTTTGTCCGGCGGGCAGAAACAGCGCGTGGCACTGGCCCGTGCGTTGTACGGCAACCCGAGCCTGGTGGTGCTGGATGAACCTAACTCCAACCTCGACACCGTCGGCGAAGCCGCGCTGTCCAGCGCGATCGTGCAGCTCAAGGCCCAGGGCACCACTGTAGTGCTGGTGACCCACCGTTCTTCGGTACTGGCCCAGGCCGACAAGCTGCTGGTGCTCAACGACGGTCGCCTGCAAGCCTTCGGCCCGAGCCACGATGTGCTCAAGGCGCTGTCCGGCAACGCGCCACAACAAAATGAAAAACCTGCGCAGGCACCGGCCGGGCTCAGCATGAGCCGACAGTATCAGCCGACGACAAGGAATTCGGGTGTATGAGCAGCGCGAGCATGAACACGCAAAATGAAGCCACGATGGAACACGACTACATCACCGAGCGCCCGGAGCGCGACGCAAAGTTTTTCGCCCGCATGGGCTGGATTCTGGCGCTGGTCGGTGCCGGCAGTTTCTTCACCTGGGCGGCATTGGCGCCGCTGGATCAAGGGATTCCGGTACAAGGCACTGTGGTGGTGTCGGGCAAACGCAAAGCCGTGCAGTCGATGAGCAGCGGCGTGGTCAGCCGGATTCTGGTGCGCGAAGGCGAAATCGTAAAGCAGGGCCAGCCGCTGTTCCGCCTCGACCAGACCCAGGTCGCCGCCGACGTGCAGTCGCTGCAGGCGCAATACCGCATGGCCTGGGCCAGCCTCGCGCGCTGGCAGGCCGAGCGTGACAACCTCAAGCAAGTGACCTTTCCGGCAGAACTGAGCGACAACGCCGATCCGCGCCTGGCACTGGTGCTGGAAGGGCAACGGCAACTGTTCAGCAGTCGCCGCGAAGCGTTTGCCCGCGAGCAGGCCGCCCTGCGTGCCAGCATCGAAGGCGCCACTGCGCAACTGGCGGGCATGCGCCGCGCCCGTACTGACCTCAACGCGCAGGCCGATTCGTTGCAACAGCAACTGAGCAACCTGCAACCGCTGGCCGACAACGGCTACATCCCGCGCAACCGCTTGATGGAATATCAGCGTCAGCTGTCGCAGGTGCAGCAGCAACTGGCCGAGAACACTGGCGAAAGTGGCCGGGTAGAGCAGGGCATTCTTGAATCCCGCCTGAAGCTGCAACAGCACGGCGAGGAGTACCAGAAGGAAGTCCGCACTCAACTGGCTGACGCGCAACTGAAAAGCGTCACGCTGTCCGAGCAACTGACCTCCGCCGGTTTCGACCTGCAGCACAGCGAAATCCTCGCCACCGCCGACGGCGTGGCAGTCAACCTCGGCGTACACACCGAAGGCGCCGTGGTGCGTCAGGGCGAAACCCTGCTGGAAATCGTCCCGCAAGGCACGCGCCTGGAAGTCGAAGGCCACCTGCCGATCAACCTGATCGACAAGGTCGGCACGCACTTGCCGGTCGACATCCTGTTCACCGCATTCAACCAGAGCAAGACGCCACGGGTGCCCGGCGAAGTCAGCCTGATTTCCGCCGACCAGATGGTCGATGAGAAAACCGGCGTGCCGTACTACGTGCTGCGCAGCAGCGTCAGCGATCAGGCCATGGAAAAACTCAACGGGCTGGTGATCAAGCCCGGCATGCCGGCGGAAATGTTCGTGCGCACTGGCGAACGTTCACTCCTCAACTACCTGTTCAAGCCGCTGCTCGACCGCGCCGGTTCCGCGTTGACCGAAGAATAAGGATGTTCGGCTGTATGAATAAGCTTTCCATGCTGGCGGCAGCGTTCGCGCTGCTTGCGGGCAACAGTGCAGTGGCGGCCATGGGGCCGTTCGAGATCTACGAACAGGCGTTGCGCAATGACCCGGTGTTCCTCGGTGCGATCAAGGAGCGCGATGCCGGCCTTGAAAACCGTGCCATCGGCCGCGCCGGCCTGTTGCCGAAACTGGGTTACAACTACAACAAGGGCCGCAACTCGTCGAAGGCCACGTCCCTCGACGAACGCGCGCGCAATCGCACCGATGAGCGTAATTACAGCAGCTATGGCTCAAGCCTGACCCTGCAACAACCGTTGCTCGACTACGAAGCCTACGCGGCCTATCGCAAAGGCGTGGCCCAGTCGCTGTTTGCCGACGAGAACTTTCGCGGCAAGAGCCAGGAGCTGCTGGTTCGCGTACTGGATAACTACACCAAGGCCTTGTTTGCCCAGGATCAGATCGACATCGCGCAGGCCAAGAAAAAGGCTTACGAGCAGCAGTTCCAGCAGAACGAGCATATGTTCAAGCAGGGCGAGGGCACCCGTACGGACATCCTTGAAGCCGAGTCGCGTTACGAACTGGCGACCGCCGAGGAAATCGAGGCCCGCGACGAGCAGGATGCCGCGCTACGGGAGCTGGGCGCATTGGTAGGCGTGCCGGCGATGGACATCAGTGATCTGGCGCCGCTGGATCAGAACTTCCAGACGTTCGCCTTGATACCGGCCAACTACGACACCTGGCATGAGCTGGCAGTCAGCAACAACCCGAACCTTGCGTCCCAGCGTCAGGCGGTGGAAGTGGCGCGGTACGAAGTCGAGCGCAACCGCGCCGGGCACCTGCCGAAAGTCAGCGCTTACGCCACGATGCGCCAGAACGAATCGGAAAGCGGCAACACCTACAACCAGCGTTACGAAACCAACACCATCGGTTTCGAAGTCAGTGTGCCGTTGTATGCCGGTGGCGGCGTGTCGGCTTCGACCCGTCAGGCCAGCCGGACCATGGAACAGGCCGAATACGAACTGGACGGCAAGACCCGCGAGACGCTGATCGAATTGCGCCGGCAGTTCAGCGCGTGTCTGTCCGGGGTCAACAAGTTGCGTGCCTATCAAAAGGCCCTGGCCTCGGCCGAAGCGCTGGTGGTGTCGACCAAACAAAGCATTCTCGGCGGTGAGCGCACCAATCTCGACGCCCTGAACGCCGAACAACAACTGTTTACCACCCGCCGTGATCTGGCCCAGGCACGCTATGACTACCTCATGGCCTGGACCAAGTTGCATTACTACGCGGGCACCTTGAGCGAACAGGATCTGGCGCGGGTGGATGAGGCGTTCGGACAGGGCCCACGAACGCAATAACACCGTAGCTTCAACGCAAAAAGCTTCGACCCAAAACAACAAAAAGAGTGGTGAACATGGACGTACGCATCAAGCCGATTTCGGTCGGCACCCTGCTGCTTGTGATTTCTTCGACCCAGGCTCAGGCCCAATACCTCGAATCCGGACAACCCGGCGATCCGGCCAGTTGGCGCAGCGCCGAATTCCTGCGCGACTGGGGCCTTGGCCGGATGCAGGCCGATCAGGCCTACGCCGCCGGCATTACCGGCAAGGGGGTGAAAATCGGCGCACTGGACTCCGGTTTCGATACGGCCCATCCCGAGTTCGCCAGCGACCGTTATCACCCGGTACTGGCCAGCGGCAGCTACCTCGATGGCTCGCTATTCAACGTCAACGGCACCCTCAACCCGAACAACGACTCCCACGGCACCCACGTGGTCGGCACCATGGGCGCGTCCCGCGATGGCACCGGCATGCATGGTGTGGCGTACAACGCGCAGATCTATGTCGGCAACACCAACAAGAACGACAGTTTCCTGTTCGGCCCCAACCCTGATCCGCGCTACTTCAAAGCGGTGTACGACGCCTTGGCCGATGCCGGCGTGCGAGCGATCAACAACAGTTGGGGCAGCCAGCCGCCGGATGTCAGTTACCGAACCCTCGCCGACCTGCACGCCGCTTACGCCCAGCACTGGAATAAGGGCACCTGGCTGGATGCGGCGGCAGACGTTTCCCGTCGTGGCGTGATCAACGTGTTCAGCGCCGGCAACAGCGGCTACCCGAATGCCAGCGTGCGTTCGGCGCTGCCGTACTTTCAGCCAGACCTGGAAGGCCACTGGCTGGCGGTCTCCGGACTCGACCAAAGCAATCAGCAAAAGTACAACCAGTGCGGCATCGCCAAATACTGGTGCATCACTACGCCGGGGGCGAAGATCGACAGCACCATTCCCGACGGCGGTTATGCGATCAAGTCCGGCACCTCGATGGCCGCGCCACACGCCACCGGCGCACTGGCGCTGGTGATGGAACGCTACCCGTACATGAACAACCAGCAGGCTCTCGAAGTGCTGCTGACCACCGCCACTCAACTCGATGGTTCGGTGACTGACGCGCCGACCGAACGAGTCGGCTGGGGCGTGGCCAACCTGTACCGGGCGATGCGCGGGCCGGGGCAATTGCTTGGTGCTTTCAACGCGAATCTGGCGGCCGGGCAGAGCGATGTCTGGAGCAATGACATCAGCGACAAGGCGCTGATCCAGCGCCAGAGCGAAGACCTCGCCGAACACAGCGCCTGGCAGCAAACCCTGCAAAACAAAGGCTGGCAGAGCGGCGTGCCGGCCGGCGCCAGCCAGCAGGATCAGACTGATTACGCCGTGGGCATGGCCCGTGACGCAGCAGCTTCCGCTCGGGTTTATCAAGGCAGTCTGATCAAGTCCGGCGACGGGCGACTGATTCTGACCGGTGAAAACACGTATCGCGGGCCGACCACGGTCAATGGCGGTCTGCTGACGGTGAACGGATCGCTGACCTCGGCCGTGACCGTCAATGACGGCGGCACCCTCGGCGGCTCCGGGCGGATCGGCGCACTGACCGCCAACAGCGGTGGCCGGGTGGCACCGGGCAACTCGATCGGTACTTTGAACGTGGCCGGGGACGTAACCTTCGCGCCAGGCTCGACCTACGCCGTGGAGTTATCTCCCACCAGCAGCGACCGCATCGTCGCCGGCGGCTCCGCCTCCATCAACGGCGCCACCGTGAGCCTGTCGCTGGAAAACAGCCCGACCTTGCTCAGCACCACCGAAGCCAGAAGCCTGCTCGGCCGGCAGTACGACATTCTGCAAGCGGCGGGCGGCATTCAGGGTCGGTTCGGTGCAGTGCTGCCGGATTACCTGTTCATCGGTGGCAGCCTGGCCTACAGCGGCAACGGCATTGGCTTGAACGTCGAGCGCAACGCGACGTCTTTTACCAGCATTGGCCAGACACCGAATCAGCGCTCCGTGGCCACGGCGGTCGAGGGTTTGGGCGCGGGCAATTCCGTGTACGAAAGTCTGCTGTTGTCGGCCACCGCCAGCGACGCGCAACAAGCCTTTCAACAGCTGAGTGGCGAAATCTACCCGGCCCTCGGCTCGATGCTGATCAACGACAGCCGGCAACTGCGCGATGCCATCGGCGAACGCCTGCATGACGCCCAAGCCACGCAAAGCAATGGCTGGATCAAGGCCCTCGGCGCCTGGGGCACAACCGACTCGCGCCACGACACCGCCGGTTACAGCACTTCCATCGGTGGCTTGCTGGCCGGTGTAGACGGAGCGCTGGATGAGCAGACCCGCATCGGTCTGGTCACCGGTTACAGCGACAGTTCGCTGAGCATGGGCTCGGGCACTCATTCCTCGGCCAAGGTCGACAGCTATCACCTCGGCGCCTACGCCGGTCACGACATCGGTGCCTGGCGTCTGAGCACCGGCGCGGCCTACAGCTGGCATCGCGCCGATGTGAAACGCGACTTGCAGTACGGCAACGTCAGCGCCAAACAGAAAGCCAAGGTCGATGCCGCCACCACTCAGGTATTCGGCGAAGCGGCCTATCGACTGAACCTGCAACCGCTGGCCCTGGAGCCGTTCGCCAACCTGGCTTACGTGCACATCAACACCGACGGCTTCACCGAGAAGGGTGACGCCGCCGCGCTGAAAAGCGGCGACGACCAGCGCGACACGGTGCTGAGCACCCTCGGCGTTCGGGCGATCAAGACCTTTGACCTGCCGTCCGCGCAGAAGCTGGACGTGAGCGGGCATCTGGGCTGGCAGCACAGCCTGACCGACATCGAATCCGAACAGCATTTGCGCTTCGCCAGCGGCAGCGCGCCGTACACGGTCGAAAGCTCGCCACTGGTGCGCGACGCTGCGCTGATCGGCGTGCAGGCCAGCCTGGCACTGACCCGCGACGTGCGGGTGAACCTCGATTACACCGGACAACTGGCCAGCCGCGAGAAGCAGCATGGCGTGGGCCTTAGTCTGAACTGGCAGTTCTAGACACACGGATGATCGTTCCCACGTCGAGGCGTCGAACCGTCTGCGTGGGAATGCCTCTAGGGACGCTCCGCGTCCAGTGACGCGGAGCGTCACGGGCTGCGTTCCCACGCGGGAGCGTGGGAACGATCACGGGGCTGAACACACGGATTTTTCGCAACATCACTAAGGAAGGTCGCTGGATGAAAAACAACAACACCCCCGCGCAATCGGGTGGCTGCTTTCGCCTGAAAACTCTGAACTTTGCCTTGCTCTGCGCGATGGCCACCTGGGGCAGCGCGCACGCGGCACCCTACGTGGAAAGCGGTCGGGCAGGAGATCCTGGCAGTTGGCGCAGTGCCGAGTTCAAGGCCGACTGGGGCCTGGGCGCCATCGGCGCAGATTACGCTTACGCCGCCGGCTACACCGGCAAGGGCGTGAAGCTCGGGATCTTCGACCAGCCGGTCTACGCCGCACATCCGGAGTTTTCCGGCAGCAACAAGGTCATCACCCTGGTGACCTCGGGGATCCGCGAATACACCGACCCCTACATTCCGGTCAAAGCCGGGGACGCGTTCCGCTATGACGGCTCGCCCTCGGTCGGTTCCGACGGCAAGCTTGGCGCCCACGGCACCCACGTCGGCGGGATCGCCGCCGGCAGCCGAGACGGCGGACCGATGCACGGTGTGGCGTTTGGCGCGCAGGTCATCAGCGCCGACAACGGCGACCCAGGCCCGGAAGACGGCATCGTGCGCGGCAACGACGGTGCGGTGTACAAGGCCGGCTGGGATGCGCTGATCGCCAGCGGCGCGCGGATCATCAACAACAGCTGGGGGATCGGTATCACCGACCGTTTCGACCTCGGCGGCCGTGACCCGGCGTACCCGCACTTCACCGTCAACGATGCGCAACTGCAGTTCAACGAGATCCGCACACTGCTGGGCACCAAACCCGGCGGCGCCTACGACGGTGCAATCGCCGCCGCACGCAGCGGGATCGTGACGATTTTCGCAGCGGGCAACGACTACAACCTGAACAACCCGGACGCCATCGCCGGCCTCGGTTACTTCGTGCCGGACATCGCGCCGAACTGGATCACCGTCGCCGCATTGCAGAGGAACCCGGATCAGACCAGCGCCAATCCGTACATCATGAGTACGTTTTCTTCGCGCTGCGGCTACACCGCCAGTTTCTGCGTCTCGGCACCGGGCACGCAGATCTACAGTTCGATCATCGAAGGCACCAACGCCGACAACCTGACCACCGGCTACAAGAACTACAACGGCACCTCGATGGCCGCGCCGCACGTGGCCGGCTCCATGGCGGTGCTGATGGAGCGCTTCCCGTACATGACCGGCGATCAGGTCGCCAGCGTGTTGCGCACCACGGCCACCGACCTCGGCGCACCGGGCATCGACGCCCTGTACGGCTGGGGCATGATCAACCTGCGCAAGGGCATCGACGGCCCGGCGATGTTCGTCACTGAGCAGGACATTCCCGAAGAATTCCGCATCCAGGGCGCCTACGGTTCCGGTCAGTTCGTGGCCGATCTGCCGGGCATCGGCGCGATCATCGATGCGGGCAAACCCACCGAGCGCGTGTGCAACGACATCACCTGCGGGCTCGACACCTGGCGCAACGACATCTCCGGCCATGGCGGTCTGACCAAACAAGGCATCGGCACCCTGGTGCTGACCGGCAACAACACCTACAGCGGCCCGACCCTGGTCAATCAGGGGCGACTGGCAATCAATGGCTCGCTGCAATCGGCGGTGACGGTCAATGACGGCGGCATCCTCGGTGGTAACGGCCGGATCGCCGCGCTGACCGCCAACAGCGGCGGCACCGTGGCGCCGGGCAATTCCATCGGCACCTTGAACGTGGCGGGTGACGTGACCTTCGCACCAGGTTCGACCTATGCGGTGGAAGTCTCGCCGACCAGCAGCGACCGGATCGTCGCCGGCGGCAAAGCGGTGATCGAAGGCGCGACCGTAACCATGTCGCTGGAAAACAGCCCGACGCTGTTGACCACCGGCGAAGTGAAAAGCCTGCTTGGCACGCAGTTCAACATCTTGCAGGCAGCGGGCGGCATTGAAGGGCAGTTCGGCCAAGTGCTGCCCGACTACGCATTCCTCGGCGGCACCCTGGCGTACTCGGCAAGCGGTGTGCAACTGGACGTCGGCCGCAATGGCGCCTCGTTCGCCAGCGTTGGCCTGACCCCGAACCAGCGCGCAGTCGGTGCTGCCGCCGAACGTCTCGGCGCCGGCAATGCGTTGTTCGAAACCCTGTTGCTGTCGCCGTCGGCGGCCGCTGCGCAGGAGGCCTTCCAGCAACTGTCCGGCGAGATTCACCCGGCCATCGGCACGCTGCTGATCAACGACAGCCGCTACCTGCGCGATGCCGTGGGCGAACGTCTGCGCGAGCGTGATCTGTTCGATGCCGGCGCGCCAACCGATGACCGCAGTAACGCCTGGCTGAAAGTGTTGGGCGCCTGGGGCAAGAGCGATGGCGGGTCGAAATACGCCGATTCCACCAGTTCCATCGGCGGCCTGCTGGCCGGTGTCGACGGCTTGATCGCTGAAGATACCCGTCTGGGTTTCGTTACCGGTTATAGCGACAGCTCGTTGAGCATGGGAGACGGGACACATTCGTCCGCCTCGGTCGACAGCTATCACCTGGGCGCGTACCTGGGGCATCAGATCGATGCGTTGCGTCTGACCGCCGGTGCGGCCTACAGCTGGCATCGCATCGACGTCAAACGCGACCTGCAGTTCGGTGGCGTCAGCGGCAAACAGAAAACCAAGCGCGATGCGACCACCGCACAACTGTTCACCGAAGCGGCCTACGACCTGGGCCTGCAACCGATGAACCTGGAGCCGTTCGCCAATCTGGCCTACGTGCACCTCAACAGCGACAGCTTCACCGAGAAGGGTGATGCCGCCGCACTGAAGGGCGGTGAAGACAACCGCGATGTGGTGCTGTCGACCCTCGGTGTGCGGGCCAAACGCACGTTTGCCCTGTCGGAGAAACACCAGCTGGAACTGGGTGCAAGCCTGGGCTGGCAGCACAACTTGAGCAGCGTGGATGCTGACAGTCACTTGGCCTTCGTCAATGGCAACAGTGCGTTCACCGTGCAAAGTGTGTCGATGGATCGAGATGCAGCGGTGGTCGGCGTGCGCGCCGGTCTGGCGCTGAACCGCGATGTCCGGGTCAACCTGGACTACAACGGGCTGATTGGCTCCAACGAAAAGGACCACGGCGTGGGCCTGACGCTGGACTGGCAGTTCTAAGGGGTAACGGCAGTTCTTTCGAGAACTGCCGTTTTTTAAAGGAAGAGAGAGCACAACATGGGACTGTTCGATTACAAAAATGCCGACGGCAAAGCGCTGTACAGCGATGCCATCGCCCTGACGCTGTATGCCTACACGCCGACTGGCCAAGCCTTGCCCGGTACAGGCTGGAAGCCGATCGGCGCCACGGCGCTGGGCTATCAGGGCAAGGTCGGAGCACAGGGCACGTTCTTCGGCGAGAAGGACGGCTTCACCAGCGCCGAAGCCGAAGTGCTCGGCAAGTACGACGCCGCGGGCAAGCTGATCGGCATCGGCGTGGCCTTCCGCGGCACCGGCGGGCTGGGTTACAGCGACACCTTCGGCGACATGAAAAGCAACCTGCTGGCTGCCATTGGCCCGTCGGACTACGCCACCCAGTACGCGAAAAACGCCTTCGACAACCTGCTCAAATCGGTGGCCGCGTTCGCTGTCGCCCACGGCATTGCGGCCAAGGACGTGCTGGTCAGCGGTCACAGCCTCGGCGGTCTCGGGGTCAACAGCGTGGCGGAGTTGAGCGCGAGCAACTGGGGCGGGTTTTTCAAGGACGCCAACTACATTTCGTTCGCCTCGCCGACCCAGAGCAGCACCGGCACGAACGTGCTGAACATCGGCTACGAAAACGACCCGGTGTTCCGCGTGCTCGACGGCACCACGTTCAGTACCGCGTCGATGGGCAAGCACGACAAACCGCGCGATTCGACCACTGACAACATCGTCAACTTCAACGACAACTACGCGTCCACCGCGCAGAACCTGGTGCCGTTCAGCATCGCCAACCCGCTGAACTGGTCGGCCCACAGCTCGCTGGGGTATGCCGACGGCCTGAATCGGGTGATCGCGTCGAAGTTCTACGGCCTGACGCACAAGGACTCGACGATCATCGTCTCCAACCTTGAGCAAGCGTCGCGGGGCAAGACCTGGGTCGAGGATCTGGGCCGCAGCGGCGAGCCGCACACCGGCAGCACGTTCATCATCGGCACCGACAGCGGTGACTGGCTCAAGGGCGGGGCGGGCAACGACTTCCTCGAAGGCCTGGGCGGCGATGACCGTTTCCGTGATGACGGCGGTTTCAACATCCTGCTCGGTGGCCAGGGCCACAATACCTTCGAGCTGCAAAAGCCGTTGCAGAACTTCAGCTTCGCCAACGACGGCGACGGCACGCTGTACGTGCGTGACGCCTACGGCGGCATCAGCATGACCCGTGACATCGGCGCGCTGGTGAGCAAGGAATCGGGTTCGTGGTGGGGCAGCAAGGAAATCACCTGGACCGTCACCGCCAAAGGCCTGGCCAACGGTACCGAACTGACCCAGTACAACCATTCGCTCAGCGGCGGCGACATGGGCGACACCCTCAAAGCCACCGCCGACGGCGACTGGCTGTTCGGCCTGGGCGGCAACGATCACCTGCAAAGCGACAAGGCCCACGTGACCTTCGTCGGCGGTGCCGGCAACGACGTGATGAGCGCGGTGGGTGGCAACAACACCTTCCTGTTCAGCGGCGCCTTCGGCTTCGACGCGATCAATGGCTATCAGGGCAGCGACAAACTGGTGTTCATGGGCGTCGAAGGCGCGGGGCAGGGCTACGACTACAAACAGCACGCGTCGCAGTCCGGAAGCGATACCGTGCTGAAGATTGGCGACTTTGCCGTGACGCTGATCGGGGTCGGTGTGGCTAACCTGTCGGATTCGAGTTTCGTCTTCGCCTGACAAACGAAAGTTGTACTGAAATGCTCCGGGGCGCCTCGGGAGGGGCGTTCTGGTTGTGAGCTATCTCTGAACAATTCCAACAAAAAGAGAGGCAACAGCAATGGGTGTGTATGACTACAAGAACTTCGGTACGGCGGAATCCAAGGCGCTGTTTAGCGACGCCATGGCCATTACGCTGTATTCCTATCACAACCTCGATAACGGCTTTGCCGTCGGTTATCAGCAGAACGGCTTCGGCCTCGGCTTGCCGGCCACGCTGGTGACCGCGCTGATCGGCGGCACGGATTCCCAGGGGGTGATCCCCGGTATTCCGTGGAATCCCGATTCGGAAAAAGCCGCACTCGACGCGGTGAAAAAAGCCGGCTGGACCCCGATCACCGCCTCGCAACTGGGTTACGAGGGCAAGACCGACGCGCGCGGCACCTTCTTCGGCGAAAAGGCCGGCTACACCAGCGCTCAGGTGGAAATCCTCGGCAAATACGACGCTCAGGGCCATCTCACGGAGATCGGCATCGCCTTTCGTGGCACCAGCGGCCCGCGGGAAATCCTGATCGGCGATTCCATCGGTGACGTGATCAACGACTTGCTCGCCGCGTTCGGCCCCAAGGATTACGCCAGGAACTACGTCGGCGAAGCCTTCGGCAACCTGATGAACGCTGTGGTGGCCTTTGCCAAGGCCAACGGCCTGAGCGGCAAGGACGTGCTGGTCAGCGGCCACAGCCTCGGCGGGCTGGCGGTCAACAGCATGGCGGACTTGAGCACCAGCAAATGGGGCGGGTTCTTCCAGGACTCCAACTACATCGCCTACGCCTCGCCAACCCAGAGCAGCACCGACAAGGTGCTCAACGTCGGCTACGAAAACGACCCGGTGTTCCGCGCCCTCGACGGCTCGACCTTCACCGGCGCCTCCCTCGGCGTGCACGACGCGCCCAAGGAGTCGGCGACCGACAACATCGTCAGTTTCAACGACCATTACGCCTCGGCGGCGTGGAACGTGCTGCCGTTCTCTATCATCAACATTCCGACCTGGATCTCACACCTGCCGACCGCCTATGGCGACGGCATGAACCGGGTGATCGAGTCGAAGTTCTACGACCTGACCAGCAAGGATTCGACAATCATCGTCGCCAACCTGTCGGATCCGGCACGGGCCAACACCTGGGTGCAGGACCTGAACCGCAACGCCGAAACCCACAAGGGCAGCACCTTCATCATCGGCAGCGACGGCAACGACCTGATCCAGGGCGGCAGCGGCAACGATTATCTGGAGGGGCGCTCCGGCAACGACACCTTCCGCGATGGCGGGGGCTACAACGTCATCCTCGGCGGTGCCGGTAACAACACCCTCGATTTGCAACAGTCGGTGAACAAGTTCGACTTCGCCAACGACGGCGCCGGCAACCTGTATATCCGCGATGCCAACGGCGGAATCAGCATCACTCGCGACATCGGCAGCATCGTCACCAAGGAGCCGGGCTTTCTCTGGGGCCTGTTCAAGGACGACGTGACCCACAGCGTCACAGCGACCGGTTTGAAGGTCGGCAACAACGTCACTCAATACGAGTCGAGCGTGAAAGGCACCAGCGGCGCCGACACCCTCAAGGCCAAGGCCCGCGGTGACTGGTTGTTCGGGCTGGACGGCAACGACCATCTGATCGGCGGGGCGGGCAACGATGTGTTCGTCGGCGGTGCCGGTAATGATCTGATGGAGTCGGGTGGCGGGGCGGATACCTTCCTGTTCAACGGCGCATTCGGCCAGGATCGCGTGGTGGGTTACACCGCCAACGACAAACTGGTGTTCCTCGGCGTGCAGGGAGTGTTGCCGGGCGACGACTTCCGCGCCCATGCCACGGCGGTGGGGCAGGATACGGTGCTGAAGTTTGGTGCTGATTCGGTGACGCTGGTCGGGGTTGCGTTGAACAGCCTGAGTGCCGACGGGATCGTGATCGCCTGACGGCAAGGGTGGGGAGGGAGCGTATTCCCTCCCCATAGCAAAAGTGACTCACCAGCGATTCCCTGACTCCAATCCCTGCACTAACAGGAAATGCGGCCTAAAGCCATGACGGCAACGTTCGTCATGTAAGGGTCGCCAACGAGTACAGGAGATTCACACGTGAAAGGTTTCAAGAGGTTTTTCGGTATCGGGGGACTGGCGCTGCTGTCGGCCAATGCCTGGGCCGATCTGCCTCACAGCTCGATTCTGAGCCGCTATGGCGTGACACCCGATCAACTGCCAGAGCCGGCCAAAAGCGAAGACACCAAACCCGTCGAAGAAAAAAGCCGCTTTCATATCCAGCCCGAACAACCGTTCGTGACCGTTCGCATCGGCGAAGACCATGAGCCGGAAATGACCGGCAACCTGAGCATCGACCGCATGGCGCAACAGGAGCGTCAGCGCTGTCAGCGCTTGCAGGAAGAACTGGTTCGCCGCGGCGAGCGTCCCTTCAGTTGCGACGGCTCCCTGCCGGGCATGGCATTACCCCGCTGACAAATGCAAAAAAGGCTGCGCTCCAACAGGAACGCAGCCTTTTTTGATGTTTTATCCGTCAGTCTTCCTTGCGCACCGTGGCCACTTCGTCGGCACGTACGCGGACTTTGGCGCCGGAAATATCCTTGAACTCGTAGAAGCCATCCTCGGTTTTGGTATCGGGCATGTCTTCGGTCAGGTACTGGGTGCCGTTCTGCAAGGTCACCACTGTCGGGGTCGAGCAACCGGCCAGGGTCAGCAAGGCTGCAACAGCCAACGGAATTCCGAGAGTCTTGATTTTCATAAGCAAGCATTCCTGTTCATTTCGACCATTGTCGGCCTCTAACGCGGTTGGTGCCATTACGCCCGGAAAAGTTCGATGGCCACCTGAAAAAAACCGTAATGAATGTGCCACTGATCTTTTTCCGTTTGCGCCCGCCGGGGCAGGCTGGTATCTGTACGCATAACCAGTACTCGCTTGCCATGGCCCCGAAATTACCGTGACTGCCAATCCCCTCGATGACCCGTTCTATTACCTCAACAACTTCCGCCAGGTGCTTGATTGGCTTGAGCTTCGTTATGCCGATGTGATGAGCGAAGCGGAACACGCTTTCATTCGCGACTTCACGGCACTGCCGCGCGGATCCCAGGGATTGCTGGTGCGGATGGTGATGCGCAAGGGCGTGCATTTTCGCGCCGGCAAGCTGAATTATCCGGAAATCGGCAACATCGCCGAGGCGGCCCAACCGCTGCTGGATCACGGCTGGCTCGATGAACAGGCGCCGTTGTCGATGACAGATCTGTTCGAGGTGTTGCTCAAGGCCGAGATCCTGCAAGCCTTCGGCCCGGCCATCGACCAGCCCAAAGGCAAGAAAGTCGACTGGCTGCCGCAGCTGCACGAACAATTCCCCGAGCCCCGCAGTTTCCGGCAATGGTGCCCGGCGCTGCCGGACCGGCTGTTCAGCCTGACGCTGATGGACCTGTGTGATCGTTTTCGCCTGATGTTCTTCGGCAACCTCTATCAGGACTGGTCGGAATTCGTGCTCGCCGACCTTGGCATCTTTACCTACGAAAAAGTCGAATTCAGCGCCGATTCCCGGGGCTTGCGCAGCCGTGCCGACGTCGATGCATGCCTGTTTCTGCACGATTGCCAGCTATATTTCGAAGCTGGCGAGCCGCTGGAGCCGATCGTCGAGCAGGTCGCGGCGCTGCATTTCGATAACCCGTGGCTGCAACGCCGGCGCGGCAAGCTGTTGTTCCAGATCGGCCAATACTGCGAGCGCCTCGGCGAATTCGCCCTGGCGCTGAAGATCTATCGCGACTGCGCCTATCCCGGCGCGCGGTTGCGGATGATCCGCGTGCTGGAGCGCAGCGCCGAATATGCGTTGGCTCTGGAACTGGCGGTCATTGCCGAGCAGGCGCCGGAAACCGCCACCGAACAACAGGGCCTGCAACGGCTGGTGCCGCGTTTGCGGCGCAAGCTCGGCGGCCCACCGATCAAGCGCACGGCGCCCGGCATGGTGGAACGGCTGGACCTGCATCTGCCGCGTCTCGATCCGGCGTTGTCGGTGGAATATCACGTTCAGGCGCACCTGCACGAAGAAACGGGCCCGGTGCATTACGTGGAAAACAGCCTGATCAATTCACTGTTCGGCCTGCTGTGCTGGCCGGCGATCTTCGCGCCATTGCCGGGCGCGTTCTTTCACCCGTTCCAGCGCGGACCAGTGGATCTGCTCAATGAAGACTTCCAGCCCCGCCGCGCCGAGCTGTTTCAGACCTGTCTGGCCGAACTTGACGATGGCCGTTATGCCGACACCATCCGCGCGCGGTTCGCCGCCAAATGGGGCGTGCAGTCGCCGTTCGTGTTCTGGGGCGCGCTCAATGAAGAACTGCTGGAGCAGGCGCTGGCCTGTCTGCCGGCCGAACACCTCAAGCACTGGTTCAGCCGTCTGCTGCTGGACATCAAGGCCAATCGCGCCGGCATGCCCGACCTGATCCAGTTCTGGCCGCAGCACAAGACCTACCGGATGATCGAAGTCAAAGGCCCCGGCGATCGTTTGCAGGACAACCAGCTGCGCTGGCTGGAGTTCTGCAACACGCACCGGATGCCGGTCGCCGTGTGTTACGTGCAATGGGCGGAGCAGGGCGCTTGAGCTACAGCATCGCGGTGCGGGCGCTGTGCGAATTCACCGCGAAAACCGGTGACCTCGACCTGCGCTTCACCCCGTCACCGACTGCGCTGGAGGGCATCGCCGGGCATCGCACCGTGGCGTCCCGGCGCAACGACGCCTACCAAAGCGAAGTGGCGCTGGAGGGCGCATTCGGGCCATTGAAGGTCAAGGGCAGGGCAGACGGCTACGACCCGACGCAGAACTGCCTGGAAGAAGTCAAAACCTATCGCGGTGACCTGAGCAAACAGCCGGCAAACCACCGTGCGCTGCATTGGGCCCAGGCGAAAATCTACGGCTGGTTGATGTGCTGTCGCTTGCAGCTGGAGCAGATCAATCTGGCGCTGGTGTATTTCGACATCGTCACGGAAAAGGAAACCTGTCTGGTCGAAGCGTTCAGCGCCGATGCGCTGCGGCAGTTCTTCGAACAACAGTGCGGTTTGTTCCTGGCGTGGGCCGAACAGGAAATGATTCACCGCGAAGCGCGCAACCGGGCGGCGCAGCAATTGGGGTTTCCCCATGCCGCGTTTCGCCCCGGTCAGCGTTACCTCGCCGAATCGGTGTTCAAGGCCGTCAGCACCGGTCGCTGCCTGATGGCCCAGGCCCCGACAGGGATCGGCAAGACCCTCGGCACCCTGTTTCCGATGCTCAAGGCCATGGCGCCGCAGCAACTGGACAAGGTCTACTTTCTTACCGCCAAGACGCCCGGACGCAAACTGGCGCTGGATGCGGCGCAGGTGCTGTTCGATCACAGCGAAACCTTGCCCCTGCGAGTGCTGGAAATGGTCGCCCGGGACAAGGCCTGCGAACACCCGGACAAGGCTTGCCACGGTGAATCCTGCCCGTTGGCCCAGGGCTTTTACGACCGTTTGCCCGCTGCCCGCGAAGCCGCCAGCCAATTGCGCCTGCTGAATCAGGCCGCGCTGCGTGAGGTCGCCTTGCAACATGCGGTATGTCCGTATTACCTGAGCCAGGAAATGGCCCGTTGGGCCGACGTGGTGGTGGCGGACTACAACTATTACTTCGATTTCAGCGCGCTGCTGTTCGGTCTGGCCCAGTTCAATCAATGGAACGTTGCGGTGCTGGTGGACGAGTCGCACAACCTGGTCGAGCGCGGGCGGCAGATGTACAGCGCGACGCTCGATCAGGCAACACTGGGCAGCGTGCGCAAAACCGCGCCCGAGGCCTTGAAAAAGTCGTTGCAACGGGTCAATCGCGAATGGAACGCCCTGCACAATGACCAGTTGGCGCCGTATCAGGCCTACGACAAGGCGCCGGAAAAACTGCTGCAGGCGCTCTCATCCTGCACGGCGAGCATCGGCGACTACCTCAACGATCACCCGCAAGGACTCGACAGCGGATTGCAGAATTTCTACTTCGAGATGCTGCAATTCGGTCGGGTGGCGGAACTGTTCGACGCGCATTACCTGTTCGACATCAGCAAACGTGACCTCGAACGCAAACGCCCGTTATCGCAACTGTGCCTGCGCAACGTGGTGCCGGCGGCGTTCATCGGCCCGCGCCTGACGGCGGCGCGCAGCAGCGTGCTGTTTTCCGCCACCCTCAGCCCGCGCCACTATTACGCGGATTTGCTCGGCACGCCGGCCAACACGGTCTGGATCGACGTCGAGTCGCCGTTCAGCGCCGAGCAATTGCAGGTGCAGATCGTCAGCCGGATTTCCACCCGTTTCACGCACCGGCAAGCGTCGCTGGAACCGATTGTCGAGCTGATCGCCCGCCAGTTCAGTGAACGTCCGGGCAACTACCTGGCGTTCTTCAGTAGTTTCGATTACCTGCAACAGGTCGCGCAGTTGCTGGCCGAGCGGCACCCACACATCACCCGGTGGCAGCAATCCCGAGGCATGGACGAAGGCGCGCGTCAGGCGTTTCTCGATCAATTCACCGCCGACAGCCAGGGTATCGGCTTCGCCGTGCTCGGCGGCGCGTTCGGCGAAGGCATCGATCTGCCCGGCGCGCGGCTGATCGGCGCGTTCATCGCCACCCTCGGGCTGGCTCAGCTCAACCCGGTCAATGAACAGATGAAGCGCCGTATGGCCGCGATCTTCGGTGCCGGCTACGACTACACCTATCTGTTCCCCGGCGTGCAGAAAGTGGTACAGGCCGCCGGACGGGTGATCCGCACCCAGCAGGATCGCGGCGTGGTGATGCTGATCGATGATCGTTTTGCCGAGGGCCGGATTCGGCAGTTGCTGCCGCGCTGGTGGTCGCTGGAAGGGAGTGAATGCGCAGGAAACCTGTCGGGTTGACGTACGTTTTCGGGACTTTGAACAGGGCGATTTTCACCGCAAGCTGTAGGAATAATCATTTATAAAACAGCGATATACGTTGTAAATATCTTGTCTTTGATGAGGTCAGAAAACCGGTCTTTAGTCATAGGGCCGGTCACCGGTATCCCTCAAGACGAGATAAGGAAATCACTGCATGTCTTTCACCACTGCCTACCACTACACCTACACGCCGGAGCAGGTCACTGCCGCTTTCGATACCCTCAGCCCGACGCTGTTTTCCGCAGTAACGGCCGAGACCACACCCCGGATGCTGGTCACTGCCGGCGTGCAAAGTTCGGGCAAAACCTACCTTCTGGAAAAAAGCCTGCTGCCTTCCGGTCGCTATCAAAACCATGTTCGCCTTTACCTTCCCCAGTATCGGGAAAAGCATCCGCAATATGAGGAAATGATCAAAATCGGCGTATTGCATGCCTACGAACACACAGAGACGTTCGTCCGCGATCTGTGCCAGAAGATTTTCGAAAGAGCCTTCAACGAAAAACTCAACATCATTCTGGAGTGCGCATTCGACACCATCGAATTTGCCGCCTTGCCTGAGTACGCCGCCAATGCCGGCTATCAGCTGGAAGTGCACGTGGTCGCCTGCAACTACCCCTTTGCCTTTATTTCCGGGGTTCGACGCGGGCTCAAAAGCCTCGAAAAGGGCGAACTCGAGCGTTTCGTCAAACCGTCGGTGCTGAAAACCAGCCTTGGTAACGCTCATGCAGTGCTGTACACCCTGGAGGCGGCCGCCAAAAAAGTCAGCGGATCGCAGATTTTTCTGTACGAACGCGGCCTGGGGGCCTTGCAGGATCGGGTCCTGCGCGCGCACAGCACATACAGCCTGGACAGCCAGAACAGGCTCTCCATTTCCTCGACAGTCACGCCTTACAGCTACGAGGCCTATCAGCGTATTTTCAGCAAATCGGTCAATGGCGAAAGCGAGCGTAATGAAATGGTCAGGGAGAGCCATCTGGCCTTGTCCAAAGCAACGCAATACGCGACGCAGGTACCGGATTTCCTCTTCAATGCGCTTTACGCCAGGATCGTCAGATATGTCCAGCGATGAGCTGCTGTCCCTTGCCCGGCCCGGTATGCTTTTGCAGCTGTCCATTCCACCGGTTTGACGCATACTCCTGTCATTGAGAATTTGCTTTGAGCCAAGCCTGATGAGCGAGAACAAGAAGTCCGCTGCAATCGAAGACATGCGCTTTCGTTTGCTGATCGATGCGGTGGTCGATTATGCGATCTACATGATCGACCCCGAGGGGATCATTACCAGCTGGAACTCCGGCGCCAAGCGCTTCAAGGGTTACGAAGAAGCCGAGATCCTTGGCGAGCACTTTTCAAGGTTCTACACCGACGAAGATCGCGCCAACGGTTTGCCGCAGCGGGCGCTGGACACGGCGATTCGCGAAGGCCGGTTCGAGGGTGAAGGCTGGCGGGTACGCAAGGACGGCACGCATTTCTGGTGCCATGTGGTGATCGACCCGATTTTCAGTCCGAGCGGGCAATTGCTCGGCTTTGCCAAGATCACCCGCGATCTGACCGACCGCAAGATGGCCGAAGAAACCCTCAAACAGAGCGAACAGCAGTTTCGTCTGCTGGTGCAGGGCGTCACTGACTACGCGATCTACATGCTCAGCCCCGAAGGCCGGGTGACCAACTGGAACCCCGGTGCGCAGCGGATCAAGGGCTACAAGCCGGAGGAGGTCATCGGCCGGCACTTCTCGATGTTCTACACCCCGCAAGACCGGGAAGCCGGAGAACCCCAGCGTGCCCTGGAGACGGCGGTGCGCGAGGGCCGGTTCGAAAGCAAGAGCTGGCGCCAGCGCAAGGACGGCACGCGGTTTCTGGCGCATGTGGTGGTCGATGCGATTCGCGGCGACACCGGCACTTTACTCGGTTTTGCCAAGATCACCCGCGACGTCACCGAAGCCACCCAGGCACGACAGGCTCTGGAGAAAACCCGCGAGGCGCTGTTCCAGGCGCAAAAGATGCAGGCCATCGGCCAACTCAGCGGCGGCATTGCCCACGACTTCAACAATTTGCTGACGGTGATCCTCGGCAACCTGGAAATCGTGCGCAAACGGGTCGGCGATGACCCGAAAGTCAGCCGTCTGCTGGAGAACGCCACCCAGGGCGCATTGCGCGGCGTGTCGCTGACCCAGCGCATGCTGGCCTTCGCCCGGCGTCAGGAACTCAAGACCGAACCTGTCGAGATTCCGCAACTGGTACAGGGCATTACCGGGCTGTTGCGCAGTTCACTGGGGCCGGGGATCCGCATCGAAACGCAGTTCCCCGAAGACCTGCAAGCGGTGCTGGCCGACAGTAATCAGCTGGAGCTGGCGGTGCTCAACCTGGCGACCAATGCTCGCGATGCCATGCCCGAGGGCGGCAGCGTAACCCTCAGTGCCGAAGCCGAAGTGGTCATCGAACAGAACGATTCAACGCTGGCGGCCGGGCGTTATGTTTGTCTGCGAGTGAGCGATACCGGTGAAGGCATGGACGCTGACACGCTGGCGTCGGCGACCGATCCTTTTTTTACCACCAAGGGGCTGGGCAAAGGCACTGGTCTGGGGTTGTCGATGGTCCATGGATTCATCGAGCAATTGGGTGGCCGCTTCATTCTGAAAAGCACCAAGGGGCAGGGCACCACCGCTGAACTGTGGTTGCCGGTAGCCATCGAAGGCGCCGCGGCCAAATCGATTGGCTCGAATGCGTCCACCGATACCGTGCCGCGCCTTAGCGTGCTGGTGGTCGATGATGACAGTCTGGTACTCACCAGCACGGTTCTGCTGCTGGAAGACCTTGGTCACCGGGTGGTCAGTGCCACCTCCGGCGCCCGGGCCCTGGAGCTGTTCGAACGGGGCGAGGTGATCGATCTGATGATCACCGATATGGCCATGCCGAAAATGAGCGGCGCGCAACTGGCTCACGCCGTGCGCCTGCTCAAGCCGGATCTGCCGATCATCCTCGCCACCGGCTATGCCGAACGCCTCGAAGGATTTGCAGCGGGGTTGCCGCGACTGTCGAAACCGTTCAATCAGCTGAATCTGGTGGAGATCATTGGCCGGTCGATGAAGTGAGTTCAGGGTTTGTGTGTTTTATGCCGCGCATAGCGCGCGAGGATCGGCTGGGTGCTGACGCCGTGCAGCAGAATGCTCAGGGCCACGACCGACAGGGTCAGGTCGGTACACAATGTGGCCATGTTGTCTCCCAGCCCATGGTTCAGCGCGTAGAAGAGGTAGAACAGACTGCCGATGCCGCGGATGCCAAACCAACCGATCAATAACCGTTGGCGTCCTGCCAGCAACGCCCCCCACGGCATCAACCCCACGCAGACTGGGCGAATGACACAGAACAGCACGCCGCCAACCAGCAGTGCCCGCCAGTCCCAGTGGCTGACCAGCACCACACCCAGCAGGGTAACCAGAAACACCTCCATCGCCCGTTCCACCAGACCGCCGAAGGCGAGCATGTCGCCCATCATGATGCCGGCGGCGACCTGGCTGTCTTCCAGCCGCTCGGTGTCGCCGTGCACCGCCTGCTGCGGCTCGACGTTCTGATGACCGACCACCGGTTGCACCATGTGCTCGGCGGGCGGTTGGTGGGCGCCGGTGGATTTGACTTCCTCCTGACGCAAGCCGAGGCCGGCGGCGAATACCGACAGAAAGCCATAGCCGCCGATGGATTCAGCCACCACATACGCCAGCGCAATCAACGCCAGGGCCAGATAGTCATTCGGGCTCAGAGTGCTGTCATCGTTGCGGATACGTAGCGAGAGGGTCAGTCGACCGATGCCACGGCCCATCCAGTACCCGCAAAGCAAACCGGCTGGAACCGCCCAGAGCACGCTGCGCATAACCCAGGCGGGCCACTCGGCGGCAAACCCTTCACCGTGCAGCAGCAACAGCCCGAGGATCACGAACGGAAAGGCGATTCCGTCATTGAGCCCGGCCTCGCCGGACAGGCCGAACCGCACGCTGTCGACATCCCGCGCATCGTTGACCTGCACCAGCGCCGCAAGCACCGGGTCGGTCGGCGCCAGAATCGCCCCGATCAGTAGCGAAGGCCCCCAATCGAGATCCAGGCCAAAATGCAGCAACAGGCAGACGCCAATGATCGTCAGCACCATCACCGGGCCCGCCAGGCCGAATGCAATCCGCCAGCGTTTGTCGCGCAACGGCAAACGCAACTTCAAACCGCAGACGAACAGGGAAAACAGCACCGCGACTTCGGTCAGGTGCTCCATCCACAAAGAGGCTTCATTCAACGGCAGTTTCAGCAGGTCGAGCCCGGCCGGCCCGATGCCAACCCCCAGCAGCAAACAGACAGCGGAGGTGGTGACCGGCATCCAGCGCAGGTACGACGACGTCAGCGCCAGGGTCAGCAGCACGGCACCGAGCACCGCCACCCAGATGATGAAGCTCATGACGCGCGGCCCGTAAGGTCAGTTCGATGCCGCCCCGACATGACCGGCCTAACCTGCAGTCGTGCGCAGGTATTCCGGCGTCAGCACGTTGAACCACAGCAGAATCATCGACACCAACAACGTCACCAGCACCAGCAGCGCGACACCCCACACACTGGCCGAATACAGCAAACCCTGTTCCTTGCGCTCGTGCATGAAAGTCGGCAGGCCGACGAACAACAGGAATGTCGAATAGATCGACGCTGCGCCGAGCACCAGCACCGCCAGCCAGCGGCTCGGGTACAGGCCGGCGATACCGGCGATGAAAAACGGGGTGACGGTGTACGCCGCGAAACCGATGCACTGATTGAGCGTCGGCCGCGCATCGAAAGTGCGCGACATCCAGCGAATGAATCCGCCGATGATCACCACGCCAACCACGATGGTCAGGTACAGCAAAATACTTAGTTGCAGTGCGCTGGTACTGCTGAGTCTCACGGTTTCACCGACTGCCAGGCTCCAGCCGACATAGGTGGTGCCAATGAACAGGCACACCGCCGGCACAAGGGCCAGCAGCAGCAAATGGGCCAGGTAATGACGCGGATGCGCCTCTTCTTCGCGGCGGATATCGGTCCAGGCGAAGTTAGGCTGGGTAAAGAGCTTGACGATAGGTGCGGACATGACGACCTCCTGATCTCGCAACCCGAATGGGCCATGAAGGTATGGAGAGGTCGCCCTGTCCAGCGGTTCACTTTTTCTGGCAAGTGGTTCAGAGCATCGGTTTGCCGCCCGTCACGCCGTAGCGCTGGCCGGTGATGTAGCTGGCTTCGTCAGACGCCAGCAGCACGTAGATCGGCGCAACTTCCACTGGCTGGCCGGGACGCCCCAATGGTGTTTGCTCGCCAAAATGCTGCACTTCCTCATCGGGCATGGTCGAGACAATCAGCGGCGTCCAGATCGGCCCCGGCGCCACGCAATTCACGCGGATTTCCCTCGGGCCAAGTATTTGCGCCAGGCCTCCGGTGAAATTGGCGATGGCGCCTTTGGTGGTGGCGTAGGCGAGCAGGGAGGGTTTTGGCATGTCCGAGTTGATCGAACTGGTGTTGATGATGGAGGAGCCAGGTCCCATGTGTTTGATGGCGGCCTGACACAGGCGGAAGATCGCGGTGATGTTGACGTCGAAGGTCATCACCCATTCGTCGTCGGGAATCTCCTCGAAGGTTTCGTGGGTCATCTGGAAAGCCGCGTTGTTGACCAGCACGTCGATGCGGCCGAAGCGCTCGACGGTTTGATCCACCAACGCCTGGCACTGGGCTTTCTGCGCAATGTCACCGGGCAGCAACAGGCACTGGCGACCGGCCTGTTCAACCCAGCGCGCGGTTTCCTTGGCGTCTTCGTGTTCATTCAAATAGGCGACCGCCACATCGGCACCTTCGCGGGCGAAGGCAATGGCCACCGCACGGCCGATGCCACTGTCGGCACCGGTGATTAAGGCGATCTTGCCGGCCAACCGGCCGGAGCCGGTGTAGCTCTGTTCGCCGCAATCAGGATACGGCTCCATTTTGCGCTGCGAACCGGGAACCGGCTGCGCCTGTTTCGGGAACGGGGGTTTTGGATAGTCGGTCATCGTCAATCTCCGGGTCTCATGGCAAGTAGGCCGGTTGACCCGACCCGTTTGCGCTGAGTTCGATCGGATTGACGCTTGGGTTTGCCCTGACGTGATTACCGGGACTTGAGGGCTCGCTCCATCCGCGCGATGCCTTCTTCCAGCATCGAACGCGGGCAGCCGAAGTTCAGGCGCACAAATTGATGGCTGTGATCGCCAAAATCCAGGCCAGGGCTGAGGCCAACGCGGGCGTGGTCCAGGAAGAATTTTTGCGGGTCGTCCAGATCCAGCGCCGAGCAATCGAGCCAGGCCAGATACGTGCCTTGCGGCACATTGAGGGTCACCCCGGGCAGGCGGCTGCGCACGGCGTCCACCAGCCAGTCACGGTTGGCTTGCAGGTACTGCTTGAGTTCTTTGAGCCACGGACCGGCTTCGCTGTAGGCCACGCGGGTGGCTTCCATGCCCAGCGGATTGACGCTGTCGACCATGCCGCAACGGGCGTGGTTGACGCGCTCGCGCAGGGCCGCGTCCTGGATGATCATGAACGAAGTCTTGAGACCGGCGATGTTGTAGGCCTTGCTCGCCGACATCAGGGTGATGGTGCGGCGAGCGATTTCCGGGCTCAGGGACGCGGTCGGAATGTGCACGCGGCCGTCGTAGCACAGCTCGGCATGGATCTCGTCGGAGATGATCCAGGCGTCCTGCGCCACGCAGATGTCCGCTACCGCTTGCAGTTCTTCTCGGCCAAAGACCTTGCCGATCGGGTTGTGCGGGTTGCTCAGGAGCAGGGCACCGCCACCGTTCAGGGATTCACGCAGTGCGTCCAGCGGGGTGGCGTAGCTGCCGTCGGCCTGGGCGTTGAATTCCAGCTCGACCTTGTTCAGGCCCCAATGGCCCGGCGCGTGGCGCAGCGGCGGGTAGTTCGGGGTTTGCACCACGACGTTCTGCTGCGGTTGCACCAGCGCCTTGAGCGCCATGTTGAAACCCGATTCCACGCCCGGCAGGAAGATCAGCTCCTGCGGTTTGACCCGCCAGGCGAACTTGTTCCAGAGGTCGGCGACGATGGCCTCCCGCAGGTTGTCCTGGGCCACGCTGTAACCGACCAACGGGTGCAGCAGGCGTTGTTGCAGCGCCTCGATGACCACCGGCGGCGCGGCGAAATCCATGTCAGCGACCCACATCGGCAACACGTCGGCCGGATAGCGGCTCCACTTGGTGCTGCCGGTGTCGTGGCGGTCGAATACCTGATCAAAATCGAAAGTCATGCGCGGTCTCTGAAGGCGGAGATGGGTCGTGCCGGCGATGATAAACCCCAAGTACTGCGGGAGCCACATTACCTGTGGGAGCTGGCAAGCCAGCTCCCACAAGTATTCATATATTTGCCCGACGGTCGGTTTTCACACAGGCGGCGGGGGCATTGTCTACAGTGAAAAAGTCGGTACCTGTGTGCCGCCACCGTGATTGTCCAGAACAAACCCGGCACCAGTACCGGGTTCCACCTGATCAGGAGTGCACGATGGATCTCAGCCGTCGTCAGTTCTTCAAGGTCGCCGGTATCGGCCTTGCAGGCTCTAGCCTGGGCGCGTTGGGCATGGCCCCGACGCAGGCCTTCGCCGAGCAGGTGCGCCACTTCAAGCTTGCCCACACCCATGAAACCCGCAACACCTGCCCGTATTGCTCGGTCGGTTGCGGCTTGATCATGTACAGCCAGGGCGACGCGGCGAAGAACGTTGCGCAAAACATCATCCATATCGAGGGCGACGCCGATCACCCGGTCAATCGCGGCACCCTGTGCCCGAAAGGCGCCGGCCTGCTGGACTTCATTCACAGCCCCGGCCGCTTGCAGTACCCGCAGGTGCGCAAGCCCGGCAGCAGCGAATGGACCCGGATCACCTGGGACGAAGCCCTCGACCGCGTCGCCGACCTGATGAAGGCCGACCGCGATGCCAATTTCGTCGAGCAGAACGCCCAGGGCCAGACGGTCAATCGCTGGCTGACCACCGGCTTCCTCGCAGCGTCGGCAGCGTCCAACGAAGCGGGCTACATCACCCACAAAGTGGTGCGCAGTCTCGGCATGCTGGGGTTCGATAACCAGGCGCGTGTCTGACACGGCCCGACGGTGGCAAGTCTTGCCCCGACGTACGGCCGTGGAGCCATGACCAACACCTGGACCGATATCGCCAACGCGAATCTGATCCTGGTGATGGGCGGCAACGCAGCAGAAGCCCATCCTTGCGGCTTCAAATGGGTGACCGAAGCCAAAGCGCACAATGCCGCGCGGCTGATTGTGGTCGATCCGAGGTTTACCCGGACCGCGTCTGTGGCCGATTACTACGCGCCGATCCGCACCGGCAGCGACATCGCGTTCATGGGCGGGCTGATCAATTACCTGCTGACCGAGGACAAGATCCAGCACGAATACGTGCGCAACTACACCGACGTGTCGTTCATCGTCAGAGCCGGTTTCGGCTTCGAGGACGGGCTGTTCACCGGTTACGACGCGGCCAAGCGCAGCTACACCGACAAATCCACCTGGGGTTATGAGCTGGGTGACGACGGCTTCGTCAGAGTCGATCCGACCCTGCAGGACCCGCGCTGCGTCTACCAATTGATGAAGCAGCATTACAGCCGCTACAACATCGACCTGGCGAGCCAGATCTGCGGCATGCCAGTCGATGCCATGAAGAAAATCTGGGAGGAAATCGCCACCTGCTCGGCACCGGGCAAGACCATGACCATTCTTTACGCGCTGGGCTGGACCCAGCACTCGATCGGCTCGCAGATCATCCGCAGCGCGGCGATGGTGCAACTGTTGCTGGGCAACGTCGGCATGCCCGGCGGTGGCGTGAATGCCTTGCGCGGACATTCGAACATTCAGGGCCTGACCGACCTCGGGCTGCTGTCCAACGCGTTGCCGGGTTACCTGACCCTGCCCACCGATGCCGAGCAGGATTACGCGGCCTACATCCATAAACGCACTCAAGTACCGTTGCGGCCGGGGCAATTGTCCTACTGGCAGAACTACAGCAAGTTCCACGTCAGCCTGATGAAAGCCTGGTACGGCGCCAATGCCACTGCCGAGAATCAGTGGGCCTACCACTACCTGCCGAAACTCGACATCCCCAACTACGACATCCTCAAGGTGTTTGACCTGATGGGGCAGGGCAAGGTCAACGGCTACATGTGTCAGGGCTTCAACCCGATTGCCGCGTTGCCGGACAAGAACCGGGTGATGGCGGCACTGGCCAAACTGAAATGGCTGGTGGTGATGGACCCGCTGGCCACCGAAACCTCGCAGTTTTGGGAAAACTTCGGGCCGTTCAACGATGTGAAAAGCGCCGACATCCAGACCGAAGTCATTCGCCTGCCGACCACCTGTTTTGCCGAAGAGGACGGCTCGCTGGTCAACAGCAGCCGCTGGCTGCAATGGCACTGGAAAGGCGCCGATGGCCCCGGCGAGGCGCGCACCGACGTGCAGATCATGAGTGCGCTGTTCCTGCGCCTGCGTGAGCGTTATCAGGCCCAGGGCGGCAAATTCGCCGATCCGCTGTTGAAGCTGTCGTGGCCGTACAAGATTGCCGAAGAGCCCTCGCCGGAAGAAATCGCCAAAGAGGTCAACGGCTACGCCACCACTGATTTCACCGACGCCACGGGTGTGGCGATCAAGGGCAATTCGCAACTGGCCGGGTTCGCCCAGCTCAAGGATGACGGCAGCACCGCGTCCGGTTGCTGGATCTTCTGCGGCAGCTGGACCGAGGCTGGCAACCAGATGGCCCGGCGCGACAACGCCGATCCGTACGGCATGCATCAGCATCAGGGCTGGGCGTGGGCCTGGCCGGCCAACCGGCGGATTCTCTATAACCGCGCTTCGGCGGACGTCGCCGGCAAGCCGTGGGATCCGAAAAAGCGCCTGGTCTGGTGGAACGGCAAGGCCTGGGGCGGCACCGATGTGCCGGATTACAAGGCCGACGTGCCGCCGGAAGCCGGGATGAACCCGTTCATCATGAACCCCGAAGGCGTGGCGCGGTTCTTCGCCGTCGACAAGATGAACGAAGGGCCATTCCCCGAGCACTACGAGCCGTTCGAAACGCCGATCGGCATCAACCCGCTGCACCCGGAAAACAAGAAAGCCACCAGCAACCCGGCGGCGCGGATTTTCGATTCGGTGTGGGACAGCCTCGGCGTGGCCAAGGATTACCCGTATGCAGCGACCAGTTACCGGCTGACCGAGCATTTCCACTTCTGGAGCAAGCACTGCAAGTTGAACGCGATTGCCCAGCCCGAGCAGTTCGTGGAAATCGGCGAAGTGCTGGCCAAGGAGAAGGGCATCGTTGCCGGCGACCGGGTGCGGGTCAGCAGCAAGCGCGGGTTCATTGAAGCGGTGGCGGTGGTGACCAAAAGGATCCGGCCGTTGCAGGTCAACAACCAGGTGGTGCACCAGATCGGCATTCCGCTGCACTGGGGTTTCACCGGCCTGACTCGCCACGGTTACCTGACCAACACCCTGGTGCCGTTCCTCGGCGATGGCAATACCCAGACCCCGGAATCCAAGTCATTCCTGGTCAACGTGGAGAAGCTCTGATGGAGAATCTTTAGATGGCCAGCCAAGACATCATCGCCCGCTCGGCCACCACCACGCCGGCGCCTTCGATACGCGGCCAGGAACAGGTGGCCAAGCTGATCGACACCACCAAATGCATCGGCTGCAAGGCCTGCCAGGTCGCGTGCTCGGAATGGAACGAGCTGCGCGACGAGGTCGGCCATAACCACGGCACCTACGACAATCCGCAGGATCTGAGCGCCGATTCATGGACGCTGATGCGCTTCACCGAGCACGAAACCGACGCCGGCAACCTCGAATGGCTGATCCGCAAGGACGGCTGCATGCACTGCGCCGAACCCGGTTGCCTGGCGGCGTGCCCCAGCCCCGGCGCGATCATCAAGCACGCCAACGGCATCGTCGATTTCGATCAGGATCACTGCATCGGTTGTGGTTACTGCATCACCGGCTGCCCGTTCAACATCCCGCGCATTTCGCAAAAGGATCACAAGGCCTACAAATGCACGCTGTGTTCGGACCGGGTGGCGGTAGGGCTGGAACCGGCCTGCGTGAAAACCTGCCCGACCGGCGCCATCGTGTTCGGCACCAAGGACGACATGAAGACCCACGCCGCCGAGCGCATCACCGACCTGAAAAGCCGTGGCTTCGACAACGCCGGCCTGTATGACCCGGCTGGTGTCGGCGGCACCCACGTCATGTACGTGCTGCACCACGCCGACACCCCGAAAATCTACGCCGGCCTGCCGGACAACCCCGAGATCAGCCCGCTGGTGGGCTTGTGGAAAGGCATCAGCAAACCACTGGGCCTGCTGGCCATGGGCGCGGCGGTGCTGGCCGGGTTCTTCCATTACGTGCGGATCGGCCCGAACCGGGTCGAGGAAGATGAACATCCCGAACCGCCCGACACCTCGGTGCACGTTGTCGATCCGGCGGTGCACACCTTCGACCCACGCGGGGAGGGCCGGCCATGAGCAACAAGACGATCCTGCGCTACACCGCCAACCAGCGCACCAATCACTGGCTGGTGGCGATCCTGTTCTTCATGGCCGGGCTGTCGGGGCTGGCGCTGTTTCATCCGTCGATGTTCTGGCTGACCCACCTGTTCGGCGGCGGGCCGTGGACTCGGATCCTGCACCCGTTCATGGGCGTGCTGATGTTCGTGTTCTTCCTGGGGCTGGTGTTTCGCTTCTGGCGTTCCAACTTCTTCATCGACAACGACTGGAAATGGCTGCGGCGCATCGACCGGGTGCTGGTCAACGACGAGGAAACCGTGCCGGCGGTGGGCAAGTACAACGCCGGGCAAAAGCTGCTGTTCTGGACTTTACTGCTGTGCATGCTCGGATTGCTGTTCACGGGACTGGTGATCTGGCGCGCGTATTTCAGTCATTACTTCGGCATCACCACGATCCGCTGGGCGATGCTGCTGCACGCTCTGGCGGGGTTTGTGCTGATCCTGAGCATCATCGTGCACATCTACGCCGGGATCTGGATCAAGGGCTCGGTGGACGCAATGATGCACGGCTGGGTCAGCCGCGCCTGGGCCAGGAAACACCATGCACTCTGGTATCGCGAGGTGGAGAGCAAAGATCCGCCAGAGCGACCGGTCACGAAAAAGGGCTGACGTTTGCCAACCATCCTTGAACCCGGAGAAATCGAAGCGGCGGCCAGTTCGCCGCCGTTTCTGCACCTGCCGCCGCACAACCTGTTCCTGTTGCGGGCCCAGCGTCTCGAGCGTCTGGCCGAAGGGCATCCGCTGGCCGATTACCTGCATTTGATCGCCGGTTTGTGCCGTGTCCAACAGCAAATCCTCGATGATCCGCCCTCGACCGCGCCGCTTGATGAACAGCGGCTGGAAGTCTGCCGGCAACACGGCATGCCGCCGTTCGCCGCCGACACCCTGATTCGCGAGGACACCTGGCAGCTGTATCTCGGGGCTTTGCTCCAGCGTTATGTCGTCCCCGAGCAACCGGCGGTGGTCGAGGCCGTGACTACGCTGCGCATCGCCAGCCCCGGCCAGTGGCGCGCCTGGGCGGTGGCGCTGGTCAGCGGCCAGTATTCGCTGGTGCCGGCGGCGCTGGTGCCGTTTCTCGGGGCGGCGCTGCAAGCGGCGTGGAGTCACTGGCTGCTCAGTGCGCCAAACCTGCAACTGACACCCGGCGACAGCCTCAGTCAGTGCCCGGCCTGCGGCTCGCCGGCCATGGCCGGGGTGATCCGCCATCGCGGCAAGCACAACGGCCTGCGTTATCTGGTGTGTTCGCTGTGCGCCTGCGAATGGCATGTGGTGCGGGTCAAGTGCGTGTATTGCGAGCAAAGCAAAGGGCTTGAGTACCTGAGCCTCGAGGATGACCGTCACGCCGCCAATCAGGCGCCGTTGCGCGCCGAGGTCTGTCCGGGCTGCAACAGCTATTTGAAGTTGCTGTATCTGGAGAACGACGGGGAGGGCGAGGCGCTGTCGGCGGATCTGGGCAGTCTGCTGCTCGACATGCGCCTGGCTCAGGACGGCTATCAGCGCCTGGCGCCGAATCTATTGCTGGCACCCGGCGACGAATAGGCCTCAGCGGTGCGGCAACTCAACCCGTGCGCGTAAGCCGCCGCTGCGGCGGTTACGCAAACTGAGTTTGCCACCCTGTTCACGAATGATTCCTCGTGCCGCCGAGAGACCGAGCCCTACGCCACCGGTGTCACGGTTGCGCGAGGTCTCGAGTCGGAAGAACGGATCGAACACCCGCTCCAGCGCGTCCTCAGGAATTCCCGGCCCTTCGTCAATGACCTCGATGCGGATCGACGTGTCATCGCAGCTCAGCGCCACACTGGGTCGCTGTCCGTATTTCACCGCGTTATCCAGCAGATTGACGATGACCCGTTTGATGCCCAGCGGCCGGCCGTCATACACCACATGCGCCGGACCGGTGAAACCGATGTCGATGTGCTGATCGCGGTAGTCATCGACGATGGTTTGCAGCAACTCCGACAGATCGAACGTGGTGGATTGTTCCAGGTGGGTGTCTTCCCGGAAGAACGCCAGGGCGGCGTTGATCATCGATTGCATTTCCTCGATGTCGCGGATCAGTTTGCCCTGATGGTCGAGGTCTTCCATGAACTCGCTGCGCAGGCGCATCCGGGTCAGCGGGGCGCGCAAATCGTGGGAGATCGCGGCGAGCATGTGCGTGCGTTCGCCGATGAAATGCTGGATCTGCGCCTGCATCGTATTGAAGGCGACGATGGCCTGACGGATTTCGTGCGGGCCTTCGAGGTGGATCGGCGGCGCTTTCAGATCCCCGCCAAAACGCCGCGCCGCATGGGCAAAGCGCTGTAACGGCTGGGCCAGTTGCCGTGTAGCGAGCCAGGCAACCAGCAACGTGGCAACCAATCCCAAAGCCACGATCACGGCAATCCGCACGTTCAGACTCAAGCCCCAACTGCGCTCCGGCGGCGTGAACGACAGCCAGCTGTCATCGGCCAGCCGCACCAGCGCCATGTAATGCGCGCGAGGGCTGCCGGCGGGCCAGTCATCGGGGTTGAACACATCGATCTGTCGGTCATCGCCGAGCAATTGCCGCAGCGCCGGCACTTTTCCGGCCTCGACCTGTTCGCCGTCCCCCGGCAGACCGAAGTCGACCCGACGGGGTTTCCACAACACCTCAAGTATCGGGCTGCTGGCGGCACTGGCCAGTTGCGGGCGCAGGTTTGCCGGCGCAGCCTCGATCACTCGGGTAGTAGCGGCAATCTGTTCCAGCAGCCCGGTGCGCTCGATCGGCGGCCGGGCCCAGATCCCCGCGACCTGAACGAACAGCGCGTTGAGCAGCAGCGAAGCGAGCATGGCCGCGACGATTGTCAGGGCAATCCGCCGGCTGAGGGTGTCGCGCCGCAGCATCCGGCCGATCATGAGCGGCTGACCTTGGCAGTGAACATGTAGCCGCCGTTGCGCACGGTGCGGATCAGGTCCGGGCGTTTGCTGTCCGGTTCGATCTTGCGCCGCAGCCGGCTGATCTGCACGTCGATGCTGCGGTCATAGGCGTCGTGGCCCTGGCCGTGGGTCAGGTCGATCAGTTGTTCGCGGGTCAGGATGCGTTGCGGATGTTCGAGCAACACCAGCAACAGGTCGAATTCGCCAGCGGACATCGGAATCATCACGCCTTCCGGCGAGCGCAGTTCGCGGCAGGTGATGTCCAGATGCCAACCGGCGAAGGCCATGACCGGCCGTGAAGGCTCGGTGCCGGACGGCGTGTTCTCACCGATCCGACGTTGCAGGGCGCGCACCCGGGCCAGCAGTTCCTGCGGGGCGAAGGGTTTGGTCAGGTAATCGTCGGCGCCCAGTTCGAGGCCGACAATGCGGTCGCTCAGCTCGGCCATCGCCGTGAGCATGATGATCGGAATGCCCATCTGCGTCCGGACCTTCTGGCACAGGCTCAGGCCGCCCTCGCCGGGCAGCATCAGGTCGAGGATGATGGTGTCCGGCCGCGCCTGCGCAATGGCCGCCCACATGGCCTCGCCATGGGCGGCGACATCGACCTGATAGCCGTGCTGAACGAAGAACTTCTTCAGCAAGGACAGAATTTCCCCGTCGTCATCGACGATCAGCAATCTGCTCACGTTTGCGCAATCCATGACCCCAAAAGAAGCGCATCTAAAACCATTTCGATGCGCCGGTCATATATTTCAATCCTGCAACATTCCTTCAGCGCGGACACCAGCCGGACATCGTCGGGCAAACATCCGCAGGCACTCTGCACGCCTTCCAACCAAGGGGGCTCAACATGAAGGACATGAACAGCGGCTACATCACCCGGGACCATGGCGCGGTGCGCCCGTTGATCCTGACCCAGCGCACCACCGCACCGGGCCCGGACACGCCGATCCTGTTCCAGGAGACGTGCCTGGGGCTGGCCAACGATCAGAGTCAGTTGATCCTGCGCCGCTATTTCGAACGGTTCAGCCCGACCGAGGCCCATTGGGTCGAATACCTGCACACGATTCCTACCGCCGAATTCATTCAATGGATCATGACCCACGGCCAGTTGCGCATCGAGTGCTCCGACAACACCCCGCACAGCCACGTCCACGCTTGAACAAGGAAACACCATTGATGACTAGCCATCGCTCACTGGCCGTGTTGTTTGCCGCCACCCTCAGCCTGTCGGCGTGCAGCAGCAAGAAGCTACCGACCGAGCCGCAGGCCGGATTTCTGCGGGATTACAGCGTGCTCAAGGAAGGGCAGACCGCTTCGGGGCAGAAGATTCTGAGCTGGGTCAGCCCGACACTGACGAGGGGCCGTTACACCCAGGTTTACCTGGCGCCGAGCCAGTTCTATCCACGGCCCCAGCCTTCGTCGCGCATTCCACAAAGCACCTTGTCGGGCGTAACCCACTATTACGACGCAGCCCTCAGGCTGGAGCTGGGCAAAGTGCTGCCGCTGGCGTCGAAACCCGGCCCGAACACACTGATCGTCAAACCGGCCATCACCCAGGTCGCGGCCAGCACTCAGGGCCTGCGTTTTTATGAATGGCTGCCGGTGACACTGGTCGCGGCCGGGGTGAGCAGCGCCACCGGCATTCGTGACCGCGACAGTGAGATCGCCACGGAAGTGTCCTTCGAGGACGGTTCGACCGGGGAAGTCGTGGCCGAAGTGGTGCGCAAGGGCAAGGGCGTGCCGCTGGAGAACGACAAACAGGTCATGACGCCCGATAACGTGAAAGCCGTCCTCGATGGCTGGGCCACGGACTTGAGTCAAACCTATGTGCCGGTTCAGCGGGCCGCGCTGCGCTAGAAGCAGGGTGGTCTAACATCATCAGGCGTATTTCGATTTCGGGAGTGCCTGATGTCCGTGAGTGTTGCCCTGCGGTTACCGTCGATTGACAGCCTGTTGCGCCACCCCGCGTGCCAGCCATTGGCCGAGCGTTACGGGCGTGACGCGCTGTTGACGGGGTTTCGCCAGTTACTGGATGACTTGCGCGAAGCGGTGGTGGCGGGGCAACTGACCGCCATTGAAATCAGCCCTGAAGCGCTGGCCGGAAGGGTTACCGAGCGTCTGGCGCTGAAGCAGCGCAGCCAGGTCCGCCGGGTGTTCAACCTGACCGGCACCGTGCTGCACACCAACCTCGGCCGCGCCTTGCTGCCCGAAGAAGCCATCGACGCCGTGCAACTGGCGGCGCGCTATCCCTTGAATCTGGAATTTGATCTGGACAGCGGCAAGCGCGGTGACCGCGACGACTTGATCGAAGGCCTGATTCGCGAGCTGACCGGCGCCGAAGCCGTGACCGTGGTCAACAACAATGCCGCCGCCGTGCTGCTGACCCTCAATAGCCTCGGCGCGCGCAAGGAAGGCATCATTTCCCGGGGCGAGCTGATCGAGATCGGCGGCGCGTTCCGCATCCCCGACATCATGAGCCGCGCCGGGGTGCGCCTGCACGAGGTCGGCACCACCAATCGCACCCATGCACGCGACTACGAGGCGGCAATCAGCCCACGCAGCGGCCTGATCATGCGCGTGCACGCGAGCAACTACAGCATCGAAGGTTTTACCGCTCGGGTGCCGACCTCCGAACTGGCGGCGTTGGCCCATCGGCATGACCTGCCGCTGCTCGAAGACCTGGGCAGCGGCAGTCTGCTGGACCTGACCCGCTGGGGCCTGCCGGCGGAACCGACGGTGCGTCAGGCGCTGCTCGATGGCGCCGACATCGTCACCTTCAGCGGCGACAAACTGCTTGGCGGGCCGCAGGCGGGAGTGATTGTCGGGCGCAAGGACCTGATCGCGAAGATCAAGAAGAACCCGCTGAAACGCGCGCTGCGGGTCGACAAACTGACGCTGGCCGCACTGGAAGCGGTGCTTGGACTTTATCGCGACCCGGATCGGCTGGCCGAACGCCTGCCGAGCCTGCGACTGTTGACCCGACCGCAAGCCGACATTCTGGCCCAGGCCGAACGCCTGCAACCGGCCTGGGCCGAACTGCTGGGCGAGGGCTGGACCGTCACGGCGGAGCCGGCGCTGGGCATGATCGGCAGCGGCAGCCAACCGGTGGCGCGCCTGCCGAGCGCAGCGCTGTGCCTGCGCCCACAGGTATCGAAACGCCTGCGCGGACGTTGCCTGCTGAATCTGGAAGCCGCGCTGCGCGCCTTGCCGATCCCGGTGCTCGGGCGCATCGATGACGACGCGCTGTGGCTGGATCTGCGGCAGCTCGACGATGAACCGGCGTGGCTGGCGCAACTCGGGCAGTTGCAAACGTGATCGTCGGCACGGCAGGGCACATCGACCACGGCAAGACGTCACTGCTGCAAGCGCTGACCGGGCAAACCGGCGACCGCCGCCCGCAGGAACGCGAGCGCGGGATGACCATCGACCTCGGTTATCTGTACGCCGAACTGGCGCCCGGCGCCGGGCTGACCGGTTTCATCGACGTGCCGGGGCACGAGAAATTCACCCACAACATGCTCGCCGGCGCGCAGGGCATCGATCTGGTGTTGCTGGTGGTGGCGGCGGATGACGGAGTGATGCCGCAGACCCGCGAGCATCTGGCGATTGTCGAGCTGCTGGGCATTCCACGGGCGCTGGTGGCGATCACTAAGTGTGATCGGGTCGAGGCGGGCAGGGTGGAAGAGGTTCACCGACAAGTCGAAAGCCTGCTGGCGACCGGACCCTATGCCGAAGCACCGTTGCTGACGGTTTCCAGCGTGACGGGCGAGGGCGTCGATGCGCTGCGCGAGGCGTTGCTGGAGATAGACGCACAGGAGCGCAGTCGCGAAGGCGGTTTTCGCCTGGCCATCGACCGGGCGTTCAGTGTCGCCGGCGCCGGTATTGTGGTGACGGGGACGGCGCTTTCGGGCTCGGTCGCCGTGGGTGACAAGCTCAGCCTCGGCCCGGCGGGCAAAACCGTGCGGGTCAGGGGCCTGCACGCGCAGAATCAGACTGCCGAACAAGCCTTCGCCGGCCAGCGCGTGGCCCTGAACATCAGCGCGGATCGTCTGGAACTCGGGCAGATCCATCGCGGGCAATGGTTGCTGGCCGAATGGCTGCACGCGCCGGCCCAGCGGCTGGACATCGAATTCCGGCTGTTGCCGGACGAGCGGATTTTCCAGCATTTCCAGCCGGTGCACCTGCATCTGGGCACGCAAGATGTGATCGCCCGAGTCGCCTTGCTGGAAGGTTCGAGCCTGGCGCCCGGCGAGCGCATGTTTGCGCAACTGCTGACGAACGTCCCGGTGCACGGCGTCCACGGTGATCCGCTGATCCTGCGTGATGCCAGCGCCCAGCGAACCCTTGGCGGCGGGCGCGTGCTCGATCCCTTCGCCCCGGCCCGCCAGCGGCGCAGCCCGGAACGGCTGGCACAACTGCGGGCACTGGCGATCAGCTCCGTGCTGGAACAGGCCTTGCCGACGTTGCTGGAATACAGCGCAAGCGGCCTCGACCCGCAACGCCTGGAACGTCAGTTCAATCGTCCGCGTGACGGCTGGACGCTGCCGGACAACGTCCGCCTGATCGAAACCCGTCAGGGGCCGGTGCTGTTCAATGCGCAGCGCTGGGGCATGCTCAAGTTCAACTTGCTGGAACAACTGGCGCGCTTTCATGAACTGGAACCCGATCAGATGGGCCCGGATCGCGATCGTCTGCGGCGTTTCAGCGGTTTGAGCCTCGAACGCGCGACCTTTATCAGCCTGCTGGAAGAACTGCTCGGCGCCGGTTCACTGGCCGCCAGCGGCCCGTGGCTGCATTTGCCCGACCATCAAGTGCGCCTGAGCACCGACGACGAAACCCTGTGGCAAGCGCTGCAGCCATTGTTCGAGCAGGCCGGTTTCGATCCACCGTGGGTACGTGACGTGGCGAAAGTCGTCGGTCAGGAAGATGCGATCGTGCGTTTGCTGCTGCGCAAACTGGCGCGCCTAGGCGTGATGCATCAAGTGGTGCGCGACCTGTTTGTCACCGACATCACCCTGCGGCAAATGGCGGCGGTGCTGCTGCGCCTGGCCGAAGAAAATCCGCAGATCGAAGTCACGGCCTTCCGCGATGCGCTAGGCTTGGGACGCAAGCGCAGTATTCAGATCCTTGAATACTTCGATCGGCTGGGCCTGACCCGGCGCGTCGGCGAAGGCCGGCAAATCCGCACCGACAGTGCGCTGGCCAACCCCGGCGCCGACTGAGTTCAAGGAAGGCAATCGCGCCCGGTGGCGCGGCCGGGCTTCAAACCCGGTTGGGGACGGCATCCGTTCCCGGGCTGGTTCGACTCCGGCTGCCTTCCGCCAATTTCCCCTCAAAAGCCCAACGGATACTGGATCACCACGTAGATCCGGTCGATGTCATCGCCTGCCTGGGCGCTGTTGGCCCGATGCGAAACGTGAGACAGCTGCAGCGACAGATCTTTGGCCGCGCCGGACTGGACGATGTAGCGCAGGTCGATGTCGCGTTCCCAGTGTTTGCCGCCGTCCCCTTGCTGAGGCTGATATTCACCGGAGTCCGCGTCGAACGGGTTATAGGCGCCGCCCTTGGGCGCGTGGGTGCCGTCGATGTGGCTGCCGGAAACGTAACGGGTCATGAAATTCAGCCCGGGAATGCCGAAGGCGCCGAGATCCAGGTCGTAACGCGCTTGCCAGGAGCGCTCGTGAGCGCCGTTGAAGTCGGCGTATTTGATCGAGTTGGCCAGGTAGATCGAGTCGCCACCGACGAAATCGAACGGCGTGTCGCCATTGATGCGTTGCCAGCCGAGCATCACCGCGTGGGCGCCGAAGGTGTATTTGCCCGAGAGGCTGAACGCGGTGTTGTCGATGTCGCCGGCCAGTGCCTGTCCGGTATCGCGGGTGTGGTAGACGTTGGCGTCGAGCAATAGACCGGACTGTTTGAAATGCAGGTTGGCGTAGTACTGGCGCCAAGTGTCGCTCAGATCGGACGCATACAGCGCGCCGCCCACCGGGCTGTCGCTGAACAGGTCGGTGCCGACAAAACTGATGCTTTCGCCTCGGGTGCTGGCGCCATAACCCTGGAAATCGCCTCTGCCGGAGGAACTGTCCTGGTTCTTGAACGCCGTGAAGCGCCCGGCCACGACGCGCGCGTTATCGATCTCGCGGCTGTCGAGCAGAAGCCCCGTGGCATATTCCGGTTGCAGGCGCTTGTCCGAGGTGTCGAACACCGGCGTTTCCACGGTCATTTCACCGAAGGCGAGGGTGGTGTTCGAGGCCTTGAGCTTCAATGCACCGCCGGCGCTGGAATAGTCGCTTTCACTACGCCCGTCACTGTCCACCGGCAACAGCCCCGTACCGGAATGCCCTTTGCCGCCATCGAGTTTCAAACCATAAAAGGCATGAGCATCGAGGCCAAAGCCGACGGTTCCTTCGGTGAACCCGGATGCGAAAGTGCCGATAAACCCTTGAGCCCATTCCTGTTTGTAATTCTTACCGGCGGGTGAGGGTGAGCGGTAATCGTTGCTCAGGTAGAAGTTGCGACTGAGCACTTCGGTCTTGGCGTCGTCGAGAAATCCGCTGGCGCACGCGGTATCGGCGAGCCCGCCAATCATTAAGGCGAGCGCGAGGCGCGGCTTGGATAAAACCATCATTTGTCAGCAACCAGGATTGGCGGAAGGTGACGCCATGCTCACGCGGATCGGCTGCCGGCGATTGAGCGCATGTGCTGAGTTGAATGTGTGAACAAGCGTCATGTTCCGTCGGCCGGCTCAGGATTGATTGCGCAAAGCACAAGACTTCACGCTCAAAAGCCGGATAATGGCGGCCAATTTGTTTAGCCCGCTATTCTGGTAACCCGCATGGAAATCAAGGTCAACTTTCTCGACAACCTCCGACTCGAAGCCAAGTTCGATGACTTCACGGTGGTGGCCGACCAACCGATCCGTTACAAGGGCGATGGCTCTGCACCGGGTCCGTTCGACTATTTCCTGGCGTCGTCGGCCTTGTGCGCGGCTTACTTCGTAAAGTTGTACTGCAGCACCCGCAACATCCCGACCGAAAACATTCGTCTGTCGCAGAACAACATTGTCGATCCGGAAAACCGCTACAACCAGATCTTCAAGATCCAGGTCGAGCTGCCGGCGGACATCTCCGAAAAGGATCGCCAGGGCATCCTGCGCTCGATCGACCGTTGCACGGTGAAGAAGGTGGTGCAGGCCGGGCCGGAGTTCGTGATCGAGGAAGTCGAGAACCTCGACGCCGATGCCCAGGCCCTGCTGATGCCGGCTTCCACGTCCGGCGCGGGCACCTGCATTGCCGGCAAGGACCTGCCGCTGGAACAGACCATCGCCAATATGTCGGGGATTCTGGCCGACCTGGGCATGAAGATCGAAATCGCTTCGTGGCGCAACATCGTGCCCAACGTCTGGTCGCTGCACATCCGCGATGCGCAGTCGCCGATGTGCTTCACCAACGGCAAGGGTGCGACCAAAGAGAGCGCGCTGGCCTCGGCGCTGGGCGAGTTCATCGAGCGGCTGAACTGCAACTTCTTCTACAACGACCAGTTCTGGGGCGAAGAGATCGCCAATGCCGAGTTCGTGCATTACCCGGACGAGCGCTGGTTCAAGCCCGGCGCCAAGGATGAGTTGCCTGCGGAAATCCTCGACGACTATTGCCTCGGCATCTACAACCGTGACGGCGAACTGCGTGGCTCGCACCTGTTCGACACCAACTCCGGCAACACACAGCGCGGCATCTGCTCGCTGCCGTTCGTGCGTCAGTCCGACGGTGAGGTGGTGTATTTCCCGTCGAACCTGATCGAGAACCTGTTTCTCAGCAACGGCATGAGCGCCGGCAACACCCTGGCCGAAGCGCAGGTGCAGTGCCTGTCGGAAATCTTCGAACGGGCAGTCAAGCGCGAAATCCTCGAGGGCGAAATGGCCCTGCCGGATGTACCGCAAGAGGTGCTGGCGAAATACCCGGGCATCCTCGCCGGGATCAAGGCGCTGGAAGAGCAGGGCTTCCCGGTGCTGGTCAAGGACGCGTCGCTGGGCGGTGAATTCCCGGTGATGTGCGTGACACTGATGAACCCGCGCACCGGCGGCGTGTTCGCCTCATTCGGCGCGCACCCGAGCTTCGAAGTGGCGCTGGAACGCAGCCTCACCGAGTTGCTGCAGGGCCGCAGCTTCGAAGGCCTCAACGATCTGCCGCAGCCGACCTTCTCGGGCCAGGCCGTGACTGAGCCGAACAACTTTGTGGAGCACTTCATCGATTCCAGCGGCGTGGTGTCGTGGCGCTTCTTCAGCGCCAAGGCCGACTTCGAATTCGTCGAGTGGGACTTCTCCGGCAATGGCGAAAATTCCAACGCCGAAGAGGCCGCAACGCTGTTCGGCATCCTTGAAGACATGGGCAAGGAAGTCTACATGGCGGTCTACGAGCACATCGGCGCCAAGGCGTGCCGCATTCTGGTGCCGGATTATTCGGAGATCTATCCGGTAGAAGACCTGATCTGGGACAACACCAACAAAGCGCTGCAATTCCGTGCGGATATCCTTAACCTGCACACCCTGAGCAAAGTCGGCCTGCGCAACCTGGTCAAAGGCCTGGAACACAGCGAGCTGGACGATTACACCGACATCACCACCCTGATCGGCATCGAGTTCGACGACAACACGCCATGGGGCAAGTTGACCATTCTTGAACTACGCCTGCTGATCTACCTCGCCTTGCAGAAGTACGAGCAGGCCAAGGATCTGGTCGAAGCCTTCCTGCAATACAACGACAACACCGTCGAGCGTGGCTTGTTCTATCAAGCGGTCAACGTGGTGCTGGAAATGGAGCTGGACGAGGATCTGCAGCTGGAAGATTACGAAGCCAACTTCCGCCGCATGTTCGGCGACGAGCGCATGGATGCGGCGATCGGCTCGGTCAACGGCAGCGTGCGCTTCTACGGCCTGACGCCGACCAGCATGAAGCTGGAAGGGCTGGATCGGCACCTGCGCCTGATCGAGAGCTACAAGAAACTGCACGCGGCGCGGGCCAACTTCGCGGGTTGATTCGCTTGGCGGCACGTACAAAAAAAGCACCTTTGCGGGTGCTTTTTTTGTGGTCGGCAAAGGATGCTGTCAGAGCGCGGCTTTCACCTGCAATCCAAACACCAACGCATTGTCGATGTCCTGGCCGGAGAAGGCGCCCGGTTCGATGATGTACTGCACATTCGGGCGCAGCGTCAGCCATGGAGTGGCTTGGTAGCCGTAGCCGAGTTCGATCAATTGTTCGGCGCTGTCCAGATTGGGGAACGCGGCGCCATTGTCCAGCGCTGCGTCTTGCAGCACATCGCGGCTGCGCGGGTTCGGCACTGCGCGGCCGTAGCCAAGCGCTACCGTGTCACGCGAACGGCCCTCAAAAGGCTTGTACAGAACGAGGCCGGTGCCGTACCACTTGCTGAACGGCGAGGCCGCTTCGCTGGCCGCCGAGTATTGGCCGAAGGCGTGCAGGCTGCGACCTTCAGAGACCTCCGAAGCCCAGACGGCCTGGTCGATCAGGACATAATGGCCGCCGCGCCCGGACACTTCCTTGTCACTGCCGATGCGTTTGACGTCGGAGCTGTCGTAGTAATAACCGACCTTGTACTCGCCGGGCAGTTTGCCGGCCTGCTTGTAGACCAGTTCGATCGGCACCACGGTGCCGGTGGTGTGTTTCGGGCCCAGGTGCCAGGCACGGCTGGAGTTGCCGTTACTTTCCGGGTCGACATTGAACGCGGCTACGCGCAGTTGCCAGGCCGGGGAGAGGTCGTATTTCACCCGCACACCCAGGTGGGCGTTGGGGTAGTTGGTCCAGCCGCTGCCACCGGACATGTTCAGCGGATGGCCGCAGAAACCGGCGTTCATGAAGTTGCAGAGAATGCCGCTGTCGAGGCCGCCGAGGTCATTGCCCATGGCCATGTAGCCGAGTTTGACGTTCAGTGCCGGGGTAAACAGGCTGCGCTCGTAGCTGAGCTCGGTCAGGCGGGTGTAGAGGCCGCCGTAGTTTTCCTGGATCGGCAGACGGTTGCCGACCAGGTCTTCGGAGGCACTGTTGCCGCGTCGATCGTTGATGCTCAGCTGAACCTTGCCGGCGTTGTCCACGCCGTACAGTTTGCTCAGGTCGAACTGTGCGCCGAGCTTGATGTTTTGCGAGTAACGCGCCGAGCGATGCAGGCCGCCGTCGGCGTTGTAGGCGGTTTCGCCGGTGTAATCGCCGGTGAACTTGATGCCGTCTTCATCGAACTGGTGGCGCAGGCCGCCCCAGTCGCCGGTCAGGGTACTGCGGGTAAATACGTTCGAATCGGTATCGGCAAGGGCGGGCAGGGCAGCGCCGCAGGTGAGACCGAACAGCATGCCGGTGAAAACCCCGGCGTGAGAAAAGCGAACAGCCAATGACATTGCGCAAATCCAGAGCGAAGGACATGAAACAACGCGGCACCCGAAGGTGCCGCGCACAAGTGAAACGAAGGCGAACGCGACGGTTTACGGCAGGGCGTAAGCCATTACGTAGTCACCGCGATCAGTCGACTGGCGAGCGCCACCGGCGGTAATGACCACGTATTGCTTGCCGGTTTTCGGCGACACATAGGTCATCGGGCCACCCTGGCTGCCGACCGGCAGACGCGCTTTCCAGATTTCTTCACCATTGGCGCTGTTGAAGGCGCGCAGGTAGAAGTCCTGGGTGCCGGCGATGAAGATCAGGCCGCCCTGGGTCGACAGTGTGCCGCCGAGGGTTGGCAGACCGATCTTGATCGGCAGGTGCATGCGGATGCCCAGGGGACCGGTGTCTTCAACGGTGCCGACCGGCACTTGCCAGGCGACTTTCTGGGTTTTCATGTCGATGGCGGTCAGCGTACCGAACGGCGGGGCCTGGCACGGAATGCCGGCGACCGACAGGAAGCGGTTTTTGTTCACCGCGTAAGGCGTGCCCTTGAGCGGCACGGCACCCATGCCGGTGTTCAGCGCTTCGCCACCGGAAGACGCCTGAGCCTTGTTCTGCGACGGGATCATCTGAATCCACAGACCCAGACGCATGTCGTTGACGAAGATGAAACCGTGCACCGGGTCAGTGGAGATGCTGCCCCAGTTCATGCCGCCCAGCGAACCCGGGAAACTCAGGGATTTATCAGTGCCCGGCGCGGTGTACAGACCGTCGTAACGCATCGACTTGAAATCGATCCGGCACAGCAGCTGGTCGTAAGGCGTGGCGCCCCACATGTCCGATTCGGTCAGGTGCTGGGCACCGATCTGCGGCATGCCGACCGATTTAGGCTGGGTCGGCGAATACGGCTCGTTGGGGATATTGGCGGCCTTGACCGGCACTTCTTTTACTTCGGTCAACGGTTTGCCAGTGGCGCGGTCGAGCACGTAAATCTGCCCGGCCTTGGTGCCGATGACCACCGCCGGTACGGTTTTACCGTCCTTGGTGAAGTCGATCAGGCTTGGCTGCATCGGCAGGTCGAAGTCCCAGAGGTCGTTGTGCACGGTCTGGAATACCCACTTTTCTTCGCCACTGTTGGCGTCCAGCGCGAGGATCGAAGCGCCGTAGGTGTGATCGAGTTTGCTGCGCTCGACACCATAGATGTCGGTGGACGAACTGCCCATCGGCAGGAATACGGTGTTGGTCGCCGGGTCATAGGACATCGGCGCCCAGCTGTTCGGCGTGCTGCGCACATAAGTTTTGCCATCGGCCGGTGCCTTTTTATCCTGCGGATTGCCCGGGTCGAAAGCCCAGCGCATGGCACCGGTCATGACGTCGAAACCTCGGATCACGCCGCCTGGCATGTCGGTTTGCACGTTGTCGGCCACACGACCGCCAACCACCACAGTGGTGCCGGCCATCAGCGGCGCGGAGGACAGTTGATAGTAGCTGTCCGGGACATCACCCAGACCGGCCTTCAGATCGACCTGGCCGTTGTTGCCGAAACCCCGGCAGAACTCGCCGGTGTCGGCATCGACCGCGATCAGGCGGGCGTCGATGGTGTTGGTGAGCAAGCGACGCGTGCAGTTGGCGACCGGAGCGGTCGGGGTTTCGCTCACTGGCGAGCTGGACGGCTTGGCGACGGCGGCGCTGGCGTCGAAATACGCCATGCCACGGCAACGCTGCCAGACTTTGGACTGAGCGTTGATCGCGTTTTTCCAGAGTTCTTTACCGGTGTCGGCATCCAGCGCAATCAGGTTGTTGTGCGGGGTGCAGATGAACACCTTGTTGCCGATCTGCAGCGGAGTCAGCTGGTCTTCGGCGCCATTGCCGTCACTCTCGGCGATGTCGCCGGTGTGGTAGGTCCACGCGACTTTCAATTTGTCGACGTTGCTGCGGTTGATTTGGTCCAGCGCGGCGAAGCGGCTGCCGCCTTCGGTATTGCCGTAGTGGGCCCAGTCTTTCTGCGCCTTTTCCGGCTCGACCGGGGTGAGGCCCGGGCCGGTGCCGGTAGGGGCGACGGTCGGGTGCGCGACGAACATGTTGCCGGCAGCCACGGCCAGTCCAACCGCCAGAACAGCCGCAACGCCGTAAGCACCGCGACCTGCAACGTCACCATTGGCGCGCTTGAGCAGCGGATAGACCAGCGCGACCACCAGACCCACGGCGCTGAACATGAACAGGCGCGAGAACACCGGCCAGAACACCAGCCCTGCGTCGATCACGGCCCAGATGGCGGTCCCAACCAGAAACGCCGCGAACAGCCAGGCACCGGCAGGCTTGCGCCGCGCGATCAGCAGACCGGAGACGGCCATCGCCAGACCACCCACCAGGAAGTACCAGGAGCCTCCCAGGCTGACCAATTTCACACCGCCAGCAGCCAGTGCCAGGCCGAGCAGGGCGATGATCACGCCGAGCCCGACCAGAATGAATGTTGATATGCCCGAGAGGCGTTGACTCTGCTTCACGTTGAATGTCCCGTTGAAATGAGGCGAGCATTATATAGTTAGGTAACTACCTAGTTAAATCACTAAATCAGAATGAAGTGTAGTTTGCTGCTCAGCGGAGCGTCGGATCAGAGAACGGTTTGCGCCTGTTAGGCTGCAAGCGATATTGAAATGCGGTTGAAAGTCGCTTTTCTGTCAGGGGAAGTGGGATTTGTGACAGGCATGGCTCGCGCAGTGATTACGCCGGTGCCTGGGCTGATTAGACTAATGGCTAACAGCGCCGCCGTCTGAGCGACGGCTGGGCAATGATCATTTTTCCCATTACGCTGAAAAACTTCGTCCGCACCCTACAGAATTTCGTGATCGTGAAGAAAATAGTCCGCGTAGTTGACCTTCAGGTATTCGTCACCGTCACGCCTGTCGGCATGGCCCCATTGAACGCGTAAACACGTTCGATGGCGGCGCCTTTGCCCGTATCACTTTGCGCTACGGCCAGGCCGCTTACGGATACCGCAAGGGCCAGGCCTGCGATTTTAAATAATCTGTTCATGTTCAAGTCCTTGAGCGCCAGTGATATGAGGAGCCTTCAAGCACGAGTCGCGATAAATCAGTGAGCACGAGAAGGCAGTGACAGGCTATGCGCGACGACCTTCTCCAGACAGAAGCAGAACGCAGGAAGACTTTCCGCATTTTGCGGAAAATACAAAGCTGCCAGCCCCCCATCAGGGAGGGCTGGCAGCTTGACGACAGATGGCTTTAGCGATCAGTTGGCGTTGTAGCGCGGTGCGAGCCGGTTGCTCGAGAGCTCGGAGAACAAGGCCTGACGGCTGGCTTCGTAACGCTCGTAACCTTGCAGGTCGTGCATCGAGGGGATGGAGATCAGCACGCCGTTGTCGAAATCCTGCAGAGCGCCGGCGACCAGGTCCTGGGCCGACATCACGATGCCCGGATCCAGATGCTCGACAGGCAATCCACCGATTTGCCAGAAGTCCGTCGCGGTTGCGCCGGGCAGGACGGCCTGGATCCGGATGCCTTTATCCGAGAGTTCCTTGTGCAGGGACTGGGTGAACGCGGTGACGTAGGCCTTACTGCCGCCGTACACGCCGTTGAGCAACTCCGGCGCCAGGCTGACGATCGAGGAGATATTGATCACGGCGCCTTGTTCGCGGGCGACAAAACCTGGAATCGCGGCGTAGGTCAGGCGGGTAAGGGCGGTGACGTTCAGCGTGATCATCTCGGCCATCCGCTCGACATCACTCTCCAGCAGGCCGGTATGGGTGCCGATGCCGGCATTGTTGACCAGCAAGGTGATGCTGGCGTCCTCACGCAACTTGCGTTCTACCTTGGCGAGGTCCTCGGGACGGCCAAGATCGGCCTGCAACACTTCGATGTTCTGCCGGGTTTCGCTGGTCAGGCGGCTGGCCAGTGCGTTCAGACGTTCGCGGTTGCGCGCCACCAGCACCAGGTCGTAACCCCGGCGGGCAAGGTGTTCGGCGTAAATCGAGCCAATGCCGGTGGACGCGCCGGTGATGAGCGCAGTGCCTTTGTATTGTTGCGTCATGATCAAGCTCCGTGGGTTGTGTGTGGAGCCATGATGAAGAAGGGGACCGATGTCTTAAACGACGTATATGGTAGTGTTTAAGGACATTCAAAAAGGAGTTCAGTCATGCATCGCGTCGGCTATCTGATTACCGAGGGTTTTCAGGTGATGTCCCTGGCAACCCAGGCTGTATTCGAGTTCGCCAACATCGTTGCAGGGGAAGAGATCTACAAGGTCCAGAACTTCTCGATCGGCGGCGGAACCGTGCGTTCTTCATTGGGCATGTACATCGACACGCTCCCTCTGGGCGCGCCGGGATTGGCCGACACATGGATGATTACCGGTACGCTGACCCCCTTGAACCCGCCAGGTGAAGAGGTGCTGGCCAGTGTGCGCGCCTTCGTCGATGGAGCCCGACGCACAGCAGGTCTGTGCACCGGCTCGTTCGTTCTGGCGCAGGCTGGGGTTCTGGACACTCGAAGGGCGACCACCCACTGGTCCTATGCGAACAAGCTCCGTGAGCTGCATCCAAGAATCGAGGTCGAGGAAGACCGGATCTTCATCGTCGACGGTCCCGTCTGGACGTCGGCAGGCATGACAGCCGCGCTGGACATGGCCCTGGGCATGGTGGAAAAGGATCTGGGCACGGACATGGCCCGGTCGGTGGCGCACAAACTGGTCATGCATCAACGGCGCTCGGGTGGGCAGTCCCAGCATTCGGAACTGCTCACGCTTGCTCCAAAGTCGGACCGTATTCAGAGTGCGCTGGAGTATGCGCGTACGCACCTGAGCCGCCCGCTCAGCGTGGAGGAACTTGCCGACGTCGTGCACTTGAGTCCCAGACAATTCACCCGGATATTTACCGCCGAGACGGGCCAGTCACCGGCCAAAGCCGTGGAAAGCCTGCGTCTGGAGGCCGCTCGCGTGATGATCGAGCAAAGTCGTCATAGCCTGGATCGCGTGGCGAAGGAAACGGGGTTTCGAGACCGTCGCCACATGCGCGAAGTATTCATGCGAGGGTTTGGCGTTCCGCCGCAGGCGGTTCGAAGGGATGCCAGGCGGATCGACCAGGAGAATCCATCTGATCGGGCCGCTCATCCGTAAGCGCCCCGATCAGCCAGCAGTCAAAGCCAGGACTTGATTTGCGCGCAGACGGCATCGGTGGAAATGCCATAGCGATCATGCAGCGTCGGCAGTGCGCCGGCGTCGAGGAAGGCGTCGGGCAATGCGATCTGCCTGAACGTCGGCGTCACTCCGTTGCGCAGCAGTACCCCGGCGACCGCTTCACCCAGCCCGCCAATAATCGAGCTGTTTTCTGCGGTAACCACCAGCCGGCCAGACTTGCGGGCCTCGGCGAGAATGGTCTGTTCATCCAGCGGTTTGATCGTCGGCACATGCAGCACGGCGACATCGACGCCATCGGTCTGCAGCGCCTTGGCGGCCTCCAATGCGCGCATGGTCATCAAACCGGTCGAGATGATCAGGACATCGTTACCGGTGCGCAGGGTCTTGGCCTTGCCGATCTCGAATTGATAGCCGTATTCATCCAGCACCAGCGGCACGTTGCCGCGCAGCAGGCGCATGTAGACCGGGCCCTGATGCGCGGCAATGGCGGGCACGGCCTGTTCGATTTCCAGCGCGTCACAAGGGTCGACGATCATCAGGTTGGGCATCGCCCGGAAGATCGCCAGGTCATCGGTGGCCTGGTGGCTGGGGCCGTAGCCGGTGGTGAGGCCGGGCAATCCGCAAACGATTTTGACGTTGAGGTTTTCCTCGGCAATCGCCATGCAGATGAAGTCGTAGGCGCGACGCGAGGCGAACACCGCATACGTGGTGGCGAACGGCACGAAGCCTTCGCGGGCCATGCCTGCGGCAGCGCTCATCAACAGTTGTTCGGCCATGCCCATCTGATAGAAACGATCCGGGTGGGCCTTGGCGAAAATGTGCAGGTCGGTGTACTTGGACAGGTCAGCGGAGAGGCCGACGATGTCCGGACGCTGATCCGCCAGTGCAGCCAATGCATGGCCAAAAGGTGCTGAGCGGGTGGCTTGGCCTTCAGAGGCAATCGAGGCAATCATCGCCGAGGTTGTCAGGCGCTTCTTGATCGGTTCGCCAGTCGAAGTCGGTGAGTTGGCGGCGTTGCTCATTGGTTTTTTCCTTCTTCAAGCGTGGTCAGTGCCAGATCCCATTCGTGTTCGTCCACGCGGATGAAATGGGTCTTTTCGCGGTTTTCGAGGAAGGGCACACCTTTGCCCATGGTGGTGTCGCAGATGATCACCCGGGGTTGGGTGCCAGGGTGGTGGCGGGCGGCATCGAAGGCTTTGACCAGTGCGTCCAGGTCGTTGCCGTCGACGCGCTGGGTGAACCAGCCAAACGCTTGCCAGCGATCCACGATGGGTTCGAACGACAGGATCTCGCTGGAATGGCCGTCCGCTTGCTGGTTGTTGACGTCGACGATGGCGATCAGGTTGTCGAGCTTCCAGTGCGAGGCCGACATCACGGCTTCCCAGGTCGAACCTTCGTTCAGCTCGCCGTCCGACAGCAGGTTGTAGGCGAACGATGTCGAGCCCTTGCGCTTGAGGCCCAGGCAAGCCCCGACGGCGATGCCCAGCCCCTGACCCAGCGAGCCACCGGTGATTTCCATGCCCGGCGTGTAGGCGGCCATGCCCGACATCGGCAATCGGCTGTCATCCGAGCCGTAGGTTTCAAGCTCATCGAGCGGAATGATCTCGGCTTCGATCAGCGCCGCGTACAGCGCAATCGCGTAGTGACCGATCGACAGATAGAACCGATCACGCGGCTCCCACGCCGGGTCTTCGGGGCGATAGCTCAGCGCATGGAAGTAGGCGACCGCGAGCAGGTCGGCGGCACCTAGGGCCTGGCCGACGTAGCCTTGGCCTTGCACCTGGCCCATGCGCAAGGCATGGCGGCGAATGTTGTGGGCGCGCTCGGCCAGCGTCTGGGGTGTTGTGAATGAAAGGTTGGCAGTCATGGTGAATTCTCCTGTGAATCAACGATTGACCAGGGCGGCGGGAATGCGCAGGACCAGCGAGGCGCCGACCAGCAATACGCCGGTGATCAGATACATGCCGATAGCGCTGGAGCCAGTGAGTGTGGTTATCCAGCCAATCAGGTAGGGCGAGCAGAAGCCGGCAAGGTTGGCGAAGCTGTTGACGGCGGCGATGCCTGCGGCAGCGGAGACACCGCCGAGCAGCGTGGTCGGGAGCATCCAGAACAGCGAGGTCGCGGACAGGATGCCGGAAGCCGCCAGGCACAGACTGAGAATGGACAGCATCACATTGCCTCCCATCAGCGCCGCGAGGGTCAGGCCGATGGCCCCGGCGATCATCGGGACGATGAGATGCCAGCGGCGTTCGCGATGTTTGTCGCCACTGCGTCCGACCAGCAACATGGCGGCGATGGCACACAGGTAGGGCAGGCTGGTCAGCAAACCGATCTTCATCGGATCGGAGACCCCGGCATTACGCACAAGGGTCGGCAGCCAGAAGGTAATTGCGTACTGCCCCATCACCACACAGAAATAGATCCCCGCGAGCAGCCAGAGGCGACGGTCACGAATGAATTCGCCCACGGACGCATGCGTCACTTTCTGCTGGTCATCCTCCGCCAGCTCACGGGTGATCAGTGCTTTTTCGTCGTCGTTGAGCCAACTGGCCTGATGCACGCCATCCTTGAGGTAGCTGAGCACCAGCAGTCCGACAACCACCGTAGGCACAGCCTCCAGCACAAACATCCATTGCCAGCCGGCCCAGCCGTGCATACCGGCGAAGTGGTTCATGATCCAGCCGGACAGCGGGCCGCCGACCATGCCCGACAACGGGATGGCGATGAACCACAACACCGTCATGCGCGCACGCCGGTAGGACGGAAACCAATAGGTGAGGTACAGCAGCAGACCCGGCGCCAGGCCGGCTTCGGCAATGCCCAGCAGAAAGCGCAGGGCGTAGAACTGCCAGGCGGTTTCGACGAAGGCGAAGAGGGCGGAGACAATGCCCCAGGTGATCATGATGCGCGCGATCCAGACCCGCGCGCCGACCTTGTGCAGGATGATGTTGCTGGGCACTTCGCAGAGAAAGTAGCCGATGAAAAACATGCCCGCGCCCAGCCCGTAGACTGTTTCGCTGAGCGCCAGATCGTTCATCATTTGCAGTTTGGCAAAGCCGACGTTGACGCGATCGAGGTAGGCGCACAGGTAGCACAGCATCAGGAACGGCATCAGGCGCCAGGCGGTTTTACGGTAGGCGTTGGAACGCACCGCCGAAACGGCTTCGAGCGACAGGGTAGTCATGGTCTGATCTCTTGTTTTTATTGACCGCCGGGCAAGTCTGCCCGGCCGTATCATCGATCCAGAACCGCACGGGCCGCGAGGCCCGCCACGTGTGTCAGTGAATCAGCATGCCGCCGTTCACATCCAGGGTGATGCCGGTCAGATAGGAGGACAGGTCGCTGGCCAGGAACAGCGCCGCATTGGCCACATCCTGCGCCTCGCCCAGGCGCCCCAGCGGAATGCCGTCGATGATCGCGTGGCGGCGTTCGTCCTGCATCAGGCCGCCCGTAATGTCGGTGTGAATCAGGCCGGGGGCGATGGAGTTGACGCGCACGTTGTCCGGCCCCAGCTCACGCGCCATGGCCTTGGCCAGACCCAGCACACCGGCCTTGGCGGCGCTGTAATGAGGCCCGCCAAAAATGCCGCCGCCGCGCTGCGCGGAAACCGAAGACATGCACACGATGCTGCCGCTGGCTTGCTGGCGCATGAGCGGAATCACCGCCTGAGACATCAGCAACGTACCGCGCAGGCTGACGTCCAGCACCTTGTCGTAATCACCGGGGCGGATATCGAGGGTCTTGAGGGGTTGGGTGATGCCGGCATTGTTGACCAGTATGTCGATCCGGCCAAAGTGTTCGATGACGGTCGCGACAGCCTGCTGCACCTGAGACTCGTCGGCGACGTTGGCAGCCAGGCCGAGATGCCCCTCGCCCAAAGAGGCAGCGGCATCGCGGGCAGCGGATGCGTCCAGATCCAGAATCACCACCCGGGCGCCATGTTGAGCGAAGGTCGTAGCTGTCGCGCGGCCGATACCACGTGCGGAGGCAGCACCTGTGATGATCGCGACTTTGCCTTGAAGAAGCATGGGAGAAACCTCTGATTGTTGTTATTGAGTCGGTCCGTGCAGAACCGATGACTCAGCTTGTCTCCCGTAGCGACCCTGAGCAATAACGCAAACTTCACTGGATGCTGAAAAAAATTCAGCACTCGCCAACATGCGGTTGCGGTGTTTGAATAGCCGAACGCCCGGCCTCAGCCACTTGCAGCGGAATAACCATCATCATGAGTTCATCTGGCGAAGCTCCGCCGATCCTTCCACCCCTGAAAGCCATTCAGGCCTTTGAGCAAACTGCGCGCTTTGGCAACGTCGCGCGTGCGGCAGAAGTGCTGGACCTGACACCCTCGGCAGTCAGTCACCAACTGGCCAAACTCGAGGCAATGATCGGGCGGCAGCTGTTCCTCAGAACGGCCAGAGGGGTGACGTTGACGCCGGTAGGAGAGCAATACCTGTCCGAGATTTCCGGCATCCTGCACAGCCTGGCGGTGGCAACAGAGCGCGCGACCAGTGATGTCAGCCTCGACTGCCTGCGACTACATTCGTCACCCAGCTTCGGCCTGCTGTGGCTGATGCCGCGCCTGGAACAGTTTCGCGAGAGCCATCCCGACATTCAGCTCAATCTCTCATGCTCCTATGAATCGCTGCACTTCAGTCGGGACAAGATCGACGTGGACATCCGCCACGGCATGCCGAACTGGCCAAGTTTCGAAGTGCGCACGTTGCGCAACGAAAAAATCGCAGTCCTCGCATCGCCCAAACTTCTGGAAAAACGCCCGATCCGCGCCGTCGCCGACTTGCTGGACTGCAATCTGATCCTGTCGGAGGCGACGCTGATCAAGTGGCCGCAACTGTTTGCTCAACACGGGCTGTCGCGCCCTGAAAGCCCGTATACCTTGAGCTTTGACCGCTCCTACATGACCCTCGAAGCCGCCAGCCACGGGCTTGGATTTGCACTGGAAAGCACGCTGCTGGCGCAGGACTACCTGGCGCGCGGCGAGTTGGTCGAAGTGATTCCCGGCTTGAGTGCCCCGATCACTGCACACCACCTGGTTTTCCCGAAGGCGCACGCGGGGTTTCCACGGGTGAGGCGGTTTCTGGAATGGATGCAGCGTGAGTTGGGGCATGACTTCAGTTACTGAAGCACATCCATATTGATCTTGCGCCAACACGCTTCCGAGAAACTGTAAACCGAGAACGCAATCAGCCCCAGGGCCATCACCATCAACACAAGCCATCCAGCGGGTAGATTCTGCAGCGCGTCCAGTGCTTCCTTCATGCCAGGCGGGTCCATGGCTTGATAAGCGGAACCGCTGAAGGCCAGCAGCAAAGCAATTTCCATAAACACGATGCCGCGGGCGATCAGGCCGAATCGAGATACCGGACGGACATAGCGCATGACCTCTTCGTCGGCCTCGAAATACTTCTCGAACGAGGCCTGCCAGCCCTTGATGATGTGAGCAACGCCAACCCCCAGCGGAATGAGCGCAATCAGGTACAACAATAGATTCGAGTGTTCCCACGACAAAAGATGCGCAAGCCAATCCTTGGTTTGCTCTGCGGAATGGCTCGAACGGTGGCTACCACTCACAAGCAGGCCCAATGCAAAAAACGCCAGAGCACCGTTGACCAGACCTCCTGCAAAAAGGCCTGCACGGATCACCAGACCTTTGAGCTGCGTGCCATGATGATCGACATCGTGTATCGCTTGCAGGACACGCCAGGCTGCAAACGCAAGCAGACCCGCCACCACGAGCCCCACCAGAAAATAGCCGAACGGCTGGCTCAGCAAGGCTTCCAGGCTCTTGTGACTGTCCTTGGATTTTGTCGAATCATGGGCAGCCAATAACGCGAATATGCCGATAATCAAATAAAGCACTCCGCGAGCGGCGTATCCGCCCCGAGCGAGTATGACGAGACTGCGTTGCGCGGACATTGGATAGATTTCCGAGGACTGGTAAGAGAGCAGACCCTTGTTGCTGAAAGGGGTTCTGTTACGAATCGGAGTCCGGACATTTACCCGGAGTGCGATGGATGAAGGGGACGAGCTGCCGTTGCGAGCCGGACGATCCTGACCCATCATTCAGATTCATATTGATGCCGTGGTGAAAATGGACAAGCAACTGGCTGGTTACTCGATTGTATTGACCATCATCTGGGTTTCAGCGGTTATCGCGGTCATGTACTGGATGTCTAATTGAACGTATTGGGTGGCGATGTGGAAGGCGTGGTGTTGGGCGACAAGATTCAGCGAGAAGCGGATCGACTGCTGGCGCAGATTGTCCGGGCAGACTCGATGATCATTGCTGTCAAGGCAGGGGCGCGGGCGGATGGTTTCGTGCTGGGACTGGAAACCGGCGGGGCCTTGCGTGCTGGTGATGCCGAGAGGCTGTACATCATTTTCGAAGCCGCGCTGGTGGAGCGTTTGAAGTCATTGTCGCGAGGCTGATCAGATCGGCTGATTGAATCGATATTCATGAACAGCCATCTACTTGAACTATAAGCTGATCACTCAATGTTCATTTTTGTACGGGGCGAGGGCATGGACTGGAGTGACATGCGGATCTTCCTGGCGATTGCCCGCAACGGCTCGCTGGGCGGAGCCGCCAGGGAGTTGGGGGTCAGTCACCCGACGGTCGGACGGCGCTTGCAGGTGCTTGAACAAACCAGTGGGCAAGCCTTTTTCCTGCGGACCGCCCAGGGGCTGGTGCTCACGGACAGTGGCGAGAGGATTCTCGGTCTGGCGCAGGACATGGAACACAGCGCCTTGGCCATCGAGCGGCGTCTGGCGGGGCATGGTGATCAGCCTGAAGGCCTGTTGCGGATATCCTCAGCCGAATGGTTCGCCTGCCATGTTTTGTCGCCAGTTCTCAGCGAACTGGTGCACCGCTATCCGTTGATCGTTCCCGAAGTCATCGCCGGTCATCGGCTGTTCGACCTTGCCCGCCGGGATGCCGACATCGCTTTCCGGATCGTGCCTTTCACCGAACCCGACATAGTGCACCGCAAGCTGACAACTCTGTCGTACGGCCTATACGCGGCTTTGCATGCCCCGGCGCCGCAGCCGGACGGCGAGGGGCTTGGCCTGATCCTGATGAACATCGCCCAGGCCCATTACCCGGACGTGCAATGGCTGCAGCAACGCTATCCGCTGGCCCGCACCGTGTTCACCAGCAGCAGCCGTACGGTTCAGGCACAGATGTGCGCAAAGGGGCTGGGCGTTGCCGTTTTGCCCCGCGTCCTCGGTGACTCCGTGTCGGGACTGCGACTGCTGGATGAGGACGAGCCACCGCCAGGGCGGGATATCTGGATGGGGTATCACCAGGACATGCGCCAGATGGACCGGCTGCGCGCACTGGCTGAACTTGCCTCCAGCATGATCGGTGCGGGGTAGCATGCCTCAGGTCGGGCGAACAGCCGAGGCTTGCGCTACCGTCGCTGGCTCGCGCGCTAACGTCAGGCTTATCGCTGCCCCTACGGCCAGGCAAACGGCGATGCACAGAACAGCGATCGTGAACGCATGAGTGATGCTGACCGCCGTCGCCGGTTCTCCCAGCAAGGTATAAAACACACCGCCAATCAGTGCGACGCTCAGCGATGTGCTGATCTGCAGCGTGGCGCTGGTAATGCCTGCGATCATTCCGGCATACGCCGGCGCTACCCGGCCGGTGACCATGCGCATCAACGTCGGCAGGCCGAGCCCCTGTCCCAGACCGATCAGGAACAGGATGACCGTCAGAGAAGTGAAGGGCGGGGCGAGGGTAGTCGGTGTCACTGACACGAGCCAGCCCAGCCATAGTAGTCCGACGACTTCCAGTCCCATGCCTACCGGATTCACGTAGCCCCCGAGGACGCGCCTGAGGAGCGGAACCGACAGGGGACCGAGCAGAAATCCCGCGCCAAACGGCAGAAAGATCAGGCCGGCGTGCAGTGCGCTCATATGCAATGCGCTTTGCATGTACATCGAGAACATCAGAAAAAACACACCGATTGAATAGAAGCAAAGCGCGACCAGAAGCGCTCGCCCCAGGCCCGGTGCATTCAGTACGGCCGGGGCGAGGATGGGCGTTCCTCCGGCCCGGTGCAAGCGGCTCTCGTAGCGCCAGAACGCTACCGCCAGCGCAGGGCTGGCGGCCAGCGACAGCCATGCCCACCACGGCCATCCGGCCTCGCGGCCTTCAATCAATGGCACGACCAGGGTGGTCAGGGTCAGCATCGACAACGCAGTGCCCACCAGATCCAGCTTGCTCGCGTGCTGCGCACGGGTTTCTTTGAGCACACGGATGCCGAACGCAATCACCAGCAACGCGATCGGCAGGTTGACCAGGAAGATCGCGCGCCATCCCATGCCCAACACGTCGACCTCAATCAAAAAGCCGCCCAGTGCCTGACCGATCACAGACGCCAGTCCAAATACGGCCCCGTAAATGCTCAATGCCAATGGTCTTTCCGACACTGGGAAAATCGCCTGCACCGATGCAAGTGCCTGAGGGGCCATGACGGCGGCGGTCACACCCTGCAAGGCGCGTCCGAGGATGAGCATCCACGGCGAAACCGCCAGGCCGCACATCAGCGACGCGGCGGCGAAGCCCAACAAGCCAAGGAAGAACATCCTCCCGCGGCCGTACAGATCGCCGAGTCGCCCGCCGGTAATCAGCGTCACGGCATAGAGCGTTGCATAGGAAGAAATCACCAGTTGCTCAGCAGAGGAGGCTGTCCCCAGATCCTCTTGTATCGAGGGCAGGGCGACGTTGACGATAAAAAAATCCAGGGGCGGCAGAAACGCTCCGACGAGCAATATGGCAAACATCAACCAGCGCCGGGGTTCGGGCACTTCGATTTCGATTCGAGACATGACAGGCATCCTGTAGGGAACTCAGGTTTGACGACGACCGAAGGGCAAGGCTTCGCGCCTGCTTGGACCAGGTCGCCGGGTCCCAATTTAAGGAATCGCTCCTGCGTTTTCGCCTTACAAAACTGCACGGCCAACGTTCATTCGTGTCAGTGCCATCGTCTTCCGATCCCGGCAGGCCGACTGCATTGACCTCAAAGCGTGGTGGTCTGCCCGTTGCGATCCAGTTCATACACCTTGTTGCCCTGCAACTTCTCCTTCAGCCATCGCTCCGCCTTACCCAGCGGCCGCTGCCGCGCCCAGAGCAAATCCACACCAATCTGCCAGTCCGTATGCGGATACGCCGAGAGCTGCAGTTCCACCAGCTCACCCTTGGCCAGTTCACGCTGTATGAGTTGGCGGGGCAGGGTGGCCCAGCCGAGTCCGGCGCGGACCATCTCCAATAACGCCAGATAACTTTCCGCCTGCCACAGCTGGGTCGAACGCAGGTATTCGCTGCTCGGCAGTTTGCTCGCGTGGGCGCTGAAGGCCAGGCGGCGATGGACATGCAGATCCTCGAACGTGACGTTTTCGAGTTGCGCCAATGGGTGCCGGGGATGGCAGACGTGCAGCATGATCAGTTTGCCCAGTTGCTGGAACGCCAGCTCCTTGGGGTAGCCGGGCTGCGAGAACGCCACACCGAGTACCGCTTCGCCGCTGCTGACCAGCTCGCTGACGTCGCCATGGACCGGATGACGGATGATCAGGTCGACGAAGGGGAAGGCTGCCTCGAAGGCTTTGAGCACCGGCATGATCGGGCCGTACGGCGTTTCAATGGCCAGTGTCAGGCTGGGTTCTACGTTGTCCGAGAGGCAGTCGGCGTGGGCTTCGAAGGTCATGCAGCGTTCGAGCACGGCTTCGGCCTGCACCAGCAATTTGTGGCCGCTGGCGGTGAGGGCAGGGCTGCGGTTGCTGCGGTCGAACAGGTCGACGCCAAGGTCGGTTTCGAGGTTGGCAATCGCTGCGCTGATGGTTGATTGGGTCTTGCACAGTTTGCGCCCGGCGGCGGAAAACGATCCGCTTTTGACCACTTGGACGAACATCAGCAGTTGATCGAGTGAGAAGCGCAAGCGTAGAACTCCCGGTTCGAAAATGAAGGTTTGGAGCGGCTAACGAAAGCCAGATTCGTGCCATCGGAAAAAGCGATGGTGGCTAATTTGTTTCATCGCAATAAACGTTCAAATATGGCCCCGCTTCAAACGATCTCCGGGGCGGATGCACCTTTCAAACGCCTTGGGCATGCCCGCAATCTCAACAGATGCCGCACCTTCAGGAGCGTGTGAAATGACCACACAACGCATTCATCCGGTGGACGAGGTTTTGCCACTGCGACAGTTGTTCACGTTTGGCTTGCAGCATGTTCTGGTGATGTACGCGGGAGCGGTGGCGGTGCCGCTGATTCTTGGCAGTGCGATGGGACTGACTTCGGCGCAGGTGGTGTTGCTGATAAACGCGAACCTGTTGACCTCTGGTGTGGCGACGCTGATTCAAACCCTCGGTTTCTGGAAGTTCGGCGCGCGCCTGCCGCTGATTCAGGGCTGCTCGTTCATCGCCCTGGCGCCGATGATCATGATCGGCAAGGAGTTCGGCCTCAGTCAGATTTTCGGTGCGGTGATCGCGGCTGGATTTATCACCGTTGCGCTGGCACCGGTGTTCAGCCGATTGCTGCGGTTTTTTCCGCCGGTGGTGATTGGCAGCCTGATCACCATTATCGGCATCTCGCTGATGCCGGCCGCGGCGATCTGGCTGGGCGGTGGCAATCCCGATGCGGCAGATTTTGGCAATCCCGCCAACCTGTTGCTCGGTTTGGCCACGGTCAGTGTGACGCTGGTGATCTACGCCAGATTCAAGGGCTTCATCGGCAACCTCAGCGTGCTGATTGGCCTGTTTGTCGGCAGCCTGATCGCAGCGGCTTGCGGCATGACTCACTTCAATCGGGTCAGCGAAGCGGCGTGGTTTGAGCTGAGTGCGCCGATGGCGTTCGGCGCGCCGGAATTCGCGCCGGTGCCGATTCTGATCATGACCCTGGCGATGCTGGTCATCATGGCCGAGACCACCGGCAACTGTCTGGCGATCGGCAAATTGACCGGCAAACCGACCACGCAACAGACCCTCGGCAACGCATTTCGCGCCGATGGCTTGTCGACCATGCTCGGCGGCTTGTTCAACAGCTTTCCTTACAACGCCTTTACTCAGAATACTGGCTTGATTGCGCTCTCCAACGTTAAAAGCCGCTTCGTCGTGGCCGCTGCCGGGGCAATCATGGTGCTGATGGGCCTGTTCCCGAAACTCGGCGCGTTGATCGCCGCGGTGCCGACGCCGGTGCTCGGTGGCTGCGCGATTGTGATGTTCGGCATGACCACGGCGGCGGGGATTCAGGAACTGTCACGGGTGCAATTCGAGGGCACGCGCAACGGCATTATCGTCGCCGTGTCAGTGAGTGTCGGGGTGCTGCCGATGTCCTTTCCGGCGCTGTTCGAACACGTCGGCCCGACCCTGAAACTGGTGCTCGACAGCGGGATTTTCCTCGGAGCGATCACCGCCATCGTCCTCAACGTTCTGCTCAACGATGAAAAAAAATCGACCGAAACCATCGGCGATACATCGGCTGAATTGGCCGACTGACTTTTGTTTTCCACTGCCCTGGAGTTACCCATGAATCAATTGAATGAACTCATCCCGGCTGGCATCAGCGCGCTTGATCTGACGTTACTGCGCCAGACCATTGCCTTGTCCGAGGCATCGAAGCAACGCGGTCGCCATCCGTTCGCGGCATTGGTGGCCGACCGCAACGGCAAGGTGATTGTGGAAGCGGGGAACAACTCGATGCCCCCGGAAGGTGATCCAACGCAGCATGCCGAGTTGGTGGCAGCGGCGGCAGCGGCAAAACTGCTGTCGCCCCAGGAGTTGGAACTGTGCACGCTGTACACCAGCGCCGAGCCTTGCTGCATGTGCGCCGGCGCCGTGTATTGGACGGGGATCGGACGGGTGGTCTATGCCTTGTCGGAGCATGCCTTGCTGGGATTGACGGGGGACCACCCGGAGAATCCGACGTTCTCGCTGCCGTGCCGCGAAGTGTTCGCCAAGGGGCAACGCAAGGTCAGCGTGTTGGGGCCGATGCTGGAGGGGGAGGCGGCTGAACCGCACAGGGGTTTTTGGTCGTAACAGGTTTTGAAACGAAGCTCGAGTGATGTGATGTCGCGCACTCGCCTGCAACGTCTGCGATAATCACGACCCAGTGAGGCGCGAAGGCATCGAGTGCTCGTCTCGGCATCCGGAATCAGGCTTTGGAGGACTTTATGCGTGACATTATTGATGGCTTTCTGCGGTTTCAGCGCGAGGTGTATCCACAACGCGTCGAGCTTTTCAGGCAGCTCGCGACAGAGCAAAACCCAAAGGCGTTGTTCGTTACATGCTCGGACAGTCGTGTAGTGCCTGAACTGCTCACACAGCGCGAGCCGGGTGAGTTGTTCGTGATCCGCAACGCCGGCAACATTGTGCCGTCATATGGTCCTGAACCCGGTGGTGTTTCGGCCACCGTCGAATATGCGGTTGCAGTGCTTGGCGTACGGGACATCGTGATCTGCGGCCACTCGGATTGCGGAGCGATGGGCGCGATTTCACGCTGCACGTGTCTGGATCATCTTCCGGCCGTTGCCAACTGGCTTCGTCACTCGGACGCCGCGAAAGCGATCAATGCGGCGCATGAGTTCGATACGCCACGCGACAAGCTCGATGGCCTCGTTCGTGAAAACGTGATCGCACAACTGGCGAACCTGCGGACTCATCCATCGGTGGCGCTTGCACTTGAGCAAGGACGCTTGAATTTGCATGGCTGGGTCTATGACATCGAGGCAGGTTGCATCGATGCGCTGGATGGAGCCACTCGACGCTTCGTTCCACTGTCCGATTCACCGACCACCGTTGCCGTCGCTGCGCGCAATGGTGGTCAGATCTAAGGGCGACAGACAGGGCGGGACGGGGAAAATTTCGTCCCGGCCACGGGTCGCAGACATGAATAAAAGGTACCGGCGATAAGCTGGTTTTCTGGAGCGCGAAATATATCCCAGGCGATTTGCGCAGAAGGGCCTTCGGCATGTCAACGCGACAAAAATGAGGGGATTACCTTCGATTAAGCTGCGAATTGAAGCTAACTACACTAAATGATCGTTTAGTAGAGTTATTACGCAACGTATTAATCCCACGGAGCAGGTCATGAATCCACGCCTGATTACTGCGTCAAATCTGGTTGCTGCATTGGACCTTGAGCCTCACGTCGAAGGTGGTTTCTTTCGCAGAACCTATCAGGCCGACCATCGTGACATGCTCGAAACCGAAGGTGGCCAACGATTTCTGATGACGTCGATCTACTACTTGCTGACTGCGGAATCGCCAGTGGGCCAGTTTCATTTCAATCAGTCCGACATCCTGCATTATTTCCATCTGGGTGACGCCATCGAATACAGCCTGATCCTTGCAGACGGCTCACTGCAGACGTTGGTGATGGGCAGTGATGTTCTGGCCGGACAACATTTGCAATTACACGTACCGGGCGGAATCTGGAAAGCCTCCAGACTGCTGAATGGCGAGAACGGATTTGGTTTGATCAGCGAAGCGGTTTCATCAGGGTTTGATTTCGCCGATATGGAAATCGGGAATCGACGGAAACTCACAACGCAGTATCCGCAGCATCGAGCGCTGATTGAAATGCTGACGCGTGACGAGGATTGAGAGCGGCACATTTCAAATAAAGGATCTGCAGGCACCAAGGATCAGGTCGTTTGAGAGCGATGCTGGAGATTGAAATGGTGTGCGCAACCGGGCTGGCGTCGTAATATTTTGTTACGTGTAATGTATATTATGTTAAACCAGATGCCATGTTAGAAATGTTCCTGATGTCACCAGCCCCCCGAAAACCAGACATGCTGTGACCGGCATCCATAGATGCGAATTTTGTAATCCATAGATGCGCTCGAAAAATCAGTGACTTAGCTGTATTGGCTTGCCTGCGGCAGCCTTGACGTACTCCTCAAATGCGCGAAATCGACGAGGAACGACCCAAAAATCATGTTACTCATAGATGATAATTCAGCCTGAAGCCAAACCTCTTAATCTAGAAAACTCAATAGCTTAGAGATCAATTGTGAAATTCATAAATGATAAATCCTTAATGCTCCGGCACCTCATAGATGCGAACACCGCTCCGAATATCCTCAGGTGATGTCTAAGCTACACTTCAGTTCAGGCTTGCAATGTGAACGACCGTGATGATTGAACCTCGCCCAATTTATTCTGATCAAGACACAATCACGCTCCCCTTGGAAAAGTACTTTGAGCTGCATCCGGAAATCCGTGGGTACATTGAGAAATTCAACCATGAAGATAACCCTGTAGCTCTTTTTGATGCGCTCAGGTTGTTTCTTGCTGGTTATATTCGACATGACCAACCGGCCGAAATTAGCTCTACCTATGCATACTACCGTGGAGTGACTGAGCGGTTACTGCTCTGGTCCTGGGTCGAGCGTCAACAGCCGCTTTCAAGTTTGCGCGTGCATGATTTTAAGGAGTTCCTCAGATTTTGTGCTTCACCGCCTGATAACTGGATAGCAGCTAGTCCTTTTCGCCGATTTATTTCCGGGGATGATGGAAAACGGTTAATGAATAATTGGTGGCGCCCTTTTTCAAGTGCATCAAGCAGCGAGGGGGCCGGACCAAGAGCGCTCGCAGGTATTAAATCGATATGCATCCAAATTTTCGACTACTTAGCGGCCAAGGCAATTCTAGAGGTCAATCCAGCTTCGCAGGTGGAAACTTCTTTCGTCAATAGTATCGGTGGCAAGGGTGTATCGCTAGTAGGAAGACTGGAAACGGAACATCTGGAATACCTTTTAAGGGCGGCAAGGTACATGTGCGAGCATGACTCTGCGCATGAACGATCCCTATTTATTTTGGCCATGACAATTTATCTGCTTGTTCCTGTCAGGTTCATGTCAGGAAATAGGTTTTGGCAGCCAACTTGTTCTAGCTTCCATAAGGATTCGTCCTGGAACTATTTAGTTTTTGACTCCGCTAGATCTTTTAAAATTAGCGCTCCTGCTGAATTTACCCCCTACTTAGAACGCTATCTGAATGCGCGAGACGTCTCATTTATCCAAGGCCGATTGCCAGATGTTGCGCTTTTCACCACGGTGCACGGAAGGCCAGGGTTAAGCGTCAGACAGATTGGTAATATTATGAGGGATGTTTCGTGTGTGGCGGCAGATCTGATGGCGAGAGACGGCTGTGATGAAACATTAATCAAACAAGTTACGGAGGCGCGCATGGATAGTATTCGTACGGCTAGCATTATGAGATCTATTGATACCTATGGGTTTGGCCAGACGCGTGGTAGATTGGCTTACGAGACGCTTAATGCCCTTCACAACCGATTCTCCGCTGACTCGACCACGAATTTTGATATGTGAGCTTTTGTGAAAACCATCAGGATTGATCGACTGCATTCATGTCCTTGCACTGGCATATTTTCATGATTTCCGCCTTAGTGGTAAGCCGGAAAGTGGATGTCACCCATGTGAAGCCACTTACATTGACCTAGGAGAAGGTTTCATCGGCCACCATTGCGTGCCAAGTGACGCACCGCTACTATCGATCGCCTGACGCTTACGTCTCTAATGTCATTGAACTTCCGATTACTGTCATAACTGGAAGTCTATTGTCTTCAAACTCTGGCTGGTATTCCATGGCGCGTGCACCCCAACCCTTGTTCGAAACCTACGACAACTTCATCGAGCAAGACTTCAGTATGCACGGCTCACCGTTGGCCTGCGTCGCGTCCTTCTTGAATGAGTGTGAAGCTGCGTTGGAACCTGAGCGTGGCTACGCTGCGGTGCGTGCGTTCCTACGCGCGTTTTCCGACAACGCGCAGACGTTCAATTCGTACCGCAGTCATACCGAGCGCTTGTTGCTGTGGGCACTGCTGGTTCAGGGCAAGCCGCTGAATCACCTGAAGCGCCAGGATGCGCAAGACTATCTGGATTTCTGCCGAAACCCGCCAGCTGACTGGGTCGGTCCGGTGACCCGCAGTCGTTTTCTGGACAACCCGGGCGCAGTGGATGCACGCGAAGCCTGGATGCCTAATCCCAAATGGCATCCCTTCAACATGAAGTCCCGCAAGGCGATGGCTGCAGAGTCTCCTGGCGCCCAGCACTATCAAGCGGCGAACGGCACATTAAATCAGGTGTACACGGTCTGCAGCCGGTTCTATGAGTTCCTCATTGAAGATGGCTTCACCCAAGCGAATCCTTTTCGGCTCCTTAAAAAAGGCAACCGATTCTCCACGCAAGAGCATGAAGTTACTTCTTCGCGGGCGCTCACGCCGCTGCAGTGGGACTTTGTCCTGGATACCGTTGAGGAGATGGCGAGCGCCGAGCCGGAGCGGCATGAGCGAACCTTGTTTATTGTTGCCACGCTGTTCGCCATGTATCTGCGGGTTTCAGATCTCGCCGGTCGAAAGAATTGGAAGCCCACCATGGGAGACTTTCGCTTAGATGATGAAGGCAACTGGTGGTACTTCACGGTGGGTAAAGGCAACAAGGCGGCCAAGATTGCCGTGCGGGATGTTTACGTAGAGCGCTATTTGAAACGTTATCGCCGATTCCTGGGGCTTTCCGAATTACCTCATCCCGGGGAAAGTACGCCGCTGATCAAAACGCTCAAGGGTCGCGCAGGTTTGTCTGACCGACAGATCCGCGCCCTCCTCCAGGCTGTTTTTGATAAAGCCGTAGAGAAGATGCGCAGCGAAGGCCGCGCGAACCATGAGATGGAAAGTCTGCGCTGTGCGTCTGCGCACTGGCTGCGACACACCTCTGCCACCTTTGACGCGCCGCTGCGCAATCCTAAAGACCTGCAGGAAGACCTGCGGCACAGCAACCTCAGTACGACCCAGAACACCTATTATCACGCGCATGATCAGGAGCGCGCGCATTCGGTTAAACGCATTGGCATGCGCGACCGCGGTTGAACTCGGATCGCCTGCTCGCCGATCCCCAGCCTGGCGTCCAACAGGGATCGCCGCCTTTTTCTAGGAGTCAAGAGTGAAAATCACCGGGCGGGTCGAGATTGAGGCCATCACTGATGTCACGTGCGACGTCTGCGGTCGCTCTACGCGCATGGCTGCGGGCAGTTACCAGTACGGAACCCTGCAAGCCCACTGGGGGTATGGCAGCGACCACGATGGTCAGCGCTTTGAGGTACACCTCTGTGAGCACTGCTTTTTTCAGACCCTGGCGTACGTGAAGCAAGAGCGACGTGTTCAGCACCTGTTCAGTAGTGAGCCGTCTGCTGAGGGTGATGACTTGGGCCTGGTTACCCGGGACGATTACTTCCTGGACACGGGTCGTCGCTGACAGTCAGACCTTGATCGGCCATCGGAGACGGTTTGGGTAAAGGTTCCAGCGCACAACTCAGCTGGACCGGATGAGGAAGAGCGCCGACTATCCTGGGCCAGCGGTCGACCGCGACCACTACCGAGCAGCCTAAATAAGCGGTGATTTATCTCTCGGCGGGCCCCTCAGGATTAACCAGTAGTCACCCCTCCCCCTAAGGCTTATGGAGCGTTTTGCAGAATGCGTGTATTCCGAAAAGCGAGTAATGCCTCCCGCCGAGAGGCCATTTTACAGTCCAAGGCCCAATCGAGGATCATGGCCAGCGGAAACTGGCTCACCTGGCCAGAGCTACATGCGCTGTTGCCCGCGTCGGTTAAGGGGCGAAATGACAGCTGTCCTGACCGACTTCTGGAGGGTGCGATCTTATCCATTAGCTACGAAGGTGTGGAGTATTTCCCGCGTTATGCCATTGAATCACGCAGCTTGGCGGTAGCGCAGCGGGGAATGCAGCGCGTCATCGCTGTGCTGGGCACCAGGATGAGTGGCTGGAGCATGGCGTTATGGTTTGAATCATCCAATTCGTATTTGGCGGGTCAGCTGCCGAAGGATCTCATCTCTTCTGATCTCGACGCGGTTGTCAAAGCCGCTCAGGACGAGATAGATGGCAGTTCGCATGGGTAGCACTGGGTTGGAAGCTTAACCTATGAGTACGCTCCGCTCGCTAAGCCTGAGAGACAAAACCCCATTATTTAGCTACGCCCTCCTCCATCCAGGCTCCCGGCCTGCCGCCTTCGCCAGTGCTAGTCAGGAATCTTCCACGATTCTCGTCACGATCGCTTGTACTGGCCCTCTGAAAAACGGAAAGCAGCGGCGGTGGCCATAGGCATTTGGATGTAGAAGGGGCCACCTTAGCCATGGAATGATCTACGCATGGCTACGCTGCTCCCCGAAGCTTGTTATCAGTGAGCAGCGCGATGCTAATCGATTTAGCGAAGACTGAACACTATAGCGCTCATTTTCGGCGCTGGATCGGCCGTCAAAGCTTGAGCGCTTCCTTTCTGATCTGTTTGATCAGCCCGTCTAAGCTCACATCCGGGTCTTGGATAAGGTACGCCGATACGATCAGACTGAGGGGGTGGATACCCATACGGCCGGCCAGCTCTTCGATTTTTTGAATCGTCGGCGACTTGAGTCCTCGCTCGAGGGAGCTCACGTAGGTTCGACTGCTGACCACGGCGAAATCTTCCTGGGTCAGGTCGTGAAGGATGCGCATGCGCCGCAGTGCCTCACCCAAGGATTCACGGATTTCCATCATCATTCCTCAGAAAAGGAATGATGAAGCGCTATCGAACACGATAGGGCTACAATCTATAGTGTTCATTGTGGGATAATTTGGCGTTTACAGCCCTGGTGACTGGTCGCCTAGGGGTATGCAGCGCTCAGTGGAGCCCGTTTTGATCTATTTGTCCGAATCTCACACCCGTACTGTCCGTACGGGTTCTTATTGTGAAATTGAGGGGATGTGCTTTTGGGTGACCTTGCGGTCGCCCCTCAACGGTGAGAGCGAGCGAGCAGCTGTGGTTGAGGATGCTTACGAACTCAACGTTTTCCTCAGCCAGGCAGCGGGCGTCGAGATCGCGCAGGTACAAATGCTATGCCCTCCATCCATTAGCGGACGTCCGCACTGGAGCCTGGAAGAGCTTCGTAAGATTGTGATCCACCGTGGGCTTGAATCCTCGCAAAGCGCGGTGGTTTACGAGACCGCGGTGGCCACCTACAAACTAGGGGATCTCGATTTACGCCTGCGGAAACGGTCACATGTGCTGTATTCGGCACGCAACCTAAAAGCGCGAATCACCACCGCGGCACCTCCACTTAAGTCTGCAGAAGAACCGCAGTTGTACGCGCACTTTTGATGCAGGTACGCACGGCGTCGTTTACCGGTGAAGCCCTTCCACAACGCAGTTTCGGCTTTCCAAGCGTGGGCCGTGCTTTTTAGGTACGAGGCCCCGTAACGGCTGTTCACCTAATTAGCGACAATTCCGATGCCTCCCGCGGCCGCTCTCCTGACAGCCTTCCCTGGCCCGCGATAGGATGATGAGGACTCATGAACACCCTAGCAAAAGCCGCAGGCGCACTGCGGGATGCGCAACATATCATGGTGTTTACCGGCGCTGGCGTTTCTGCCGGCAGCGGCATTCCAACTTTCCGCGACCGACTAACCGGGTTGTGGGAGCGCCAAGACCCTGAGCGTTTAGAAACCGCGCAGGCATTTCGCGAAAATCCGGCGCTGGTTTGGGGCTGGTACCTATGGCGGCGCCAACAGGTCATGCAAGCCCAGCCCAATGCGGCACATCAAGCGATCTATCGATTATCTGGCAGCGGCCGGAGTGTCACTGTGATCACTCAGAATATTGATGATTTGCACGAGCGGGCAGGCAATCAGGACGTGCTCCATCTTCATGGCAGCCTGATGCACCCCAAATGTTTCGCCTGTCATCGATTCCTTGTGGAACCGCTGGTGTTTCCGATCATTCCAGAGGAAGGCGCATTGATCGAACCGCCCCGCTGCCGCCGATGCAACGGCCGCTTGCGTCCAGCTATTGTGTGGTTTGGTGAGGATCTCCCGCCAGGTGCATGGAAAACTGCCAGCCGAGCAGCACGACAGTGTGATGTCCTGCTTTCTATCGGGACTTCCGGTGTGGTCAGGCCTGCTGCTGACTTACCAGATATCGCGTTAGCGTCTGGTGCAGTGGTCATACACGTCAATAACGTAGATGTATCTATGAATGGGCCGAACGAGATCATGTTGATAGGCCCTGCTGAGAAAATACTGCCACAGCTGATTGCTCTGGCACTGACGAACAGAGTCAGCACAGCGCTCGTCTACCCCCGCTCAGCACCATGAGGGTCGGGCCAGCATGAATGTTCTCACCAGAACTTTTCAGATGTTTGAAAAGTACAGGAAGTGGTGGGCTCTCCAGCAGTGGCAGCAGCGGCGAGTATCAGTCCGGAGGTATAACTCTCAGGCACAAAATCGAGTTGAGAGCGGCTTCCCCACGCATTCCGCATCCGTCCACATTCCATAGATCGTGGACAGGATTCGCACGCATTTCTCATTGATGTCCAATCTGTTTTCAGCGACTCAGCGTCAGAGCTAGGTGCTCTCTTACCGACACTGTAACGCGGCAGCCTGCCGGGGCGTACCTCACGCCAGCGATCAAACTCGCGGAATCAGAATTGATGATGCGCACGAGTGATCCCACATTCTACGTAACCAAAGGGGGTTGGCTGAAAGATACGGAAATTGGAGCTGACAGGCCTCTCACGTAACACCCCACAACGTAAGCAGCCTAATTTCGCACCTGATCCTGGCGGGCAACAAAACAACGAAACCCCGTAGCTTGCAGCCTGGCGCACTTTGCGCTAGCGTAGCCGGACGTCGCTACATGGTCGACGGGCTGCCCACCCCTTTAAGGCCTCGCTGGCCGCAGCTAACTGGATCGAACCATGCTCATCACTGTAATCTCCCAACCTGAGCCTTTCCGGGCATCGGGGGCGGCGGGTGGGCGTCTCCGATGTCGCTCCTACTGGAGCAACGGAGAAAATTCATGGTTCCCAACACACCACACGAATCAATCAAAGTCCAGGCCAAGCGCCTGCGCGACCTGTTCGGTATCGACCTCACCACCGCCAAGTATGTTTTGGCGCGGGGGCCGTATGGCTGTGCCGACTGGTCAGATCTGTGCACCCGTCTGAGTGAAGGTCCTCCACTGCAACACGCCCTGCAGTTGGCCGAGCTGCCCCAATCGCCCATTGCTGCCGCGTACCTGGCAAAACATCTGCGCCGGTTGGCCTCCTCGGTCAGTCAACTGATCCTCACTAACCGCAACTTGCCAGAGCTCTGTGAAGCACTGCGACAAGTCTTCGCGGTCCCGGGCAACCCGGTAACATTGGCGGATGTACTGCAGCCAGTCACGCCGACTGCGTGGCAGGCCACCGACATCAGCCCGGATCCGCTGGCGGTAATTCAGAGCCGGGTCTGTATCAACGGCATAGAACTGCAGTTGATAGGCACCCGAATTTTCTGGCCACGGCTGTTTAACCATGACGCTGACATCACAGTCGAGGCACGCACGGCGGAGCCGGTTGGCGATGACCTTAAAGTCATGTGGGAGGTCGCGCCTTGGTATCAAGCCAGCCGCGACTACCTGCTCGAGTACCAGCGCGCCGATGACTGGGACGATCTGCCGGAATTGGTCGAACCGCACATCGTTGAGACTTCTCGCATGTCGCAGCATAGGCGATGGCTTGCTCAGTGCCTGAAGGGGTGGTCGCAAGAGAGCCACTATAACGATGAAGGCGAGGAGTTCATTCCATTCCTGTATCAGGGGCACGCTTACCTGGTGTTTGGGGTGCCTTGCTCAGAAGCGGTTACCTCTTCCCCATTGCGCCGCCAGTATGTTCAATTTGCGGACGACGACAGTAATTGCTACCAGGTAGTCTTGTTCGATAGCCAACTGGTGCAGGTCGAAAAGCTGACGCCTCCCAAATCCCTTGACCGGCACGAATGGGAATACGCCGACTATCACCAAGCGCTGTGTCATGGCCTGCTGGGAGGCGCAGCCGCCGCCGGCTGGATTGCCCCCCCCGTGAGTGGCTGGGACGACCTGCTATTCATCTCCCCCGCCAACCATTTCAGCCTGGAGTGCGAGTTGCGGGTGGAGATCAAGCCCGAACCAGACGAAACCCTCTGCACCTTGCAGACCGATAACACGGAGCTAGCCGTGGAAGTGCTGGAGCGAGTGTTCAAGGGGCAGTTCATTCACTACGAGCGCGCTGAACTGGGTGCTAGCTATGCCATGCGTATCGATCTGCCGCCGCAGTCCTCCCACGCGGACCTGAGCCTTTCACTGAAGTGTATCGAAGAGACCGTCTTCCAAAGCACACATCTGATCGGCCGACGCGTGATGCAGACCGATGAGCACGGATCCGCGCTCTACCTCGAACTCAAACCGGCCTTACTCAAGCTAGTACAACGCCAATCGCTGAAGGTCCTGAAGAAGGCTATCTGTGAAGGGCAAATTCTGCGCATACATAGCCTACCCAATCAACTGCAGGATGCGCCCAGAATGTCGCTCAATGCATCAGCCCGCGCACCCTCAGACGCCTGGGGATCCAATCCTCTGACAGAGCCTTTCTTCGACGGCGAAGGCCAGCCACTCTTCAGCTCCATTCAATATCAGCGCGATAACTTCTAGCCCTAACCTCTGCGACGTAATCGCTGCTACGTCGCAGAGCTACAGTTCATTGATTTCATCCAAGCTCTCCCTTCGTCTGTTCCGCTTGGCTGGCCTTGAAAAATCCGTAAGAATGTCATTTGGCCATTACCAACTGTACGGAACACTTATATGCCACGGAAGCGCAAAGGGAGCGGCGGCGGGTCGATCGCTCTGTACGCCCTGTTTTTTGTTATTGCCCTCTTGGCACAAATCCCTAAACAGGTGTGGATTGCCATTGGGGTCGTCTTGGGCATAGGCGTATTGGTATGGGCCGTCAGACGTGCCACCCGTGCAAAGCCTTACGTTCCTGAAGATGACATTGTTGCCGAGATCGCTGCGGTGTCTCGACACGCAACGTACCCCAGTGCCACTGTCCAGTTCAGCACCAGTGCCTTCGAACGAGACTTCCATACTGTCCAGGTCGGGTCCTCCAGCGACAGTCAGAGTTACGCCATTCCAAAGCCAAATGCCAAGCCCGCGGGGGTTCGTTGGCTGGCTGAAAATGAGTCCATTAACGTGGCTGGGTTGGCCATCCCCGGCGGACTGCTCTACATCACCGAGCGGGCGACACAATTCGGCCAATCTGAACCCTCCCTTATCGACGCCACGCTTCGTGTCGCGCGCTCACCGATGAACCTCACCGAGCGACAGATGCCCTACTGGCCAAGCTACCGGAGCATCACGCCCGAGGCGCGGCGAGCGTACCTGCAATGGTTGGCAGGAGGTCGTCGCCAGCCTGCAGATGCGGGTTACGTGTTCCTGTTTTTCTATGGGCTTGAACGCCGTGTGCTGATCGATGCGCCGACCGAGCCTCAAGCCAAGGCAGAAATCCCGGCCATTAAGGCCGAGGTCGGTCGTTTACTTGGCCTTTACGGCGATAACAATTCTTTCCGCGGTTACGCTACCCGTTTCCTCGCCCATATCGACGCGGGCGCCGTTCAGCCTCAGAGTTACCTAAGCGAGCCCGGCGCCAGCCCCGCAGATGGGTACGAGCTGCCCATGTCCTTGCGCGTTGCGCTGGGACAGATGGCCGTGGACAAGTATCCGCTTAATCCGAGCTGGGCATTGGCCTGGGCGCTTGCAGAGCCCAACATCTCCAGGCGCACACCTGTGACGCGGTGTCCCGAGCAATTCGCAGCGCTCTTCAAACACGAATTCGAGAAGCGCTATCCCAACGGCATTGTGCTTCCCCAGAACAAGACCAAGCTGAAGGTCGCCTATCGACCCGCTTCTGCCGGATTGAATATTCCAGCAGTGGCCGTAGGTGACCTTCCTGATGTCGCAGCGACCTCAGGAACGCGTAACAAGCTGCAGGTCATTGTCGAGGACTGCACCACCGTACTCGACGCTTTCAGTCGGTACCTAGGGCGTAATCCAGACGCCGGGGATAGCCTGGAAGCCATCCTGCAGTTGCCAACCGAACTCTGGCCTACTGAAGCAAAAGCAGAGCTCGAACAGTTAGAGCAACGCGTCGGGGGCGAAACTATCTGCATGAGTTTCGCTGAGCTGGCAGGCCGATTCAAATCGGCCGGCGCGCTTTCCCGTGACAAAGTCATCGCCCTTGCCCGGGCGTTGGAGAGCAAGCGGATCGGTTTGGAACCCGACGTCCTGTCCGGCAGCCGCACACCCAAGGCAGAAGACACCATCGCGCTGTTCGCAGCGGACTCTGACGAAGGCACGCTTCGCTCCACCGATGCCTACAGCGCAGCAGCAGTGACGTTAGACCTGGCCAGTGCAGTCGCAGCTGCAGACGGCGACACCTCGCTTGAGGAGATCAGCCTGCTATCTGGGCACATTGACTCGTGGGATCACCTTTGCGTTGCGCATCGCAAACGCCTGAAAGCGCACCTCCAAATTCAGCTGAAGCAACCGCCCACGCTGGCAAGCCTCAAGAAGAAGCTCGAGTCCCTGCCCCTCGAGGCCAAACGAAAAATTGCCAGCTTTTTGGCCCACTTGGCACATGCGGATGGCGAGGTGACGCCGCAGGAAGTGAAGCTGCTTGAGCGCGTTTACAAATCGCTCGCCCTCGATCCACAGTTCGTCTACAGCGATCTCCATAGTGCAGCCGTTCGCCCTTCCCAGATCGCGGAGGCAATGATTTCGACTGCCGCGCCGGCGACTGCGGCGGAGGCGCCAGCAGGCATGGGTTCAGGCTTCGCACTGGACATGAGCAAGGTCGCTCGTCTGCAACAAGAAACGGCAGAGGTGTCGGCGCTTCTGGCCAGCGTCTTCAATGAAGAGTCTCCCACCGAAACATCTGGCGCCTCGGAACCAGAAACGCTCCAAGAGCAGGAAAGCAGCAGCGCCGAACAGCTTGCTACCGTTCATGGTTTGGACGTTGAGCATTCTGCGTTCCTCCGTTTGTTGGTTTCTCGGACTGAATGGAGCCGCGCTGAGCTGGAAGACGCAGCCAGTGATATGGAACTGATGCTGGATGGCGCCCTGGAACGGATCAACGACACAGCGTTTGAGCTGTTCGACATGCCCGTAACTGAAGGCGATGATCCCATCGAAATCAACCCAGAAATTCTGGATGTATTAGCCCTATGAGTAAGATACGAGCCAAGGATCGCGACGCGGTCATTCAATCGCTGCGTGCGGGTGTTGTCCCGCGTGTCGGGCAGCACCTGATCCAGGTGGGTCGGGCGGGTGAACTCGACTCGCTGCTCAAGGATGTCGATCGTCTCGCAGATGGCGGTTCTGCATTCCGCGTTGTCGTTGGCGAGTACGGCGCGGGTAAAACCTTCTTCCTCAACCTGGTTCGCGGCATCGCCATGGAGCGCAAGCTCGTTACCATGCACGCCGATTTGAACCCTGACCGTCGTCTTCATGCTTCAGGTGGCCAGGCACGCTCCCTTTATTCCGAGCTGGCCAAAAACATGGCCACCCGCACCAAACCCGATGGCGGCGCGCTACAGGGTATCGTTGAGAAATTCATCTCACAGGCTAAAACGGAAGCCAAGACTAAAGGTGTCGAGAGCGAGGTGGTCATTCGTGAGTACCTGGCGGAGCTCACCGAGATGGTCAACGGCTATGACTTTGCCGACGTCATTGCTGCCTATTGCCGCGGTTTCGAGGAAGACAACGAGCAGCTCAAAGCTGATGCCATCCGCTGGCTGCGCGGCGAATTCTCTACCAAGACAGATGCCCGGGCTGCGCTCGGTGTGCGTACGATCGTCGACGATGCCTCTGTTTACGACCAGCTGAAATTGCTGTCCAGGTTTGTGCGCCTGGCCGGTTTCGGCGGTTTGATGGTCTGCTTGGATGAATTGGTCAACCTGTACAAACTGGCAAATACCCAGGCTCGGAACGCTAACTACGAACAAATCCTGCGCATCCTCAACGATTCATTACAGGGCTCTGCTGAAGGCCTGGGCTTTGTCTTGGGCGGCACACCAGAGTTTCTGATGGACACGCGTCGTGGACTCTACAGCTACCCTGCCCTGCAATCACGCCTCGCGGAAAACAGCTTTGCAAGGTCTGGCTTGGTTGACCTTTCTGGGCCAGTCATTCGACTCAGCAGCCTGACCCCTGAAGACTTCTACGTGCTGCTGCAGAAGCTGCGCAATGTCTATGCCTTCGGCGAACCTGAGAAGTTCTTGCTGCCGGACGAAGCCATCCCCGCGTTCATGGCGCACTGCAACCAGCGCTTGGGCGAGGCCTATTTCCGGACGCCGCGCACGACCATTACAGCTTTCATCAACCTGCTCGCGGTAATCGAGCAGAACCCTACAGCGGACTGGCGCACCCTGCTGGGCGCCGTGGAGCTGGCCAAGGATGAGGCTGGCCAACAGGATCTTGAAGTTGAGGTCGACGATGAGCTCGCCAGCTTCAAGCTCTGACTCTTCTTCGTTTGAGCGTCTGCATCCCGAGGTTCAGCAATGGGTCTGGTCACAGGGGTGGACGTCGTTACGTGATGCCCAGGAGTGGGCGGTACCAGCGTTGGTGGGCGCTGATCGCGATGTGATCATCGCGGCGTCCACAGCGGCAGGCAAAACGGAGGCCGCCTTCCTCCCTATCCTGACCAACCTCCTCAACGACCGTGAGTCCGCCGGCGCAGTGCTGTACATCAGCCCACTCAAGGCACTGATCAATGACCAATGGGACAGGCTCAGCCGGCTGTGCGAGCGGCTAGAGCTGCCCGTCGTTGCCTGGCATGGTGATGTGGCAGCAAGCAAGAAACAACGGTTCCTGAAATCGCCTGAGGGCATCTTGCTGATCACGCCGGAGTCCCTCGAAGCCCTCTTCGTAAACAAAGGTGCGAGTTTAGCTGGGGCTTTTCAGAAGCTGCGCTACATCGTCATCGATGAGCTTCATGCCTTCATTGGCAGTGAGCGCGGTAAGCAACTGCAATCGCTCATGCAGCGGGTTGAGATCGTCGTAGGCAGGGCTCTGCCTCGCGTAGGACTTTCCGCGACGCTTGGGGAGATGTCGCTGGCCCGAAAGTTTCTGAGGCCGGTTCGCCCTGATGACATCACCATCATCGAGTCGAAATCCTCTGGCCAGGAACTCCAAGTGCAGGTACGCGGCTACCTTGAACAGCCGATGCAACAAGTGGTGGCGGAATACTCTGGAAAATCGTCAACAGATGAAGGCGACGAACAGGAGGAGACTTCTGGTACCAAGGTGGCAATTGCAGGCCACCTGTACAAGGTATTGAGAGGGCACAACAACCTGATCTTCCCCAACAGGCGCCAAGAGGTTGAATGGTTTGCCGACCGTCTGCGCTCACTGTGCGAGAACGATGGCGTGCCAAACGAGTTCTGGCCGCACCACGGTAGCTTGTCCAAGGAGCTGCGCCAGGATGCGGAGCGCGCGTTGAAGGCGGGAGATCCTCCAGCTTCTGCCGTATGCACTACCACCCTGGAGCTGGGTATCGACATCGGTAACATCAGGACGGTCGCACAGATCGGCTCCCCACCCTCTGTGGCGAGTCTGAGGCAACGGCTTGGCCGCTCAGGTCGTCGACCCGGTGAGCCTGCCATGCTGAGGGTATACTGCCGAGAGCGCCCCTTAACGGATCATTCTGATCTCTCCGATCAGTTACGTGAAGGCCTTGTCCAAACGGTCGCCATGATCCGCTTGCTGATCAGTGGATGGTTTGAACCTCCTCGGTCGGAAGGCCTACACGCCTCGACACTGGTGCAGCAGTGCTTGTCTTCGATTGCTCAGCTCGGCGGTGCATCGGCGGCGCAATTATGGGGAAATCTCATAGCGAGCGGCAGTTTTGCGTGCGTTACCAAGCCTGATTTCCTGTCTTTGCTCAAAGGTATGGGTGAGAAAGAGTTGATCGTTCAGGACAGCTTGGGACTTCTGCTGCCAGGTGAACTCGGGGAGCGGTTGATCAACCACTATGAGTTCTACACCGCCTTCACGAGTGATGAAGAGTTTCGTTTGCTCCGGGATGGCAAACTACTTGGCTCGCTGCCCGTCAGCAAACCCCTGACCAAGGGGCAACGTATCATTTTCGGCGGCCGACGCTGGCAGGTTCAGGACGTCGACATTGAAGCGAAGGTGATCGTGGTCATGCCAGCGCGGGGCGGCGAGCCCCCTCAGTTTGATGGGCTAGGTGCGCAGGTGCATGATCGCGTCAGGCTTGAAATGCGAAACGTGTTGATGGAAACCACCCCCTGTCCCTTCCTCGACAAGCACGCTCAAGCCCTGCTGGAGGAGGCTCGGAGTAACTTCCGTGCCCTCGGCCTGGATAGCACGGCGATTGTTGGCTCTGCTAGCGTAAGCCACGTGGCGACCTGGCGGGGGGATTACACCAATGATGCGCTGGTCTTATTGCTCAGGCATGTGGGCATTCAGTGCGAAAACAACGGACTCTTCCTGGAGGTTGCTTTCGGTCAGGAAGACACGTTGCGAGCGTTGCGCGTGGTCGGGCAAATGGACATCACAGATGTAGAGCTCATATTGGAAAATGTCGAAAACATGATCCGAGAGAAATGGGATTGGGCCCTTCCCCGCTCGCTCCTCATGAAGTCGTTTGCTTCGAGCCATCTTGATCTCCAGGCTGCGGTTTTAACAGCACGACTTCTTAGCGAGGAGGCGTAGGGCGAGGCGAATACTCATGCCCCGTCCTCCCCTACGATCTGTCGCCCATTTTTTCGAGGTCGGCTTATAAATAGGAAGCATATGCATAAACTCAGCTTCCCTGCGGCGACCTCGATCAGGCACTCGTTCGTCTATGGCCGTCCAGCTAACACTTCCTGCGTAAAGACTGCGCTCCGCGGCAAAATCCCGCTCGCAATGACGTTTTCCAGAGTGGTCGCCGGATCAGCGACAAAGAACATTAGTACCAGACCCCGCTGGGCGCGAGTGCAGCAGACGTAAAGCAGTCGCAGCGTTCGACTCCAAGTGTTTTCATCACCACCTAGTGCTCGTGCACGATCTGCAGCACGGGCCTCAGCGCTCGCGAAGACCCGCTCGTAGTTGTAGGTTCGGTAGTCGCTTTCTTCCTCGTCCATCACCACCATGACTCGTTCGAACTGCGCTCCCTTTACACCGTGCTGTGTAGCATAGGGGGAGCCTTCTGAGACATAGCGCTCATAGGGCCAAAGCTCTTGCGCAGAGCACTTGAAGAACTTGGCCATTGCTGCGTCCGAGGATGGTCCTTCGGCCGGAACTGCATCAGCATCCTCGGGCTCCTGAGCAGCATCAGCAACATCCCTGACAAATCCAAGAACACGCGCATAGCGATCGTCGAATTCGAAAAGCCCCGTGTCACAGAGATGGAGAGCTATGTCACCAATGGTGGTCCCTGCCTCGTCCAGCATGACGACAAGTCTCAACATAGCCGCGTGCAAATCTCGCAACACAGCCGCGGCACGGCGGCCGGTAAGAGCCCCTGGTGCCAGACGCGGGCTGAACTTCCGGAGCAGGTTCATCGCCGCGAACTCGTTGCCGGCCTTGACGGCGGTAACGATTGGTAGCGCAAAACTTAGGAAGGGTCGAACGGGCCAGCCGGTGCCATCCTGCATCCCCTGCTTCATGCCCTCCGATGTCCTATCGTTCAGCGCCGAGTAGATGCCACCGAAGCCGAGCCGGTTTGCGGCCATGCGGTGCACGATGACAAGAATCTTGAGCGCGACGTCTGGAGTCGTCCAACCCTCGTCGTTGTTCGTCGCCGCGCTCCACGCCCGGACTCTTGCCAGGGCCTCAATTCGGTTAAGCGTGTTCGGCAGGACGAACATCCGGGCCGAGCCCTCCACCGGCTTGAGATCACCATCAACCTTTTCGTGTAGTCCTCGGACTTGCTCCATGCCGTCGCCCTGCGCGCGCACGGCGTTGGCTACATCAAGGATCTGCTTGGCACAGCGAAAATTCTCTGGTTTTGTGATGGCCCGCCAATGGTCCTCAAGCGGGATGTCCCCCGCGCCTCTCATGAAGATCGCCTGCATTGGGTCGCCAAAAAAACCGAGACAGAACTTGCTCCGCATCTGGGCTTCCACGTCCTTGAAGGACTTCACTACGCTCGGGAACGTGTCCTGACTCTCGTCTATGAACACAAACGGGAAGTTCAGCGCTACGACCCGTCGGAACAGCGGACGATTTTGCAGAAGGAAATCAGCGAGCTGAAGGATGTCCTCGTGGCCGAGGATGCCCTTTGCGTAGTCGCTGCCCACCCCGTAGCTGAAGGTCTTGACGCCAGCAATAACCTCTAGGTGGCGGACATAACGCTCCTGGTCAGCCTTGTTCCTGTCGCGTGTAGTCTGCCGAACACGCGAGCTGTAGTTCTTGAACTCTTCTCCCAGCTCGGAAATCCGCCTGCGTATGTCGTTCTGTAGCCAAACCTTAATGTCCGCCTGAAACGTCTTGGTGATAGACCAGTAGAAGCTGTGGATGGTCGAGACATGGACCAGCGGATGATCGTTAACATCCGCCAAGATTTCTTTGGCGGCGAGGTCGGTATATGTGATGCAAGCGACCTTCTGCTTTTTCGCCCGCATGCTGGCGCCGTGCTCTGTGATCACCCAGTCCAGCGCCTTGATGAGGGAGGTGGTCTTGCCGGAACCTGCGCCAGCGCGGACCACGAACGGCTGTGGGGGTGTCGCAGCAATACACGCGTAGATCTCGCGGTCGGCGGCAGTGTCTGGGCTATCAACTCGCCTGCTCATGCCGTCTGCTCCGCATCTGCAATGACGGCGACACAACCGGCTGCAGTCGGCTCAATTGTCGTGACCTCGGTGGCAACAGCCGCGTCCGCCTCAATCTCGTGCGCCACTTTGGCTTCGAGCCAGGCTAAGCCCTCGGCGATATACGTGGGGACCTTCCAGCAGTTGAGCGGACCACTTGCAAGGACCTCCAGCGCAAAGCGAGTCTTGTCGAAGTTCTTGCTGGTCACTCTGACGTGCAACTTCTCAGCCAGTTCCTCGGGGCTGTTTGGTGCGCGCTTTAGCTTGAGTCCGACCGCCCGGTTAGCCTCAGCCTGACACCACTCGGAGTTCTCAAGACCGAAGGCCTCCTCAAGCGTGCGGCCGCAAAGCTGCGAGGTCGTAGCACCCACCGAAACCAAAACCTTGGTTTGATAGGCCACCCGAACCTCAGCGCTGGAGCCCTCGGCAAGCGATAGCGTCTTTTGCTCCGCCGTGACTTCCCAGAGTTCGGCCACCGACCGCTTCTTAGGGATCCAGCTGATGAGGGTTTGGTTGGACGTGACGGCGCCCTCCACGTGAGCATGGCAGGTGCTCCCACGCTTCTTGGATTTCTTTTTGCCGCCCGGTGCTGCCTCGTCGTCGTCTTCGGTTTCGAAGGGCTTCAGATCGTCGTCCTCGTTATCTCCGTCGACGGTGCCGCCAGCTCCTGCGTCTTGCTCGGCGGCATCCTCAGCATCCGGCTTGACCGTTACGCTGTCCAGATCCGTGATGACCAGCGTAGTGAGTCCAACGAAGGCGATCAATTCTTGGAACCGATGCGCGAACGCGCCACCGACTTCAAGGATGGTCAGGGCGGAGGAGCGCAGGCGTTTAGCGGCCGACTCGATCATGGCTGGCAGGAGCAGGCGCTCGACATTGCCCTCCACCAAGATGACCGCATCGGAAAAGAAGAGATCGCAGTGTGTGAGTTTCAGATACCGCTGCAAGAATTCGCGCGCTGGAGCGTCGGCCGCGCCCGTCTTGAAGAGCGAAAGATTCCTTACTTCGGTGTTATGGGCCAGCTGGTCGCTAACACGGCGGAAGTACCTGATGGGTGAGAACCCGCGCTCATATAGGATGTGTGGGGAATGCGTGGTGACAACGAGCTGCGTGTGGAAAAACGTTGCGTGATCGTTGGCATCCTCAAGGAGGCGCAGAACGTTCCTGATGAAGACCTGCTGGATCTGCGCATGCAGATGCGCCTCAGGCTCTTCGATAAAGACCAGATGCAGTGGCGCCCGTTTGTCTTCCTCGGCTTTCCACTGCTCGTGCAAGTCGAGGAGTTCAACCACCATATAGACTAAGTTCTTGAACCCCAGACCGTTGTAGCTGTCGGGCAGTTGCGCGGTGACCGCACCAGGAACCACGTAGTGGACCTTGGCATCCTGCCCCAAGACGGTGGTCGGATCCAAGGCCGCCCGAATCACAATCTCGGGGTTGTTGACGCCTGGATAGCCGAGTTTGGCGAGGCGCTTGAGGGTGTCGCTGAAAACTTCCTCCAGGTGGAAGTTCAGTTCTTTTTCCGAGGTATCGAGCGCTTTGAGCGCTACATGGTCGTCACCACGCTTCTCCAGATTACGGTGATAGAAACGGCTGAGACGACGCGACAAGCTCTCAGCGCGGTCGGAGCTGCCAGCATCCGGGTCATCAAGGTGCCGCTGCGCACGCAGGAAGTCCACCTTCACCAGAGACTTCAGAATGGCCGCGCCACCCGGCTCGTTACCTAGCGGCAGCGGCTCATAATCGGCCTCTTTAGGCTGATAGCCGACAAATTCGCGCTCATCGAGTACGTAGTAGCGGAACGTATATTCCTTGGTCAGCTCCTTGGTGAGGTACTTCGTCAGACTTTCTGGCCAGGGCTTGTACTCGCCGGGATCCGCCACCACCACAGTCCCTTTTTCCGCAACTGCTTTGCGCCTGGTCACCAGTGCGGTTGCAGCGTTGTTGGCCTTTTCATGCAGTTCATGGAACTTCCGGACAAGCAAATGGGCGTCCCGAGGCTCGAACGCCACCCGGATCCCGACGCACTTGCCGTCCCAGTCCGTGCTCGGAAGAAGCGACATTGCAGTGGCGAGATCGTCTTCACCGACGCGGAACCAGAGATCCAAAAGAATGGACGGTAACTGCTTGGGCGCGTCCTCATCGCCTGGAGGCGTCCTGCCTATGGCGTCGATCTCGGCCCACAGCGCTGCGCTGAAGTCGAAGAGTTCGAACTTCTTCGCTTCGCCACGGAGCATCGAGTACAGGCCTTGCACGGCAGACGTCTTGCCGCTGTTGTTGGCGCCAACGAAGATGGAAATCTCGTCGTCAAGCTCAATGACGACGTCGCGCAGTCGGCGATAGTTCTGCAGCCGATATGCCTGTAGCTTCATGATCACCTCTTCCTAAGTGTTGCCGGGGCAACTTGGTGCTAAGCACACAGGCCGGCTGCTTTCCTTTGAACGCTCGCGCTTTTTTTCCGCTTGCTGAAGCTAACAGCATCCATGTGGGATGCCGAGATGAGACTTTTATAGCGTACGCCATGCGGACTCACCACGCTAAACCGCCAGCCAGCACATCCACGCCGACGTAACGACGACCTTACCAGTACATACATGCATCAGAGGGCTGCTGGCTTCTGCTTGAAGCAATCCAGCTCTTCCAGCACAGCCGTTGCGCAGCGATCGCAATGGTATAAAGCAACCCATCAAACGGGAAGATTTAGCGCTGCGATGTACTTGCCCATGTACTTATTGATTAGCATGCGGCTAAAACCGACATACGCTTCCTTGGGATCGAGAAAGGCAACCAAATCCTCCAGGTCGGCACCTGGGTCTCTATGCTCTTCCAAGGCATCCACTGTATGTCGAATCGCGGCGCGTACCATACGAGCATGACGTGCGCGCATTTGCAGCAGTTCCGCACGAGCGAGCCCTAGGTAGTAGATGCTGGCTTCACCTTTGCGACTCGGTGCCCCATCTATCAATCGCGCTTGCACGCGTCCATCCTCCAAAAAGACAAGATGGTCAGCAGGATCATCAATACAGGGATTCAGAAGCAGCGGTTCTTCCCTGAGCACAAACCAAGGCCCGGACGCTCGCTTTGTCTCATCAGCAAGGGGGAAGAAATTAGCTTTGCCGATCACCCGGGCATTGCCGTCGCAATCATCCTGTGTTCTCGGTCGGTTGCAGTCAGCGCAGGACAACAGAAGGTTTGGCCACTTGGCTGCTAACCAATAGTATCCAGCTGCGTGCTGAGCAGGCGCATCTTTCGTCTTGGGGCAGATAACCACCTTTCCCTTTGGTCTGTAATGCTCCACATCACCTGGCTGGCTCCCTGCCAGCAGCGATTCGCAGAACATGCATTTGCGTCCAAACAACTCCGCCAGCTTCTCTTTTACGGGATCATCCGAGTAAGCCTTGAATTTGCGATCTTTGGGATCGAGATCGCGGTGTTTCTTCAATTCTGCGAGCCCTTTACGGACTAAACCTTTGGGGGTACTACCCTTCGGGCGTTCGACCTTGATCATGGCTCACCCTCGAGCCGGCCAGCCAATGGCGTGACCTGCTGCATGAGGAACTTGAGCTTCGAGACAGTCGAGTCAGTGAACTGCTGCACGTTGGCGGCAGCCTCAACAGGAATATCGATCGCACCTGTGGTGTCCAGCATCTGCAAGGCCATACGTTCTCGACGGCTGCCGCCAAGGTAGCGTGTGTCCGTTAGCTCAGCCACCAAGTCGGCAAGTGACTGCTCTTCCTCAGCAGACCGCTGTGGTTTGCTCAACAGCTCTTCGTAAGCCTGGATCTTTAGATCGAGCTCAGGATCCACAGTGCTGCGCAGTCCAAAATGCTCGGAGGTAAGAAGCTGCTCAACCCTGAGCTTGGAAACTGTTGGTAGGTTTTCGAGTGCGTAGATATGGTTCAGCCTATCCCGCCGTAGCACAGCAACCTCACCTTCCTTGAGTCCACGCAGGCACAGAGGGTCATGGGTGCTATAGATTATCTGGGCACCAGGAAAAGCTTCACGCAGGGCCGGCAGACACTGAAGTCGCCAGGCCGGATGGAAATGGTTGCCGAGCTCATCGATCAGGACAATGCCCTCAGCAGAATCAAGCGCCGCGCCGGATTGAGAGAGCACCTGCATGATGTCGACAGCCATGCCGATCATGCACTGGTAGCCGTCGCTCAGCTCATGGAGCTGGCGCCCTTCGATACCACCCACATTGAGATTCACGGAACCATCGGCAGCTATGATGACCTGCACCTGATGATCCTTCGGCATCAGTCTGAGCAGTACTTCGTTCACTTCTTCCAGGCGGTGGGGATCGATGCTCTTGAGCCATTCTGATGGGTTGGTGATCGGGAGGAACGGGTCGAAGAGGTTGTCGATCTTCGCGTGGTCTTTCCCAGGCTTCGCCCGGTGACGCTTGGTGGCGAGCAAGCGCGTGGCGCCATACGCCACGACCAGTGAGCGAGAGTGCACATTGCTGAACTTGATTTTCTTGTTGCGCGTGAACGTCATCGAGATCTGATCGCCACCCACCAGGGTGACGACGACTGATCCCTCATAGGCTCCGGTAGCCAGGAGCTTATTGCTGGTGCGGCCAAGTGCTTTCGAATAAGCCTCACCTGACAATGCGAGCGCCAAAGCCCTGAGCACTGTGCTTTTTCCGACACCGTTCTCGCCGAGCAACGCGTAGCAAGGCGCGCTTGATGCACCAGGAGCTTCCAAGTTGAGATCCAAGTGGTCAATGGGCCCGAAATTTTTGATCTGCAGCTGAGTCACGTATTGGGCTTTCTCAAGGTAGGACTCCATACCCTCCTTGGTCTCAGTATCAATCCGCTCGCTAGGCGCAGCAGCTATATATGTTGCGGGTTCATCCCCATGTTCATCTTCGATGGGGCGCGGAAACTCCCATAGAGTCCTGTTGAGTTCAGTTGAAAGCTGGCGCCACACAGCAGCATGCGCTCGATGCTCGCCATCATCGTCCCAGTAAGGTTGACCAGCTGTCAGCAGAACGGCCTGCTCACGCCGGGTTTGCACCAGTTGCCGACGATTGAGATCCAGCAAATCAATGGTAATTTTTCCCCGATCACTAAGCGGAAGCACAATTCCATTGGACTCGAACTTAAGATGGAGATCTGGATCATCACTGCAGGGATCGATCAAGCCTGGCTTTTCGAACGCAACTGTTTCCAGGTACGGACTATCTGGACACGAATCGCCCAACTGGGGAAAGCGTCTCGATTTGTAGCGGTTACATACCGCGCATGCCCAGTAGAGGTTACGCCAGTCCGCTTGCAGGTGTGCGTAGTGCGGCTCTCCTCGCACGCCGGTCTTGGGGCGGAAGCGCTCGATGGCCCCGCTGCCCCGATGTGCATAGCTCTCGCAATAACAGCAGATTGGGCCGAAAACTTTTATCAAGTCATCTGCCAGATCACCTCGGTATTTTCTGAGGATGTCGTCACGGTTAAGCCACCCCTTTGAAGAGGGCCCGTAAAGCTGCTCCCATCGACTCCTGTCATCCGCAAGTAAAGGGATCAGGTATTCAGGGCACTCAGGGCGATGAATTGGAGTCACAGCGGCATCCTTGGCGATCGTTCCCCGCGCAGGGCTGTCGGGGTGGCGGCGGGATCATACGCTGCTCAGACTGAGTAATGCTACTTTGCCATAGGTCGGATTCGCGGGGCACGCCCGCCCCCACAAAGAACACCTCTGAGCTTGCTGGCCGCATAGCTGTCATTCGCGATTCGCCGCTTCGTAAGCGTCCAAGAAAGGCACATTGCGATGGGTTACCCGGCCCGATGTTTTACCTAGGTGCATACGTGAAGAAACGCGTATGCTTGAAACACGGAGGAGTACATTTGTTCTTTCCGCTACGGCTGTGCTCAAGCCTTACTATGTTTCTAACTGTTTTTAGCTCCAATCGCAGCGCGAAGTGCTTCTAGTTCCGTTTCAGACTGCTCGAGCAGTGCCTTCAATTCCTTTGCCCTCTGCTGTGCTACTGCTCCAGTCAGGTGGGCATCGCTAGCCTCCTTATTTTTGGTCTCGAGTTGTTGGGTGAGCAACTCTTTTGCACCCTCTGCTCGCGCAGTCGCCGCGCTGGCAATGCCCAAGTCCCCCCTCAGATGCTCTATAGCATCACGATGCTGGCTGGCCTCCTTGGCATGCTGCCGGTTTTCGGCGATCAGGCGTTCGTTGTCTCGGATCATGCGGGTGGTTTCCTCCTGCTTAACCATCAGCGTCTGCTGAAGCAGAGCCACCTCTTGCTGCATCTGGTAGATCTGAGTTTCGTGACGGTTTAGATCCTGGTCGCGCTGTTCCTTTACTGCTACTCGGTAGTGCTCGAGTGCTTCTCTGGCATGCGTATGCTTCTCCTCCAGAGATTCGATCTGGGCGTCCTTCTCTTGCACGCGAATTTCAAGGTCGCTGCAGCTCTGGCTGATCCGGGCGTTTCGAGTGATCTCGGTTTGAAGGCTGGATTTAACGATCTTGAGTTCTTCGTCCTGAGCCTGCAGGGCTGACTGCAGCTTGGCGATCTCCAATTGCGATTGCTCAAGCTTGCTTTGAAGTGTACCGCTCTCAGCTTTCATCGCTTTGCGTTCAACCTCAAATGCAGCTCTCTCATGCGCCAAGGCTTCGTTTCCCTCATCAAGCAGGCGTTCAAGCAACTTACCCACCAGCTCCGTGAGCTCATCACTTAGGCGCGAAGGCGAAGCCGAGGGTCGAGGATCGTGTGATTCAATCTCCTTCAAACACCGCTGAATTGTTGTCTTTGAGCCGGTATTTCCAAGTTCGATGCGTATCGCGTCGATACTAGGGTTTTGCCCTCTCGACAGCAGCGCCTCGCGAGCCTTGCGCACCAGCACCAAGTTAATGCCGCCTCTAGCCATGTCCGCCCCTACGATTTCGTACTGTTGTACGTTTCATGTAATTACGTGCCACCTTAACATCTTTAGATACCAAATATGCCCTAATTTTTGGCAAGACATAATCGAGGTTTATGGCTTGTCATGCCTCAGCGTGGAGGTAAAATGGCCCGAAAGGCAGTACAAACGGCAAATGAGAGCCGCCCCGGCTCGATATGGAGATTGGCGTGGTTGATGTGCCCAGCAAGGCAGATAGATATCTACAGGCGAGCGTTCGCCAGAACACGTCGAAAAGCTATGCGGCCGCCCTCTCCCATTTCGAAGTGGCCTGGGGTGGATACCTGCCTACAACCACTGAGTCAGTGGTGCGGTACATCGCGGAGTACGCTGACCAGCTAGCGCTCAGCACACTCAAGCAGCGCCTGGCAGCGCTTGCGAACTGGCATCAAAGCAACGGCTTTCCCGATCCCACCAAGACCCCCAAGGTCAGGCAACTGCTAAAAGGCATCCGGGCGATACACCCCGCGCAGCAGAAGCAAGCGGCCCCACTAGCATTGCTGCATCTCGAAAAGGCAGTCGCACATCTCGAAGATGAGGTAGCTCAGGCAAGAGCCGACGGCAATATGGCCGCCCTGCTCAAATCGACCCGCGACATCGCTCTGCTCACAATCGGGTTCTGGAGAGGGTTCCGCGGGGACGAACTGGCTAGGCTCACGATCGAGAACACGCATGCCGAGCGCTACGTCGGCATCAGGTTCTATCTCGGGTCTTCCAAAGGAGACCGGCAGAACATAGGACGGGAGTACAAGACACCGTCGTTGAGCAAGCTCTGCCCGGTCGAGGCGTACCTGAACTGGATCGAAGCAGCGGGATTAACTCGCGGTGGTGTGTTTAGGGGTATTGATCGATGGGGCAATATTAGCGATCGCCCTATCGCAGCCCACAGCTTGATTCCTCTCCTGCGCGACACTCTGGGTAGATGCGGTTTGCCGTCGAAGATTTACAGCGCCCACTCCATACGGCGTGGATTTGCTACTTGGGCGGCCAGCTCTGGCTGGGATATCAAGACGCTCATGGAGTACGTCGGCTGGAGCGACATGAAGTCAGCATTGCGGTATGTGGAACCAGCTCAGAATTTTGGGCGGCTGATCAGGAAGCTGGAGGGGTGAGCCAATACAGCTTCACTTAAGGGTCGGTAAAAAGGGAGAGCGGTTTCATCAATAACGGTAGCTGCAGCACAACCTGGAGCAGGCCAAGGCGCTGCAGGCCACCCACGGCAAATGACACATCGTGCCCAGAACCAACAACGCCAGCAGCGTACTGACCAGTTCCGTGGCTTCGCGCCCCACCCCCGCCGCCGTACCTATTGAAAAAAAGGCCGGTAAAAGACTTTACCGGCCACACCGCCAAAACCCGGCGGCCACTCCTCGTACATGACCTGAGCGATCAGAACAGCGGCAAGGTGTAGCTCACGATCAGCCGGTTCTCATCGATATCGCGTTGGTAATTGGAGCGCAGCGCCGCGTTGCGCCACAGCACGTTGACGTTCTTCAGTGGCCCGGACTGGATGGTGTAACCCAGGTCGGTATCGCGCTCCCACTCGCGCCCTTCCCCGGCGAAAGTGGCCGGGTTGGCATGATCGGCATGGTTGTATCGGGTCGAGAACGTCAGGCCCGGGATGCCCAGGGCGACGAAGTCGTAGGCGTAGCGCAACTGCCAGGTGCGCTCGCCGGTTTCCATGAAGTCGGCAGCCATCATGTAGTTGGTCAGGTAGGCATCAGTGCCGATCAGGTAAGGCATGGCCGTGGAGCCGGAGAGCCCCTGATAGGCGACGCCTAGGGTATGCCCGGCCTGGCTGTAACTGAGCAACACGTTGAGCGTGCGGTTGTCGACCGGGCCGGCCAGCGCCTCACCCTTGTCGTCGCTGATGAAGTAGCGCGCATCCAGCGCCAGTTTGCCGGGGCCCAGCGCGGTGCTGCCGAGCAGACCGACATAGTGCTGGCCGTAGATCTCATCGAGCTCGCCGTATTGATAGCTGAGGCTCAGGTTGGGGTTGACCACGTAGTCCACCCCGCCCATGCGAAAGTCGTCAGCCTCGGGTGTGCCGCTGAAACGCCGGGTCTTGTTGACCAGGCTCATGGCCTCTGTATGGGAATAGTCACGCTTGGTGGTCCGGTCGATCTGCGCGTAGGTGAAGGTCAGGCTATCCAGCTCTTTGGAGGTGAGCACGCCGCCCTGGAAGGTCTGCGGCAGGATGCGCCCGGTGCTGGAGGCGATGGTCGGGTACTTGAGCAGCTGGGTGCCGATCTTCAGTTCGGTCTTCGACAGACGCGCCTTGGCGGTAATGCCGAACTTGCTGTACTGGTCCGGCGCGCGACCGTCGTCGCCGACCGGCAGCAGGCCAGTGCCGCTGCGGCCAGGGCCTGAATCAAGCTTCAGGCCGAGCATGCCGAGGGCGTCGACGCCAAAGCCGAGTGTGCCGGAGGTGTAGCCGGAGCGGAAATCGAGGATGAAGCCCTGGGCCCATTCTTCGCGCTTGGAGATGCCGGCGTCTTCGCGGAAGTCGCGGTTGAGGTAGAAGTTCTGGGCTTTCAGGGTGGCCTGACTATCTTCAAGGAAGCCTTCGGAATGGGCCGGAAAGGTGAAGCACAGCAGTGAGGCAGCAGGCAGGATCTTGTTGTTTTTGTGCATGGCTGGTCCATTCGGCCAGGTTGGAGTGCTGGCCGTTATTGTTGTGACTGTCTGGAAGGGCCCTTCGCGGCTGAAGCCGCTCCTACAAGGACCGCACAACACCTGTAGGAGCGGCTTTAGCCGCGAAGAGGCCAGGTCAGGCGAGCACGCCTATCTGCCACGGGCAGAACTCATCCTCGCCCAGGCCATTGAGCTCGCTCTTGGTCGCCTCCCCCGAGGCATGGGCGAGCAGGCGCTCGAAGATTTCCTGGCCCATCTGGGCAATGGTCTTGTCGCCGTCGATGATCTGTCCGCAGTTGATGTCCATGTCGTCGCTCATGCGCTGGTACATGGGCGAGTTGCTGGCCAGCTTGAAGGTCGGCGCCGGCACCGAGCCAAAGCACGAGCCGCGTCCGGTGGTGAAAGCGATCAGGTTGGCTCCGCCGGCGATCTGGCCTGTGGCCGAGACCGGGTCGTAACCGGGGGTGTCCATGAACACGAGGCCGTGGGTTTTCACCGGATGGGCATACTCGTACACGTCCATCAGCGGGGCGTTGCCGCCCTTCTTCGCGCCCCCCAGGGATTTTTCCAGCACGTTGGCCAGGCCACCGGCATTGTTGCCGGGGCTGACCCGGCCATTGATCTGGGTATCGCGGCCGCGGTTGTACTCCAGCCACCACTCGATGCGCTTGATCAGCTTGCGGCCCACCGCCGGGGTGGCGGCGCGGGCGGTCAAGGTGTGCTCGACGCCAAAAATCTCCGAGGTTTCCGAAAGGATCGCGGTGCCGCCATGGCGCACCAGGATATCCACCGCCGCGCCCAGCGCCGGGTTGGCCGAAAGGCCGGAGAAACCATCGGAGCCACCGCACTGCATGCCGATCATCAGGTGCTCGGCGGACACCGGCTCGCGGCGCGCCTGGTCGGCCTTGGGCAGCATGCCTTCGATCAGCGCGATGCCCTGGTCGGTGGCACTCTTCACCCCGCCGACGTCCTGGATCACCAGTTTCTTCAGCATGTCGCCTTCCACCAGCCCTTCCTGCTCGAAGAAGCCGTGAATGTTGTTACGTTCGCAGCCCAAGGCGATGACCACCGCACCCACGGTGTTGGGGTGCTTGATGTAGCCACCTATGGTGCGACGCAGCAGGTCCATCGGCTCGCCGGTCATTTCCATGCCACAGCCGATTTCGTGCACATAGGGCACCACGCCATCGATGTTGGGGAAGCCGGCCAGGCGGCGCTCGTCGAAATGGTTGGCGATCTTGCGCGCCACCGTGGCGCCGCAGTTGCCAACAACGAACACGCCCAGGTAATTGCGCGTGGCCACGCGGCCGTCCTCGCGGACAATGCCCTGGAAGGTCGCGCGCTGATCGGCCGGCAGCAGGTCGGTGGGCACGTAGTCCAGTCCGTAGCGGTAGTCGCGATCGGTCTCGCCGAAGGCGATGTTGTGGCTGTGCATCCAGGTGCCAGGCGGCAGGTCCTCGGCGGCATAGCCGATCACGGTGTTGTACTTGAGCACCGCTTCGCCCTTGGCGATCAGCCGGGCAGCGACCTTGTGCCCCAGCGGCACGGCTTGCCGGGTGGTGACACCTTCACCGGCGATGGCGGTGCCGGCAGGGATTTCGATACGCGCGACCACGACATTGTCGGCGGCATCGAGGCGAATGACGGGGCTGACTTCACGGTGACTCATGGTGTTTTCCTATGGGTGTTGTCACCCATGGCGGTGGCGACACAAGCGCCACCGCCATGGCTGGCTCAAGGGCGTTTGCCGAACTCGATGCTGTGCTGGGTCCAGGCCTGGGCCTGTTCGCTGAGGGAGAAGCCCAGGCCCGGGCGGTTGGGCACCCACATGCGGCCTTCGCGCAGTTCCAGGCGCTCGTTGAACATGGGCTCAAGCCATTCGAAGTGCTCCAGCCATGGCTCTTCCGGGTACGCTGCGGCCAGATGCAGATGGATCTCCATGGCGAAGTGCGGCGCCAGCTTCAGGCCCTTGAAGCTGGCCAGGCTCATGATCTGCAGGAATGGCGTGATACCTCCGACCCGTGGCGCATCAGGCTGGACGAAGTCACAAGCGTTGGCGGTGATCAGCTGGGCATGCTCGTTGAAGCTGGTGAGCATCTCGCCGGTGGCGATGGCGGTGTCCAGCGACGCGGCCAGGGCGGCGTGGCCCTCGACGTCGGCACTGTCCAGCGGCTCCTCGATCCAGGTCAGGTCGAACTGCTCGAGCTTGCGGCAGAAGCGTTGGGCGGTGACGCGGTCCCATTGCTGGTTCGCATCGACCATCAGCGGGAAGCCTTCGCCCAGTTGCTCGCGCACGGCCTGCACACGTTTAAAGTCGATGCTGGTGTCCGGCTGGCCGACCTTGATCTTTATGCCGCCGATGCCATTGCCACGGGAGGTATCTACGTTTTCCAGAACCTTTTCCAGTGGCGTCGAAAGGTAGCCGCCGGAGGTGTTGTAGCACTGCACCGAATCGCGGTGAGCGCCAAGCAGCTTGGCCAGCGGCAGGCCGGCGCGCTTGGCTTTCAAGTCCCACAGAGCAATGTCGAACGGCGCGATGGCCTGGGTGGTGAGGCCGCTGCGGCCCATCGAAGCACCGGCCCAGAGCAACTTGTTGTAGAGCTTGGCGATGTCGTTCGGGTCTTCGCCCAGCAGGGTCGGGGCAATTTCCTGGGCGTGGGCATACATACCCGGGCCGCCGGCGCGCTTGGAGTAGCCAAAACCAATGCCTTCATGGCCCTCGCGGGTGCGGATCTCAGCGAAGATGAAAGCGATTTCGGTCAGCGGTTTCTGCCGCCCGGTCAGCACCTTGGCATCGCTGATTGGCGCGCCCAGTGGCAGCACGGTATACGACAGTTTGATCCAGGCGATGCTGTCGGTGGTCGCTTCGCCAGGTTGCAGGGCAGCGATTTTCGGGTCGATGTAGACGTTGCTTTCTATCATGGAGTCGTCCTCGGAATCATTGAGCGTTGGAAGGTTGGCCCGTCAGGTCGGACAGTTGCAGGCGCTGGATGCGGCCGACGATCACCAGGTAGGAGAACGCCGCCAGCAGGCCGTGAGCGCCAACATAGATGAGTGCACTGTTGAACGAGCCGCTGGAGTGCAGGAGGTAGCCGATCACCACCGGAGTGACGATGCCGGCGGTGTTGCCCAAGGCGTTGAACACGCCGCCGGTCATGCCGATCATTTCTCGCGGGGCAGTGTCGGCCACTACGCTGAAACCGAGGTTGCCGAAGCCCTTGCCGAAGAACGCCAGGCTCATCACCGCGATCACCAGCCACTGCGCATCGACGTAGTTGCACAGCATCATGGTCGAGCTCAGCAGCACGCCGGTGATGATTGGCGTTTTACGGGCAATGCTCAGGGACTTCGTGCGGCGCAACAGGTAGTCGGAGAAGAAGCCCGACGACACCGCGCCGATCAGCCCGCACAGGGCCGGGATCGAAGCCACAAGGCCGGCCTGAAGGATGTCGAAGCCACGCTCCTTGACCAGGTAGATCGGGAACCAGGTGACGTAGAACCAGGTGACCGCACTGACGCAGTACTGGCTGATGAACATGCCGACCAGCATGCGGCTCTTGAACAGCAGGCCGACTTCGGCCAGCGAGCTGCGGCGCTTACCCTTGGGCAGCGAAGCCTGGGCTTCGAGGTCAACCAGCGCTTCACCCTTGCGCAGGTAGTCGAGTTCCTCGCCATTCATCTTCGGGTGGCTGACCGGCAGGTAGTAGTTTTTCCACCAGATCGCGGCAATGCCGAAGCCGACGATGCCCATGACGATGAACACGTACTCCCAGCCGAAGGCGTAGCACAACCAGCCCATGAACGGGGTGAAGAACGCTAGCGAGATGTACTGCGCACTGTTGAAGATGGCCCCAGCCATGCCCCGCTCCGCCGACGGGAACCAGGACGCGATCACCCGCGTCGAGGCCGGCCCCACCGGCGCCTCAGCCACACCCAGCAGAAAACGCAGGCCCAGCAGCAGCGGCACGATCATGCCGACGAAGTGCACCAGGCCCATGCACACGGTGAAGGCCGACCACACGCAGATGGCCAGGGCCATGGTCTTCTTCGAGCCGAAGCGGTCGGCCAGCCAGCCGGAAGGGATCAGGAAGATCACGTAGGCCCAGCTGAAGATCGAGAACAAGTAGCCCATTTCCACCGAGCTGATGCCGAGCTCCTTGCTCATGTCGGAGCCCGCCACCGACAGGGCAGCGCGGTCACCGCTGCTCAAGGCCAGGACCATGGTGATCAGGGCCAGGATCAAATAGCGATAGCGGGTAGCTGTGGTGGATGCGGCCACGGCACCGGGGGCAGGCCCGGCGGCGTAGGTGTCGTGATTGTGCATCGCGGTTGCCTCATTGTTTTTATTGGCGTCGTGCAGGGCCTTGCACCGGCACCTGCTTCAAATTCTGGCAGCTTGCAGCCCTTGGCAGAGCTGTTTCCGAGCAATGACAGCGTTATCAAATGACAGCGCTGTCATTAATCCTAGACCTGAGCCGACGGGCTTTGCAAATCGCCGTTCGCAGTGAATTCCCATGCATTGGGAATGAGCAGGAAATGCAAAAAACCGCGCGCCGTTCCGGTAGAATCGGCAACATGCTCAAAGCTCCCGTCCAGAGGCCCCCGATGCTGGAAACGCCCGCTACCGTCGCTGATTCGAAACCACTGCTGGCCCCCCCTGCCACACTCGATGACGTGGCGAAGATGGCCAAGGTCTCGCCCATAACCGTTTCCCGGGTGATCAACCGGCCGGAACTGGTATCGGAAAAAACCCAGAAAAAGGTACGCAATGCCATCCGCAAGACCGGATATGTGCCCAACATGCTCGCGGGCGCACTGGTTTCGCAGCGCAGCAGGCTGGTCATCGTGGTGGTGCCGAATGTCGCCAACCGCGCTTTCGTCGACACCATCACCCAGCTCGGCCTCCGCCTGGCCAAGGCGCGTTACCAGTTGCTGCTGAGCCAGTCGGACCTGGCACACAGCAGTGAACCGGAACTGATCGACGCGATCCTCGCCCGTCGCCCTGACGGCATCGTGCTGACCCGCCAGTTGCAAAGCCCGGAAGCGCGGGAAAAGCTGATCACCCGTGGCATTCCGGTAGTAGAGACCTGGGAGCTGGCGCAGGACCCGATCGACACTGTGGTCGGCTTTTCCCACGAGGCCGTCGGCCAGGCCATGGCCGAGCACATTATCGAACGCGGCCACCGCCGCGTGGGCCTGGTCTGGAGCGACGACGCCCGCGCCACTCGCCGGCGCCAGGCGTGTGCCGATACCCTGCGCAAGGCCGGTGTCGAGGTAGTTGCCTGCGAGCTCGAAGCCGTGCCGGTGAACATGGGCCACGGCCGTGAAGCCATGGCCCGGCTGCTGGCGGCCAAGGTGCCGATGGACGCGGTGATCTGCAGCATCGACCTGCTCGCCCAGGGGGTCATGGCCGAGGCCCAGGCCAACGGCCTGCGGGTGCCTCAGGACCTGGCGGTGATGGGCTTCGGCAACCTGGAATTCGCCGCGCATACCCACCCGCGCCTGAGCACGGTAAATGTTGACGGCGGGCGCATTGGCCTGCGTACGGCAGAGTTGCTGCTGCAACGGATCGAAGGCAGCCTGGGGCGTGGGGAGCAGGTGGAGGATGTGGGCTTCAACCTGGTGGTTCGCGAAAGCACCTGAAGGCTGCGCTGGTCAATCGCCCGTCCAGCGCAGCAACTGCGCCGCCATGCAATCCCAGGCCTGCTCGACTTCGGCCACCCCGAATGCCCGCAGGCTCGAATGCACCATGCCCTCTCCCACCCAGGCCCGGGCCACCCCGCCCGCCGTCGCCAGCGCATCGGCATAGGCCAGCCCGTGATCGCACAGCGGGTCGACCCGCGCCACCAACACCAAGGCCGGAGCCAGCCCGGCAAAGTCTTCAGCCTCCAGCGGCATCGCGCAGGGGTCATTACGCTGCGGCGCTGCGGGCACGAAGCCTTCCAATGACTTCATCAACCCCGCCACCGTCATCATCGGCGCCTCGGCCTGTTCATGCATCGATGGCAAGTCCTGCCGAGCCGTCAGCACCGGATACACCAGCAACTGCCCCAGCGGCTGTTGCAACCCGTCACGGCGCAATGCCAAGCACAGGCCCGCAGCCAGCGTGCCACCCGCGCTGTCCCCAGCTACCATCAGGCACGCCGTGCTGAGACGGGGGGCGACGACCCCGGCCCGTAAACCGAGCCATGCGTTCAGGCAGTCCTCCAGCGGCGCCGGATAGGCATGTTCTGGCGCCAGCCGGTACTCCACGGCGACGATCGCCAGTGGCACCCGCCGCGCCAGAGCATGGGCAAACCAGTCATGGGTGTCGAGGTTGCCCAGGTCCCAGCCGCCGCCGTGCAGGTACAACAGCGTCGGCCATCCCCCGGGCGGCACTTCGCCCGGAGGTGTGTAACAGCGCAGGCGCAAGCCCTCCAGTTCGATATCGGCAACCTGCCAGCCCGCCGGCCGCGGTGGCGTGCAGGCGAGGCAGGCGGCGAGAAAGGCTTCGCGCCGGGCCGCCAGGCTGCCGTCACGCGGAGCGAAGCGTTGACTGTTCTCGATGTAAGCCTGCATGGCAGGGTCTAGCAGACGGGATACCACGGGCAATTCTCCAGGTCAGAGCAAAGGCAAGGTGTAGGCGATGATCATCCGGTTTTCATCACGCCGGCCGGTGGCATCGCCCTGCAGTTCGACGTTGCGCCAGCGCAGCGCCAGGTTCTTCAGTGGCCCGCTCTGGATCACGTAGCTGATGTCGAGGTTGCGCTCCCATTCGCTGCCGCCCTCGCCGGCCACCTTGAAGTTGTCGCCTTTCACGTAGCGGGCGAACGCGGTCAGCCCCGGTACGCCAAAGGCGGCGAAGTCGAGGTCGTAGCGGGCCTGCCAGGAGCGCTCCTGGGCGCGGTCGAAGCGCAGCACCTGTACAGCGTTGGCCACCCCGGGCAGGTCGGTGTCGTGGATGAACGGCAAGGCGCTATCGCCGGCGTTGTATTGGTAGCCGAGGCGGAAGGTCTGCGCGCGCAGGTTGGCGCTGAGCATCGCCGAGGTCATGCGGCTGTCGAGTTGGCCGGCCTTTTCGCTGCCGGATTCGCCGGTTTCGAGGTAGTTGAGCGTGCCGGAGAGGTTCCAGTCACCGGCCTTGAGGGTGTGGGTGCCGGTGTACAGGGTTTGCTGGTAGACATCCGCCAGGCGACCGGTCCACACCCCCAGGGAGCTCTGTGGCGTGGCGCGCCAGGTGCCACCGAGGTAATCGAAGCGGTCGCTGAACACGCTGTAGTAGTTGCCCACCTGGATATCCCGGGCGCCGGCGAATTCGCGCTGGTTGACCCGGCGCATCTCGCCCAGGCCGATGTCTAGATTGTTCAGCTCGCGAATATCAAGCATCGCCCCTTCGAAGAACTGCGGCAGCAGACGAGCGTCACCAGAGCTGACCAGCGGGATCTTCGGGAAGAGCCCACCCACCTTGAGTTCGCTTTTCGAGTACTTGAACTTCACCGCCGCCGTGGCCTCGGAGAAATTGTCCACCGAGCGCGGATCGGCATTGCGCGGTCCACCGGCACGATCATAGGCCCCCGGCAGCAGCCCGGTGCCGCTGCGCGAGGGCGACGAGTCGAGCTTCAGGCCAAGGCCTGCGTACACATCCACGCCCACCCCGACCGTCGTGTCGGTATAACCCGACTCGCCCTTGAGAATGAAACCCTGGGCCCACTCCTCCAGCTTCGACTGGGCAGGTTTGGTCGAGTCGCGCAGGTCGTGGTTGTAGTAGAAGTTGCGAAAGATCAGGTTGGCCTTGCTGTCTTCGAGAAGTGCACCCTGGGCATACAGCGGGCCGAGCCCGAGCAGCAGGGACAAGGGTTTTGCAGCGCGAGCGAAGCCCGCTCCAGTCGAGGAGTGTTTCATTGTTGTTGTGCTCTTCTTATAGGTATGTAGGGTGTTGCGTCAGCGGTGTTGCCAGGTGAATTCGAGAGTGGCCTCCAGGCGCTGGCCCGGAGCGAGTTCATGGGTGCCGGTTTCGGCCCAACTGTCGCGGGGCTGGTTGAACGCGTCAGCCAGATGCGACACCGGCTCCAGGCACAGGTAGGGGCTGCCGACCGGGGCGAAAGCGACGAAGTGGTTCAGTACCTGCGAGGCCTGAAGGTGCACATGGCCGTTGGCGTAATCGATTTGCAGCTGGCCATCCCAGCGTGATTGGTAATGCGCGAGAGGCTCGCCCGCATCCGCGTCGATCGACCAGTTCCTGATACCCTCCAGGTACGCGCCGGTAGCCATGTACTCCTCGTCGATCTGCCATTCGCGCCCGGTGCGGTACCGCACGCGCATGCCGGGGTGGCGCTGGTAGTACGGGTGCAGCCCGAGGCCGCCAGGCATGGGTGTCTGCCCCAGGTTTATCAGCACCAAGGTGATGCGCAGGCGTGCGCCGTCGAGTGCGAAGTGCTGTTCGGCGCGAAACGCCCAGGGCCAGTGCTCGCCTTGATAGTCGCAGGCAATGCTCAAGTTATCGCGGCCCGAGGTCATCACTTGCCAAGGCTGGGTGTGGCTCACCCCATGCAAGGTATGGGGCCGAGCAGCCGGATGCGCTGGCAGCGCATGTTCGCTGCCAGCGAACTGCAACCGCGCGTTGCGAATGCGGTTGGAATACGGCATCAGCGGGTAGGCACCGGCCCGTGGCCAGTCCAGCGGGTTGAACTGATTGGCGTTGATCGGCAACAGGACATCCAGCCCCTCGGCATTGAGGTGGGCGATGCGCCCGCCCCAGGCCGGCAGCACGCTCAGCGACCAGGTGGCATTGCTGAGAACCACGGTGTGCATAGAACCTCCAATGCCATTTTTCAGGCATGCACATCCCCTGCCGCCGTGCCGAGGCACGGCGGGTGAGGCGTTAACGGGGCGGGTTAGCGGCGGAAGCGCTCGGCCACTTGCAGGTCGATGTCCAATCCTAAACCTGGACCCTGAGGGATCTGCAACTGATTGCCCTGACGCAGCTGCTCCACCGGGTACAACCAGCCAGCCGGTTCGACGAACAGATATTCGATCTGCGGTACCTGCGGCTGCACCGCCGCCAGGTGCAAGGTGGCGATCAGCCCCGGGCCGAAGTACGGACAGTGCGGCAGTACCACGCCCGCCTGCTGCTCGGCGAGCGCGGCAATGCGCAGGCACTCGGAAATGCCGCCTACCTTGGTCACGCTGGGCTGAATCGAATCCACCGCACCGCTGCGCAGTGCCTGCTCGAACTGCACGGCGGTGCACCAGTTCTCTCCGGCCGACAGTGGCACGCCCTGCCCGCGCAGGCTGGCCAGGGTGGCGAAGTCCTCCGGTGGGAAAATCGGTTCCTCCAGCCAGGCCAGTTGCAGGTCAGCCAGCGCCGGCAGCCATTCGCGGGTATCGGCCACGGACCAGGCACAGTTCACATCGGTGGCCAACGGCACGTCGTGGCCGATGGCACGGCGGCAGGCAGCAATCTCCGGCACGGTCACTTCATGCAGCTTGATGTCGGTGAAGCCCATGTCCAACGCCTTCTCGCAAATGGCCGGGGCCACCTGATCGTCGGCATAGCGCACCAGGCTTGCGTAAGCGGGCACCTGCTCGCGGGTGGCCTGGCCGAGCAACCGGTGCAAGGGCACGCCTTCACGCCGGGCCGCCAGGTCCCACAGGGCGATGTCGACACCGGAAATGGCGAACATCGTCACGCCATAGCGGCCGAACAGGTGCAGGCGCAGCTGCAGTTCCCGGTTGAAGGCGGCAATGTCCTCGATCTGCCGGCCCAGCAGCAGCGGCGCGATCAGGCGATCGACCAGGGCCTTGGTGGCGTCGGCGACGAAGTAACCGAACGCTTCACCCCAGCCGACATTGCCCTGCTCGTCCTCCAGCCGGATCAGCACGTTCTCAAGGGTGTGCCAGGTGGTCGGCGTGATGCCCTGACCCTTGCCGCCATCATGGAAGGGGATTTCAACGACCTGGGTATCGATACGGACGATTTTCATGCTTGCTCCAGAACACTGGCCAGGACCACACCGGCATAGGCGCCGCCAACATGGTCACGACCAGATCCAACCGGGGCCATGGCCTCATAAGAGAGGAAGTTGTCGGCCAGGTGCTCGGCCGCATTGTCCTGCGGCCGGTAGCCCAGGGCACGGGCACGGCCGTTGTGGAAGAGCGCCTGGGGGCACTCCGACACGCCGTAGACGATCTCGTGACGCACCTCGGGGTGCTCCAGGCCGATCAGCACCAGCTGAGCCAGGTCGCGGGCACTGGTCCACAGACGCAGGCGACGGGCATCGGCGACTTTGGCGTCGGCGTTGCCGATGCGCACGATGAACGTGGCCAGCTCGCTGCGCTGGGAGAAGGTGGCGCAGGCTGCTTCGCCGAACACCTTGCTCAGCGCGTAGTAGCTGTCCGGCGCCACCGGGTGGTCGTCGAACTGTTCGGCAGCCTGCGTGGGGTACTGCCCCAGCACATGGTGGCTGCTGGCGAACACAAAGCGCCGCGCCCCGGCGCGCTGGGCAGCTTCGAGCAGGTACAGGGTAGCGTGGTAGTTGGGCTCTACCGTGGCCTGAAACTGGATATCGGTACCGTGGGCGCAGGCCAGGTGCAGCACGGCATCGACACCCTCGCAGGCCTGGCGGACGAAGGCCGGGTCGGTCAGGTCGCCGACCAACGCGGTTTCATTGGCGGCCAGCTCGCTGACCGGCCGGCGGTCCAGCAGGCGCAGGTTGAAGCGCTCGCGCAGGTACGGCCGCAAGGCGGTTCCGACGATTCCGGCGGCGCCGGTGACTAGAAGCGTAGGCATGGTGTAGTCCCGTAAAACGTGGGGTTGCATTCAGTTCAGGCGGCAGCGATGACGGCGGCTTGCCGGGCCGGCTTCTGGCCGACGAACAAGGCCACGATCAGCGCACCGACGATACCCAGCACCGCAGCCAGGCCAAAGCCACTGCCGTAAGTGCCGGTAGACTGGATGATGAAGCCGGTCACGGTCGGAGCAACGATACCGGACAGGTTGGCCAGACCATGCATGAAGCCGCCGGCGGTACCTACCTGATGGTCCGGCACGGCGTCCTGGATTAGCGACCAGTAGGCTGGCGCGGTAAGCATCAGGAAGCCGATGGCCACAGTCATTACCACTACGGTGCTGGTCACGCTCTGCACCTGGCCGGTCAGGCCGATGCACACTGCAGCCACCAGCAGGCAGCTGACCAGCACCACCTTGCGCGAGAACAGTTGCTTGCCGGTGCGCTTGTACACCCAGTCGATCAGCAGCCCGCCACAGATGAAGCCGACGGTACCCACCAGCCACGGCAGCGCGGTGACGATGCTCATGGCCTTGAGGTCGATGCCCTTGGCCTCGATCAGGTAGCTGGGGAACCAGGTCATGAAGAAGTACAGGATGTAGTTGTAACAGAACAGCGAAACGCCAGTGACCAGCACCGAACGCTGCAGGATGATCTGCAGCACCGGCGTACGCGGCGCGTCTGCGACGGCAGTGACCGGGGCCTCACGACCTTCGTTGATCAACGCCAGCTCTTCGGCCGACACCTGCGGGTGCTCTTTGGGAGTAGAGGCCGCCAGGCGGTACCAGGCGATGGCCCACAACACGCCGATCACCGCGATCACTACGAAAGCCACGCGCCAGCCCAGCCACAGGGCGAGAAAGCCCACGATCGGGCCGGCCAGGGCCCCGCCCAGCGGGCCGCCAGCCTGGTTGATGCCGATGGCGCGGGCGCGCTCCTTGATCGGGAACCAGCTGTTGACGGTCTTGTTGGCGGTGGTCGACACCGGGCCTTCGCCGACCCCGAACAGTGCCCGCACGAGCAGCAGGGACCAGAAGTTGAACGCCAGTGCAGTGGAACCGCACAACACCGACCAGAAGCTCATCGACCAGGTCAGCACACGCTTGGGCCCGAAGCGATCGGCCAAGTAGCCACCGACGAAGCAGAACAGCGCATAGCCAAAGAAGAAGCTGCTGAAGATCATGCCCTTCTCGGCGGGCGTGAGGTGATACTCCTGAGTAATGAACGGCATGGCGATCGACAGGGCAGCCCGATCCACATAGTTGATGATCATGGCCAGGAACAACATGGTCAGGATCGTCCAGCGATAATTCTTTTTCTTGTTCATGTACGACTCCGCCCGGCACCTGTGATGCCGGATCTTTTTTGTTATAACGCCTGGCCCCCGCAGAGAGCCAGGTGCCTCTGGGGTCAATCAGACGCTGTAATCCACCGCCACCCACTCGAAGTACTGCTTGAGGTCGGCGACCAGGGCCTGGTGCGCCGGATGTGGCAGGTAACGCTGTACCGCGTCGGCGTCGTCGAAGCTGGACTCGAGGATGTAGTCCCAGCAGATCGGCCGATCCAGTTCGTTGGCCGCGACACGCCAGTCGCGGATGAAGTCGATTTCTTCGGTGAGGTTGCGCATCTGCGCCACCAGCACCGATTCCAGTTCAGGCTGCGCCTCGACGCCCGGCAGGCGGCGGAACAGCACGATATGTCGCATCATCGCCCTGCCCTCCTCAGCCCAGTGCCCAGGCCGGTGCGTCCTGCAACGCAACCGGGCGCAGGAAGCGCTCGATGGCGGCAAAGCCGACCGAGGTGGATTGTGGCGCGGTGGACGACGGCCATGGCCCGCCGTGCTGCTGGGCGTGGCACACGGCAACGCCGGTCGGCACGCCGCTGAACAGTACGCGCCCGGACACTCGCTGGGCCGCGCGCAGCAACTGGCGGTTATCGGCGTTGTCGGCGTCCAGGCCCCACAAAGTAGTGGTCAGGGTACCGCCGATGGCTTCGAGCACTTCGGCCGCCTGGGCCACGGAACACGCGGTGACGATCAGCGCCGCCGGGCCAAACATTTCTTCGCGCAGGTGAGCGTTGGCAATGAACGATGCCGCATCGCTGGCGAACAGCCGTGGCGCCGGGCCAGCGCCATCGGCCTGCGGGGCGAACACCGCTGTGGCATTGGCAGCTACCGTGGCAGCTGCCGCCTCGAAGCCTTGCTGCATGCCCGGGGTCAGCATACGGTGCGTGGCAATCGGCGCAATGGCCTCTGCCAGCTGGGCGACGAAACGCTGGCTGTGGGGTGAGTCGAGCAGCACGATCACGCCGGTGCTGGTGCAGAACTGGCCGCAACCCAGGGTGATCGAGCCAGCCAGGGTCCTGGCCAAGGCTTCGCTGTCTTTTTCCAGAACAGCCGGCAAGGCCACCAGTGGGTTGATCGAACCCAGCTCGCCAAAGAACGGCACCGGCCGTTCACGGTCATTGGCGGCCTGCCACAGGGCTTTGCCGCCCTGGTAGGAGCCGGTGAAGGCCACGGCAGCGATTGACGGGTGCTGGACCAGGTAGGTGCCGGCGGCGCGATTGGGCGCTTCGGCCAAGGTCAGCAGGCCTGCCGGGAGGCCTTGGGCGCGGACCACTCCAGCGGCCAGGGCGAACACAGCGCGGGACAGTTCCGGGTGACCGGAATGCGGCTTGATCACCACCGGGCAACCGGCGGCCAAGGCCGAGGCCGTATCGCCGCCCAGTACCGAGAAGGCGAACGGGAAGTTGCTGGCCGAGAACATCGCCACCGGGCCCAGCGGGCGCTGCACGCGGGTGAGGCGTGGACGACCGGCAGGTGGCGCACCGGCGATGGCTTCATCATCGACCTGACGGTATGGCACACCGGCTTCCACTTCGCTGGCGAAACCTCGCAGCTGGAAGGCAGTGCGGGCCACTTCACCGTTCAGGCGGGCTTCACCGAGGCCGCTTTCGCGGTCGGCGATGGCGACCAGCTCAGCCTGCTGCTGTTCCAGGGCATCGGCCAGGCCGCGCAGCAGGGTGGCGCGCTGGATGGCGGTGGAATCGGCCCAGAAGTCGGCGGCGGTGGCCGCTTGGGCGACGACTGCGTCGATGGCAGCGAAATTCGGGTTTTGCGGGGTGGTCATGGGGAGCTCCTTCAACAATTGCGGTGTGGCCATTCGCGGGTGAACCCGCGAAGAGGCCTGTGGCCTTAACGCGCCTTCGGCTCCAGGTGATACCCCCGGCCGACATAGTCGAAATCGACCAGCTCGTTGATTACCACGTCCTTGTCGGCCGGCGAGGCGTAATAGGCGCGGATCTCCTTGATCAAGCCGCTCTGCTCGTCGAACACGTACCACTCGTCACCACGCAGGGCCGTGCCCAGCTTGCTCTTCCAATGGGTCCATTCGATCACCGCCTCGTTGCTGTCGTGGCTGACCAGGATCTTCTCGATGGTCCACTGCGAGCCCAGGTTTTCCACGCACCACACCCACTTGCGGGCGATGGTGTCGGCGGTGCGCCACGGAATTTCAGGCAATCCCGAGGGGAAGTAATGCACCGCGTCCGGGGTGAAGCAGGACACCAGCTTGTCGTAGTCACCTTCGTTGCAGGCGTCGAAGTAGCGGCGGATCAGTTGTGCATGCTTGTGCTCGGCCATGGCTCAGACCTCCTCGCGGTCGATGATCGACGCGATGGCCGGGCGGCCGGCGGCGACCCAGGCGTGGTAGTCGGACACCGACGCCGGGCTCGGCGGGTACACGCCCCACAGCGGCTCGCCTGCGGCAATGCGCATGGCCAGGTAGCCTTCGATGTCATCCTGCACACTGCACACCTCGGCCAACTCTTCAGCCAGGTGCGCAGGAACCACGGTCAGGCCATCGGCGTCACCGACAATGATGTCGCCCGGGTACACGGCCACACCGGCGCAACCGATCGGCACCTGCAGGTCAGCCACGTGGTGATAGGAAATACGCGTGGTCGCGGTGATCTCACGGGCATAGGCCGGCAGGCGCATGGCGGCGATCTCGCTGCCATCGCGCAGCGCGCCATCGGTGACGATGGCTTTGGCGCCACGGGCCAGCAGGCGGGTCACCAGGATGTTGCCGGCCGACGCGGCGGCCGGGTCGTTGCGGCTGTCGATCACCAGAACGTCGCCCGGCTGGATCTGCTCCACGCCCACCCATTGCAGGTTGTCGTCGTTGGGTTTGGTGGTCATGGTCGAGTAGGTGTCGATGTCTTCACGGGCGGGGATGAAGCGCATGGTGAAGGCTCGCCCGGCGAACGGCTTGGCATCGCGGCACATGGCGCGCAGGCCGACCAGCGCTGGCTGACGGAAGCCGCGCTTGAACAGCTGGGTGGTCAGCGAGCCGCTGCTGCAGGTGGCGAGCTTGGCCAGTACTTCGTCGCTGACGACGACCTGTTTGCCAGAGACGCTTTCATAGGCATCGGCGTAGTTGTGGATGACGGACATTGTTGTAGGTTCTCCTCGCGGGTTCATCCGATGGGCGGCCAGGGCAAATTCCCAACATATGGAACATGCGTTCACTGAATGCCCTGCTGAGGCCGATTCTATGGCGGAAAACCGGGATAAAAAGGGGCAGAATGGGTGCTCAGGCAGTCGAGTTCCAACAGATGGGAATCAAACAATGAAAGCAGGTGAAGGCACCGCCGCGCTCGAAAAGGCCCTGGACGTGCTCCAGGCCATTGGCGCAACCGCCACCGGCATCAGCCAGGCCGAGCTGGCCGAGCAGGTGCCGCTGCCGCGCACCACGCTGTACCGCATCATCGCCACCCTGGTGGAGCGCGGCATGATCCGCCGCGACCCGACACGCAAGGTCTACCGCCTGGGCTTCAATTACCTGGAGATGGTCCGCAACGCCTACCTGGAGCCGGACCTGGTGGCCGCCGCCAGCGCCGAGCTGCGCGCCCTGCGCGACCTCACCGGCGAAACCTCCTACCTGGCGGTGCTCGACGGCAATCAGGTGCTCTCGCTGGAACGTTGCGACGGCGCCCACACCCAGCGCTCGGCCGCAAGCCTCGGCCAGGGCAAGCCGGTGTACTGCACCGGCCAGGGCAAGGCGATCCTCTCCGCGCTCTCCCCTACGGCCCGCGACGAGATCCTCAAGGGCCTGGTGCTGGCACCGCTGACGCCGCTGACCATCACCGACCGCCGCCGGCTGCTGGCCGAATTGCAGATTACCCAAGTGCGCGGCTACGCCCTCGACGACGAGGAAATTCGCCTGGGCATCCGCTGCGTCGCCGCGCCGATCGTCGACAAGCAGGGTTTGGTACGCGGCGCCCTGAGCGTGGCCGGGCCGGCCTACCGCCTGACACTGGAGCGCCTGACCCTGCTCGGCCCGGAACTGGCTGACGCGGCGCGCCGGGTCGGTGAGCAACTGCGCCCGGACACCACCCCGCGCGCCACCAGCGAGCTCAGCGTGCTGCCTGGCCCTTGGGCGTTTCACGGCGCGTTCCCGCGCTGGCACGCGAACCAGCGCGTGCTGTACTGGGCCGACACGCTGGCGCCGGCCATCCATTGCTGGGACGGCCACAGCAGCCGCCTGCTGACCCGCCTCGACCTACCGGTACGCGGCATGGAACTGCACCCTGACGGCCTGCTGGTGGCCCAGGCTGGCGGCTGGTCACTGATCGACTGGGATGGCAAGGAACACCCGCGCCAGGATCTGCTCGGCAGCCGCCTGCTGGCCTTGGCCATGCATCCATCCGGCACCTTGTGGGCGTGTGCCAAAAGTGGCAATGGCTGTTTGATCGGCGAACTCAGCGCCGAGGGCGAACTGCGTCATGGCTGGACGTTGCCGGAGCCGGTCAGTGCGTTTCGCTGGGATGCCAAGGGCAAAGCGGTCTATGCCCTGGCGCCGGAAGCGGGAGATATCCTGATGATGCAGCCGGGCAGCAGCAGCGTGCGCCGGCTGGCCTCGCTGCCGCGAGGCGGTGGCAGCTTGGGCGGGTTGGCGCTGGATGATAAAGGAGGTGTCTGGACCACGCAGCTGGACGGCTGGAGCCTGGCGCGCTTCGATGCCGAGGGCAATCTGGACCAGATGATCGGACTGCCGGTGCCGAGCCCGACCGATCTGTGCTTTGGTGGGGAGGATGGCACCATCCTGTTCATCACCAGTGCTCGCCATGCACTGCAACTGGAAACCTTGGCCAGCGCGCCGGACTCAGGATGCCTTTTGCAAATGCAAACTTGAGCTTCAACGACCGCACGTGTCGACCAAACACAGACTCGATACCATGGCGATACACTGAGGTCCAATATGCACCACCTCGACAGCTGTCTGAAATCGCCATTCCCGATCGCGCATCTGCTGGGGGTACCACCTGACCTGTTCAGGCAATTATCCTCAACGCCAATACCGGTGATCATCCACCACCCGCTGGTGCTCGGCAAACAACAACGGTAGTTGCTCCTTGAGGAAATCCAGCCAGGTGCGCACCTTGGCATCCAGGTAATGGCGCGACGGATAGAGCGCATAGATCTCGCGTAGACGGAGCCGATGCGGAGCCAGCAGTCGGCACAATCGGCCTTGCTCAATGGCCTCACTGGCTGAGTAGTAGGGCAGCAAGCCTACTCCCATTCCCAGCTCGGTGGCCTTGAGCATGGCGTCGGCAACGTTGGTAAGGAAGGTGTCTTGGGGCACGATCACGCAACTGCCGGGATGGCCCTCAAACGTCCAGTCCTCCTCGAACAGCGGGTCGACCGTGCGCAGGCAGGTATGCCCACGCAGGTCTTCAGGGTGCTCAGGCACCCCGTTGCTGGCCAGGTATTCGGGAGAGGCACAGAGGATGCTGTAGATATGCCCAAGGGGAATGGCGATCTGTTGCGAATCCGGCAGGCCCTGACCGATAGTGATTACCACATCCTGCCCATCGGCAAGAGGGCCGGGGTTGCGTTGCGACAGGGTCAATTCCATTACCACCTCCGGGCAAGAGGCGTTGTAGCGCGCAATCAGCGGCATGATCAGCAACCCCAAGCCGTGGGTGCAATGAAAGCGCAGCCTGCCACGAGGCGTCAGATGAGCACCACGGGCCTCGTCCGTGGCCTCTTCGGTGAGCAGCATGATTTGCCGGGCGCGCTCGAGAAAGCGCTCGCCTGCTTCGCTCATGCGCAGCCGCCGGGTGGTGCGGTGTAACAAACGGGTCTGCAACTGGCTCTCAAGCTCGGCCACAATGCGCGACACCTGCGCCCCGGAAATATCCAAAACCTGCGCGGCTCCGGCAAAGCTGCCGCAGTCCACTACCCTGGCGAAAGTTCGCATCGCTTGCAGCATGTCCATTATCAAGCACCCTCACTTACACAATGTGCAGTAAACAATTGCGTGACTGCCTACTGTTTATCGTCATCGATTTCAGGTTGCTTGTCTTTGCGGATGTTCGCGTTGTTCCACTTTCCGGAACGCCGGAATCAATCCGCCTATGAAAATCACCATCGCCACTACTATTTTGTCACTCCATGGCAACCAAAAGAGAGACAACTATGAAAGCAGTGCTTACTTCACTGTGTATCCTTCTCACCGGATGCTCAGCTGGCTACCTGAAATCGCATTCAAACAGTTTCGTAGCAGACACTCAAAAAACACCGCTCAACTACATCCAATGCCTGGAACCGAAGTGGCAGGTGCTGAACACCACCACTTCGGCAGTGCGAAGCAAAACCGGCTATACGTTGAACGTCTCTGAATACCATATTGGGCAGATTGCGTTGGCGGTTATTACCGAGCAATCAACTGGCGCTCACATTGAGGTCTTTCTACCTGCCGCACTGGGAAACCCACAGCGCTGGAAGGATAGCGCCGGGGCTTGCCTGTAGGCCGGATCGAGGGGGCGCGGTCAGGCGCAAGTATGTTGGCCCCTGCATTAACTTCCGAAATCCGGAACACGCAACCAAAATCCACGCCTCCCTCGCCGTGGCCACTTCTAATAAGGCCCAGACAACCCATGGCAAGGAGACTCACCACATGAAACCACTGACAGGACATATTGCGCTGGTTACCGGCGCTGCCCGGGGTATCGGCCAGGCCATTGCACTACGCCTCGCTGTGGATGGCGCCCTGGTGATCGTGTCGGACCGTGACGGTGATGCTGCAAGCAAAACAGCCTCGGGAATCACTGCACTTGGCCACCAGGCGGCCTGCCTCACGCTCGATGTCACCGACCTTGCGGCCGTGCAAGCCAGCATCGACCTGCTGTGCGCCGAACATGGCCGAATTGACATACTGGTCAGCAACGCCGGTGCAGGGAAGTCCAGACCCTTCCTTGACATGAACGAAGCCGAACTGCAGTCGCAGATGGCACTGAACTTCGGCTCAGTGTACGTGCTTGCGCAGGCGTGTGCGCGCAAGATGCGGGCCACAGGCTACGGTCGGGTGGTTTTCGTGTCTTCCGTCACGGGTCTGGCGGGCCCCGTCGGGCTGTCGGCTTACGGCGCCATGAAAGCAGGACAACTGGGGCTGATGCGCGCCATGGCACTGGAACTCGGCGAGCACGGTATCACCACCAACGCCGTGGCTCCTGGACCGACCGACACTGAGTTACTGCGGGTGGCGTGGTCCGCCGAGCAGGTAGCCGAGGCCGGTGAGCGCATCCCTGCGCGCCGCATCGGCAAACCCGAGGAAGTCGCCCATGCAGTGAGTTTCCTGGCTTCGCCAGAGGCCGCTTTCATCAACGGCGTGGTGCTGCCGGTGGACGGAGGCTTTACCGCGGCAGGCGGCTACATGGCCGAGGTCTATCGGCAGCGCAAAGCGCGTCAGAACAACGACAAATTATAGTTGAGCACCACCCGAACCTGGTCCTGGTCCGGTGCCACCTCGCTGCGCAGCCTGCCCTGCATCAGGCTGATACCTAACCCACGCACCGGGCCACTCTGTACCACATAGTTGAGAATCAGGTCGGTTTCCCGCTCCCGCCGGTCGCCATCACGTGCAGTCTTGATGCCCTGCGAATTTTGGTGATTGAAGAGAAGGCTCAAACCCGGCACGCCCATTGCGGCAAAGTCATAGCTGTACTGGGCGATGATCGTGTCCTGGCCTGCCCGCCCGAAGTTAGAGAGTACGCGCTCGGTAGTCAGGTAGGAGCTAGCCCCTCCTGCTCCTACTCCCCCACCCAGCGTCCCCTGGTTCGGCTGAACGAAGTTGCTGTCATCGGAAACACGCTGGTACCCCAGCAGTACCCCATGGCCAGACACGGCATAGTTGAAGGTCAGGCTCCAGGTATCGTTGTCGATTTCACCACGGCCGTCAGGGGTGTATCCCGCCACTTGATAACCGGGTTTGCCCGATGCGTTGGCGCCTTCACCGCGTGTCCGGAAATACCGCAGGTCGGTCTTCAGACTCTGACCTTCCACCACCTGCCAGGTGTGCACGGCACCCACGAAATGCTGGCGGTAATAGCCTTCCAGGTAGGATTGATAGTACTGCAGCAACAGGTCTTTGTTGAGCTTGTAGTCGATACCCGCGAAGCGGAAATCGTTGCTTTCGCGCTGCCCGCCGGTGACGGCAATCCCGGTGCGATCGCTGGAAGCACGACCAACTGCCTGGGTCAGTTTGCCCGCTGTAAAGGTCAGCCCGTCAATCTCCCGCGAAGTCAGGATGCCGCCCTGGTAAGTCTGCGGGAGCGGGCGCGTATCGCTGTACACCAAAATCGGCAAGTTCGGCATCAAGGTGCCCAATTTCAGTTCTGTCGCCGAGGCCTTGAGCTTCAAGGTCAACCCCAAGTGGGTCCATTCGTCGGCGGCATGATCGCCGTCAGAGTTGAGTACCGTGCTGCCCTGGTGCCGCCCTCTCCCGCTGTCAAGCTTCAGCCCCAGCAGACCCAAAGCGTCTACACCCACCCCAAGCGCGCCATCGGTATAGCCAGACTGATACTGCAGACGAAAGCCCTGAGCCCATTCTTCAGCCTTCGAAGGCCCGGTATGGCCCTCGCGAAAATCACTGTTGATGTAGAAATTGCGCATGCCCAGGTTCAGCTTCGAATCCTGCAGGAAGTCCGCCATGGCGGCACTTGAGAAAACAGTCCCGATTAACGGGGTCAACACATACAAAGAGCCTTTCAGCATACTCACAGGACCACCCTCTTGTTCTTGTTTTTTCGGATAGCAACGTCCTGGGCCGGGCACCTGAAGGTGCCAGCCGGACGTGATCTAGCGGTAAGGAAATTGCGCGTCTTACGGGCACTGCCCGCTATCGACTACATGTTGGCGGGCAGCCAGAGAACCAGCTGCGGGAATACCAGCAACAGGGCAATGGTCACCCCCATCGACAGGACATAGGGAAAGCAGCCTTTGAAAACCTGGGTGACCGGCATTTTCGAGTATTTGGAAACAACGAAGCAGTTCAGACCGACCGGGGGGGTTACCAAGCCGATCTCGGCAACGATGATCATGATGATGCCGAACCACACCAAGTCATAACCCAACGCCGAAACCAGGGGCGCCACCACCGGTACGGTCAACACAAGGATCGCCATCTGGTCGAGGAAAAACCCCAGCATCAGATACATGAATACCAACGCCAGGATGATTACCCACGGTTCCACCGGCAGGCCGCCGACCCAACCGACCAGGTCCTGGGTCACATGAGTGAGCGCAAAGAACAGCGAGAACACCTTGGCCCCGACGATGATGAAAGCAATCATGCACGAGGTGCGCGTCGCGCGTGCCAGCAAGTCGGTGAACGACGCCCATGAGGGTTTTCCCCGGCACAGGTACAGCACGCCTGCGAAAAATGCAGCCAGCGCGGCAGTCTCGGTCGGCGTAGCGATACCTGAATAGACCACCCCTGTGATCGCCCCGAACAGGAGCAGCACGGGCAGCACTGACTTGAGCAAGGCCAGCCTCTCACGCAGTGGCACCGGCTCTGACAACGGTGCACGGGACGGGTCGTGCTTCACAAGGGTATATACGGTGGCCACGATAGTCAGCGTCACCAGCAGGCCTGGTACCACCCCCGCCATGAGCAGGCGAGCGATGTTCACATTGGCGATCAGCCCATACACCATCATGATGATGCTCGGCGGAATCAGCATGGCCAAGGTGCCGGACACTGCCACACAGCCACCCGCCATACGCGGCTCATATCCGTGCTTGAGCATCGCCATGAGCGAAGTGGACGACAGCGTCGCTGCAGAGGCCGTGGACGACCCACAGATTGCCCCGAAGCCGGCACCCGAGAACGCCGTGGCAATGCCAAGACCTCCCGGAAACCGGCCGAACCAGGCCGCACCGGCGCGAAACAGGTCATCGGTGACACCGGATTTGAGCACGAACTCGGCCATCAGCAGGAACATCGGGATGGTGATGAATTCATAGACGATGGCCGACTCACGGGCCACCGAGCCGAGCATCAGGGCCGTCGCGTCAGCCCCACCCACCACCAACAAACCAGCGGCACCCACGATTGCCATGGAGAAGGCGATGGGCGCCCCCAAGGCTATCAGTACCAGCAAAGCGACGAAGAAGGTTGCGGCAAGCATGGTCAGAACTCCTCCTGCAATTCGATAGCCGGGTCCTTGCCCTGGCTCAGCACCATCACGCAGTGATGGACGAGGCGAACGGCGAGCAAGGCCGACCCGAGCACGATGGGCAGATACGAAAGCCACACCGGCCAAGCCTGCGAGCCATGCACGTACTCCTGGTCATGCAACGCCTCCAGCAGGCTGCTACCAGCGCTGTAGGTGAGTACGGCAAACACCATCGCGCTCAGCAGCGACAGCACTATGTCGACCCAGGCACGCAGGCGCGGGCCCATGCGCTCGGTAACCAACTCCAGGCGGATGTGGTCGCCGCGTCGGAACGTATCGGCCGCAGCCAGGTAAGACACGGCCACCATCAGGTAGTAACCGACCGACTCGGTGACCCAGGGGATCGGCGCACCGAGGACATAACGAGCTGCGGCGTCCGCGCCTACCAGAAACATGATCGCGATCAGGCAAAACCCGGCGATTGCCGAGCCTGACTTTTCCAGGAATTTGAGCGTTGTATTCATGGGGACACCTTGGGGTTCGGTGGTTGCCATCGCTCAGATCTCCTGCCCATTCGTGGCCTGGTAGGCCTTGAGCACACCCTGACCGTCCTGGCCAACCGCCTGCATGTCGTTGAGCCAGGCATCGATGACCTGTGTCAGCTTGCTGTTCCAGAGGTTGATCTGCGCAGGCGTTAGCTGAGTAACCTGATGCCCATGGTGCTTCACCATGTCGTCGCGAATTTTCCGGTCATCCTCGTCCAGGCCTTGGCAGAAGGTTTCCTGGGTCGCTTGCGCGGCCTGGGTCATGACGCCCTGGATATCCGCCGGCAACTTCGCCCAGGCCTGCTGGCTGATGGCAAAGGCGATGACCCCTCCTCCAAGGTTGACGCCGTCCACGGCATAGCGGGTGAGATCCTCGAGGTTGTAGGGAGGCAGGCCGTAATGCAGGAAGATCGCACCGTCGACGGTACCCCGGGACAACGCCTCGTAGGTTTCCGATGACGGGATCTGTACCGGCACGCCGCCCAAGGCCTGGGCTGCCTTGATCATCGATGCGCCAGTGCTTCGCAACTTCAAACCCTTCACCTGATCCAGGCTGGTGATCGGCTTGCGGGTGGTCATCAGGGTGTACGGTGGCATGGCGGCGACGAACAGCACATGCAGGCCCTGACGGGCGAATTCGCTATCCCCCAGCACGCCGCCAGTGCGGGCCAGCTTCCAGTAGCGCCGAGCCCCTTCGCAGGCGTCGGCGTACATGCCCGGCAGTTCGGCCACCGACGACATCGGTAGCTTGTCGGACTCATAGGACGGTATGAAGATCGCGATATCCGCAAGGCCTGAGCGCAGCAGGTTGAAGTAGTCCTTGCCCAGTTGGCCCGCGGGGTAGAGTTCGAACGCAATTCGTCCGTTAGAAGCTCGCTTCACCTGCTCGGTGAACACAGCACCCGCATCGGTCCACAAGTAATGCTTGCTGGAGAAACGGTGGGCGAATTTCAGCGTCAGGGGTGTTTGCGCGAAAGCGGGTAACGCAGCCCCGGCAATTGCCGACACCAACAGACTGGCCTGTAGCAGGCGACGTAACCGCCCCGGTTTACGGGTGTGGTAGTTGACTCGCATGACTCTTGTCCTTATTTGTTTTTATTAGGCCGAGCTACGCTCGCGGCAGGCATCGCCTTACCGCGTGAAATGAGGATGCGGGCGGCGCCGCAACAGCGTCAATCAAGCAAGCCGCATCGTTCCGTACAGTGATGCAACGTGTGTAGAGAGGGGCGTAAAAAGGAAAAAACCGCCACGGCCGAAGACGGTATGGCCGGGCGGTTACAACGGAGCGCAGCATGAAAGTTTGCCTAAGGCAGTTACTCCACCCGTTGCGCCTCAGGCGCCATTCGGTGGCTGTTGCGGTGATAGGCCGAGGCGCGTTCATCGACCAGTGCGATGGCGATCGCCCCGACCAGCGAGACACAGGCAATGACCAGGAAGTTGCCCATCAAAGGCAATTGCAAGGAGACCAGCAAACCGATCACGATAGGCGCTGATACTGCGCCGATGCGCCCTAGCCCTGTGGCGAATCCCAGGCCCGTGGAGCGAATCGACGCCGGATAAAACTGCGCGGTATAGATGTACACCAGCAGTTGTGTGCCCATGGTCGAGGCACCTACCAACATCACCACCAAAGGCAGTGGTTGGACGCCTCGGGCCAGCAGCATCAGTGCAACCGCCCCGACAATGAACAGCACGAAGCTTACCCATTTGAGCCCTAGGCGATCGCCAACCCAGCCACCGGCCACGGCACCCAGCAGGCCACCTGTGTTGAATGCAATCAAGTAATTCAACGCCGAGCCCAGGTCATGTCCAGCAAGGCTCATGAGTTTCACCAGCCAGGAGCTCAACGCATAAAGCACAAACAGCCCGGCGATACCGGCCACCCAGAACATCAGTGTGCTGAAGGCACGGCCTTCGCTGAACAATCGTCCAACGCTGTCACCGGAGCGTTGATCCACTTCTGGCAGCACGAACTCACAGTCGGCCGACAGTTGCAGGTCGGGTCGCAGACGCTGTACCGACGCGAGCAACGCTTGGCTACCTTGCTTGCGCAAGACAAATGCCAGTGATTCCGGCATATACCTGAGGATGAACGGGATCAACAGCAGCGGCGTTGCCGCCACAAAGAACACCGACTGCCAGCCATGGCTTAGCAACAGCTGTTTGCCCAGCAACGCTGCCAACATGCTGCCTAGCGCATAACCACAGCACATCAAGGTCATGAGCACATTACGCACCTTGCGCGGGGCGTATTCCGACATCAAGGACACCACATTCGGCACTGCACCGCCCATGCCGATACCCGCAACGAATCGCAGCGCACTGAAGCTCAATGGTTCGTGGGCGAAACCCGCTGCCGCCGTGAATGCGCTGAACAGAAACACACACAGCGATATAGCCCAGCGGCGGCCAATCCGATCGGCCAGGGTACCGAACAGGATTGCCCCTAACACCATGCCCACTAGCCCGGAACTGGCCATGAACCCCGCACTGGTTGCCTCGCTGCCCATGGCCTGCATGATAGCCGGCAGTGCCGCTCCGACGATCGCCAGGTCATACCCATCGATGATCAGCAGGCCGAAACACCAAGCCAGCACAATCCAATGCAACCCGGTCAGGCGGGCTTCTTCGGTTAAATCATGTAGCTCGATGCGTTGCATGACATCCACTCCTCTTGTTCTTGTTGTGTGGTGGCCAGAACGGCCGTTGCTGCTTGTGCAAGTGCAGGCCGGATGAAGTGCCGGCGTTTACAAATCGAGGTTGAAGTTGACGGTCTTGAGTTCGGTGAAGGCTTCAATTGCAGCCCAGCCGCCCTCGCGCCCAACACCGGAGCGCTTGACCCCGCCGAATGGCGCATTCGGTACGCTGGCGAAGCCGTTGACCCCCAGCGAACCGGTACGTACAGCACGAGCGACGCGGAAGGCCCGAGAGATATCGCTGGTGTACAAGGCACCTGCCAGGCCGAAGGCGCTGTCGTTGGCAATCCGCACAGCTTCCTCCTCTGTTTCGAACGGGATAACGCACAGTACCGGCCCGAAAATCTCTTCCTGAGCGATACGCATGTCGTTGCGCACGTTCACCATCAATGCCGGATTGATCCAGTTACCGTTCGCCAAATCACCGCCTGGGCAACTGCCGCCGGCCAGCAGTTGGGCACCTTCTTCCTGGCCACTGCGGACCAGGTCGAGGATACGTGCCACCTGGTGTCTGGAAATGATCGGAGCCGAGGTAGTCGCCGGGTCGAAAGGGTCGCCGAAACGCACCTGCGTCAGCTGCTCACCGGCGTGATGGATGAACTCGTCGAGGATCGAGCGATGCACCACCGCCCGGGACGGCGTGGTGCACACCTGCCCGGAGAGAAACGTCGAGCACAACCCCATCAGGCTGCGCGCCGCCCCGGGCACATCGCGGCAATCAGGAAATACCAACCCGGCACTCTTGCCCCCTAGCTCCAGCGATAGGCGCTTCATGTTGGCACCGCTGGCCTGGAGAATCTTTTCGCCTACTTCAGGGCTACCGGTGAACGTCACCTTGTCCACCCCGGGATGGCTCGACAAGGCCGCGCCGGCTTCGACACCGCCGGTCACCAGGTTGAACACCCCGGGGGGCAGGTCGCTTTCAGCGATGATCTCGGCCAGACGATGAACCGCTATGCCGGCGAGCTCTGAAGGTTTCACCACCACGGTGCAGCCACAGGCCAGCGCGGGAGCGACTTTCATGGCGAAAGACATGATCGGCCCGTTCCATGGCAGGATCGCTGCCACCACGCCCACGGGCTCGCGGAACGACATGTAGTGCAGGTTCGAGGCACCGGAAAACTGCGGGTAGGTTTCGCCGTTGATCTTGTCGATCCAGCCAATGAAGTGGTCGAAGATGTCTGCTGCCGCCCTGGGGGACACCCGCGACTGACGGCTGAAGTTCAACGGCATCCCATTGTCCAGGCACTGCAGCGCCGCCAACTCCTCTTGCGCAGCCAGGATGCGGTCCATGATCGGGCGCAGCACGCGGCGCCGATCCTGCGCGGCCATGCGTGGCCAGGGCCCTTCATCGAACGCCTGGCGCGCTGCCTTTACCGCCAGGTCGACGCCTGCACGGCCCGCATCGGCGAAATGGGTCATGACTTCGTTGCTGGCAGGATGAATCTGCTCGAAGCGTTGAGCATCCCAGGTACACCATTGGCCGTTGATGAAGAGTTGGCCGGGGCGAACGCCAAGCGCATCGCGCTTGGCAGTCAGGCTTACAGGCATGTGGACTTCCTTGCTGTTGTCGTTGTTATTGCCAGTCCATGCTCAGTTGCACTCCGACCAGGGTCAACGGCTTGCAGGCGATCGTTCCGAGCAGTGGAATTCAGCCAGTCGCAGCGCGTTCCGCAGGCTGGAACAGCCGGGAAGTGCTGATTGCCGACAGGGTGAACGCGTCCTTCAATGCACAATCAACCGTGGCGATAACAAGAAGGACTACACATGCGAAATTTCCCCCCGCAGCACGGCGAAGACCCGATGGCGACCCTGTGCCGGATGGCCCTGGAAATGACCTACGACGACCTGCCGGAAACGGTATTGCGCCATACCCGGCACACTCTGCTGGACGCCATGGCGGTCACTATTGGCGGCTCCGGGATGGAGGGAATTCCGGCGATCGTCGATCTGGTCAAGGAAAAAGGCGGTGCGCCGCAGACGGCACTGCCTTTCTATGGCGGCCGGGTTCCCGCAGCCGAAGCTGCATTGGCGCTGGGGCCTATGCCCAGGGCCATGGACTGTGGTGACCTGCATGAAGAAGCCGGTCACATCAGTGAATACGTTGTGACCAGCCTGCTGGCAGCCACGGGCCTGACCGGCCCGGTGAGCGGCAAGGAATTTCTCGTCGCGATGGCCGTCGGCCAGGAGATCCTGGTACGCATTGGCAGCGCCTACAAAGTCATCAATCGCGCGATCAAGGCACAGGATTGCGGCGGCCACTACATCTTCGGTGCGGTTGCCGCCGTGGGCCGCCTGATCGGCCTGAGCCAGGAGCAACTGGAGCATGCCCAAGGCATCGGCCGGACCATGACCCAGCCGCACACCATGGGCATCTACGCGCCGGCAACCTTGATGGTTCGTGTGCACCATGGGCTGGTCTGCCAAGCGGCCATCACGGCATGCCAACTGGCCCAACGCGGGATCACTGGCCCACGCCAGGAAGTGCTGGGAGGCCCCAAGGGCTTCCTCGCGACTGCACGCTGGGAAACGGAGCCACAATGGCTGACCGAGGGGCTTGGCGAACAGTGGATGCTCGAACAGATCATCACCAAGGGCTACAGCGCCTGTTACTTCTCGCACTCATCCATCGATGGCATTCGCGACCAGATGCATACCCAGGATTTCGCCGCCGAGGATATCGAGCGCATCGAGATTGCAGTGTCTACGCCTGGTTGGCGCGCTGTATGCGAGCCGGTGGAAAAGAAATGGCACCCCCGTACCGTCCCCGAGTGCCAGTTCAGCCTGCCCTATGCCGTAGCCAGTGCGGCGTTTGACGACAAGGTATTTGTCGAGACCTACACGGCCGAGGCGCGCGAACGGCCGCAGGTGCGTGACCTGATGACCCGAATTTCAGCTGTGGAGGACCCGAGCGTTTCCGATTGGGGGGCCCGCTTGACCACTGTCCTGCGTGACGGGAGAGTGCTGGAAAATGCCTATACCTATGTGAAGGGCCATCCACTCAACCCCTTCAGCGAGCAAGACTTCATCGACAAGTTCCGCTTGTGCGTCCCCTACTCTGTGCTGCCATTGGCCGATGCGGTGGTGGATGGGATGATTCACGACATACTGCAACTCGAGCGTTTCGATAATGTGGTGCCTGTGCTGATCGACCCGTTGGTCCCCTAAGCACGTGCCTAGGCCTCTGCGGGGGCAGGTTCGCCGCGCCCGCAGGGCCCTCGCCTGGTCAGCAGCCTCATTGGTTCGCCCAGCGCATTCGGCATCCGCGTCCCTTGGGCTGCTCCTCTTTTTTCACCACTTCGCGCCACCAGCGCTCAACCGCACGCGGCGAGCGCAGGTCGACCCGCTCACCCATTCTGGGGGTAGCCACAGGAACGCCTTGCTGCCCTGCCCACTCCAGCACTTGCTCAAAGGGTTCGTACCAGGCATGCAGCGCAAGGTCGAACGTGCCGTTGTGGATCGGGAGCAACCAGCCTCCACCGAGGTCCAGGTGGGCCTGTACGGTCTGCCGAGGATGCATGTGCACATAGGGCCAATGCTCATCGTAGGCGCCCGTTTCCATCAGCGTCACATCGAACGGCCCGAAACGCCGCCCTATTTCGGCAAAGCCATCGAAATAGCCAGTGTCACCACTGAAGAACATCTGCAACTCCGCTGCCTGGATCACCCACGAGCACCACAGCGTGCGGTTGCCATCTCGCAGCCCCCTGCCGGAGAAGTGCTGAGCAGGTGTCGCCGTCAGGCGCAAGCCACCCACCTCGATGCCTTGCCACCAGTCGAACTGATGAATCTTGGCTGCCGGCACACCCCAGGCCAGCAGCCGGTCGCCAACACCCAGCGGCGTGAGAAAGCGTTCAACCTTAGGCGCCAGTGCCTTGATCGTTGCCCGGTCCAGGTGATCGTAATGGTCGTGGGAGAGAATGACCCCCTGAATAGGGGGCAGCTCATCCAAGGACAAAGGAGGTGCATGGAACCGCTTCGGGCCCGCAAACGTGAATGGCGAGGCACGCTTGGAAAACACCGGGTCCGTCAGCCACCAGCCCTCGCCCAGCTTGAACAGGACCGTGGAATGCCCCAGGCGGAACAAGCTGGCGTGCGGCGCAGCATCGAGCTGTGCACGGGTCAACTGCAGCACCGGCACCGGCGCACGCGGCACCGTGAACGTTGGCTTGTTGAACAGCGCGTTCCAGATCGTCCTGGCGTCGGGTTCAGGCATGTCTGCAGGGCGCGGTGACAGATTGTGAAAGCGCCCCTCGCGAGATTGGGGAGAGTCGCCGTATTCGAGAATCGGTGTGCGCATCAGTGAAGGGCGTTTCAAGTTGCAGACCTCGTGCGGGCGCAGTGGTTGAGCAGGCAGTATAAAAACGGTCACTCAAACGGGTTTGCCCAATTCAACGAGCTGCATGCCTGATCCTGCTGCCCACAATCGCACTCGTTTCATTTGTGCAAGAAGCTCGTGGAATCGGGCAAGGAAAGCCATGGCCGGCTTCGTAGCATGCAGTTGTCCAACTGCCTCGGAAAACGCGCCATGAACTCCCCTGTCCATTTCGACTGCATTGCCGGCTGCGGCGCTTGCTGCAAGGGACGCTTCGTACCCCTGACCCTCGCGGAAACCGAAGCCTGGCTGGCCCGTGGCGATGATGTGGTCGTGCTCCTGGAGGCATTTTCCACCCTGGGTGCCAACGAGCAATCTCCAGAGTACCGGCATAACCACGCTCGCTCAGCGGCGGCGCGCTCCGGTTCGGCGGACATTCAGGTCATTGCGGTGTTCGCGGCGGGCAATCTACAGGGCTGCCCCAACCAACTCGCCGATACCCGATGCGGGATCTACACCGAGCGACCACTGGTATGCCGGATCTATCCGATGGAGGTCAATCCGTTCATCGTACTGAACCCGGCAACCAAGGAGTGCCCGACAGCGGCATGGTCACAGATGGATGGGGAGCCCTTGATCGCTTCGGATGGGCTACCACCACCCGCCTTGCGCCAGTTGATCGACGCCTCGCGGAAGGCCGACCGGGAAGATGCGCTGGACAAGGTCAACATCTGCCGCCACCTAGGTTTCACCACCACGGCCTGGAAAGGCAATGGATTCACGGTGTTCTTTCCAACCAACGAACAGCTGCGCCTGGCGATAGCCCATCAGAGCAGATCGCAGGCGCCAGCTACCCAATGGCATGTGCGCATCCATGGCGAGGCGCTGCGTTTGGAGCTTGAGCAACTGGGCGTACAGCTGGCGAGTGAAGCGCCGAATCAGGTTTTTATTCCACTGGCCAGTTGACGATCATGCCCGTCCGTTACCACTCAGACAATCCGCAGCACCTCGCTCAGTGCAGCGCGGCTGGTGCGGAAGCTGTTCACGGGGTGCTCGCTATCGGCGTAGCCGAAAGAGATGCCGCAGACCATGTGACGATCTTCGGCTATCCCGAAGTAGTCACGAATGAACCGGGCATGCCGAGCCAATGCCGCTTGTGGCGCGGTGGCCACTCCATGGGCCTGGGCTGCAAGCAGGAAGGCGCTGATGAAGCCACCACAATCCACCGCCGCGTAGGGGCCCAAGTCGGCCCGCGTGGTCAGGATGGCCACGTGCGGTGCGCCGAACAAACGGAAGTTTTCCAGGCTTTGCTGGGCGTAGCGCTCCTTGTCACCACGGGTGATACCCAAGGCCTCATACAGTTTGAAGCCGGCTTCGCGTCGCCGCTCCGCATAGACATCCCGGTAGGCTTCCGGGAAAGGGATGTCCGAATTTGTCTCGGTGTGCGTTTGGGCTCGTGCCAGGAGGGCTTCACGGAAGGCTTCAGTACGCTGCCCCGAGGTAATCAACACCTGCCATGGCTGGGTGTTGCACCAGGAAGGCGTGCGTCGGGCGATATCGACAATGTCCTCGATTACCGCCAGTGGCACATTGTCCGGGCGATAGGCGCGACAGGTGGAGCGGCCGGCAAGCAAGCGCTTGAGCAATTCGGCATCGGGCGTCTTTTCAGTCGTTTCGTTCATGGCTGGCCTCATCTAGGGGCAGTAAAAGTGAAACGGGCTTCAGGCCCCGGTCACAGTGATCGGCAAGTGTCGACAGAGGAAATCCCAGGCGGCCTTGCCAAATACGTCATTGCGGTCGCCCGCCACCATGTGCTGCGCCTGGGCGACGTCCAGGTGTTCGGCGTGCGGACACAGGGCCAGAAAGTCCTGCACCCCGGCTTCGGAGACAACGTCAGACTGGGCGCCACGTACCAGCAGCGTTGGCAGGCGCAGACGTCTCGCGCAATTCGACAAGCGCTGATAGCGCGATTCCAGGTCATGGGTCGCCTCCAGGTAGCGAGGGTCCCAGTGCCAGTACAGGCGCCCGTTAGGTGCAGTACGCAGGTTCTTCACCAAGCCTTGTCGGCTGGCAGGTTTGCGCCGCTGCGGCTGGTAACGCGCAATGGCCTCGGCCACCTCGTCGAGCGTCTCGAACCCTTCAGGACGTTGCTGCATGAAGGCTTTGATCCGAGTGACGCCCGACGCCTCACAACGTGGCACGACATCCACGAGAATCAGCGCGCTGGCGTTGATCTCTCCTTCGCCAATACCTACCAGGCTGGTGATGCCGCCCATGGAGGCGCCGATCAACACAGCGGGCCTGTCCCCAAAACTGGCGATCACCGCTTTGAGATCCTGCACCATGGCGTCGGTGCTGTAGTCACCAGTGGCGCTCCACTGCGAGTCACCATGGCCTCGCGCATCAAGGGCGACTGCGTGGCAACCCGCACTTGCCAACAAGGCCCCGGTGGCACCCCAGGCGTGGCGAGTTTGCCCGCCGCCGTGCAGGAGGATGACCAGCGGCCCTTCAGGGTCTCCCCAGCAGTCACCCGCCAGGGTCACACCATCGGCTCCGCGCCAAGAACGCATAGGCTGCGGAGTGCCTGGCAGCCGGCTACGTTGCGCGATGAATTCAGGGTCCGCCATGCACACCTCCTCTTACACCTGTCAAATGGCACCTTACGCGTGTTAGGCAGAGTGCCCCGCCTACAGGCGACTGGCAAGGCGCTTCGGGCGGTTGTTCCGTTCTTTGGTTGGGGCGCCCTACCGGTTTCAATCATTAGCACCCTGCAATTCCAAAGTACGGAAATGTTCAGCCACCTCGCTTGGCGCCTTCCTGCCCCCCGATACATGCTCGACCCAGGCATCAGTTGCCATTGAATCTAACCATCGTTAGGTCAACCAGGAAAACAAGAAGGAGTAAACGCACGATGGCTTCCACTCCCCTCAAACCGATCCGCTCGATGATGTTCGTGCCCGGCAACAAGCCGAACATGATTGAAAAGGCTGCAGGCGCCAAGGCCGATGCCTTGATCCTCGATCTGGAGGACAGCGTACCCGCAGACCTCAAGGTCGAGGCCCGCGGCATCGTCAAGGCCAAACTCGCCTGGCTGGCCGAGCAGAAGCAACGCATCTGGGTGCGTATCAACCGCAGCGCCCACCTGTATGACTTCGACGACATCCTCGCCGTTGTCAGCCCTCTGATCGAAGGCATCGTCATCTCCAAGCCCTGCGGGCCGGAAGACATCCACACCGTCTCCTCCATGCTCGCCGAAGCCGAATACCGCGCGGGCGTGCCTGTCGGCCACACCCGGGTCATTCCACTGCTCGAGACCGCCCGGTCCCTGCAGTTGGCGTACGAGATCGCCCAGCACGAGCGGGTCCCCGCCATCGTCGGTGCCACCGCCAAAAATGCCGATGTGGCCCGTGCGCTGAAAACCGTGTGGTCACTCGAAGGTCGCGAAACCCAGTACCTCAAGTCGCGCATCGTCATGGCCGCACGGGCCGCCGGCAAGCTGCCGATCGGCGGCGTGTGGCAGCAGGTCCACGACCTCGAAGGGCTCAAGGTGTCCTCGGCCAACGACCGCCAACTGGGCATGAGCGGCGAACTGGTGCTTCACCCTTCCAACATCGACATCGTCAACCGTACCTACAGCCCCACCGAGGAAGAGGTGGCCTTCTATCAGGGCATGATCGACGCCCTGGAGACCGCCCAGGCCGAAGGCCGCGCCTCGTGCATCTATGACGGCGAGCACATCGACATCGCCCACGCCAAGACCGCCCGCGAAGTCATCGAACTGGCTCGCGCCTTCAACCACTGAGGAGATCTGCAAAATGGCCGGACTGTACTTCGAAGAATTCAAACCGGGGATGGTGATCGAGCACGCCATTCGCCGCACCGTGACCGAGACCGACAACATCCTGTTCTCGGCGATGACCTACAACTGCGCGCCGCTGCACATCGATGCCGAATACAGCGCCAACACCTTCTACGGCCAGCGCCTGGTCAACAGCATGTTCCTGCTGGCGCTGGTGGCCGGTATCACCGTTTATGAAACCACCTTGGGCACCACCCTGGGCAACCTCGGTTTCGGCGAGATCGCGTTCCCCAAACCGACCTTCCACGGTGACACCATCCGGGTGCAGACCGAGATCGTGGAGACGCGACTGTCCAAGAGCCGCAATGACTCAGGCATCGTCACGTTCAAGCACGTAGCCAAGAACCAACGTGACGAAGTGGTCTGCACCGCGGTGCGCACCGGGCTGATGATGCTGCGCCCTGCCGGGCAGGCGTAAGGAGAGCGACCATGGACTATCAACTGACCGCTGACCAACGTGCCATCGTCGATGCCGCCGAGAAGATCTGCGCCAACTTGGCGGCGAAAAACGCCATTCTGATCGTCGAGTTCGCCAAAGAAGGATACGAGCGTGGCCAGGACCTCATCACTGCCACCCTGGAAGCGGTGCGCATCCGCCTTAGGCCGGTACTGATGACTTCGCTTGCGTTCATCCTGGGTGTGCTGCCGCTGGCCCTGAGTAGCGGAGCCGGGGCCGGTGGACGACAGGCGATCGGTACCGGCGTGCTGGGTGGCATGCTCGCCGCTACCGTGCTCGGCCTGTTCTTCATCCCGTTGTTCTATGTACTGGTACAGCGCTTGGCCGGCCGACGCGCCAGCACTGTCGATACTGTTGCAGGAGAAGCCTGATGCGTCTGTCCCCTTTTTTGCTGGCGCTGGCCCTCACTGGCTGCGTCAACCTAGCTCCTGACTACCAGCGCCCGGCAGCACCGGTAGCCGAGCAGTGGCCAACCGCCACCGGCGCAACCACCGCAAGCGCCGATATCAGCTGGAAATCGCTGTTCACCGATGCCCGCCTCCGCGACACCGTGGCGCTGGCGTTGACCAACAACCGCGACCTGCGCGTGGCTGCATTGAATGTCGAATACCAGCGGGCGCAGTACCGCATCCAGCGCGCCGAGCTGTTTCCGGCAGTTTCGGCAACGGCCGATGGTACTCGCCAGCGCAGCGTGACCAACGGCAGCTCGGCGGTCAGCAGCCAGTACAGCGTCGGCCTCGGCGTCAGCAGCTATGAGCTGGACCTGTTTGGCCGCCTGGGCAACCTCAAGGACGCTGCGCTGGAGCAGTACCTTTCGCTGGAGCAAACGCGCCGCAGCACGCAACTCAGTCTGGTAGCCGAAGTCGCGACGGCCTGGATGACCCTGGCCGCCGACCAGCAACTGCTGAAGCTGGCCAATGACACCTATGCCAGCCAGCAGAAAACCTACACGCTGGTGCAGCAGAGCCATGGGCTGGGCGGCGAGTCCGGGGTGAGCCTGGCGCAAGCGCGCAGTACAGTCGAGTCCGCTCGGGCCGATGCGGCCAATTATGCCAGCCAGGTCGAGCAGGACCGAAACGCGCTCGAACTGCTGGTGGGCCAACGCCTGAGCGACGCGCTGCTGCCAAGCGACCAGCCATTCGATAGCACACTGCTGGTGGGCGTGCCGCAGGGCCTGCCCTCGAGCCTGCTGCAGCGTCGCCCGGACGTATTGGCCGCTGAACATTCCCTGAAGGCGGCCAACGCTGATATCGGCGCGGCCCGGGCTGCGTTTTTCCCGAGTATTACCCTTACCGCCAGCGGCGGCAGCGCCAGCAGCGAGCTGTCCGGGTTGTTCAAAGGCGGCAGCGGCGCATGGAGCTTCGCCCCCTCGATCAACCTGCCGATCTTCAACGCGGGGAGCAATCGAGCCAGCCTAACTGCAGCCAAAGTCAACAGCGAAATCGAACTGGCGACTTACGAGAAGACGATCCAGACCGCGTTCAGCGAAGTGGCGGATGCGCTGTCAGTACGTGCTCATATCAATGAGCGCCTCGATGCCCAGCGCAGCCTGACCGATGCTACCGACACCGCTTATCAGCTCTCATTGGCCCTGTACAAACAAGGCTCGGAGAGCTTTCTGGACGTGCTCGACGCCCAGCGCTCCGTGTATTCGGCGCAGCAGTCGCTGATTAACTTGAACCTGACAGAGCAGACCAACCGGGTGACGTTGTACAAAACCCTTGGTGGCGAATGGGCTAAAGGTGATAAATCCAGTTGATACAAGCCCGGTAGTACCTCCCATCAGCTTTCAATGGTTTCAAGAGAGCTATGTATAGCGACGGAAGATCGCGCTGACGGCGTTGGACGCGGGCGCAGGGATTGCGCTGACATGCATAGGATTCCGCTGTACACCTGCATGGTGAGGCTGCCACCAGCCATTTCATCGTGGATCTACTGAGCCATGCCCTGCCCCCAAGAGGCGAAAGCCAAGCTTGGCTATACCCTTAGGTATATTTACCGCACTCGACCTCGGCTCTAGTTTTGGAGACAACAACCATAACAACCGAGGAAAATAACCATGGATCGTTTGAAAGGGAAAGTGGCACTGATTACCGGCGGCGCAGGCGGTTGTGGCCTGGCCGCGTCGGAACTGTTCGCCGCCGAGGGCGCCAGGGTGGTGATCCTCGACTTGCCGACCAGCCAGGGCGAAGCCGTGGCGGCGCGCATCAACGCGGACGGCGGCCAGGCGCTGTTCGTCGCCGCAGATGTGTCGCAGGCCGACCAGGTGCACCGCGCCGTAACCCAGGCCCAGACGCACTTCGGCCCGATAACCGTGCTGATGAACCATGCCGGGATCATCGCTGCCGGCCCGTTCCTCGAAACCAGCGAAGCGGAATGGGACCGGCTGATGAGCGTCAACGTGAAAAGCATGTTTCTGGTCACCAAGGCGGTGTTGCCTGGCATGCTCGCCGCCGGCGGTGGTAGCGTGATCTGCACCTCCTCGATTTCCGCCGTGGTCGGCACACCGATGGAGGTGCTCTACTGCACCACCAAGGGCGCCTGTCACATGTTCGCCCGCGCCCTCGCGGTGGAATATCGCGACCAGAACATCCGCAGCAATGCCATTTGCCCTGGTTTCATCGGTACCGCCCATGGCCGCCGCGAACTCGACCTGCTGCGCGGTTATGGCGTGGACGCCTCCGACGAGGCGATCAAGGCCATGCAGGGGCGCCTGTGCGACCCGGCTGAAGTGGCTAATGCCGCGCTGTTCCTGGCCAGCGATGAGTCGAGCTTCGTCAGTGGCTCGCACCTGTTCGTCGACAACGCCTACACCGCCATGTGATACCTCGCCGGCCCCCGCTGTCAGCGTCCAACAACAACGATAAGCAGCACCCTTCAATTCTGCCCCCAAGCCGATTCCAACAAGACAGAGGCAGCAGATGGAAAATATAGGCACTTACGTCATCTACGTGATCATGGTGTGCGCCGTGATCGGCGCGATCGCATCGATCGTCAATGCGGAATCCGAGCTGGCCAAGGAGTTCACCGCCGGCCTGCACAGCATCGGCCCGATCTTCATCCCGGTGGCCGGGATCATGGCCGCCATCCCGTTCATTTCCAGTTTCATCAGCCAGTTCATCGGCCCGCTGTTCCTGGCCACGGGCGCCGATGCCGGCATCGCCGGGCCGATCTTCATCGCCTCGGATTTGGGCGGCTACCAGCTGGCCCAGGCGCTATCGCACAGCCCCGAAGGCTGGATCCTCGGCCTTATCACTGGCTTCCAGTGCGGTTCGACGGTGATCTTCGTCATCCCGGTGGGCCTGGCCATGCTCAACAAGGCCGACCACAAGTACATGGCGCTGGGCATCATGGCCGGGCTGCTGAGCATCCCGATCAGCATCGTTTTGATCGCCATGGGCATGCAGGCCATGGGCCTGGGCGTGCGCCCGGACATCGCCACGGCGGGCGCTGCGACCCAGGCGCTGCACTTCACCCTGCCCACCCTGCTGCGCAACTTGTCGCCGCTGATCCTGTTCTGCGTGGCACTGGCGGCGGCGCTGCGCTACTTCCCCAACCTCATGGTCAGCCTGTTCCTCAAGCTGGGGCAGTTGATGTACGCCGCCGTGACGCTTGTGCTGGTGGCGTCGATCGTCGAGTACTTCACCGGCGCGTTCACTTCGCTGTTCGGTGGCTGGGGCTTCGCCCCGATTATTGCCGACAAGGACGACCAATTCCGGGCGCTGGAAATTGCCGGCTACGTGGGCATCATGCTGTGCGGTGCGTTCCCGATGGTTTATCTGATCAAGCGTTTCCTGTCGCAGCCGATCGAGAAGGTAGCGTCGAAACTCGGCCTGTCGCCGGTGGGCGCGGCCGGTATCCTCGCGGCCTCGGCCAACATCCTGGCGATGTTCCGCCTGGTGGCCGACATGCCGCCAAAAGACAAGGTGCTGGTGATTGCCTTTGCCGTGTGCGCCGCCTTCACCTTTGGTGATCACTTGGCCTACTCGGCCAACTTCCAGCCCACGCTTATCGGGCCGCTGATCATCGGCAAGCTCGCCGGTGGCCTGCTGGGCATGCTGCTGGCCTACTGGCTGGCGGTGCCTAAGGCACTGGAACTGGGCCGTCAGGAAGAAGAGGCCGGCATGCTGCCCGCCTGTGCACCGTTGCACTGAGTGGGCCAGGCATCGTTCAATGCCGTTCGGGCTTGCACAGCCGGGCGGCATTTGCGCCTTTTCCCACACCGCACGGGCCACCGCAATGAACAACGACAACGCCAACCGCCTGGGTACGGTCATTCGCAGCATCGGCAGCGACGCACTGGGCTCGACCCTCGACACCGCGCTCAAGGCCGTGGTCGATTTCGACATGAGCTGTGCCTACCTGTTTCGTTTCAACCAGCCCGCGCTACTGATCCATGACGGCTACAACCAGCGAGTCGCCGAGCGTACGCTGAAAGCCTACCTGCGCGGCGGCTATCTGCTCGACCCGTTTTACGTCGCCTGTACCAACAACCACGCGGGTGGCCTGTGGCGGATGCGCGAACTGGCCCCGGACAGTTTCTTCGCTTCGGGCTTTTCCATTTCCCACGACATCCACCCCTGCGTGTCCACGCACCACGGCAGCCTGATCGAGGAAATCGGCTTCATCGTCCCGGTACGGTCACGTACCGCTTTGGTTTATTCGCTGATGCGAGGCCTGGACAAGGGCGCGTTCGCGTTTGAAGAAGCGCAGCGGTTGGCAGTACTGACGCCGGTGATCGATGCCATTTTCAGTCAGCACCTGCGCCTGGCCCATGCCGACGACCTGGCCGACCCGCAGGAATCGGGCAGCCAGCTGGAAGATGCCTTCGTTGATATCCTCCAGGGTCAGCTGACCGAAACCCAGCGGCATGTGGCCAAGCTGATCCTGCAGGGGCATAGCAGCCAGTCGATTTCCCGAGAGCTGGGGATTTCGGAAGGGACGGTGAAGGTGCACCGGCACAATATCTGGCAACGCTTAGGCATTGCGGGGAATGCTGAATTGTTTCGTTTATTTATCAGTTATCTCATCAAAAACAGTTAGCCTGAACGGCAATTGTTTTTTCGCCTCTGCGGTGGCGTTATTCGTTTGGTCTCAACAATCAATGCTTATATCACTCCCAGGAACGGAAGCGCACATGAGCGCATACCCAGTTTTAGCTCTACAAGAATCGATCAGCTGAATAATTTTTCCGTCCAACACAGCGCACTCACAGGTTTGGCATATGCCTGCGCGACAGTGGGCAGGTAGTACCAGCCCTTTGGCTTCTGCGAAGCTCAGGAGGGTCCCATCTGTGGGTTGCCATGTTACAGAGACACCTGACCTGGCGAAGGTGACCTTAAATGAATCACCGTCAGGAATTTTGCGCATCTCCACCGGACTATCAGGGGTTGCGAAGCTGTCCATGTACAGCCGATCGGCAGCGTCCGCCTGAATCACGCTATTCTCTATCTGGCTCTGAAAGCCTTCAGGCCCGCAAACATGGATTGCAGCACCTCTCCCGACAGCATCGGTGACCAACGCGGTGATATCCGGCCTGCCTTTGATCGCCCCCCCATCCCCATTCAAAGCTTGGGTGACATGCAAAGCGCTAGAACCTTCGCTAAGTTGTCCCACCAGCGTAATCACCTCATTCCACAGCGCTAGTTCGTCGCTGCACTTCACTGTATGCACGACGTGCACTGGATGCGGATAGTTGGCCTGCGCCAGAGCTTCAAGCTTGGTGATCGTCGGGGTTATGCCTATCCCCGCTGTAAGAAAGAGATTAGCTGGAGCGTCGAGGCTGAACGTGTCTGAGCCGGAAGGTCCTGTCAGATGTAGACGCTGTCCAGTCTCTAAAGCATGAATAGCTTGGGAGCCGGCACCACTCCCCTGCTTCACCGTGATGCGTAACCGATCACCCTTGATACCCGACACGGTGTAGCGGCGCCACGTGCCATCTACTGCCAAGTGATGAACTGCAACATGCTGCCCGGCCACAAAGCTGTCCAGCGAGCCAAGCACCGCTAGGGGATCTCGTAGCCATACTGAGCGAATGCCCGGTGCTTCCTCAACAATCTCAACGACTTCTGCAGGACGCGGCCAGGTAGTCAACGCAGGTGCTCTTGGAACCTTGGCTGCAATTGCCAGCCTTTCGCCGTAATGCGCCTGCGTGCCTGATATTCTGTCGCCAGGTTGAAGCGATCCTGCTTGCTCGACCTGTGCATAGACACCGCAATACATGTGACCGAAGTGTCGGTTCAGTTGGGCGGGAATGTTCATGTCCAATTCGCCCGTCTGCGGATGTACCGACGTCGCTCGGCAGCGCTTGATTGGCCGAATGATCGAAAGACGGGAATGACCAAAGTCTACACCTTTGCCAAGCCATCCGAATTCTGAAAATGGTTCTGCATCGATATAGATGTTGCCTCGAAAACGCATGGGATCGATCGTTGCGCCCACTAGCTTCGACAGCGCCTGTACTGTCCTGACATTGATGATGGACAGTGCCGAGTCATCAAAATCCCAATGGCCGAGACAATCGTTCTGATGAACAACGCGTGCTTGCACACCAAAAAATTCGGCCAAAAGTTCTGGATCTGTCAGCAAATCTCCACGAATTACCGATTGCCGTTCATGAAGCGTCGCTGCTCCCAGACTTTTGCCAGGTACAAAATGAACAAGCGCTGAATTGGTCGTAAGCTGCTGATATGGGGCCGCGCCTGCCACCGTTCCACTTCGCGTAATGGCTACAGCGCGGTCTCCTGGAAAACCTTTCCCGTATTCCAACGAGACACGGTCCAGCTTTTCACCTTCGAAGCCTTTTACTGGATAGCGGAACAGCGAAACGACGTGAGCCATCTGACATGCCCTCTTCACAAATTCGTAGGAATTACTTGAAGCCCAGCTTGACCTGACGGGGCCGATTTTCTCTTGCATGAAATGCCGATCACCCAGTCGCTCGACACTGATGCAAAAAAGCCACTGCCCGGTGGGGCAGTGGCCGGGTCCGCACCGAACTCCGTCAGAACAGCGCGGGATCAGGACGCAGGTGATTGCACCACCTGCGTCCCGCCAGTCACGAAGCGTTGATCCAGATGGTCTTCAGCTCCGTGTACTGATCATGGGCCCAGATGGACTTGTCCCGCCCACCAAAGCCAGACTCCTTGTAGCCACCGAAGGGCGTAGTCACATCCCCTTCGCCGAAACAGTTAACCGTGACCACGCCCGCACGGATTTCACGCGACAGGCGCAGCGCATTGCGCAGGCTACCGGTGTAGGCCGAAGCGGCCAGGCCGTAGACGGTATCGTTGGCCAGCTCGATCGCTTCATCGATGGTCTCGAAGCTGGTCACGCTCAGCACCGGGCCAAAGATTTCCTCGACGAACAGCTTGTTGTCGCGGCCAACGTTGTCGACGATGGTCGGCTGCACGAACACGCCTTCCTCGGTTTCGCCGCCCTGAACGATGCTGAGTTTCTGCTCGGCCGCGTATTCCAGGTACGACTTCACCTTCTCGAAGTGCGACTTGCTGACCATGGCGCCCAGGCGATTGTCCGGGTCGAGCGGGTCGCCAAGCTTCCAGTCCTTCAGGTGCTTGGCGATCAAGCCCAGCAGTTCGTCTTTCACGTCCTTGTGGACGATCAGGCGCGACGAGGCCGAGCAGTTTTCGCCCATGTTCCAGAACGCACCGGCGGTGACGTACTGGGCCACTTCGTCGAGGTCTTCGCAGTCGTTCATGACCACCGCTGGGTTCTTGCCTCCCAGCTCCAGGACGATGCGCTTCAGGTTGGACTCGGCGGCGTATTTCAGGAACAGTCGACCGGTGTCGGTGGAACCGGTGAAGCTGACCATCGGGATGTCCATGTGGCGGCCGATGGCTTCGCCCACTTCACGGCCACCGCCAGGCACCAGATTGAACACGCCTGCAGGAATGCCAGCCTCGTGGGCCAACTCGACCACGCGCAGGGCGCTGAGGGTGGTTTCCTTGGCCGGTTTGACCACGATCGAGCAACCGGCGGCCAGCGACGGAGCGATCTTCCAGGCCAGCATCAGCAGCGGGAAGTTCCACGGCAGCACCAGGCCGACCACGCCGATGGCTTCGCGCACGACCATGGTCACCGCAGCGTTGCCGGTCGGGGCAGTGGCGTCGTAGATCTTATCGATCAGCTCGGCATGCCAGCGGATGGTATGAATCGTTTCCGGCACGTCGACGGTCTGGCACTCGCTGACAGGCTTGCCGCTGTCCAGCGCTTCCAGCACCGCCAGCTCATGGGCGTTGTCTTCCAGCAGTTGGGCGAACTTCTGCAGCACGTGCTTGCGGTCGTTCGGCTGCATCTTCGACCAGGTACCTTCTTCGAAGACGCGTTTGGCCGCGGCTACAGCGACGTTGACATCGTTGACGTCGCAGGCGGCGACTTCAGCCAGTTGCTTTCCGGTGGCGGGGTTGGTGGTGACAAACGTGCGGCCGGAGATGGCATCGCGGAACTCACCGTCGATGAACGCCTTCGTGCGCAGTTGCAGGTCGGCAGCGATGGCCGCGTATTGTGCCTTGCTCAGCAATTCAGCCATGTTCCAGTCTCCTTATTTGATCTGGGCGATGGAGGCTTTCAGTTCGGTGACCACACGCTTGAGTTCCTGCTTTTCGGCCTCGTCCAGGTCGTAGAGCGGCTTGCGTACGCCACCGGTTTTCAGACCGTTCAGGGCAACGCCGTTCTTGATGGCCTGTACGAACTTGCCACCTTCGAGGAAGTCCATCAGCGGCATCATGGCGGCCATGATCTTGCGGCCTTTGTCGAAGTCCTTCTCGATCACGCAGGCTTCGTACAGGGCCACGTGCTCACGTGGGATGAAGTTGGAGCCGGCGCAGACCCAGCTCTTCGCACCCCAGGCGAAGAACTCTAGAGCCTGATCGTCCCAGCCGCACGAGAGCTGGATGTTCGGGCGCTTGATGGCCAGGCGGTGGAGCTGGGCCATATCACCAGAGCTTTCCTTGATGGCGACGATGTTCTTCACATCAGCCACCGCGTCGAAGAACTCTTCACCCATGCTCACGCTCATGCGGCCGGGGTAGTTGTAAAGCATGATTGGCAGGCCAGCGGCAGCGTCGACTGCTTTGACGTGAAGAGCGATTTCCTGCTGTGTCGGCAACGCGTAAGGCGGGGTACCGACCAGCAGCGCATCGGCCTTGATTTCCTTGGCGTGCTGGGCGAAAGCCACAGCGTCTTCGGTGCGAATGCCACCGGTACCAACGATCAGTGGCAAGCGACCATTGAGCACGTCCTTGGCCTGGGCAGCCAACTCGATGCGCTCTTGAGTGGTGTGGGCATAGTACTCACCCGTCGAGCCGCCGATGATCACGCCATGAATCTTCGATTCAACCAAGTACTCGAGCACTTCGGCGAAGGCCGCTTTGTCGATCGAGCCGTCTGCTGCCAGTGGAGTGATTGCCGGGGTGTAGATGCCTTCAAATTTCACGGTAGGTTCTCCAGGGATACATTTGGTAGTGAACGCCGCGACGCTACGCGCCGCGACGGCTGTGTTTCAGGTCAGGCGAGTGAGGCGGCCTGTTGCAGGTTCATTGATCGGGTTTCGGGTGCCAGCGCGAAGGAAAACGCCAGGCCGACGAAGGTCACTGCCGCGGCGGCATACATGGTTGCGCCGATTCCATAGGTATCGAGGGCAATCGGGACCAACCAGGTACCGACCGCAGCGCCGACCCGCGACATGGAAGTGCCTACACCCACCGCGCCAGCGCGGATTTCGGTAGGGAAAAGTTCGTTGGGATAAACAAGCTGCAGCACCTGGGCCCCGCCGATAAACAGTGCGTAGGCACCGAACAAGGCCAGAATCAGCATTTCCGAACCGCTACTGAATGCGCCCAGGCCCAGCAACGCCAGTCCAGACCACAGGAAGCTGTGCAGCAGCGTGGTACGCCGGCCAAGGCCATTGATCAGGCGCGTGGCGATGATGCAGCCGACCACGAACAGACAGGTGATGGCGACAGAGCCGATCGACGCCCACTCACCTTTGAGGTTGAGCGCACCCAGAACCTTCGGGGCGAAGGCATAGACGGCAAACACCGGAATAACCGAGCAGGTCCAGAACATGGTGACGAACAGCATGCGTTTGCCATAGCCGGAGTGCAGCAGGCTGAGGAACGACAGTTTCCGCGTTTTAGGCTCTTCCGGCAGGTTACGCAGAGAGAAATCATTGCCATACACACGCTTGATAATCTGCTCGGCCTCGGCGCTGCGGCCTTTGCTGATAAGCCAGCGTGGCGACTCAGGCGTACCAAGGCGCAACATGAACAACACGCTACCGACTACCGCTGCACTGGCCAGGACCATGCGCCAGGCATCATCGCCACCGTGATGAAGAATCGCTTCCCCAACCATGTAAGCCACAGCTGCGCCTGCGAACCACAGCACAGTGAGGGTGGCCAGGCGAGGCCCCCGATTCTTCTTGGGCAGGAACTCGACCAGCAGCGAAGTGGCCACCGGATACTCAATGCCGACCGCGATGCCAATGGCAAAACGCAGCAAGAACAGCGCAAGCGCCGACTCCACACAGAACTGCGCGACTGAGGAGAGAACGAACAGGGTCGGGCCGACGAAGAAAACGCGTTTGCGACCAAAGCGATCAGTCAGCCAGCCGCCGAAGAAGCCACCGAAAAAAATGCCGATCAATGCCGAGGCCGCGATCATGCCCTGCCAGAAGTTGGACAGGCCAAGCCCGGCGGACATCTGCGCCATGGCCACGCCAACGATGCTAAGCACATAGCCGTCAACGAACGATCCGCCGCCAGAGCGTACCGTCAGGAACTGATGAAAACGAGTAATAGGTACGTCTTCGATTGATACATTGGAATTTGTCATTGTTTTCTCCTGCCACGACCAAAGTGCAGCCTGTTTTAGGGCGAACGAGTCCGCAAAGCTGAAAATCTTATTCAGCTCTGTCTTGTCGAAGTGCGCTTCGACCCTAAACAGCACGCAATAGAAACCGCAGGCCAGGCAACTTATTGCCCGGCAAATATCAAAAAGTTATAGCGTCTTGATTAACTCAGCTTTCTTTCCCGGCGCGGTACTGTCCCCATTTCAGATTGAGATTCAAACCCAGCGACACCAAGGGCGCCGGTGGGTTCGCGCACGGCCCAGGTGCCTGGCGAACAAAATCGATCAGTTCGTTCTTCTCACCGGCCAGCCAGTCAGCCAAAAGTTTGCCCGTAGCGGTGCCGCGAGTAACACCCAAGCCATTGCAGCAAAGGGCACCATAAACGTTAGGCGCCAACTCTCCAAAATAGCCCATGTGGTTTCGCGACATTGCCAGCGCACCGCCCCAGGTATATTCGAAAGACATGTTTGGCAGCATCGGGAATCGACGTTCGAAGGCATCACGATGTCGAACCACGAAGCGTTCGAGGTATTTGCGGTTGGCCCGGCCATCTGGGTTGAAACTGAAACTGTTACGGATCAACAAACGGTTGTCTGGCGTGCGACGCACAGTGGTGCCGAATGGATCAGCGGGAATGACGCCCCAATATGGCTTGCCCCCTAGCCTCGCCTGCTCCTCTTCGTTCATCGGACGGGTCAGGCTGGCATAAGTGAACACCGGCAGCATGCGGCCTTTGAGGAAGCCGAAACTCATACCGAAAGCGTTGGTAGTGAGCACCAGCTTATCAGCCGTGATCGAGCCATTGGCATGCTTGAGCACGGTCTTTGCGCCGTATTCAATATCAGTGATCGGCGTCTGCTCATACAGTGTGACATTCGGCGGCAGATTATCTGCCAACCCTTTTACCAACGCCGAGGGCTGAATAAGAGAAGTACCCGGAGTGAACAGGGCCTTGCGGTAGAAGTGGGTGCCGATATGCTCTGGAAGCTGATCGGCGTCAATCATCTCGTAAGGCTGATCGAGCTTGTCCAGACCGCGCCGGTAGGCATCCAGAACGGCGATGCCGCGTGGCTCTACGGCAGCTTGGTACTTGCCGCAATGCTTCATCTGGCAATCGATCTGATAGCGTTCCACCAGCTCCTTCAGGAATGACTGTCCGCTGAGATTGAGCTTCAGCGTAGTTCTGGCGATGGCGATGTCACCGATGTAGTCGTCGGCGCCGATGTCATGCGGCAGGTCGATGGCAAAACCCGCATTGCGCCCCGACGAACCAAACCCTACTTCCTGGGCCTCCAGCAGTACGATCTGGTCATCCGGAAAATTCAACGCCAACTGACGTGCAGCGGCTAACCCGGTAAAACCGGCGCCGACAACAACCCAACGTGCGGCGGTGTGCCCATGGTGCGGAGCTTTGATCTGCCGTCCTTTGCTCAGGTGGTACCAACCACACGTAGTGTCGTCAGCGGGCAACGAGGTGATCTTTGTCATTTCAGGAACCAGATATTGTTGTTAGCGTCTGTTCCTCATCACGCATCGCCATACCCGGCCTCCTGCCAGGTATTGGCGCGCGGTGAGCATTACTTCACAAGGCCAGTGCCACTTCCATCCCTTGGGGCGCCGCGTATTCGGCCATGCGGCGACGGGACAACTCGAAGTGCTCGCGCACCAGTTGTCCGGCAGTTTCAGGATCCCGACGCACGATGGCCTCGATCATTTGATCGTGCTGCTGGCAGGCGAGCTCTAGGTCGCGCTGCATGTCATCAGTGGTCGGGTGTCGGTAGAAGATCTTGCCCAGCCGTGTGTGGTCGATCAGAAGGCGCCGCAGGCTGGGCAGCAAGTAATCGTTATGCGCCATCCGGCCGATCTCCAGATGGAAGGCATCGTTGTAGAGCACACGATTTTCCACATCGCGCTGTTCAATGGCCTGGCGGAACATCGCCTGAATGGCCTTGAGCCCCTCAATCTCACGCGCAGTTGCATGTGTAGCCGCCAACTGGGTCGTCGCTATGTAGATCAACGGCGCGGCCAAGAAAAAGCTATGCAAAGAATCGTGGTTCATCGCAGCCACGCGAGGCGCTCGATTGGCCTCCAATTCGATGTAGCCCTCAGCAGCAATCTGTCTCAGTAGCTCGCGAACCGGCGGGCGAGACAGGCCAAACTCGTCACACAAGGCCAGCTCATCCACCACTGCGCCAGGTGCCAGCTCCATGCTGAGGATGCGTCGGCGCAAGGCATCCGCGAGGACGCCCTTGCGGTCCAGCGGTACTTCACCGATCAGTGGATGAGCCTCAGCAGTTGCTTTCATGGCGGCTTTCTTGGTTTTCATGTTGTTGTGTCTACAATTTGTATAATGAATATAGGGGTCGTTAGACAATGTGTCTACTAGTTTTTCGACCATCGGTACAGCGTGATCAAGATGACTCGAAGCGCACATTTCTGTCCGCGACAATATCATGCCAACCCGCGACCATAGTGATGCCCAGCGCACCCGCCGCAAAGGCTGATGACCACTGGGCTCGCGGTATTCTTTCTAAATTATCTAGGTATACACAAAGAATACAATCGCGTTGACGTGGGTCAGGTCCCGTGCCAGTCTGCATCAAACAGTGATCACTCCGGGTTGTGGTGAACGGTGGGGGGTTCCATGAGAGGCGGCAAAAATGAGCTGTACGAGGATCTGAAAGGCCAGATTCTGACCATGGAGCTCAGTCCCGACCAACTGCTGGACGAGCTGGGGCTAAGCGAACGATACGGGCTATCGCGCACCCCTGTCCGAGAGGTGTTTCGCCGCCTGGCGGGCGAAGGCTATCTGGACATACAGGAACATCGTGGCGCCCGAGTGGCACCGATGAACCACAACACCTTGCGTAACTTTTTCCTGGTGGCGCCCATGGTTTATGCCGCCATCGGTCGACTTGCTGTTCAAAACTACAAGCCCGCTCAACTGCGCGACCTGCATGCCACCCAGGAGCGCTTTCGCACGGCGAGCCAAGTTCGCGACCCTCGGGCGATGGTCGTTGAGAACAACCGCTTCCACGAGATCATGGGGGAGATGTCGGGCAACCCTTATCTCGAACCCAGTCTTGGTCGCCTACTGATCGACCACGCACGTATCGGCCATACCTTCTTCCGCCCACGCAATAGCGACATGGAGCGCAACCTATGCTTGGCCGTCGAACATCATGACAGCTTCATTGAAGCGTTCAGCCGACATGACGAAGGCGCGGTAGTCGATCTGGTGTTTGAACATTGGGAGCTTTCGCGCTGCAACATGCAGCTGTTTATCGCCCCTCAAAGCCTGGTTGAAGACGTCGCACGCGATCTCAACAGCGGCTGAAACGCGTTCGTAAGACAGTTTTGCAGTACCTCCCTGGACGGACGCTGGCCGGCCACGGATGCACGCAGGTGAATTTCAACAAAAACAGGGCTCAACGCCCAGCCACCACTATGCAGGAGTTCAACATGAATCGTATCCGCAAGGCACTGTGCGCAATCGCCATGGTCGGTTTAGGACTGTGTCAGGCCCATGCCGAAGAAAAGGTCATCAACATGGGCACCCTGTCTTGGGAAGACCTCACGCCCATTACCGGGATTACCAAGAAAGTACTGGAAGACGCCGGCTACACCGTCAAGGTGACTTCGTTTTCGGAATGGGGCATCGCCTACGCGGCGCTGAGCAAGGGTGACGTGCAAATCCTCGCCTCGCAGATCGACTATGTGGCCCAGGATTTCTGGAACCGTAACAAGAACCGCCTGGAAAAGATCTCGCCGGTTTCTCACGGGCTGTACCAGGCGATCGCGGTGCCCAAGTACGTGCCAATCGACTCGATTGAGCAGCTCAACGAAAACGCTGACAAGTTCGGCAACAAGATCGTCGGGATTGAACCCGGGTCGGGCTTGATGAGTGATGCCGCCAAAGCGGTCAAGGCTTATGACTTGAAACTCAACCTGCTTGAAGGCAGCACCGCAGCCATGACGGCGGCGCTGAAATCCGCAGTCGACCGCAAGGAATGGGTGGCCGTGACACTCTGGGAGCCGACCTGGATGGCCCTCAAATACGACACCAAGTTCCTCAAGGATCCTAAAGGCGTGTTCGCTCCAGCGCAAGGCTACTACTGGATTGGTCAGAAAGGCTTCTCAGCGGAGAACCCCCAGGCACGCGAGGTCATCGCCAGCGTTTATGTACCCCTGGCGGACATCAGTGCGATCAACAGCGCAGTGAACGATGGCAAGACAATGGACCAGGCCGTGAAGGACTGGACCGACAGTCATGCCGATCTGCTCAAGCGCTGGGAAAACATCAAAAAATACTGACAGCAGCGTTTCACCTTGCCACTGCCGAACTTGAAACAAGAACACACCAGAAAAACTCTGGTTCGGGTGCACACATGAATACCAACAATGTTGTTGAAACACTGGTCGATTGCCGCGGTGTCTGGAAGATCTTCGGCGACCGCGCGCCGGCCGCCATGCAGGCCTACCGCGAGCGCGGCCTGACAAAGACCCAGATTCTCCAGGATTATGGCTGCGTTGTAGGCGTCTCCAACGTCGATCTGCAGGTACGCCGCGGCGAGATCTTCTGCATCATGGGCCTCTCTGGCAGTGGTAAATCCACGCTCATCCGGCTTCTCAACCGCCTGATCGTTCCTACCAGCGGCGAAATACTGGTCAAGGGCCGCGACATCGCCCAACTGGACGCTGCCGCACTGCGGGAAGTACGTGCCAAGCATATCGGCATGGTGTTCCAGAGTGTCGCCTTGCTGCCACATCGCACTGTCTTGGAGAACGCAGCCTTCGGGCTGGAAGTGCAAGGCCTGTCCAAGGCCAGACGCCATGAGGTGGCCGGGCGCGCCCTGGCCAAGGTTGGTCTGAGCGATTGGGCCAACCGCTACCCCGCCGAACTCTCCGGCGGTATGCAACAGCGTGTCGGTCTCGCACGGGCCATCGCTTCCGATCCGGAGGTGATCCTGATGGACGAGCCCTTCAGCGCCCTGGACCCGCTGATCCGTCGGCAGCTGCAGGACGAGTTCAGGGAGCTGACCAAATCCTTGGGCAAATCCGCCGTGTTCATTACTCACGACCTGGAAGAGGCCATTCGCATCGGTGACCGTATCGCCATCATGAAAGATGGGGTGATCATCCAGGAAGGCACCGCCGAAGACATCGTGTTAAACCCGGCCGACGACTATGTAGCGGAGTTCGTCGCAGGGATCTCGCGCCTGCACTTGGTCAAAGCCCACTCCATCATGCAGCCGGTTGCCGAATACAGTGCCCGCCACCCGCACGAAAACCCCGAGCTCTTGCAATGTGCGGCCCCCGAAAGTGACCTGGATTACCTTATCAACCTGTTGATACGCTCAGGCCACGACGCCGTGGGCGTACGCGACAACGGAACATTGCTGGGAGTGATAAGCCAGCGCGACTTGCTGCGCGCCGTCCAGGGCGTCCGGGACGACGAATCCCATGCTCAGGCACGTACGTCTGTGGAGGGTCTCGTATGAACCCCGAAGACTTCGCTTCCGCCTTCGATGAACATGTCGACAATGCCTTGATGTGGCTGTCAGACAATGCCGCTGGCTTGTTCGACCTGTTCAACGACCTTCTGAAAGCTATGTACCAGGCGGTCTATACGGTACTGGAAGTACCCCCTTTTTATGCCGTGGCATTGCTGTTCGCCCTGCTGGCCTGGCGCTTGGCAGGGTGGCGCTTTTCGCTGGGTACCTTTTTGGCGCTGCTGATGTGCGCGCTGATGGGATTGTGGCCGCAAACCATGAGCACCTTGGCCCTGGTGCTTACCGCTACCAGCCTTGCTCTGGTAATCGGGATTCCCTGCGGAGTAGCGGCCGGCCTGTCTCCAGCGGTGAATCGCATCTGTGAACCGGCCATGGACATGGTTCAGACGTTACCGCCATACATCTATCTGCTGCCTGCCATCGCCTTGCTCGGCTACGGCACTGGCACAGCACTGGTAGCAACGGTCATCGTTGCCGTACCCCCAGTGCTACGCCTCACTGCACTGGGCATCCGCATGACCCCCAAAGCGTTTCTGGAATTAGGGAACGCAAGCGGGACTACCGGCTGGCAACAATTCGTCAAAATCCGTTTGCCGTTCGCCATGCCAAGCATCATGACTGGTATCAACCAGAGCTTGATGATGGCCTTCGGCATGGTGGTCATCGCAGGGATCGTCGGTTCTGGAGGCCTTGGGGAAGTTATCTACAGCGCCATTCGGACATTGGACATCGCCCGCTCGATCAACGCAGCGATCGCGATCGTGGTCCTCACCCTGATCCTGGACCGGCTGGCACAGAGTGGCATCCGTACTGCCGAGGAGGCACGTCATGACGCTCACTGAAATGAACCTCTCCCCCGGCGCCTACCTTGCCCCCTTGTTCGACTGGCTTAACACCAACCTACATGGGCTGTTCGCCGTCATCAGCCGCTTCGTCGAGGCCATGCTAGGCGCGATCGAGGCGCTGCTGTTGCTACCACCGGCTTACGCCATGATTGCCGGTGTATGCATTGTGACGGGGCTGTTGATCAACCTGCGCAGCGCAGGGCTTGCAGGCGTGCTACTGGGCTTTTGCTGGCTCAGTGGTTTCTGGACCGCTTCCATGCAGACCATCGCCTTGGTGTCCGTGGCAGTACTGATTGCGGTTGCCGTGGCCTTCCCGCTCGGCATCCTTGCAGCTCGGGTAAAACGTTTCGACAACGCCGTAAGTCCGCTGCTGAACGTGATGCAGACCGTCCCACCGTGGGTGTACCTGATCCCCGCAGTGATCATCTTCAGCCTGGGCAAAGTGCCGGCGATCATGGCGACGATCATTTATGGCATTCCGCCGATGCTGCGCCTGACCACGCTTGGCTTCCGCCAGGTACCCAAAGACCTGCTGGAGCTCGGCCAGGCTACCGGTGCAAAACCCCGCACCATCTTGTTCAAGATCGAGCTTCCCAGTGCCATGCCTACCCTGCTGGTCGGCCTCAACCAGTGCATCCTCATGTCGCTGGCCATGGTCGTTCTGGCCGGGTTGGTCGGTGCAGGGGGCCTGGGCGCCGAGGTTACCCGCGGCCTGACGCGCATGGAAATGGGGCTAGGCCTACGTGCGGGCTTGGCTATCGTCGCCGTGGCGCTATTACTCGACCGGCTCTCACGAGACCTGCTCAGCCGTCGGGCTGGGCCACAACTTCAGTAAACCCTGGAAAACACGGCGGGCCGTTCTGGCCCGCCACAACTTTTGCATGATCAAAGAGAAACACCGTTGCGTCCCACTCGTAGGTTCAGCAATGCCCTGAATGGGCACAATTCGCGTTTCACCCACTCGGTCGAACAGCCCACCCTTCAACAGACGCGCGTGGGCTTTCTCTTGCTCGAGCACTTCTCGCTGTTGGCGTTTACTCAGGCCCTTGACACTCTGGTTACTGCCAATCTGATTCAGCCAGAAACCTGTGTGAGTACCACCTTCAGCTTGGACGGAAAGTCAGTAATCAGTGACCTGGGAATCGATATTTCTCCTGCGGCATCATTGGAGAAAAGCCTCAAGCTACCCTTGGATTTGCTGGTGATTTGCGGAGGCCTGCGTACCGCGCTGGTAGCTTCCGCTGACTTGAGCGCATGCCTACAAGGCCTGGCAAGAAAAGGAGTTGCATTAGCCGGACTATGGAACGGCGCATGGTTCTTAGGGCAGTCGGGGTTGCTTGACGGCTATCGCTGCGCGGTTCATCCGGAGCACCGTGGGGCCGTAGCAGAAATCGCCCAACACAGTCACGTAAGCACAGACAGCTTCGTCGTCGACCGTGACCGCTTGAGCGCGGCGAGTCCTGCAGGCGCGTTCAACATGGTGCTTGAGTGGTTAGGGCAAAGAAGAGGCACGGCGTTGACCGATGGCGTTACCGCCATCTTGGCTTTCGAGGCGTCCCGCTACCGGCGCACTGTCCCGGCCCCCCACACCAACATCAGTGAGCCGCTACGTGAAGCGATCAGCCTGATGACCGCGAACATCGAAGAGCCCCTGAGCCAGGATCAGATAGCCGAATACGTGGGTCGCTCGAAGCGCCAGATCGGACGCTTGTTCCAGCATCAGCTGGGGACTACTCCTGTGCGCTACTACCTGGAGCTACGCATCACCGAGAGCCGACGGCTGCTGCAGTATTCCGACCTGCCTCTATTGGGCGTGGCCGTGGCGTGCGGGTTCGTCTCAGCAAGCCACTTCAGCAAGTGTTATGCGTCGTTCTTCGGATACAGCCCTTCGAAAGAAAAACGCTTTGCCTGCGTGAAAAGCATGCAGCGCGAACCCAGTTGAAGTAGAGCCCGCCCGCAGACGTTCTGCGAGCGGGCTTTCTATGTCACGCAGCTTCTGTCGTCGACAGCGGCATCACCTGCCCATGGCGCCGGCTGTTGATCACACCTATTACCAGGATCACCAAGGCCAAGCCGATGGTTAGCGATACCTCCAATCGATGTTGGGGCATCACGAACATCACGCCCAAGGCGAAAATGATGAAGCCAATCACCCCATAGGTAAGCCATGGGTAGAGCCACATCTTGAAGGCAATAGCTTGGTTCTGCTTCTCCAGCACGGCTCGCATGCGTAGCTGTGAGAAAGCGATGGCGAGGTATACCAGCAGAGCAATTGACCCCGAACTGGCCAACAGAAATGCAAACACCTCTGAAGGTGCGAAGTAGTTGATGATGGTGGTCACCATGCCAATCAGTGTGCTGCCTATCACGGCAGCCCGTGGTACACCGGCTCCCGAAGTACGGCCTACGGCAGCCGGTGCATCTCCGCGCTTGGCAAGAGAGAACAACATGCGCGAAGCGATGTAGATCGACGAGTTCAGGCAGCTGGCCACCGCCACTAACACCACAATGTCTACCATCAGCTTGGCATAGGGAATGTTCATGATCTCCAATGCCCGTTGATAGGAACCATGAAGTGGCAGCAGCGGATCATTCCATGGCACCACCGATATGATGATGAAGATGGAAAGCAGGTAGAACACGCTTATCCGCCAGATCACCGAGCGTGTCGCCTTGGCGATATTTCGGGCGGGGTCGGCAGATTCGGAAGCGGCGATAGTGACCGCTTCGGTGCCGAGGTAGCTGAACATGGTGGTGAGCAAGGCACCAATGATGGCGGTCCAGCCATTAGGCATGAAACCACCATGGGCGCTCATCAGACTTGCCAGACCGCTGACCTCGCGTGCAGGCAGTGCCCCTGCCAGAGCGAATCCGCCAAGTGCAATGAAGGCAACGATCGCAATCACTTTGAGCATGGCGAACCAGAATTCGAACTCACCGTACTTGGCTACGCTGAACAGGTTTGTGGCGGTGAGTAGCACTGTCATCGACAACGCAAAGCACCAAGGTTGAACCCCGGGAAACCAGTTGTTGAGCACGACGCCGGCAGCAATCGCCTCGATCGGAATCACCAGCACCCAGAACCACCAATACAGCCAGCCAATGGTGAAACCGGCCCAGCGCCCGATTGCGCGATCTGCATAAGTGGAAAAGGAACCGGTGTCAGGACTCGCCACCGCCATCTCGCCCAGCATCCGCATTACCAGCACTACGAGAGCGCCAGCAAGCGCATAGGCAATGATCGCTGCCGGACCTGCCGCAGCGATCGCTTGTCCGGAACCTACGAATAAACCCGCGCCGATCACACCGGCAATCGACAACATGGTCACATGTCGAGGCTTGAATCCCTGCGCCAGCTGATCGCTGGCTTTTCCTGACATCGTCATAGTCATTATGGTCCCTGCTTTTGCTCTTGTTATGGGTAGGGTGCAGTGCCAAGGGCACTGCACCGCTTAACCATAGAGAGCGAAAACAGGGTTCAATTGACTGGTTCGGACATCAAATGCAATGAGCCGGACATATCCCTCGCTACACAGCGTCAGTGAGATGATGGTTTGCAGCGGGCGCTCAGCACAGTGGCCAGCACCACCAGCGCCGCTCCAGCGCCCATGCGCAGCGAAGGCTGTTCCCCAAATAGCCACCAAGCACAGGCAATGGCATACACAGGCTCCAGCGCGATGATCATCCCTGCCGTGCGCGCCTGCAGGCCATCCAGACTCTTGACGAAAAGAAATTGGGAAAGCCCGGTGCAGAAAACGCCCAGAAGCGCCAGGTTCACCCAATCATCTGCCCGCAGGCTGGCGTTGCCGAGGTGACTGAACGCAAATGGCACCATCAGCGCTGCCACTACCACGTTCTGCCAGAACGCGATCTGCAGAGCTTTCATACCCGCCGTGTGGCGACGGTTAGCCACCGCCAGCAGTGCGAATGACAAACCCGAAGCCAATCCCCAGACCAAACCGAGCGTGCCCTTATCGAGCAGGTCAAACGAGGGAACCACCAACACCAGCCCGGCTGTCACCATCAGCAGCAGGAGGCTTTCGACTTTACCGATACGCTCACGAAACAGCAGCAAGTCTACGAGCGCGATAAAGGCGGGGAAGCTCGCAAAGCCGAGAGTAGCCACTGCTACGCCCCCCACCTTCACCGCGATGAAGAACGTCACCCAGTGGGCGGCCAATAACGTACCAGTGAGGCCAAGGACTGGTAAGTTGCGCCAGCTCAGGGCGTCCAGTAGTCGGGTGCCTTTAAGACCCGCTACAAAACCGAGAGCGATGAACGCAAATGTTGCTCGGCCGAAAGTGATGACGCTTGCATCGGCGAGGATCAACGCGCCAAGGATACCTGTCAGCCCAAACAAAACCGCAGCGACGTGTGCGGCGAGCAAAGCATTGCGATGACCGGTGGAGACACCGGTACTGGAAGCAGAAGTAGCAATCATGGCAGTCAAGTCTTCAATAAGCGCGCGAGCGCGTTCCACGCGGCGCGGCGCGGCGTTGGATACGTATAAGGTTTTGTCTTTTATAGGAGTGCTACCGGATTGCCGGTGCAAGGGGCGCCGCAGCATTGGAGTTGTAAGACGAGGCTGCTTACTCGCGAAACTGCAACGGCTGGCCTGTGGCGCGAGGCGAGTCGTTATGTGAATTATTGATGGGGCATGGGTCGCTCGACTGTTTGGAAACGACAGGGTCTTGTCAAAACAGGACATTTTTTGTGTCATTCAACGCCAGCGCGTTCTACTCAAGCTCAAAGCTATAACCCACCCCGATACAGACCTGAGCAGGTCATGTCCTGGAGTAGTTCTGACAGTTTGCGTCGCAGGTTATTTATGTGAGTACGAAACACAAGGCTGCGAATTGGCCAGCGACCGGAATTCACACTATTTCCTTTCGACCTTTTCTTCATCGTGGTCAGGCGTATTCAATTCGATCATCGCCTCATCAATGAACCGCTGCAGCTTGACGCTGCGCTGCTTGTCCGCTGGGTAGATCAAATGCATTGGCTTGGAAGGAGCGCTGTATTCGGGGAAGATTCGAACCAGCTCTCCAGAGTCCAGGCTGCTGCGGACCAGGTCCTCGGCGCCCAACAAGATACCCACGCCGGCCCGTGCCGCGTTGAGCTGCGCGACCGCATCATTTACCTGAAGCCGACCTGCCACGCGCGCGCTGAATTGCTCGCTTCCTTTGGTGAACAGCCATTCTTCATCGACTGCCCGATCCCAGAATACATAGCCCAGGCATTGGTGATCCTGCAGATCAATTGGGTGAACCAGTGCAGCGTGACGCTCAAGGTACTCCGGGGCGGCACAGACGTACATCTGATAACGACCCAGCGGCCTTGCGACTAGGCTGCTGCTCTCACCGATTCCAGGGTCTCCGATTCGCACGACTACCTCATAGCCCTCTTCGATGATATTTACCACGCGGTCGGAGAGGTTGAGGTCGATCTCGATGTTCGGGTATCGCTGCATGAATCCGGCAACGAACCTGATCAGGCTGTGCGAGCCGAACTGATGCGGTGCACTGACGCGCAACCGTCCATGCGGTTGATCTTGTGCTTCCATGGCTGATAAGTCGGCAGCGTCTACTGCGGCCAGAGCCGCTTTACACCGCAATAGGTACAACTGGCCGATTTCTGTAAGGCTCTGCTTGCGTGTAGTCCTATTGATGAGCCGGACCTGCAGTCTATCCTCCAGAGCCTGAACATGCCGGGCCACCATTTGCGCGGACATGCCCAACTGCACCGCAGCAGTTGTAAATGAGCCGGCCGTAGCCGCAGCTATGAACACTTCCATGGAGCGCAGGCGATCAAGCATCAGGGCAGCCTTAGACTGGAGACAACCCCAAGTATCCCACAATAGCGTGGGATACCTGAGGAAGAATCAGGCAAGGTTACTGCGCACTTTTGCAGAAGCTGTGAATGGCCACACATGCAGCGCGAAGCGACTCATCATCGAGCGCATAGGCAATACGCAGGTAGCCAGGCAAACCAAACGCACTGCCTTGCACCACCGCCACGTTGGCTTCTTCAAGCAGCGCCATCGCCACCGCCTGGTCGTCAACGAGATCACTGCCGCCTGGCGAACGCTTGCCGATCAGGCCAGAACAGTCTGCGAACGCGTAGAAGGCACCGCCCGGGACTTCGCAACTGATACCCGGCGCCTGGTTGAGCAGTTCGACCATGAAATCGCGGCGCCGCTGGAATACTTCGCGACTGTGAGCGATAAAGTCCTTCGGACCGTCAAGTGCAGCGATTGCAGCGTGCTGTGAGATGGAACAGGCGCCCGAGGTTTGCTGACCTTGGAGCTTTTCCATGGCTTCGAGCAGCCAGCGAGGGCCCGTGGCGAACCCGATGCGCCAGCCGGTCATGGCGTAGGCTTTCGATACGCCGTTCATGGTCAGTGTTCGTGCTGCCAGGCGTGGCTCGACCTGGGCAAGCGTGAGGAACTCACGACCGTCGAAGATCAGGTGTTCATAGATGTCGTCCGCCAGAATCAGCACCTGCGGATGGGCCAGCAACACCTCGGCCAGCGCCAGCAGCTCGTCGCGGTCGTACACCGCGCCCGTGGGGTTGGACGGCGAGTTCAGGATCAGCCAGCGGGTGTTCGGCCCGATGGCGCCGGCCAGCGCCTGCGGGGTGAGCTTGAAGTTCGATTCGGCGCCACAGGTAACGATCCGCGACTGGCCACCGCACAGCTCGACCATTTCTGGATAGCTGACCCAGTACGGCGCAGGAATTACAACTTCGTCGCCTTCGTTGAGGGTCGCGGCCAAGGCATTGAAGATGACCTGCTTGCCACCGCTGCACACCAGCGTGTCCTGCCAGGTGACATCCAGGCCATTTTCACGCTGGTATTTGCGCGCGATGGCTTCACGCAGCGCTCGAAGTCCAGCCACTTGGGTGTAGCGAGTGTGGCCATCGTTGATCGCACTGATGGCCGCGGCACGGATGTGCTCCGGCGTATCGAAGTCAGGCTCGCCTGCGCAGAGCGAAATGATTTTCACCCCTTCTGCGCGGCGCGCAGCGACGCGGTCGATGATCTTGTAGGTCGCCGAAGGCTTGGCAGCCTCCAGGCGACGGTTCAGCGTTTCCAGGCTCACGCGTGCTCCTCCGGGTGTGAAAGGCCCATGAGGTCCATGGTGGTCTTACCTTCGCGCAGCTTGGCCATGAACACGGCCTCTTTGTCGGCGCGCTTCTGGCCTTCGCGTAGTGTGCGTTCAACGGCATCGGCCGGGATGATGATGACACCGTCCTCGTCCGCGACAACCAGGTCGCCGACGCTGACCTGCGCGCCGCTGAAGTCGAACGACTTGCCTACCGAAGGCGTGGTCGCCTTGACAGTACCTTTGACCGAGATACCCCGCGCAAACACCGGGAAGCCATGGGCTTCAAGCGCGGCGATATCGCGCACGCCGCCGTTGATCACCAGGCCGACAATGCCTGCGGCTTCAGCCGCAACAGTGAGCACTTCACCCCAGTAGCCAGCAACGAAATCGGCAGTATCACAGACCAGCACGCTACCGCGCGGCGCTTTCGCCACAGCCAAATGCAGGCCCAGGTTGTCACCTGGCGAGCATTGCAGCGGGTAGGCTGGTGCCGCGATGAACGCGCCTTTCCAGACAGCGCGAATTTCGCGGTCGACCGCGCACGGCAGCCCAGAGGCCTCGTACAGGGTGGAGCTGCCGAGGACTTTTGCGATGTTCTGATAGTCGTATGGAAGGCTCATGGTTGTTTGCTCTGCAGGGAGTGGTAACCGAGGGCGGCACGGGCTTCTTTAAGGCTCTTGCCAGTGGCGATCTGTTCGCGGATCTGCGCTTCGACGTGTTCGATTCGACGTGCCGTTTCAGCGACTTCCTGGGCACGATCACGCGGGACGATGACGACCCCATTGGCGTCAGCCACGACGATGTCGCGGGCACAAACCCGGGCTTGGCCAACCGATACCGGCTGGTTGACGGCCACGACTTCCACGCGGTCCTTGCCGGTACGCATGAAGCGGCCCTTGCTGAACAGCGGGTAGCCTTCGCCCAGTGCCTTGTTCACATCGCGGCAGACACCGTCTATGACCGTGCCGGCGATACCGCGGGCCAAGGCGTACTGGGTCATGATGTCGCCCCACACCGTGCAATCGGTGCGGCCGTCGTTGGCAATGACCACAACGTCACCAGGTGCTACTTCATCAATAAAGTCGCCCACAGTACCAGGCGGTGTGCTCGCACTGACGTACTGAACAGTGAAGGCTGGCCCGACCACAACCTGGCTGTAGTCGGCCAGTGGCGCGATACCGAACGCCTGGCCTGGGAGGCCCAGCTTGTCCATCGCATCGGACACACCTGGTGTATCCAGGCCTTCAAACAAAGCAACGAGATCTTTATCGCAAAGGCTCATACCAGTGCTCCACCTTGATGGCTTCGAATTGGGTGTCGTGCATCACTTCCTCGACCGAGCGGCCCGCACGGACGGCATCGACCATGCCGGCCTGGCGGCGATCGATACGCTCGGCCAGGTCGAGCACCTTTTCGATAGCGTGGGCCGGGACAAAAACGGTGCCGCATTCATCGGCGATCACGAAGTCGCCCTCCTCGACCTCAACACCGGCCATGCGAACCTTCACGGCTGCGTCGACCTGGATGAGCCGGTTACGCGCGCTGATCATGGTCACGCCGCGGCCGAAAACCGGGTAGCCGATATCGGCACTGCCGCGGATGTCGCGACTGAAGCCATCGATGATCGAGCCTCGGATGCCTTTGCGCTGGGCTGCGTTGGCCAGGATGTCGCCCCAGCTGGAGATACCGTCGACGCCACCGGCGATCACCAGCACGCGGTCATCGGTGGTGATCTGTTCAACGACCGGGGTAATCAGGTGAACGGTGGGCGCCACGTCCTGCTTTGGCCCCAACTGCACAGTGCTGGCACGGCCAACAATCTTCGGGCAGTTCCAGAGCGGCATCAGGCCATTGGTGGCACCAGGAAGCTGGAGGAAGTCCAGCGCGTCCGACACCGTGTTGGTATCGAGCGCAGCCAGGCGATCAAGCGGGGCTTTCAAGCTCATCGGTTGCAGGCCTCTTGTAGGTGAGGCTTGAGTATCTGCGCCGAGATTTGATACGTATATTACGAAGAAGCTAAGCTTGTCATACCCCAAACCTATGGAAGAGTGCTGTGATCAACTTTCGCTTGATACGCCACCTCTGGCTGTTCCTGGCAGTTGCCGAAGACCAGAACTTCAGCCGCGCAGCCAAGCGACTGGGCATGTCGCAGCCACCGTTGACCGAGCAGATCCAGGCGCTCGAACAGTCCCTTCGCGTTCAACTGTTCACCCGCTCTCGCCGTGGCGCTCAACTCACTGCAGCCGGAGCGGCAATCCTTCCGGCAGTGAGAAAGTTTGCGGATCAGTTGGAGCGTCTGGAGTTGGCGGTCCACGAGGCCGTGACCGGTCACGCCGGTGTGCTGACCATCGGTGCGATCACATCGGCAATGATCGATGTGCTGCCCCGGCTGATCGAGCGCTTCAAGCAGGACCACCCGTTGATTACGGTTTCGGTTCGGGAAATCGACAGCGCGGAGGCGATTCCGGCACTTGAGGCCGGCGATATCGATATCGCGTTTGCGCGCCTCGAGGGCAGCCTCGGCCGGCACCTGCAGTCGATGCCTCTGTCAGAGGACCGCCTGGCCGTCGCAATGCCCAAGGACCACCCTCTGGCTGCCAGTGAAGCCATCGATCTGAAGACGCTTGCCGATGAAACGCTGGTGATGGCCTCAAGAGACGTAAGCCCAGTTTACTTTGATTATCTGGTGGGGCTATGCAAAACCAGCGGCTTCGCGCCGCGTATCGTGCATCAGGTCCGCTCGGTCTCGTCGCAGGTGGCGTTCGTCAGTTGTGGCCAGGGCATCGCCTTGGTGCCGACGTCCATGGACAAACTGGCGCCGGAAAATGTGCTGGTGCGGCCTTTGCAGCCGGAAGTGAAGGTGGTCACCACCGCAATGGCATGGCATGGAGTCAACAGCAACCCCCTGGTGGATGCGATGATCGATCAGGCCAAACAGATTTTTCCATCATAGGCTGGGCATATCACTGGGTTCGCGGCTTCGTATTTTACAAAAGGCGGAGCTGGACCGACATTGAGGCCTCTGTAAAAGGAGTTCCCACCGTGGCAAACCCTGCTCGCTTCACTCACGAGAAATTGCCGTTGAACATCGACGGCGTGTTGCTGGATCTGGCAGTGATCCATCGATCCGGTCCCAAAGCGCCCATCCTCTTCCTGCATGGGTTCGGTTCGACCAAAGAAGACTATGCCGACATCACGCTGCAGCCCGCATTCGAAGGTCACCCCTTCATTGCCTACGATGCGCCTGGTTGCGGTGAAACCGAATGCGCTGATCTCTCTCGCATCAACATTCCCTTTCTGGTGCAGACGGCCCTGGCTGTACTTGAACACTTCGGCGTCGACAGATTCCATCTGGTCGGTCACTCCATGGGGGGCTTGACCGGGCTGATACTCGCTGACGCAGCGCCAGCGCGCGTGCTGAGTTTCGTCGACATCGAGGGCAACATCGCGCCCGAGGATTGCTTCCTCAGCCGGCAGATCCACGATCACAAACGCGAGGATGATGCGCGCTTCTTCCGCGACTTCATCGAGCGCACCCGACTTGCCACCGACCCTGCCAGTGCGCTTTATGCGGCTAGTCTGGCGCACAAAGTGCGCACCGGCGCGGTGCGCGGCATTTTCGAGTCCATGGTCGAGCTGTCAGATAACGGCGGTCTGATGGAGAAATTCCTGGCGCTGCCATTCCCGCGTCAGTACATGTACGGCGTCACCAACTCCCACCTTTCTTATTTGGAAGACATCGCGGCCCAAGGGGTGCAACTGGCGTGCATCCCCGATTGTGGCCACTTCCCGATGTATTCCAACCCGGCGCTGATGTGGCAGCACATCAAGGCATTGCAAAACCGCGCCTGATCCCGATCACCGGCTTTAACCACTACACGGCTGCGTGCGGCCGTGTGTGCCCGCACACCCAGTCATAATAACAATGAGGTTGCGTCATGCTCGAAGCCATCAATGGCTTTCTTTCGGGAAAGCTGCTTATCGTCCTGGTCGTCGGACTGGGCGCTTATTTCACCGTCAAAACCCGCTTTGTGCAGCTGCGCTATTTCCTGCACATGTTCAAAGTCTTCAAAGACAGCCTCACCAGTAGCTCGACCCAAATCAGTTCCTTCCAAGCCCTCATGCTCAGCCTGGCCGGCCGCGTCGGGGCGGGCAACATCGCTGGCGTCGGCGTCGCTGTAACGTTGGGGGGGCCTGGCGCAGTCTTCTGGATGTGGGTTACCGCATTGGTCGGTATAGCCACAACGTTGTTCGAGTGCAGCCTGGCGCAGTTGTACAAGCGCCACAACGGTAGCGGCCAGTTTCACGGCGGGCCGTCGTTCTACATCCAGTATGGCCTGAACAAACGATGGCTGGGCGTGGTGATGGCCGTGCTTTTGATCGTCACCTTTGGTTTCTCATTCAACGGCCTGCAATCACACGCCGTGACCCATTCACTGCAAAATGCCTTTGGTTTTGAACCCGCCTATTCCGGGATTGCCCTGGCAGCCGTGCTAGCCCTCGTGTTCCTGGGCGGCATCAAACGTATCGCCAGAGTGGCAGACTTGCTCGTACCGGTGAAAACGCTCGCCTATATCGCAGTGACGCTGTACGTCATGGTGCTGCAATTCGATCACGTGCCCTTGATGCTGCTGACCATCGTGAAGAGTGCTTTCGGACTCGATCAAGCGTTTGGCGGCCTGATCGGCAGCGCCATCGTGATGGGCGTCAAGCGTGGCGTATTCGCCAATGAAGCCGGCCTGGGCAGCGCGCCAAATGTCGCGGCAGTGGCCGAAGTTCGACATCCTGTTTCGCAAGGTGTCGTGCAGGCTTTCAGCGTGTTTTTCGATACATTCATCATTTGCACGTGCACCGCGTTGCTCATCCTGTTATCGGGCTTCTACACCCCAGGTTTTACCGGTGACGGCATCGTACTGACCCAGAATTCGCTTGCAGCGGTGGTCGGCGACTGGGGCCGCATCTTCATCAGCGTGGCTCTGGCACTGTTCGTGTTCACCTCCATCCTCTACAACTACTACCTGGGCGAAAACAACCTGAGGTTCATTCTCGGCAAGAACCACAACGCCCTGTTGAGCTACCGCGCCCTGGTGTTGGCCTTGATTCTCTGGGGCTCGGTTCAGGACTTGTCCACGGTGTTTGCCTTCGCTGACATCACCATGACCCTTTCTGCGCTGGTGAACCTCATTGCGTTGGTGTTGCTGTGCCGAGTCTGCCTGCGACTGCTCGCAGACTATGACGCACAGCGCAAAGCCGGTGTCGCCGAGCCGGTTCTCACAACCGGTGCATTCCAAGACCTCAACATCGACAAAACCATCTGGGTCGATCCGCCGGAGCAGGTCGAACGCGACCAGGCCTTGGACGTGCGCCGAGCCTGAACCTGAATGCACATTTGCAACGACGCGCAGCCTTCAAGCTGCGCGCTCGCTCCAGATGCCCGACCTGAGTGTTGAGTTGAACCAGCCCACGGCCAAGCGCTGCCTGACTCGTCACGTCAGCCGTGGAAGGTAACACTCTGCGAGACCGGAATACGGCCCACCACCATGTCGTTGGCCGTTGCCGTTCGGTCAGCGTAGCCGAACGAGATACCAAACAGCATTTTCATTCCTGAATCGATGCCCAGCACTTCTCGAACGGTATCGGCATACATTCCCAGCAGGGTCTGGGGGATACCTGCCAGGCCGTGGGCAGTCAATGAGAGCAAGAAGGTCTGGCCGTACATGCCCATGTCGCTGGCCACTCGAACGCTGTCACCGAGCGCGGGCATGAATAGCAGTGCCACATGTGGGGCTCCGAAAAAATCCAGGTTCAGACGCATGGCCTTGGCCCGACCTTCCCTGTCTTCGCGGGTAACCTTGATCGCATCGTAGCGAGCTTTGGCACTCGACTGAGCTCGCTCGGCATACAGTTGCGGATACTCCGTCATATCAAAGTAATAATCGGGCGTGAATTGGCCGGCGTCATCTGCCGCCTTCAGAGCCGTAGCCAACTCGTCACGTTTGGCGCCGGACACAATATGCACCTGCCAAGGCTGGGTATTGCAGTTTGAGGGGGATTGCTGGGCTTCTTCCAAAACGTTCTGAATCAACGCTGTGGGTACCGTCTGGGGGAGGAATTCTCGCATCGAACGGCGTTGCCGCACGACATGGCTGAAACTTGGGTTCATTGCGTTCATCAGATGTCTCCGGTTGAGAAAAAGGTGGTTAGCCTATTTCCGCACCGGAGCGGGATAAATGGCCCACTGGCGACATCTTTCTGTACTGAGAGTTGTTAATGACTATGCAGTATCGAAGGCCTCAGGCAACGCATCGTGCAGTTGCCCGAAGCCTGCGGACTTCAATTACGGGCAGACGTATAATCCGGGCTCGAGCGCCACCCGGTGTTTTCTTCGACCGCACCGGAACCGTCAAGATAGCCGTGCTTGCGCAGATCGGGCATGAGCACCGCAGCCAGCAAGGTGATCGCGCTCATGGCGGCAACGTAGTAATAGAAAATCGACTCGACACCGGCTCCTCGCAACATCAACGCGACGTACTCGGCCGTGCCGCCGCACAAGGCATTGCCAATGGCATAAGGCAAACCGACACCCAGCGCACGCACCGTGGCCGGGTACAGGTCGGCCTTCAGCACGCCGGTCACTGGCGTGTAGAACGCGGCGATCAGCAATCCACCCATGACCAGCGCGAAGGCCTCGTACGGGTTACTGACGTTCTTCAGCCCGCTCAACAATGGCACGATGAACACACTGGAAAGCACACCAAATGCGATCATGCTGTTGCGCGAACCAATCCGGTCAGCCAGCATCCCGTAGACCGGCTGCAAGCACATGAACACGATCAGCGCTGCGGTCATGATGAAGCTGACGGTGGCAGGGTCGAAACCTGCGGAGACCACCAGGTACTTCTGCATGTAGGTCGAGAACGTGTAGAAATGCAGCGAGCAGCCGGCCGTGATCGCCATGGTCAGCAACACCGCCTTTTTGTGACGCATCAAGGCTTTGATCGACCCGGCCTCTTTGTGCTTGCTGTCCTTGGCGTGGGCGGTTTCCAGCATCGAGCGGCGCAGGTAAACCACCACCAGCGCACTCACCGCGCCAATCAGGAACGGGATTCGCCAGCCCCAGGCCTTCAGGTCGTCCAGCGCCAGCACATTCTGCAGCACCACCACGGTGAGCAGTGCCAGCAACTGGCCGGCGATGATGGTGAAGTACTGGAACGAGCCGAAGAAGCAGCGCTTGCCGGTGCTCGACACTTCGCTGATGTAGGTTGCGCCAGTGCCGTATTCGGCGCCGACCGAAAGGCCCTGCATCAACCGGGCGATGAGCAGGAGCACCGGGGCGGCCATGCCGACGCTTTCATAGGTCGGCAATACGGCGATCATCAGCGAGCCGCCGCACATCAGGAACACCGAGATGATCATGGAGAATCGCCGGCCGCGGGTGTCGGCCAGGTAGCCAAAGATCCATCCGCCCAGCGGGCGCATGAAAAAACCGACGGCGAAGATGCCTGCCGTGGCGAGCAGTTGCGTGGTCTGGTCGCCCTGGGGGAAGAACAGCGCGGCGAAGTAGATCGAGGTATAGGCGTAGATGAAGAAGTCGTACCACTCCACCAGGTTGCCGGAGCAGGCGCTGAGAATGGCGCGGATGCGTTGGCGGTTGGTCAGGTTACGGATTTCGGGCGAAGCGGCATTATTGTTGTTGGCGTGCATGGGGTGACTCCAGATTCTGGGCGAACGCAAGAAAGGAACAGCGGCGTCGGATTACTGGCTAGGAGTCGTTGCAGATATGAATGAGGGGGACGGCAGAACACGAGGCGATGTAACACACATCTTGGGGTACCTTTTGGGATCTATTATTTTACAAGTCAGTCAAAGGGCACTGACTTTTATTCCCGGGCAAAGCTACGCCCTCACCCTGACAGCGGCCAGACCCACTGGGCTCTAGCAGTTATGCTGCGATTGAATAGCTCAGGCGTGGCGGCTCAGAGCATGTGCCCAGCCCAGATCCCCTGCTCCACCAGCTCCGAGGCAATCTCGACGAAGGTCTGGCCAACATAACGCGTGGCTGGGCTGACGTGCCGGTCTGCCGGTGACACCAGCACCAGCTTGCGCATGGGTGTCGGATCGATCAGCGGCGCGGCGCACAATGTGCCGTCCTTCAACTGCGCGTATATCGATGCCAGCGGCAAGGCCGTGAAACCGAACCCGTTGCGGACCAGGTCGATCATGGCGCCGAAGGAGTCGGCCTCGACGCTGGTGGTGATCTTGAACCCGCGCTCCAGCGCGCACTGATCCATGATCTTGCGCAAGCCGTGGCGCGGGCTTGGCAGTACCATCTGCTCCTCGGCCAATTCGGCGAAATGCAGGGCGGTATCCCTATCAAGGCCTGCTTCGGGTGGGCCGACCAGCACCAGGTTTTCCATCATCACCGGTTCGATGCGCAGCGTATGCAAAGGTTGCGGGTCATAAGAGATGGCGAGTTCCAACTCGCCACGCTGCAGCCAGTCCAGCAGGTAGCCACTGAATGCCGAAGAGAACCTGATGGACAGGTCCGGGTGGGTATCGCGTATACGTTTGACCAAAGGCACCGTGACAATTTCGGCGATGGTCGGCGTGGTGCCGATGGCGACCATGCCACGAAACGCGGCGCGCCCGCCGGCGACGGAGCTGCGGATGGCTTCGAGCTCATCCATGATGCGCGTCGCGCGCTCCAGCACCTCGAGCCCGGCCGGCGTGATTTCCATGCCGCGGCCGTGCCGCTCGAACAGGTAGACACCCAGTTCCTTCTCCAACTGCCGGATCTGCCGACTCAAGGCAGGTTGCGCCACGTGCAGACGATCGGATGCCTTGCTCAAGCTGCCAAGCTCGGCCACGTGGATGAGGGTCTTGAGTTGCACTACGTCCATCGGTCAACCATTGCGAGCAGGAAGGCAGCGCCCTCTGACCGGCGCTTTCGGCACAGTCTAATCAGCGGCCGGGGCAGCAGCTATACAATTTGGATATATCAGATAGTCACCCGCAGCATTCGCAGGTGGAGGTATCGGCGACTGCGCTCATCTGGCATCGCCCATAGTGGCAATGCCGACCATCAGCGTGGATAACACCAGCGACCCTCTGAGCATTTTGATCAGACGCAGGCGCACATCGCCGCTGCGCAGCCATACCCCAAGTGATGCGTCTCGCGGTCGCACACCCCCGCGAACATGTGGCTTTACACCTAAAGCTATGCTTTTGCGGCATATCTCAAAGAAAAAAACGGTAGTCGTCGCCCCGGCCTTCTCTCGCCATGATGTAAAAAAACAAGAGCAGCCCTGCCAGGAGATACCCATGTCATCGCAAGAAGCTGAACAGAACTGGCAAGAGGACGTGTTCCGCGTCCTCAAGGCCCACGACGTCAAGCATGTCGTGTTCGTACCGGACGCTGGCCACTCGGCCGCCATCCGCATGTCCTATGAAGATCCTGATATCAAAGCCGTGGTCCTGACCACCGAGGAAGAAGGCATCGGCTACCTCGCAGGTGCCTGGCTTGGCGGCGAGCGTGGCGCCTTGCTGATGCAGTCCAGTGGCGTCGGAAACTGCATCAATACCCTCGCCCTGCAGAATTGCGCGGGTTTCCCTCTGCTCATGGTGGTGACCATGCGCGGTGACTGGGCTGAGTTCAACGCCTGGCAAAACCCCATGGGCCAAGCCACCGAAGCCTCGCTGAACCTGATGAAAATCATGACCTGGCGCGCCGACAAACCGGAAGACGTTGCCCCGCTGCTGCATGGTGCCGCCACCATGGCCTTCAACGGTGATGCTGCCACCGCCCTGCTGCTCGGTCAGCGCCTGATCGGAGAAAAGAAATGGGTCAAGTAAGCGCCAACCACGTGCTGTGCCGCCGCCAAGTAGTGCGCGCCCTGCTCGCCGACCGCAGCGACCTGCTGGTCGTCACCGGCCTGGGCTCCGCCTCGTACGACGTGATGGCCGCCGGCGACCACGACAACAACTACTACCTGTGGGCCGCCATGGGCAGCGCCATCACCGTTGGCCTGGGCCTGGCCAATGCCCAGCCGGACAAAAGCGTGGTGGTGATCACCGGTGACGGCGAATTGCTGATGGGCTTTGGTGCGCTGGCAACCGTATCCCTGCAGCAGCCGAAGAACCTGACCATCGTGGTGCTCGACAACGGCCACTTCGGTGAGACCGGTATGCAGGTCAGCCACGCCGGCTTCGGCATCAAGCTCGACCAGGTTGCCGCCACTTGCGGGTTTTCCTGGACTGACGAAATCCTCGAGATGAACGGCGTGCATGGGCTTCGCGAGCGCTTCGCCAACCGCGACGGCGTAAAACTCGCCACTGTGAAAATCAAGGCAGAAAACCCGCCGCGGGTACTGCCGCCGCGCGACGGCCATTACATCAAGAACCGCTTCCGCGCCGCCCTGGGCTTCCAGCCCATCTGACCGTGTTTGCGGGTGGGGCTGGTGGCGGAACCACGATGACGCCACCGGCCCTGCCCACCCTGGAGAGTGACCATGACCGAATACAACCACGAAGAACTCAACGCCATCCGCGAAGGCGTGCGTGCCCTGTGCAGCGACTTCCCTGCGGAGTACTGGCGCAAGATCGATGAAGAAAAAGGTTTTCCCGAGGCGTTCGTCAAAGCCATGACCGACGCTGGCTGGCTGTCGGCGATGATCCCCGAGGAATTCGGCGGCTCCGGGCTGGGCCTGGCAGAGGCCTCGGTCATCCTGGAAGAAGTGAACCGTTGCGGCGGCAATTCCGGGACCATCCACGGGCAGATGTACAACATGTTCACCCTGTTGCGTAATGGCAGCGACGCCCAGAAAAGCTATTACCTGCCGAAGCTGGCGAGCGGTGAACTGCGTTTGCAGTCGATGGGTGTTACGGAACCGACCACCGGTACCGACACCACCAAGATCAAGACCACAGCCGTGCGCAAGGGTGACAAGTACGTCATCAACGGCCAGAAAGTCTGGATCTCCCGTATCCAGCACTCCGATCTGATGATTTTGCTGGCCCGCACCACGCCACTGGCCGAGGTAAAGAAGAAGGTCGACGGCATGTCGATCTTCCTGGTCGACCTGCGCGAAGCCATCGGCAACGGCCTGACCGTGCAACCGATCGCCAACCTGGTCAACCACGAAACCAACGAACTGTTCTTCGACAACCTGGAAATCCCGGCCGACAGCCTGATTGGCGAAGAAGGCAAGGGCTTCCGCTACATCCTCGATGGCCTGAATGCCGAACGCACATTGATTGCCGCCGAGTGCATCGGCGATGGCCGCTGGTTCACCGAAAAGTCTGCCCAGTACGCCCGTGACCGCGTGGTGTTCGGCAGGCCGATCGGCCAGAACCAGGGCGTGCAGTTCCCGATCGCCGAAGCTCACATCGAGATCGAAGCGGCCGACCTGATGCGCTGGGAAGCTTGCCGCCAGTACGACAGCGGGCAAAACGCCGGCGCTGCCGCGAACATGGCCAAGTACCTGGCCGCCAAAGCCAGTTGGGAAGCTGCCAACGCCTGCCTGCAGACCCACGGTGGCTTCGGCTTTGCCAACGAATACGACGTGGAGCGCAAGTTCCGCGAAACCCGCCTGTACCAGGTGGCGCCGATCTCCACCAACCTGATCCTGTCGTACGTGGCCGAACACCTTCTGGAACTGCCACGCTCGTTCTGATTCAGCGTCCCCTTGCCCCGCCAAGGGGCTGCCATGACAAGAGAGACGATACACATGAGCCAGTCCAAGGCCCAACGCCCCCTCGAAGGCATCACCGTCATCAGCCTCGAACACGCCATCGCGGCGCCCTTCTGTACGCGTCAGTTGGCCGATCTGGGCGCCCGGGTCATCAAGGTCGAACGCCCCGGCAGTGGCGACTTCGCCCGGGGTTACGACCAACGCGTCAATGGCCTGGCTTCGCACTTCGTATGGACCAACCGCTCGAAGGAAAGCCTCACCCTGGACCTCAAGCAAGCCGTTGCCGGTGACATCCTCGACCAACTGCTGGAGCAGGCCGATGTTCTGGTGCAAAACCTGGCACCTGGCGCCGCCGCCCGTCTGGGTCTGAGTTTCGAGGCGCTGCACGAGCGTTTCCCCAGCCTGATCGTCTGTGACATCTCCGGCTACGGCGTTGGCGGGCCCTACGAGCAGAAGAAAGCCTACGACCTGTTGATCCAGAGCGAAGGCGGTTTCCTTTCGGTAACCGGTGGCGCGGGTGATGACCAGATGGCCAAGGCGGGCAACTCCATCGCCGACATCGCCGCCGGCATGTATGCCTACACCGGCATCCTTTCGGCGGTGCTGCTGCGGGAGAAGACCGGTGTCGGCAGCCAGGTCGAGATTTCCATGCTGGAAAGCCTGGTCGAGTGGATGAACTACCCGATGTACTACGCCTACGAGGGCGCCCCGCCGCCACCGCGCGCCGGGGCCGCGCATGCCACGATCTATCCCTACGGGCCTTTCCCGATTGGCGACGGCAGCACGGTGATGCTCGGCTTGCAGAACGAACGGGAGTGGCAGCTGTTCTGCCAGCAAGTGCTGCTGGACCCTGCGTTGGCCGAGGACGAGCGTTTTGCCGCCAACTACAAGCGCGTGGCCAATCGCGATGCCCTGCGCGCCCTGATCGTCCAAGCCTTTGCCACGCTCGACTTCGACACCGTGATCCAGCGCCTGGAAGGCGCCAGCATCGCCAACGCCAAGGTCAACGACATGCAGGGTGTCTGGCAGCACCCGCAATTGAAGGCGCGTGAGCGCTGGCGGCAGATCGACACGGCCACCGGCAGCGTACCCAGCCTGCTGCCACCCGCCACCAGCAACGCCTATACACCGCGCATGGACCCTGTCCCTGCCCTTGGCGAGCACAACGAGGCCATCCTGGCTGAACTGGGCTTGCCAAGTGAACGCATTCAACAGCTGCGCACTTCAGGGGTCATCTGACCCCTCTTTTTAATTGCCTGCTGTTCCCTGATCCAGAACGAGTCTTACTGCTTATGAAAGTGCTGGTCGCTATCAAACGTGTGGTCGATTACAACGTGAAAGTCCGCGTCAAGGCGGACAACTCCAGTGTCGACCTGGCCAATGTGAAAATGGCCATGAACCCCTTCTGTGAAATCGCCGTGGAAGAAGCCGTGCGCCTGAAGGAAAACGGCGCGGCGACCGAGATCGTCGTGGTTTCCGTCGGCCCGACCTCCGCCCAGGAGCAACTGCGTACCGCCCTGGCCCTGGGGGCCGACCGCGCCATCCTGGTCGAAGCCGCTGACGAGCTGCATTCCCTGGCCGTGGCCAAGGCGCTCAAAGCCGTTGTCGACAAGGAGCAGCCTGATCTGGTGATCCTCGGCAAACAGGCCATCGACAGTGACAACAACCAGACCGGCCAGATGCTTGCTGCGCTGACCGGCTTCGCCCAAGGCACCTTCGCTTCCAAGGTGGAACTGGCGGGCGACAAACTTAACGTTACCCGTGAAATCGACGGCGGCCTGCAGACCGTTGCGCTGAACCTGCCTGCCATCGTCACCACCGACCTGCGCCTGAACGAGCCGCGCTACGCGTCGCTGCCGAACATCATGAAGGCCAAGAAGAAACCGCTGGAGACCGTCACTCCAGATGCACTGGGCGTTTCCCTCGCCTCCACCAACAAGACCCTGAAAGTCGAAGCTCCGGCTGCCCGCAGCGCTGGCATCAAGGTCAAGTCGGTCGCTGAGCTGATCGAGAAACTGAAAAACGAGGCTAAGGTAATCTGATGGCCATTCTGGTAGTTGCAGAACACGACAATCACACACTGGCCCCCGCCACCCTCAACACACTGGCAGCGGCCAACCAGATCGGCGGCGAAATCGCCATGCTGGTGGTCGGCTTCAACGCCGCAGATGTAGCCTCTGCTGCTACGCAGATTGCCGGCGTCAGCAAGGTACTGCTGGCCGATGATGTGGCCTACGCCCATGCGCTGCCCGAAAACGTCGCGCCGCTGATCGTCGAGCTGGCGAAGGGTTACAGCCACGTGCTGGCCCCGGCCACCACCAACGGCAAGAACATCCTGCCACGTGTTGCCGCGCTGCTGGACGTCGACCAGATCTCCGAGATCATCTCGGTCGAATCGGCCGATACCTTCAAGCGCCCAATTTACGCCGGTAACGCCATTGCCACCGTGCAATCGAGCGCTTCGGTCAAGGTCATCACCGTGCGTACCACCGGCTTCGACGCCGTGGCCGCCGAAGGTGGCTCGGCTGCCGTCGAAGCGGTAGCGGCTGCGCACAATGCCGGCATCTCGGCCTTCGTTGGCGAAGACCTGGCCAGATCCGACCGCCCAGAGCTGACCGCTGCCAAGATCGTCGTTTCCGGCGGCCGTGGCATGGGCAACGGTGACAACTTCAAGCACCTGTACAGCCTGGCCGACAAGCTCGGTGCTGCTGTGGGTGCCTCGCGCGCCGCGGTGGACGCTGGCTTCGTGCCGAACGACATGCAGGTCGGCCAGACCGGCAAGATCGTTGCGCCACAGCTGTACATCGCCGTCGGCATCTCCGGTGCCATCCAGCACCTGGCCGGCATGAAGGATTCCAAGGTGATCGTCGCGATCAACAAGGACGAAGAGGCCCCGATCTTCCAGGTGGCCGATTATGGTCTGGTGGCTGATCTGTTCGAAGCCGTGCCTGAACTCAGCGACCAGCTCTGACCACAAGAGGACATCAGCATGACCACACAAGACTTCAGCGCCTGGATCGGCCGCAGTGAAAGCTGCGAGGAACGCCTCACCCACACTCTGGTCGAGCGCATCGCTGCGACCTTGAGCGAACCGTGTCCGGCCCCCGGCGAAGCCTTGCCGCTGCTCTGGCACTGGGCGTTCTTTCAGCCGGCAGTAGACGCAGCAGGCCTGGGTAGCGACGGCCATCCGGCACGTGGCGGCTTCCTGCCCCCGGCTGAAAACCGCAACCGCATGTGGGCCGGCAGCCGCCTGCAGTTCATCAGCCCGCTGCGCGTCGAAGCCGATGTGACGCGTCGCTCGACGGTCATCCAGGCCGAAGAGAAACAGGGCCGTACCGGTGCGCTGCTGTTCGTGACGGTGCAACATGAGTACCTGCAGAACGGCCGCGTGGCACTGATCGAGGAGCACGATATCGTCTACCGCGAGCCCAGCCCGCCCAAGCTCGGCGGCACGGATGCCGCGCCCGAGGCGCAATGGCAGGAGCCGGTAGCACCGGACGCCACCTTGCTGTTCCGCTACTCGGCCGTGACCTTCAATGGCCACCGTATTCATTACGACTTGCCTTACGTCACCGAAACCGAAGGTTACCCTGGGCTGGTGGTGCACGGCCCGTTGATCGCGACCTTGAATCTACGTGCCTTCCAGCGTGCCAACCCGCACGCTCAGGTTCGGCGCTTTGCATTTCGCGGTCTGCGCCCGTTGATCTCGCCGGCACCGTTCGATGTCGGCGGGCGAGTGCTCGAGCCGGGCAAGGCCCAGGTCTGGGCCACGGCAGCGCAAGGCATGGCCCAGACCGGCGAAATCGCATTCACCTTGGAGAACAGCCAATGAGCCCGGTGATTGTCAGAACGGCGCTGTTCGTCCCCGCCACTCGGCCTGAGCGGATCGGCAAAGCGCTGGCCACTGGCGCCGACCGTGTGATCGTCGACCTTGAAGACGCCGTCGAGGAGGCCGCCAAGGAACAGGCGCGAGAAAACCTGCAACAGTTCCTCGGCGATCATCCGCAGGCCAAAGTACTGGTGCGGGTCAATGCCCCTGGGCACTGGGCGTTCGACGCCGACCTCTCGCTCTGCCAGCGCCATGCCGGGGTGATCGGCATCCTCTTGCCGAAGGCCGAAACCGTTCAGCAGATCGAGCGCGCGCATGCTACCGGCAAACCGGTACTGCCGATCATCGAAAGTGCCAAGGGCCTGGTCGCCCTGCCCCAGCTGGCAGCGGCAACCGGCGTCGAGCGCCTGTCGTTCGGTAGTCTGGACCTGGGCCTTGACCTGAACCTGCGCAGCGGCAGCGAAGCGGCCGAGCAGGTACTGTCCCATGCCCGCTACGCGGTGATCATGCACAGCCGGGCCGCAGGCCTGGCGGCACCGCTCGATGGTGTCTACCCGAACATCCAGGACGCAGTCGGGCTCCATGAGCACGTGCAGTTCGCCCGGGACATGGGCTTTGGCGGCGCCCTGTGCATCCACCCCAGCCAGGTCGCGGTCATTCACCGTGCACTGCAACCATCGGCAGCCGAACTGGACTGGTCTCGCCGCGTGGTCGCGGCTGCCGACAGTGGAGCGGGCGTCTTCACTCTCGACGGGCAGATGGTCGACGCACCGGTGATCCTGCGCGCCCGCGCGCTGCTGCAATTCGCCGATCCGCAAGCGTAATCCGCGTTATTGCCCCTGGTGCCGGGCTGCCCACGTTCTGACGGACCGGGCCCCCGACACCAGGGGCCCCTCAACAACCCCGAGATGTCCACGCCATGCCTCAGCACGCACACTCTTGCCGTGACGGCTTGCTTCAGGCGGCAAGCGAACTGATGGCCGAAATTGGCTATGCCGCCATGAGCATGCGCCAACTGGCGGCACGCGCCGGTCTGCAGCCCGGCAGCCTCTACCACCATGTCGCCAGCAAGCAGGACCTGCTCCTGGACGTGCTGCTGTACGCTCTGGCCCGGCGCCTGGAGGCCTGGCGCTGCAGCACCTACCCACGCAACCTGCAGGGCTACCTGCGGTTCATGCTGGACCGTCAGCGCAGCCACCCTGGTGAGCACCTGCTGCTACGTCACGAAGTGCGGCATCTGACCGGAAAGCAACGTGGCTGGGTGCATGCCGCCCAACAACGGTTATGTGATCCGCTTCAACAGTACATCGCCCTCGAACAGCACGGGCCGGAAGACGTTACCGGGGTGTGCGATGCGGTTCTAGCCTTGCTCGACTCGGCCGACAACCTGCGCCACCGGGAAACACCGATGGCAGAAGCAGCGATCGAACGTTGGGTGATGCGCATGAGCCGCTTGCTGGTCGAGCAGTGCCAGGCACCGGTGTTAGTCAAACGTTAACCCCTGCTTTGAAAATGATTGATTCCAAAGACGCCTGCCGCGCCGGATCATGGTTTTCCGACTTACCCGACAGCGATTCGCGACATGAAACTGTTCATTAGCTCCACCTCCCCTTTTGCGCGTATCGTCAGGATCCTGCTGCAGGAAAAAGGTATTGCCCACCAAGAAGTGCTGGTCGACCCTTGGGCTTCGCCCGCAGCATTGATCGACGCTACGCCCACATGCAAGGTTCCAGCCCTGGTCGATGCTGGCGTGGTGATCAGTCATAGCCTGCTGATCGCCCAGTATCTGGAAGCTGCCTACCCGGAACAGGCCTTGGCGTTGCCTTCGGCCTGCGAGCTGGCGCAGAGTGCGCTGGCCTTCGGAGCCCTCGAAGCCTTCGCCTCGATCATCATCGGCCGTCGCACACGCCCGGACTTCGATGACGCCCCCGTCGGCTTGCGCCGACGGCGTGCCATCGAAGACGCGCTGCAACGCTTGAACGCCGGCGCACCGACGCACAACGAAGGCAGCATGCCGAGTCTTGCCAATATCATCACGGTGGTGCTGCTCGATGCCGTGCGTTTTCGTTTCGGCCACGCGCCCTGGTTGCCAGACGTTGCGGCGCTGGATGCGCTGAGCAATCACCTCAATCAACGCGCTTCATTTGCCAGCACCCGTCCGGTACTGGCCTAACCTGGCTGCTTGCGAGAATCACCCGCAGCCGGACGCATCAGGTTGATCAACGCCTTGACGCAGCCCGGTAGCGCATCGAAATCGCGCACCAGAATACTGCGTTCGCGAAGCGCCCAGGGTTCATCCAGCGGGACCACCGACAGCTGCAGGGTTTTCTGGTGCCTGAGCGCTGCCGACTGCGGGATGATGCCGATACCTACTCCCGCCTCCACCATCCTGCAGAGGGCTTCGAAACTGGACACCTGGATGCGCCACGACAGGTTCCGACCCTCCTGTTCGGCGTGTTCACGGACGAACTCATGCAACGTGCTGCCCTCCTGCAGCCCGACCTGGTGATACCCCAGTGTGTCGGCCAGGCGCAGCGGCTGGCCCCGGTCCAGCGGGTGCCCGACCGGCACCACCAGCACCACCCTGTCGGTGCTGAAATGGATCACCTCCAGATCTTTGGCGGTGATGGTGCCGGCAGTGATGCCAAGGTCGGTCGACCCTTCCAGCACGCCGCGCACGATATCCCTCGAAGAGCGCTCCTGTAGGTCTATGGTTACCCCGGGATTGCGTCCCAGATACCCCGCAAGAATCTCCGGCAGGAATTCGGTCACCGCCGTGGTGTTGGCGAAGATGCGGATGTGCCCGGAGCCATCGGCACCGTACTCGTCGAACTCGGTTTTCAGGTAGCCGACCTGGCGCATGATCACCCGGGCGTGCTTGAGCAAGCGCTGTCCGGCCTCTGTCAGTTCGGTGCCGCGGCTGGCCCGATACAACAGATGAGTGCCCAGCTGGGCCTCAAGGGCCTTGATCCGAACGCTGGCAGCAGCAGGTGACAGGAAAGCCCGCTTGGCCCCTTGGGTCAGGCTGGGCGCCTCGGCGATCTGGATGAACAGCGCCAGATCCTTGAAATCGAAATGCATGGGGGACTTACCCGAATCAATGATGCTGACAGATTAACGCAGTTGCGGCTTCAGCGTTTAGATTTGACTAACGCCTCCTTTAAGAAATGCCAATTTTCCTTAACGCCCGCAGGAACTAGGCTTTGATCCAGAACATGATTCCCCTGTTATAGCTACGAGGTTCGAGCAATGTCACAGCATTCGGTGTATTCCCCCTATGACCAGAGCCTGGTTGGCCAAGTAGCCATTTCCACTGCCGAGGATGTCGACGCAGCCCTGGCCAGAGCCTACGCGCTGTTCCGTGATCGCAAAGGTTGGCTGTCGAAAGTCACCCGAATGCAGATTCTCGAGCGCGCGGCCGAATTGATCGGCGCCCGTCGCCAGGCGATCGCCTTGCAGGCCGCACGTGAAGGCGGCAAGCCCTTGAAAGACTCGCTGACCGAAGTTGACCGGGGCATCGAAGGTATCCGTAACTGCATCGAGGTGTTGCGCGCCGACGCGGGCCATGTCATTCCCATGGGCCTCAATACAATCTCCACCGGCAAGGTTGCGTTCACCCAGCTTGAACCGATTGGCGTGGTGACCGCGATCTCGGCGTTCAACCATCCGTTCAACCTGATCATCCACCAGGTGATTCCCGCGATTGCAGTAGGCGCCCCGGTGGTGGTCAAGCCGGCGGCCAATACGCCGCTCAGCTGCAAGGTGATCATCGACATCCTGCTCGAAAGCGGCCTGCCGGAAGGCTGGGCGCAGATGGTGATGCCGCTGGACACCGAGGTGGCTGGCAAGCTGGTTGCCGATCCGCGCGTCGGTTTCTTCTCGTTCATCGGTTCCGCGCCGGTTGGCTGGATGCTCCGATCGAAACTGGCCCCGGGTACACGTTGCGCGCTTGAACACGGCGGTGTGGCACCGGTGGTCGTCGCTGCAGACGCGGACCTTGATGATGCTCTGCCGCGCCTGGCGCGCGGTGGTTTCTGGCATGCTGGGCAAGCCTGCGTCAGCGTGCAACGGGTATTCTGCCATCGCAGCATTGCCCGCGAGGTCGCCCAGCGCCTGGGCGAGCTTGGCGCCGCGCTGAAGGTGGGCGACCCAAGCAGCGAGCAGACCGACGTAGGCCCGTTGATCCACGAGCGTGAAGTCAAGCGCGTCGGCCAGTGGGTCGATGAGGCAGTCGGGTCGGGCGCCGAGCTGATTCGCGGCGGCGTCGCCTTGGGCAACAATTGCTACGCGCCCACCGTGCTGCTTGATCCGCCAGCGGATAGTCAGGTGATGCAGAAAGAAGTGTTCGGCCCGGTCATCGTGGTGTACAGCTACGACGAGCTGGGTGAGGCGATCGAGCTTGCCAATGTCCTGCCCTACGCGTTCCAGGCTGCTGTCTTCACCCGTGCCCTGGACACCGCCATGCAGTGCTATCAGCAGTTCGACGCCTCGGCGGTGATGGTCAATGAAAACACGCTGTTCCGTGTCGACTGGATGCCGTTTGCCGGCGTTCGCCAGTCGGGCCATGGTGTCGGTGGCATTCCTCACACCATGAAGGAAATGCAGACCGAGAAAATGATGGTATGGCGTTCCAAGGTGCTGGAGTAACCGTGGATGAACAGGCTGTCTTTGCTCCGGGCCGGCCTGGCCACCTTCCTGGAGGCACTGCGCAACGAGTTCGTGGCACCGACCCGGCTCAAGGCCAGGCTGACCGATGAGGTCGAGACCTTGCTCTCGGTACTGCTGGCCATCGCCATGGCCCATTACCTCAAGGTGGAGAACGTCGGCTGGGCGGCGTTCAGCGGTTACATGGTCATGCGCGCGAGCCTGCATGAATGTGTCTACCGCGGCGGTCTGCGCATAATCGGCACCGCCGCTGGTGCCGCGTCCGCCGCTTGGCTGACGTCTCAGCTTGCAATCGCCCCACACCTGCTAGGCCTGGTCGTTGGGTTGGTGGGCGGCGCCACCTTGCTACTCGCCATCCGCCAGACACACGGGTACGCCTGGCTGTTCACGGGGCTCACCTTCGCCATGGTCGCCATCGCGGCCATGCAGGCCACAAGCCCGGAGCAGATCTTTCATTTCGCCAGTACCCGGGTGAAAGAAGTGGCCTGCGGTACTGTGGCCTGCTGGTTCATCCGCATTTTCTCCAGCACCGTGCAGCATCAAGGGCTCCAGCGCCATCTTTCGCCCTACGCGGCCGAGGCGAATTCCCATGATTGCGTGGATCGCGCGCAGCTCACCCATGCCGTGCAGGCCGCTGTAGCCCTGGCCCTGGTACCGCTGTTTTCAAGCTGGGTCGCCGAGGACGGCCTCAGCCAGGCCGCGATTACCATCATGGCAGTGATGATGGTACCTGCTGCGGCATTGGCCGAGGGTAGCCGAAGCGTGCACCGTCGTAATCTGCACCGCCTGCTGGGATGTGGGGTTGGGGCGTTGCTCGCAGGTCTCGCACTTTGGCTGCTGGGCTCAAGCTGGGCCGCCATGACCCTGGTGATGTGCGTGGGTGTCTGGATCGGCCGCCATCTCGAGAACAGCGGCCAACCGTTCGCCTACATGGGAACGCAATTCGCCTTGGTGTACCTGGTGGTCATGGTTCCCGACTCATACCTGTACGCAAGTCCTGCTCCGGGCCTGATCCGCCTGGAAGGCGTCATGCTGGGATTTTTGCTGATCGCCCTGGTCCGGTTACCGAACTGGCTGAAACGGCACACTAAACGTGAGCCATGAGCTGCCAGACCAGCTCATGGCTCGGGCCCTGGCCCCAACCCTGGCAATCATGCCAATGAATGATCACTCGCTTTCAATCTTTGCAAATAGCGTGGAAACACCTGCGGATTGACCATGCGCGGCCCAGGCTCTCCAGCCAGCACCTGAAGGATCTGATCAGCGGCCCAGCGCCCCATGCGCCACCGTGCCTCGCGAGTAACCCCAGCGGTATGATAAAGCCCGACAACTCCCGGCAATCCCAGCAGTGGATGCTCCAGAGCGGGGGGCTCTTCATCCCAGACATCAAGCCCGGCGGCCCCCAGATGCTCCGTCGCCAGGGCCGCATGTAACGCGGCCTCGTCGTGTAAACCGCCACGTGCCGTGTTGATGAATATGGCGCCCTTGCGCATGCGAGCAAATCTCGACTCATCCATCAGTTTCAGCGTTGCCGTATCGCGGGGACAGTGCAAGGAGACTACATGGCTTTCTTGTAACAACGCGTCCAGATTGCTGGGGGTTGCACCGCGCAACTGGATTTGCGCGTTATCCAGAAATGGGTCATAGGCGACGACAGACATACCAAGCGCTTGGGCAACACGGGCAACCCGACTACCGATTTCCCCCAAACCGACTATGCCAAGCGTCTTGCCATACAGTTCGCTGCCCATCAGGTCCTCACGGGAAAACCCGCGGTCCGACCGCAGTCGCCGATCCGACTCGCTGATCCGTCGCGCACAGTCGATCATCAGCCCGATGGTGGCCTCGGCCACAGATTGTGCATTGGCACCAGACTGGTTGACGACCAGTACCCCCGCTTGAGTGCAGGCGTCGATATCGACCGTGTCGTATCCGGCACCATTGGTGGAAACGCAAAGCAGGTTGGGTAGCTGTTTCAGCAACTGGGCCGTGATCCGCCACTGAGCTGGCAGCTCATCCCGAGCCGAAGGGATCTGATAGACATGACTTGCCCGCAAAACATCCAGCACCCCATCAGTAGTCTCACTACGGGCGACCGTTACCAACTCGACACCGCCCGCACTGGCAAAAGTCTGTGCCATTACTGGGTGGTACCAGACATCAAAACGCATGACTTTCTTGGCATTCGAGTTCATCGAAACCTCTACTTCACTGGCTGATCTGGGTAGATAGAGACTTGCGTCGCGAGAACTTGCCAAGGCCGATGTTCTCCTCCACCTTTCCGTCACCGTCCAGGTATCCGTGCTTACCCAGATCAGGCATGAGTAACGAGGAGATCAGGGTGATTGCACCAATCGCCGCGACGTAGACATAGAAGTACTGTTCGATACCCATTGCACGGAACGTCAAGGCCACGTATTCAGCCGAGCCACCGAACATCGCCGCGCCCACTGCATAGGGCAGACCTACGCCCAGCGCACGAACGGTTGGCGGATAAAAGTCGGCCTTGAGCACGCCTGTCACCGGTGTGTAAAACGCAGCGATGAGCAAGCCAGCAAGCACCAGAACGAAGGCGCCAAACGGATCGTTCACTGTCTTGATGGTTGACAGCAACGGGATTACAAGGAAAGTCGACAGCGCACCGAAAATGATCATGTTGCGGCGCACACCGATCTTGTCCGCGAGTATCCCGAACAACGGTTGGCATAGCATGAAGACAACCAGAGCAGCGGCCATGATGATGCTCACAGTCGGGGCCGCAATGCCGACACTGACCACCAGGAACTTCTGCATGTAGGCGGTGAAGGTATAGAAATACAGTGAGCAGCCGATCGTGATGGTGAAGGTCAACAACACGGCGCGCTTATGTTGCATCAGCGCCTTGAGCGAACCGGACTCCTTGCGTTTCATGTCCTGCTCGGTCGCCGTCTCGCGCATGGTCCGGCGCAGATACACGACGACAATGGACGCCAGTGCGCCGATGAGAAACGGCACGCGCCAACCCCAGGCCTTGAGGTCCTGCTCGGACAGCAGCAGTTGCAGCAGTGCCACGGTCAATAGCGCCAGCAACTGCCCGGCAATGATCGTCATGTACTGGAAAGACCCGTAAAACGATCGGCGCCCCGCCCTGGACACCTCGCTGATGTAGGTCGCGCCCGTGCCGTACTCGGCACCCACCGAGAGCCCCTGCATCAGCCGCGCCAGCACCAGCAGCACCGGCGCAGCCACGCCGATTGACGCGTAGGTGGGCATGATGGCGATCATCAATGAGCCACCGCACATCATGAACACCGAGATGATCATCGAAATCTTGCGACCTCGGGTGTCAGCGATGTAGCCGAAGATCCAGCCACCCAGTGGCCGCATGAAGAAACCCACGGCGAAGATCCCGGCCGTGGCTAGCAGCTGGCTAGTCTGGTCCCCGGCGGGGAAGAACAGGGAAGCGAAGTAGATCGAGGTGTAGGCGTAGATGAAGAAGTCATACCACTCCACCAGGTTGCCGGAACAGACGCCAACGATAGCGGTGGTGCGTTCTTTGCGCGTCAACGGGCGCGCCGTGCTTTGCTCTGCGATCATGGAAGTACCCTTGTTGTTCTTGTTTTACCGACTCGGGTACAGCTTTGCACAGCGCCGTTTGGGGAGAAGACCTGACGGCGGCCTATCAGATATGCCTGCGGGGCATGGCCCGCTGTCTCACAGATAGGAAAGTCGCTTCCGCTCCAAGTGAGCGATCACCTGGTCGGCCACGCTATTCAGGCAGCCCTTGAAGAAGTGGTTGACGCCTGCATAGACAGAGACATTTCGATGCTCGGGCGCCGCCCATTGCAGCAGATTTGCCAGGGGCGCCATTTCATCGAGTTCGCCATGGGCCAGCAGGCAATCGGTCGGCACAGGCAACGCCGGATAATGCCGGCCACCTGGCACATCGCCGACCGGCAGGCCAAGCAAGGCAACGGCTTGCAATTGCCCGGAGAGCGCGCAGGCAACCCGGGCGAATACGTACGCGCCAAAGGAGAAACCGACGATGGAAATGGGCAACTGCGAATCCTGCTTGGCGAGATACTCAATGACGGCAAGGCTGTCTTCAGTCTCACCGAGGCCGGCGTCGTGCTCGCCCTCGGTCAACCCGACGCCACGAAAGCTCGGCCGAACCACTCGCCAACCTTCAGCGCAGAGTTGCCGGGCCAGGGTCAACGGCACCACATGACGCGGGCTTCCACCCAACAACGGTTGTGGGTGACTGACCAGCACGATGCCTTTGGGCTGGCCTTCAGGATGATCCACCAACAACTGGATGCGCCCGACCGGCCCATCGATCAGTACTTCTTCGCGATCTGTGCTCGACATGTCATTGCATCCTGAAAACAAAAAACTGCGGCCATCACACCCTCTGTTGCGCATCCGCGTTACGTGGCAGCGTGCGAAGTACGAGCACCACCAGCACGACGTTGGCCAGCGCCAGTGCGCAAAGCACGGCGAGCACTCCCATGGCACCAAAGTGCTGGAGCAGATACCCACCGATCAATGGCGTCAACGCCTGACCGATCAGCGAGGGGCGGGACATCTTGCCCATTAGCGCAACATACTGCGCCGGCGGCATCAATGCGAGCGGCAACAAGCCCCTGACGATCGCCCGCAGACCGTTGCCACTGCCATACAGCAGCAGCCCCGGCGCGGTCGCTCCGGGCGCCAGCGCCACCAATGTTACGCCCACGGCGACCAGCACCGAAGACACCAGCGCGGTCCAGATCGGGTGGCGTTTGCTGGCGAGGATCTGCAATACCCGCGAGGCGACCTGGCTCGGCCCCAGCAAGGCACTGAGCCCGATTGCAGTAGCCAGCGAGTAGCCCTGCCCTTGCAGCACTGCCACAAGCTGCACGGAGATGGCGGTCATGATGATCGCGCCGAGAGCGAAGATGCCGGTCAGAAGTAAGTACAAGCGCCGATCCACGATTGTTGTGGTCGAGGTGGGTGCGCTTCTTGAGGCTTGTTTGAGATGCCCGGCTGGCAGCACCCACAGGTACAACGGCGCCACCGCAACAATCAACAAGATGCCGTAGCCCATGCACGCAGCACGCCAGCCGAACTGTTCGATAGCCAGGGCCAGCAGCGGCCAGGTCAGTGTGGTGGCGAAGCCTGAGATCAACGTGATGCCGGTGATCGCCCGGCCTGCCCGCTCGGCATAGAGCGCCCCAAGGGTGGCGAACAAGGCTTCATACAGCCCCATCGCCATGCCAGTGCCAATGATCATCCAGGCAAGCATGAACACTTGCAGGCTCTGACAGTTCGCTACGATCAGCAGGCCCATACCCACAACGACGCCACTGCCAGCCAGTTGCACACGGCCGCCATGTCGAGTCACCAACCGGCTGGAAAGCGGCGCCAGCAGCGCCGAAACCATTAACCCCAGTGACAGCGCGCCATAGACCCAATGGCTGTCCCAGCCGGTTTCCCTGGTGATCGGCTCGGCCATCACCGCAAGCAGAAAAAACGAACCGCCCCAGACCAGGATCTGCAGCATACCCAGGCAAAAGATGCCCAGAACCCCGGGAAGACGCACCGCACTGTTCACATGACAACCTACAGATGGAAAAACGTCCGTCATCTTAGAAGCGGCTGCAGCGGCCTGCTATTCAATCGCGGCATATCAGCTATGACGCACGCGCGCTCACTGACGGGATCCGGAATCTGCTCTGAAGAGGCAGATTGACGCACCCCTGATCGATTCATACAATCTGTATACACACTGTATTCTAAAAGTAGGCATCAGCGTGTTCCACCGATTCGCCAACCGCGGTCTTAGCGCTTGGCGAATCCCGGCTCTGCAAAGTAGCAATGAGCCGCAAACACTTTTGACTGAGATGGATGTAAATGGCAGTTACCCGCAGGAAAGTACTTATTGGGGCCGGTGTCGGCGCAGGTGTAGTAGCAGCTGGTGGCGCCGCCACGCTGCTCAATGACGGCATTCCGGCCGACCCGGCTTCACTGGTGCGTGTCGATGCGCTGCCGCGTGACGATTCGTCCCCGGGCTGGTTCCACACCAGCCGCGTACGTCAGCCCAAAGCGCCGTTGATCGGTGATGACAAGGCGCCGTGGGTCGTGATTGGTGGTGGCTTCACCGGCCTTGCGGCAGCACGTCAGCTCGCTCTGAACTTCCCCCAGGACAAAGTGATCCTGGTTGAAGCACAGCAGGTCGGCTTCGGCACTTCTGGCCGTAACGCCGGTTTCCTGATTGATGTGCCTCATGACATCGGCGCACCGGACTACATCGGCGACAAGGCCAACGCCAGGAACATCCTGCACCTCAACCAGCGTGGCCAGGGCATCCTGCGCGACCTGGTGGAGCAGCACAACATCGTGGATGCCCACCTTCGCCATTCCGGCAAATACCAGGCAGCCATCGAGGACAAAGGCATCGCCGTGCTCAATGCCTACCGTGGCGGCCTCGAAGCCCTGGGTGAAAAAGTCGAGCTGATCGAAGGCAACGAACTGAAGGACCACATCGGCACCTCGTTCTACCGCAAGGCGCTTTACACCCCGGGCACCATGCTGGTCCAGCCCTCGGCACTGGTCAAAGGCCTGGCCGACAGCCTGCCGGAGAACGTCACGCTGTATGAAGACACGGTGATTACTGCCGTCGATTATGGCCAGAAGATCGTCCTGCATCACCCGACCGGACGCATCACCGCCGATAAACTGATCCTGGGCAACAACCACTTCGGTCAGCACTTCGGCTTCCTGGAAAACCGCATGCTGCCGATCTTCACCTACGGTAGCCTGACCCGTCCGCTCACCCCGGCCGAACAGGCCAGCATCGGTGGCAAGGAATTCTGGGGCGTGATCCCGGCCGACCCGTTCGGCAGCACCCTGCGCCGTACCCACGACAACCGCATCCTGGTGCGCAACAGCTTTAGTTTCAACCCGGATGGCCGCTCCAAGGATGGCTACACCGACAAGGTCCGAGTCGCTCACCGCCAATCGTTCGAGCGCCGCTTCCCGACCCTCACCGATGTGCCGTTCGAACACACCTGGGGTGGTGGCCTGGGCATGACCCGCAACGGCGCCGGCTTCTTCGGCGAGCTGCGCGAGAATGTGTATGGCGCGCTGGCCTGCAACGGCCTGGGCACCGTGCGTGGCACTGCCACCGGTACACTACTTGCCAACATGCTGGCCGGCAAGATGGAGCCGCTGACCGAATTCCTGCTGAGTGCACCGAAGCCTAACTGGAACCCGCCACAGCCTGTGCTCTCGATGGGTGTCAACTTCACCCTGCGCACCGGGCAGGCGAAGGCCGGGCTCGAAGCCTAACGACCTCGAGGCTGGTGCGCATGCACCAGCCTACCGCCCTCTTTCATTCAAGGAAGCCATACCATGCTCGGGAAACTCACCTCGGCCCTGATCCTCGGCGCTGTCGCCTCAACCGCGTTCGCTGGTTCACCGGCAAACCCGCAGTCCATCACCTATGCCATCGAGAACCCCCTGCGCCCCGGCGCCAAGGCGCCGCATTGTTCCGCTCAACAGCCGGTCGTCGATGGCTGCACCTTCCACAGCGTCGCCGGCGATACCTACGACGCCAGCCTGCAGGTCGCGCCGGGCGAGACCTGGGTTGCCAGCACGCCGAACACTGCCACCATCACCTTCCAGGCAGTTGACGGTGGGCAGCCGGTGGATGGCCAGTCTCGCCAGGTCATCCGCATCGTGCCGAACCCGGCCGTCAATGCTGATACCACCGTCACCTTCGACCGCATCACGGGCCAGCCGGGCGCGCAGAAAGTAATCGAGCGACGCCGCATCAACGTGATGATTCACCCCACCTGAACTGGAGCACACCATGGGTATTTTTGACTGGAAACACTGGATCGTGCTGTTGGGCGTCGTGGTCCTGGTGTTCGGCACTAAGAAGCTGAAGACCCTCGGCGGCGACCTGGGCGAATCGATCAAGGGTTTTCGTAAAGCCATGAGCGACGAAACTTCCGCATCGGTAGACCAGCCTGTACCACCGGTGCAGAACAGCACGCAGCCACAGCAGAACGTCTGATCATGTTTGGTATCAGCTTCAGCGAGCTGCTGCTCATCGGCCTGGTTGCCTTGCTGGTGCTCGGCCCTGAGCGCCTGCCTGGCGCCGCGCGCACCGCCGGGTTGTGGATCGGCCGCCTGAAACGCAGCTTAAGCGCGATCAGGACCGAGGTCGAGCGCGAACTCGGCGCCGACGATATCCGTCACCAGCTGCACAACGAGCACCGGTTGCAACCGCCCGCCTCACCCGAACAGCCTCAACCACCACGAGCCCCATGAGCGACCACCTGCAACTCGATCAGCCGATGCCGCTGGTCTCGCACCTGACCGAACTGCGTACCCGCCTGCTGCGCTGCGTGGCGGTCATTTTCCTGATCTTTGCCGGGCTGTTCTCGTTCGCCCAGCAGATCTACACCCTGGTGTCGGCGCCGCTGCGTGACCATTTGCCGGCCAACGCGACGATGATCGCCACCGACGTGGCCTCGCCGTTCCTGACGCCGTTCAAGCTGACCATGATCGTTTCGCTGTTCCTGGCGATCCCGTTCATCCTTCAGCAGATCTGGGGCTTCATCGCATCAGGCCTGTACCGCCATGAAAAACGCATCGCCATTCCGCTGCTGGTGTCGAGCATCCTGCTGTTCTACGCCGGCATGGCCTTCGCCTATTTCCTGGTGTTCCCACTGATGTTCAGCTTCTTCGCCAAGGCCACACCGGAAGGCGTGGCGATGATGACCGACATCGCCGCCTACCTGGACTTCGTCATGACGCTGTTCTTCGCCTTCGGTGTCGCCTTCGAGATCCCGGTGGCCGTGGTGCTGCTGGTGTGGATCGGCGTGGTCGACGTGAAGTACCTGAAGAAGGTTCGCCCGTACGTGATCATCGGCTGTTTCGTGGTCGGCATGATCCTCACCCCGCCAGACATCTTCTCCCAGACCCTGCTCGCTGTGCCCATGTGGTTGCTGTTCGAGATTGGCGTGCTGTGTGGCGGCCTGATCCGCAAGCGCAGCGATGCCGATGATCGTCCATGCCTGAGGGGGTCGATTTGACGCAACACCCACTTCAATATGAAAGGAGACTGAAAGCATGCCGTGCTTTGACAACCTAAGGGACTACCTCGCCGCTCTGGATGAACTGGGCGATGTCATGCACATTCACCGGGAGGTCGATGGTGACCTGGAACCCGGCGCCATCACGCGGCGCAGCTATGAAATCCGCTCCGCTGCGCCGTTGTTCGAGAACATTCGCGGCGTGGCAGCGGGTTTTCGCATCCTCGGCGCGCCCGCGGCCCTGTGCTCGCGGCCCGACATGCCCTATGCACGCGTCGCGCTGTCGCTGGGGCTACCGCCGCAATCGGCCGGCCCGGCCATCGTCAATGCCCTGGCCCAGACGCGCCGGCAGCGCTATATCAAACCCGTGCGCGTGGTGTCCGGGCAAGCGATCAGTCAGCAGCACATTCTGCGCGGCGAGCATGCCACGCTGGATAGCTTTCCCATTCCCTTCGCCCATGACCAGGATGGCGGGCGTTATGCCAACACCTGGGGTACGCTGATCGTCAAAACACCCGACGGGCGTTGGGTGAACTGGTCCATCGCCCGCGTCATGAAGGTCGATGGCAAGCGAATGGTCGGCCTGATGGTCCCCAGCCAGCACATCGGCAAGATCTGGGGCGAATGGGTCAAGCTGGGCAAGCCGATGCCCTATGCCCTTGTACAAGGGCCGGCACCGGCCATTTCATGCGTTTCCGGCATGCCGCTACCGGCCGAGGTGGATGAGGCCGATTTCGTCGGAGCCTTGGCCGGGGAACCGGTGAAGCTGGTCAAGGCCATCAGTGTCGACCTCGACGTCCCGGCTTCGGCGGAAATCATCATCGAAGGGCATGTTTCCATCGAGCGTGATTGCATGGAGGGGCCCTACGGTGAATATGGCGGGTACCTGGGCACAGGCTCATCCGCCCAACCGACTTTCCACGTCGAGACCATCACCCACCGCGACTCGCCCATCTGGCCGCTGGTGGTCGCGGGCCGGCCAACGGACGAATCGCACACCGTGTGGGCCATCGGCATCGCCGCTGATGCCTTGAGCCGGCTGCAGGATGCCGGACTGCCGATCAACACGGTATGGGCACCGGAGCCTGCGGCTGTGCATTGGTTCCTGGCCGTCGCCTCTCGGGACTGGCGGCAACGCTTGCCTGGCGTTTCCAGCGAGGAATTCGCTCGGCGCCTGGGCGAAGTGCTGTTCAAAAGCGATGCGATGCTTTTCGTGCCACAGATCTACCTGGTGGATGATGATATTGACCCCACCTCCATCACCGACGTGGTCTGGGCATTGGCTACGCGGGTGCACCCCACTGGCCGCCGCGCCGTGTTCGAAGACCAGCCGATCGTGCGCCTGCCGCAGTGCTACGTCGAAGCGGAGTACCAAGCACGCCGTGGACCCAAGGTGGTGTTCGATACGCTTCAGCCCGAAGCCAGACACCTGCACGCCTCATTCGACCAAGCATACCCGCAGGCATTGCGCCAGCGCGTACTGGCAAACTGGCCAAGCCTTGATCCTGAAGCCGGCCAGGCCTGAATCAATCACAACCAGAAGCTGTCACCCACCGCAAGCATGTCGTCATTCAAGTCATACTCCAAGATGTGCCATGCACCCTCCCCGGCTGCCGATGCCATTGCCGATTGAGGCATAGCAGCCGGGCAACTGTCCGAGAATGTAGGCGAAGTCCTCGCACCCACCACAGGCCTGGATTGCTCTTTACATGGGCCTCACCTAGGAAAGCGCGTGTGACATCTGTGGCAAATCCGGCGGTCGCTGATCAATAGCGGGTAACCCGCGTTCATAGCGGATTTCAGCGTGTAATCCAAAGCTTTCCGCATGTCCAATCACCTACGCCCGAATGCATTGTTCAACCCGTTGCCGCACTTTGGCATCAGCATGCGCGTGGTGAGCCTCATCTCGAAAATTTCGGGATGATATTGAAGACCTCACCTGCACGCACGCTACCCTCTGATTTATCACTGCAACATCAAGCGGATCGACGTACACGCACGACAACGGACTGCAGCCCAAGCATGATTAACGCCGGCCGCCGGCATCGGGTAATGCGCGCGGTGGGAAAATGCACCAGCCGTCACCTCCATTACCTTACGCTGTTGATCAAAACGTCGAGGCGCAGCTTGGCTTGAGCAAAGTATAGGAATCGATTTCGTTTCGCTGGAAAACGGCGATCGATTTAGCATAACTTCGCAATTTGCTGGATAGCTTACCTTTTCAAACTGCGACTCGGTATATTGGGTCTGATAAGCACAGGTTATCGGTATCTATAGAAACCTTGAGCGAGATGAAATTGACAGTGCCGGTACAGCTACCCTTCTCCCAGCCGCTGGTGCTGGTGGACGCCCCGCTACTGAGGCAATGATCGACGTCGGCACAGCAGCCACTAGTCGTCCGATTCTGAGCGAACACTTGGGGCGGAAGCGGCTTCTCGTCGGGAGCTAGGAAAGGCAAATTGACGCTGTACCATGAAAAAACGGCGCTTTCCCAACGCAGTGAAGCCTGTAGCCAGTCTTACGTTAAGTCAGTCCAAACCAGCCAAGCGGCCTACTGGCTCAAAGTCGCGGTCTTTGGCCAGTGCAAGATCGAGAAAACGGCTGGGCTTGTTAGTCCGCTTTGCTAGCGTTGCGCGTGCTTCCGCCTGGAAACGAGCGGCCATCATTGGCTTCGGTTCGTGTTTTGGTTTATCCATGGAAACCTCGCGATTTTAGTGATATGAACAGATATTATTGCTGTTGGACCAATATGTACTGACCTGCGACAGCAGCCCGTTGGCACGTTTGCCACCCGCGGCACGCTGGCCCTAACCCGCACCTGACTGTATAGCCAACCCGGTGTCCACACCGCGGGAGTGCTAGACGTCAATCAGGCGGAGCTTTCAGGGGCAGTCCAGAGGCATGATCGACAGGTTTTAACCGATACGCCTCGCAACTCGAAAAACTCAGGCGTTTTCACATAGCCGTCCGCAGTCGCTGCCCTTACCTGCAAGATCAGTGACGTGCCCCCCCGCCTGACGTCATAGTGTTACTAGAGTCTCTCGACTGTCGCCTTCGGAACACTTGCCATGAACAGTATCACGATCCACGGACTTAGCGATCAGCCCTCAACGAGCTGCTGGACCTCTGCTCATGGGGCTTTTTTAACAAGGCACGGGCAAATTTTTCGAAAAGCTATCGAAGTGCTCGGCAACGGAGATCTGGCGCAGCGCTGGATGATCAAGCCTGCGCTTGGTCTTGGCAACCACACCCCATGCACCCTGCTTTGGCATCATGAAAGCTATGCGCAGGTATGGGACTTCCTCTACCGCCTCGAGTACGACGTTTACACGTGAGCATCTAAATGCAGTTGAGCAGGCTAGAGGTTAGGCCGGCTCTGAGTATGCATCTGCCTAGTAGTGATATTCCTGCGGCGAAAAGCGACCTGCCGGACCGAACAGCAAGTGAGTGACACACATTTCCAAGAATGCAATCGCCTCGGCTTGAGCGTACTGCGTGTAAAAGTCGCGGCTAACACGAGGCAGCCTGCCTCGATTCTGAAGGCAAAGCTTTACCATCTGCGCCAAAAGGTAACCCCGAACGTCGTATCGGGCGTCCACCCTGCTGAGCACTGTGGCATAGCAGGAGCGGAAAACGAACCTCGTCGAATCGGAACTCAGGGGGACTATTTGATCGCTCATCGGCCACCTACTGTAAAAGCCTTGAAGCTGGCGAACATTGTCAAGATCACGAAAACACCTTAAATGCGTCACGCGAGGTAAACGTGAGTGAAGAAAAATTGTAGAAAAACTTCAGAACTGAAGATTTTCTTTGCCTACTGAAGAAAATCATCCAAGTTTGGGCAATCCTAGCAAAAAACAGGGCCTTGGCCTTACCACTCTGGCAGGCTGCAAGGGCGGTCCGACAGCGCAGTAGGCTACCTAGCACTCTGGGGACACAGGCCATGACCCATCCCATATCTGAAATAAAGATCGCTATTGAAATCCTCCTCTGCTTCACCCTGACCTGGCTTCGGGCAGCGGAAAGCCCCATCCATCTCAGTACATGGTGCTGGTTGAGGAAATTTTTGGAACACTCCTCACGTCGTTCTAGAGATTCAACCCGGAGAATGAACCTAAGCAGAGCCTTATGAGCACAGCCCCAAAGCATAAAGTTTGAAGCCTCTTTCACCAATGATGAACGCCTCGCCCTGCGCGCCAAAAATTAATTTATTATAAACAACTCATGAGAAGGCGTCATAAGTAAACAAATATCTTCACTGGGCCACATTTGCCGAGCCAAGTGAAAACCGTCAGCGCACGACACACATACTTTGCGGCACGGCTATAGCTGAGCATCAATATGAAAAGCTCTACTGTATTCTAAGCTTAAAAAAATAAATGCGAAGCGCACGATTAAGAGTATCGCACGGGAGCTCCTCGCGCCCAAACAGAAGCGACTCAAGCAACTTGCGGTCCAATTTACTTGTACACCCAAATCGCATAGAGCTCACTAAATCCAAATTATAGCTCCTCCAAGCCTCAAACCTCTCATCCTTGGCTGCGACAAATGCTAGATCTCGATCACCTACAATTCCCATTAAGTATCCAGCAAGCAAAAGACTCGCAAACCTCGCCTTCATACTCGCAAATTCTGCACCGTACTTGATGCCTGCCAGATAATTAGGCATCGCAAGGCGGATCAAAGGCCCAGGCTCGCCAAATAATTCATACGCCATGCCCTGATTGCCGTTATACACAGGCGCAAGCAGCATAACACTATATAAGTTGTCGAATATGTCAAGGGTGACTTTTCCTTGCTTCAATTTCCATCTTGCCACTCTGTTCACTACGCTGACGCGGAAGCGCTGAAAGTTTTGGCACTGCCAGGCTGGATCAATCAATCTGTCCTGCAGACATTGAATAAAGGCGTCCCATCCACGACTCAGTTGAGGTTGGACCTGTAGCCTGTGCAGATCCGCTCCGTGGGTCGAACAAACGATCGAATCTCTATAGCACCAATGCTTACGCCAGCCTGGGGCTTGGCCCCTAGCAATGTCTGCACGCAAGCACTGGGCACAGAACCACCAGCGTCGAGCCCAATCCACAACACGCCCGTGGGTGTTGAAAAATAATGCAGCGGCATAATTAACATCAATTGCTAAATTTTCCATAGCCGCCTTCAAAAAATCTGTATTTGGATCAAAGTCCCAGTCACTGCTCTCGACCAGCGGGCCGCCCCAGGAAACTGGTGGCGGAATCATAAATGACTGACCAGCCAAATACTGATTATTGTATCGTGACCTAAGCGTAGATCTATACAGCCAAGAAGATATCGTTTCGTCATGCAGTATATGGGGCATACCTGCAATAGTACGCATCAATAACCCCAAGGGCTGGCAGATGCTTTTGCAAGATGCTCTAGGCTAATCGCTTCGGTTCCATCTCTAAGCGCGTAGCATCCAGCAGACCTGATCAAGTTCATCACGTTATCCATTCGCCCTGAAGTGGCAGCCAAAATGGCAAAAACTTTGTCTTGGTCGTACAGTCGTGATGGCCTTTTAAGAGGAAGCAATTCCTCGACTCCCAGCAAAAACGTTCTGAAGCTTTCATCTTCTTTCCAGTCCTCTAATTTGATTACCGAAAAACGACGCTGCGTTTCGGTTATGGCGGATATAAAGCTGTTTGCTTTAGGCGTACCAAACGCGAATAGACTAATTCCATATGACTCCCCAAGAAAAGCCTTCAGCATTGAGCTATTAATTCTCTGCTCCACCTTGCCGCATAATAGCATGTCGTGAATCTCATCAATCACTAAGCCCCATATATTCCTAAGCTTTAAGATCTCTGACAGCTCTCTAGTAACTAAGTCGGCTACCGAAGACTTACGGTGGATTGGCGGACAGGGAAGCTCCAATTTATGGTAAATCTCAGTCCTAAACTCTTTTCTTTTCATTAAGTCTGGATCAGAAGCCATGCTTATCGTTAGAAGTCCTTCGCTCCTAGATACTCGATTTGGAATCTCTTTGACTATTGCACTCTTTCCAGCTCCCCCTAGGCCCGTCACCAAAAGCGCGGGCGCTGTTATTCGCTTAGGAACATTCGCCATATTGTTCATAACCTTGAATACGGTTTCACTTGGCGCTATATCTACCCAAATATCACCGAGCATCAATTTAATTCTTTTTTCAATATCCTGGCCGAGCAACGCCTGTCGGTCAGGGCGCAAATGATCATAACCCATCTTACACACCCCCCTTGAAAGGCTTTGGTGGCAAAGAATAATCGGGAGCCACTTTGTTTTCTTTTTTGACAACCTCCGCAGACGAGAACTCTTTTTGATACTCAACTTTCGCAGCTAATTGTTTTTTGGCAGCGCGCGTCTTCTTTATGCTTGCACTTTCTATCCTGCCTGCTTCACTGTGTGCTTCTGCTGCTTGAGCATCACCAAAAGATCCTGGTTCCAGTGACTGACTAGAGAGAACTTTCGCTCTATGCTCTTCCAGAGTAATATCAGGCAACGTCATGTCGGCAAAAGGAATCGGAATGAATTGGCCATCTAACTGGACCCAGATTTGCTTAAGTGAAAATGGGTCGTATTTTATCAGAACCTTTTTCTCTCCAATAAAGGGATCGAGCACAGGATCCCAATAAAAACGAGTCTTAAATTCAATGCCACCGGGCCGAATATTTCTATATTCTTGAGGCATGAAGTTCAAACGAAACTGGTGCGCGTCTGTTATTTGCGGAGGAAAAGGCACTACACCATGCGGACCATAGTAATCCTGCCATGCTTGCAAAGGAGTCTTTTTAATTTCGCTGTGCACGGTCGAATGATATTCCATTACTTCTAACGCAAACCACCTAGCAAACTCCGTGAACGTTTGGGTGGGCTTCCTATCTCTAGCCAGCCTTTTCCTAACAACTGTATTTGACATTGTGCTGCCGCTCAACAAATGAACCTTATTCATCATCGTACCTATCAGCCTTTCGACATGACCACCAAAGTGCTTCTTCCCCAGCGGACGGTGATCGTAGCCGATATGCGCACGATCTAAAGAAGAGAGATACTTATGACTCCTGTACTCTTTCGCATTATCCATATAGACCATGAACGGGGGGCCATACATCGGATACTTGAAGCCTGATAAATTCAATCTACGTAAAAAGTCTTCCTTCGGCATCACTGCATGAGCCAAGGCACAAGCAACCGACAAAGTGCTAGGTGGATGAAGGCTGAGATAGTATCCTAGTATCACCCTCGTATAGACATCAATAAACAGGGTCAGCCAAGGGCGACCAATAGTGTCACTACGGTCGTCCGTGAGAACCTCGTAATCAACGAGCGTGTGGTCAGTCTGCACCCACTCTAAGGGTTTGGTAGCCTTGTACTTTCCTGGTCGAGAGTCATGCATCTGTGCAGCCACCTCCCGCCCATATTTCAAACGGGTGACCTCTTCGCGAGTAAAACTACTTTTCATACGATTTCGAATCGTTTTGCGTGCAGGGCATTTTAGGTTAAGTGACATGCAAGCTTTTTGCACAGCACGCCACACCTCTGCAAATGTAACTCCTGCACGTTTACGAAATGTCTCGAGCACTGCCTCTATTTCTTTTTCGAGAGCAGGATCTAAATGTCGTGAGTTCTTCTGATTACCTCTCCGCCGAACCAACTGAGTGCAATACCCCATACTTTCATCATGCTTGGCACGCAACTTATAAACATGCGATCGAGTAACACCTATTTCCTCTGCTGCTTGGGCCACAGAAATTTCCTTACGGTGCAATCTCGACAATACCTCGTGGCGCCTCAATGCCAGCTGAATTTCCTGGTCATTTGATTCAGATTCCAATCTAGTCAAGTAAAGAATTTCGGAGCCGCCAGTAGATCTCTTAGGCACCGTGATGAACTCTATCTCATTCAGCCCAACAGTGATCTTTTGTCGAGTAGAAAGCAGAAGTACCTCAACTGAATCTGCATCAACCGGCCGCACAATTAATGCAGCTTTTCCGCGAGCTACAACATGCATCCCTTCTTCAATCTCTATCTGCATGACCTCAGATTTTCCGTGCGAAAAAATCCCCATATAGCAAAGAAAAAAGGACCGCAAAACTACCCTTGGCAAACCAGCCAAAAAATGAAGAAAAAATCTCTCATAAGCTCATGATTTACTTGAGAAATATGATTGCATGCTAATTTTTATTATTTTCTAAAGCCGTGTAACGGATACACGAAAAACGACAAAAATCGTGTTCGTCAGATGCTTTTTATAACTCTACGACATATAACGCCACAACACGTAGCTTCTGCACCTCAAAAAGGATAAATCCCTCAGATTTTGCTAATTTTTTATCCTCTATGGATTTCACTTCAGCTAAATGCTTGATTTTCTTGAATATATTTTTTTATCATTTATGGATAACAGTCACACATGCAGGCTGCGATCAGCGAGACCGCAGCCATGGAGGTTATGCCAGGATGCCACGCCGTTATGCACGTCGCTAACCGAGTCGGCCAACCGCCATAACGCCCAGCGCGCGTCGGCTGCCTGGAGCCGACTTGACATATGCATCAAATGGAACAGGCGCTGCCACCGTGCTTTTCAAGGTAGCGCTGATGTTCTTCATCTGCCTTTTGAAACTCACCCAGTGGCAGGATCACCGTAGCCACTGGCTTGCCCAACTGGCCACTGGCATCCAGCTGCTGCCTGGCGACAAGCGCCCGTCGGGCCTGCTCGGCACTGTTGAAAAACAGCGCGGAACGGTATTTCGCCCCGACGTCCGCACCCTGCCGGTCGACTGACGTGGGATCGTGCAGTGTCCAGAAGTGCTCGATGAGACGGCTGTAGGAAATGAGTCGGGAGTCGAAGTCGACTTGCACGACTTCGATCAGGGTGGCGTCGCCCTGGTCTGACCGAGCGAACCCGACACGGGTGTCGAGCACACCCGGCAATGCCCGGAATGAGGCTTCCGCCCCCCAGAAGCAGCCGGCACCGAATGTCGCCTGCTCTGACAGAGCGTCGCCTGAAAAATCACTCATGCGCGGCCTCCTCACCCTTTAGATACTGCAGGTGCAAATGCAACTGGGCGATATGCTCCGGGCCGATCCCACAGCATCCGCCGACAATGCTGGCCCCTGCGGCAACCCATGATTTCGACCAGTCCAGGTAGGACTCGGGGCCCAGATCGCGCCGAATGTCCAACAAATCGCTATTGGCCTCGGCTTTGGCACTGACAGGTGGGAAAGCATTGGCATAAACCCCCAGTTCGACAGGATGATCCAGGTTTTCAATCACAGCGCGTGCCTCAATCAAGGCCGCGGCCATCACTTCCGGCTGGCTGCAATTGAAGAGCACCGCCTTGGCCCCCAGCTCAGCCGCCACCCGAACCGCATCGGCAACGGCCTCGTTTGAGCGTAATCGCGGTTCCCGGCCCTCTTCGTCCAACAGCGTGAATGACACCCAGAGTGGCGCGGGATCCGTTCCGAGGGCTTCGACCACCGCCCGCACTTCAGCAATGGAGCTTTGCGTTTCGGCCAGCCACACATCGACGTGCGCTTGCAATCCGGCAATCAGTTCGCGGTGGATCGCTACTGAACGCTGATGATCGAACAGATCCGGCCGGTACGACCCCAACGCCGGCGGCAACGACCCGGCCACGGTGACCGCATCGGTACTTTCGTCGGCGGCCTGCCGCGCCAGCCGTCCGGCGCGCTCAGCCAGCGCTCTTCCCTGCTCGGCAAATCGCTCATCGCCAATATGAAAAGGCACCACCGCATAGCTGTTGGTGGTGATGATCCGCGCGCCCGCTGTCACGAACGCCTGATGCGCCTGCAGCACATACTCTGGCGCTTCGATCAGCGCGAGGGCCGACCACTCCGGTTGACGGAACGGCGCGCCGATTCGCTTCAACTCGCGCCCCATGCCGCCATCGAGCACACGTACGTTCGCTCTGGTCATTGGGCTGAACTCACTTGCTGCGCCTTCCCTGCAAACCACTGGTCAACAGTAGAAGGGTTGGCTTGAACCCAGGCCTTGGCGGCGACGTCTGCTGGCTGTTTTTCCTTTTCGATCTTCTGGATCAGTCCGTTCAACTGTGCCGGGTCGATGGCGAAATTGTGCAGAAACTCGGCGATTTTCGGCGCGCGCTTTTGCAGTGCGGTGGAAGCCAGGACGTACACCTTGGCATCCGGGAAGGCGCAGGTGATGTGGCTCTTGTTCAGCCAGTCAGGATCGACGGTCGGGCTGACGAATTTCCAGCAGCCATCTGCCTTGTAGAGAGGATCTTCTTTTTTGTTGTCCTGGGCGTAGCCATCGAACGCGGGCTCTTCCAGACGACGCAGATCATAGGCCGAGAAAATCCAGTCAGGGGTGTAGGCGTAGAACACCACGCCGCGTTGCGCCTTGTAAGCCGAGGCCAGTTTGGCGTAAGTCACCGAGGCTTCCGTCGACACGGATTCGAATTTATCGGCGAAGCCATAATCCTTGGCCTTGATCTGGCCGATATACGTCGACTCCCAGCCCGCCGGTCCCACCAGCAGTTCGGCCTTGCCGCCGCCCAAAGGCTCGAAGAGCTTGGCCACTTCCGGTTTTTTCAGGTCGTAGATCGATTTGACGCCGTACTTGTCTTGCAGATAACCGGGAATGTAGAAGCCTTGTTCGCCGGTATAAGGATGAGCATTGGGTACCAGTGAGCGTGTGCCGCCGGTGACGTACTTGGCCCAAGCCGCGGACTGATTGGGCAGCCAGATGTCCGTCAGCACATCCACAGAACCGTCGCCCTTGGCCGCCGCACTGAATAGCACCGGCACGTCCCCGGCCAGATACGACACATCACCGTCCAGACGGGTTTTGATCACCTCACCCAGAATGTGTTGAATGGCGATGGCCCCTGTCCAGTTCTGCTCGCCAATGACAATTTTGTCCTTGGCCATCACGCTGGCCGGCACGATCAGGGAAGCCAGAACTGCGGCCGCACTCAAGGTTGCTGCTGTGGGACATCGCCGTCACCGTCGACTTCATGCTGTTCCTCAACGCCAAGCTGAACCTGCCGCTGATGCCGCTGACCTTGCTGGGTTCGGCGTTGATCGTATTGATCAGTTTTCGCAACAGCAGCGCCTACAACCGCTGGTGGGAAGCGCGGACGTTGTGGGGGGCGATGATCAACAACTCCCGCAGCTTCGCCCGGCAGGTGCTGACGCTGCTGGACGACGTCGGCGGCGAGGTGAATCCAGTCAAATCCACTCTGCTGCGCCGCCACGTCGCGTATGTGAACTGCCTCGCCGCGCATCTGCAAGGCCAGCCTTGTCCTGACGAGGTGCGGGCGTTTATTCCCGCCGAAGAGTTCGCCCGCAGTGGCACGACCAATAACTTTGCCAACGATATCCTCACCGGCTCCGCGACTTTGCTCGCCAGGGAATACAAGGCCGGGCATCTGGACAGTATTCGCCTGGCGCGGCTTGAGTCGACGCTGGTCGACCTGTCCAACAGTCAGGGCGGCATGGAGCGGATCGCCAATACCCCGCTGCCCTACCCTTACGTCTATTTTCCGCGGCTGTTTATTTCGCTGTTCTGCTTGATCGTGCCGGTGGGACTGGTCGAATCCCTGGGCTGGTTCACGCCGCTGGCGTCGACCGTGGTGGGGTTCATGCTGCTGGCCATCGAACGCATCGGCACCGATCTGCAAAGCCCGTTTCGCCACAGCGAACACCAGATTCAAATGGAAGCACTGTGCGAAACCATTGAAAAGAACTTGCAGTCGATGCAACGTGATTCGTTGGGTGATGTGTGCAGGCTTGAAGAACACGCCCGGGCAGATTCACTACCTGCGAACAGATCCTGACTCAAGTCACTGTGATAACCGCATTCAACATCAACACCACAATCAAACCGACCACAGCCACGATGGACTGAACCACCGAAATGGTCTTGGTGGCTTCGCCCATCGTCATGCCGAAGGATTCCTTCACCATCCAGAAGCCCGCATGGTTCGCATAGTTGAAGAACAGCGAACCGCAGCCGATGGACAAGGCAAGCAGAGGCAGGTTTAGGCTTGGATCAGCACCTGCAAGCGGCGCCAGCAAGCCAGCAGCACCAACGATACCGACAGTGGCTGAACCGGTAGATACCGAGAGCAGCATCGCAATCAACCAGCCCAGGATCAGCGGAGGGAACGCAGACTGTTGAGTCAGGTGAACAATGGCATCGCCCACCTTGGCACTGGTCAGCAATTCCTGAAAGGCACCACCGCCGGCGATGATCATGATGATTGAAGCGATGGGCTTGAGGCTCTTGCCCAGGGATTCGCGCAATTGCCCCGCATCGCCACCCCGCGCGAGTACCAGACTCGCCCCTGCGAACAGCACGCCCAGGAGCATGGCTATCAAGGGATTGCCCAAGAAACTGGCCATCTTCAGGATCGCATTGCCCTTGGGTAATAGCATCTCGGCGACGGCATGAACCAGCATCAGGATCGCCGGTAGCAAGGCTGCCAGCACGCCAAGCCATACGCTGGTGCCAGGTTGATTGTCGGCTTTTTCAGCCAGGGTGAACTGATCCAGCAAAACCTGATCCGGCCGAGTACTCATACGCGGCGAAATGAATGCGCCATAAAGCGGGCCGCCCAAGATCATTGCAGGAATTGCCGCAAGGAAACCATAGAGCATTGTGGGCCCAACCGAGGTTTTGAGCGCGGCGATGGCCGTCAAGGGACCAGGGTGCGGCGGCACCATCCCGTGCATGGCTGCAAGTGCCGCAATCACCGGAACCCCCACATACACATACGCTGAACCTTTGAAGCGAGCCTGGCTTTCCAGCTTTCGCGCCACGCTGAAGATCAGCGGCAGCATGATCACCAGGCCCACCTCGAAAAACATGGGAATGCCAATTACAAATGCAACCATCATCATGGCCCAAGGAATCATTCGATCCGGTGTTCGCTTGAGGATGACCTCGGCGATCTGCTCTGTGACGCCTGCGTGAGCAAGAATTTTGCCCAGCATCGCTCCAAGTGCGATGACGACCCCTACTGCCCCCAGTGTCTTTCCGGCGCCGGTCATCACGTGGGAGACGATGGCTTCTGGCTCCATACTGGTTGCAAAGCCAACACCTACGGACACCACTAACAAGGCCAGGAGCGGGTGCATTTTGAGACGCGACACGATGAGCCCCACCAGCACCAGGACGCTCACCAATGCGGTCAGTAAGAGGTCTATATCTAAGGGAGTCATGAAAGGATCTCGGTTGGGCTGACGCTCAAACTGCAGTCAGATTTGAAAGAGAAGTTTGAAACCGTAACGCCTGTCGTTGCACGCGATAAACCAAACATCGTTTGGGTGCTTTCAACTTCGGCATTGGATGACGTGTCCATGGAATCTGCTCTTTTGTAATTGGAATATGCTGCTACTACACAGAACTTCTCGATGAGGCACGATAGGTTTTACTGCAACGTCGTACGTCGAACGTTCTGTAGGTATTCATTTAAATAGGTGAGATGAATGGACATCTGCGAATGCAGGCGCAAGTCTCAGCTTTTGCCTTTTGCAAAACCGAATAACCTTCGAGGGGCTTGCACAAGCAGCGAATCGCTAACCTGCCTCGAGCACTCCAAGGCCTTTAACTGATCGACTACGGTGCGAAAACCGATGCTTTGCTCATGCTGCGTATGCGGCCAGTCGCTGCCCCACACCAACTGGCGAAGGCCAAAACTTTGTTCCAGCAGGGGTAATGCCATTCGAGCGAAATTGATGTTCTGTTGCGGCGTACCTCCCAAACGATAGATTCCCGATACTTTCATCCAGATCGAACCTTTCGACCCCAACTCCAGTAACTCGCAAAACCCGGGCTGATCGACACCCGAATTGGCATCCGGCCGGCCAAAGTGATCGATCACCAACTTCAAACCGTACGGCGTCAATTGATGGATCAGTCCCGGCAGATCCTTTACCTCCCGATGCAACTCGACATGCCAGTCAAGATCAGCAATGTGGCTGAAAAACGCTCTCCAGGCACTGTTACGAAAATCAGGTAACGCCTTGCCCATCAGGTTCAAGCGGACGCCGACCACACCCAACTGATCCATCTCATTCAACATGACGCGACTGACGCCTGGCTCCAGCACCACGACCCCTCGCAACTGCTGCGCCGCTTGCCTCAACGCCGCCAACAAGTAGCTATTGTCGGTGCCTAGAAAGCTCGGTTGAACCAATACGCCATGACTCAGGCCATGAGCGTGCAAGTGCGTCAGATACTGCTCAAGTGTGGCGTCGTAATCAGGGGTATAGCGCCGTTCACCGATCAAATTCAGATCACGGCTGAACACATGAGCATGGGAGTCGATGCCGGTGATCGGTATAGAGCAGGTATCAGTCATAGCGTTCATCTAATAGAAGGTAATGGGCATCAGGCCCGCGCACTCTCGTTGCCGTTGATCGTGACTGCCACCGATGTATTCGAAGCTTCGAGGCTGCGTCCACGGGTTTCCGGCAGACAAAGTGCCGCAATCACCGCCACGCCATAGGCAATCCCGGCGTCGATACCAATCGCAGATCCAAGGGACATGGAGTCGCTCATGTGCCCGACGAGGAACGGGAACACCGCGGAAAGCACTCGGCCAAAGTTGTAGCAGAAGCCGACGCCGGCACCGCGCACGTCTGCCGGGTATAGCTCGTTGAATAACGCGCCAAGGCTTGCGGGAATACCGGCCGCAAAAAAGCCGAGCGGGAACCCCAGGAACAGCATCTGGGTATCGGTCAGCGGCAAGAACACGTAACTCTGCACCGTGATGACACAGCAAAGCGCGAACAGGACGATGTTTTTGCGCCGGCCAATCCGATCGATCAAAAAGCCGCTGACGACACATCCACACCAGAACGCAAAAATGATCACCGCCAGGTAGCCACCAGAATTCAGTACGGACAGATTGCGCTCAGTCTTGAGGAACGTTGGCAGCCAGGTCATCACCGCGTGATAACCACCGTGCGCACCCAGCCCCAATAGACCGCCGAACAGCGTTACGCGGATCAAATCGGGCCGGAAGATGCCGGCCAGGGATTTGAAGAAACTTTGCGGGATGGCGTTTTTTTTTTGCAGACGCTGGAAGCTGTCGGGCTCCTCCACATTACGACGCACCCAGATAATCAGAAACGACGGTAGCAGCCCAACCAGGAACATCACGCGCCACGCCATGTCCTGCGGCACGAGGGAATAAATCAGTGTGAACACTCCGACGGCCAGCCCCCAACCCACGGCCCAGGCACTTTGTACGGTGCCCATCACTTTGCCGCGAAACTGCGGATTGATGGTTTCGGCCATCAATACTGCACCCGCTGCCCACTCGCCGCCGATGCCGAAACCCTGCAGTGCCTTGACGATCAAGAGCTGGTTGAAGCCGGTGACAAACGCGGAGAGAAAAGTAAAAAAGGAGAACCACACAATCATCCACTGCAGCGTACGCACCCGGCCGTAGCGATCGGACAATGTCCCCCCTACCCAACCGCCGATAGCTGACGTGACCAGAGTCACTCCGCTGATCAGCCCCGCATCGCCCTTGGTCAAGGCGAACGCGGCGATCAACGCTGGAATCGCCAGGCCAAACATTTGTACTTCCAGTGCGTCGAGGGACCATCCGCCGAAGCAGGCCCAAAACGTTTTGCGCTCCCGAGGAGTGATTTGGCGATACCAGCTGAACATGATTCTTATCCTTATAGGCGGAACGTGAGGCAGCCGAGCGCGAACCGCGCCGCTTCGGGGCCAGTCATCTCAAACAAAACGATCAAACCAGCGGCGACCGACTCGCCGCTGAACGATCCGCTAACCGGGCACGGGGTTAGCGAATATCCACGCTGTAGCGAAAGTGTTCGGCATGCCCTCGGGAGCGGCGCCACTCCAGGGGCGTACCCGCGTAATCGCGCGCCAGACGCTCGATCACCACCACGGGGCTGTTGATTGGTACTTGCAGCAATCGCGCGTGCACCTCATTCACTGATTCAGCGGTGAGTGTTTCTTCGGCATAGGCGACGACCTGACCGCATATCTCTTCGTAGATCGGATACAGCAGCGGCCCTTGACGACTCAAGTCAATCTCCAGCAGCGGCTGGAAGCGGCTGCGCGGCAGCCAGATTTCTTCGGCGAGCACCGGCTGAACATCGAGCAGACGTACTCGGACAATGCGAATGACCGGCGCGTCAGGTGGCAGCCCTAGCGCCTGCGCCACCGCCGACGGCGCAATCATCGGTTCGATCGACAGGATGCGACTCTCGGGTACCTGACGTTCACCAGCAGCAGTCTGAAAACGGAAGAAACGGAATAACGAAGATTGAAATTGAGGCCGGCGAACGAAGGTGCCTCGACCTTGCTGACGCTCCAGAATGCCCTCACTGACCAGCGCGTCGACCGCTTTACGCACGGTACCGGTGGACAGCTGGTATTCCGCAGAAAGCGCGGCTTCGGTGGGAATGGCCTCCCCCGGGCGCCAGCGATTGTTGGCAATCTGCTCAGCCAAGTGGTCACGCAGACGTTGGTAAAGCGGCAGGCGAACATCGCTGGAAAGAGAATTCATCGACTTTATTTACCTTGTTATCTAGTCATCTATATGAATTTTTGGTGAGTATTTCCTCCGACGACTTGACTGTCAAGAAGATGCACGGCCTCTTGCTGACGAATGGTGATCCATCGCCCGGCAAGCCTACGTCAAGCAAGCTCTATGAGAGTCACTGCGCCCAGCACGACGCGTGACTCCCCCCTCCCCTAAAGCGCCTTGTCGAAGCGGAACGAAGCCCCATAGGCCGACGCAGGCAGGTGACTGGAGCGGTCTTCCCGCAACCGCGAACGGAAGGTGCCGCTTTGCGGTTGAGTCCGGTACAGCCCTCGCTTTTGCAGTTCGGGAATCACCAGTTCGGCAAAGTCCTCAAGGTTGCCCGGGCTGATCAACGGGTTGAGCATGTAGCCGCTGGTTCCGGAAATTCGCGCGTGTTCTTCGATGCGATCGGCGACTTGCTGCGGTGTACCGACGAGAATCAGGTCGCTGCCACGGGTAACGCTGGCGAAGCGCTTTTTCACATCACCCGCCGTCAGCGGCTTGCCACTGCCATCGGGGCGCATGACGTATGAGGTCAGGCCTTCGGTGTGCGTCGAGAGTGCATCGCTGTCGGCGTAGCGGCTGATGTCGATGCCGGTGTCGCCGGCGTAACTGACCAGTTGTGCCTGCAAGTGATAGTTGCTTTGCAGCTCGTCGTATTTGCGCTGGGCTTCGATTTCGGTTTTGGCCGTGACGATGCGCAACACCGTCAACGATTTCACATCTTCACGTTGACGCCCACGCGCCTGCGCCTGGGCCCAGATGTCTTCCAGGCCCTGACGGATTTCCTGCGGGTTGGATTTGGCGATGAAGATCAGTTCCGCATGCTTGGCGGCGAACTCTCGACCGCGCCCCGACCAGCCCGCCTGAATCAGCAATGGTGTGCGCTGCGGAGACGGAGCGGTCAGGTGCGGCCCGGCCACGCGATAGTGCGCACCCTCGTGATTGATCGGTCGCACCCGGTCGCCTCTGGCATACAGCTGGCGGGCCTTGTCGGCCACCACGGCGTCGTCGGCCCAACTGCCTTCCCAGAGTTTGTACACCACATCGAGAAACTCTTCGGCGCGCTCATAGCGATCGTCATGCTTGATCATTTGCTCCAGCCCGAAATTGCGGGCGGCGCTGGACAGGTAAGAGGTGACGATATTCCAGCCCACTCGCCCATTGGTGAGGTGATCAAGCGTGCTGAAGCGCCGGGCGTGGGTAAACGGGTGCTCATAACTGGTGGTCACCGTGACACCAAACGCCAGGTTTTCCGTCACGGCCGCCAACGCCGGAATGATCATCAACGGATCGTTGGCCGGCGCCTCCACCGCCCATTTCATCGCCGCATCGGCATTGCCGCCGAACACATCGTAGAAACCCAGCACATCACCAAAGAACAACATATCGAGGTGCGCCTGATCGGCAATCCGCGCCAGGTTTGACCAGTAGCCCAGCGAATTGATCGCCAGGCGTTCGTCAGCCGGGTGCGTCCAGAGGCTCGGTGCACCGCCGCACCCGACACTCGCTTGTTCATAGAGTGCAAACAGCAGAGGTTTAGGATCGGACATTGGGGTTCCTGCAAGAAATCATTTAACGAAATGGCTCAGCGCTGATGCTTGAAGCCTCTGCCGTAATGGCGTTCGAGGCGATGCTGGATCAGTTCGAGACCGATGGATAACAGCCAGTAGATGGCGGCTGCGGTGGTCAGCATTTCAATGTAACGGTAGGACGAACGCCCGTACGACTGCGCCAGAAACATCACTTCCCAGACCCCCATGACCGAAATCAGGGAAGAATCCTTGAGCATCGAAATGAACTGGCTGGTGGTCGGCGGAATGATCGTGCGCATGGCTTGCGGCAGGATGATGTGGATGAACGTCGCGGCCGGCCTCAGGCCCAGTGCGGCGGCTGCTTCGCGCTGGCCCGGGGCAACCGCGAGGATGCCGGCACGAAAAATCTCACTCAGATAAGCCCCGTAGTTGAGCGACAGCGCGATGATCCCGGCGCTGATTGCACCCGGCACCACGCCCAACTGCGGCAGCCCCAGATAGATCAACAGGATCTGGATCAACAGCGGCGTGCCGCGAAAGAACGAGGCGTAGAAGCTGGCGATACCAAACGCCACGGCACTGCTCGACAGCCTGGCCAGCGCGGTGACAAAGCCCAGCAATAACGAAAACCAGATCGAGCAGAAACACAGGAATATCGTCAGCGCAGCGCCCTGCAAGAACCCGTTCGGGCCCAGATGCAGGCCGACCAGGTTGGGCCACTTTTCCAGAATGATCGAAAACTTCAGATCGAAGCGCATGAAAAACCACACGCCCAGACCCGACAGCGCCGCCCACGTCAGATACAGGCGCGTGCGAAAACCGAATAGCTGACGTGTCAGTGGCGGCTGCTTTGGCGAGCTGACAGCCGCTTTGGCCGGATGCGGATTGATGGCTGTCATTGGCTGATATCAGAACCGATCCACTTGCGGGATATTTTGCTCAGCGTGCCGTCAGTCTTGAGTTGTGCGATGACTTCGGTGACTTTCGCATTCCATTGCGGATCGCCTTTTTCGACCGCCACGACGTTCGGTTCGGCATACAGTGGATCTCCGGCAATCTTGAAGCGCGGATCCTGAGCGATGCGTTCACGCGCGGTGATCAGGTTGGTGACCATGGCATCCAGGCGCACGCCGGTACCCAGTGCGAGATCCTGGAAGGCAACGGTTTCGTTGTCGTAAGGGGCGATCTGGACATTGTCGAACGGATAGCTCAACGGTTTGTCCTCGGCGCCTTCAATGACCAGATCCTTGTTCAGATAGGCCTCATAAGTCGACGCACTGATCACACCGACTTTTTTGCCGGACAAGTCCTTGCCAGTGGCAATCTCCTTGTCCTTTGCATTGACCACGATCACCGCCGGCGACTGGTAATACTCCACGGGGAAGTCGAACACTTCGGCCCGCGCCTTGCTCGGTGTCATCGAGCACACGCAGATGTCATATCGACCGTTCCAGTGCCCCGCGGCAATCACGTCCCAGGATGGGGTTTCAAGTTTCAGCTTGACCCCAAGGCGCTCGGCCACAGCTTTAGCGACATCCACATCGAAGCCGTCGAGCTGATTCTGGTCATTGAGAAAAGAGAACGGCGGGTAACTCTCCATCAGGACACCGGTGAGCTCACCTTTTTGCGTCACGCGATCTAGGGTGGGGCCCGCGAATGCTGCAGAGCAACTGACGGCGAGCGCCAGGCCAAGTGTCAAATGTGTCGGGATCTTCAAGTGCGAATGCTCCAATGAGGAAAAACCTGATTAGATTAAAACGCACTATAAAATTAATATGAACTTCGTTTTGGGAATAAAAAGCTGCGCTTGGGCTATATGGAATCCTGGCCCTCAGCCTTAACCGACGCGCCTCCAACGCCAAGCCCTGTCAGGGTTGGAAAATGATTAACTTGTACGATGTCCTATCACAGGTTATTAGTACGCCTCCCAACAAAAATAAAACCACGGAGATCGCTACATGGACTCATCCCTGGCCGCCAAGCCTGAAAGCCTCGAACAGGTAAAGGGCAATACCCGACGCAGCTTCCTGAAAAAATCCCTCGCTGTTTCCGCCACGCTCGCCACCGGCTCTGCCTTGCTGCCCAGTCTCGCTGAAGCCGCCGAACCGTTGAGTCAACGCTACCCGGATCCACTGATTCACATCCTCGACGACAGCTTCCTCGACCTACGTATTTTCAACGCCAGTGTGGAAAAACTTGCCACTGGGATGCGCTGGGCCGAAGGACCGGTCTGGATCGGCGATGGCCGCTATTTGCTGGTCAGCGACATCCCCAATAATCGCATCATGCGTTGGGATGAAATCACCGAAACCTTCACCGTGTACCGTGAACACTCGAACTTTTCCAACGGGATGTGCCGGGATCGCCAAGGGCGGCTTATCGTCTGCGAAGGCTCTACCACCACCAGCGAAGGCCGCCGCATCACGCGCACCGAATACAACGGCACGACCACCGTGCTGGCCGACAGCTTCGAGGGCAAGCCCTTCAACTCGCCCAACGACATCGTCTGCAAAAGTGACGGATCGATCTGGTTTACCGACCCGCCATTCCAGACCGGCAACAACTACGAAGGCCACAAAATCACCCCGAGCCAACCCCACGCCGTTTACCGCATCGACGGTGAGAGCAGAAAGGTCACTCGGGTCATCGACGACCTGAACGGCCCCAATGGTCTGTGCTTTTCTCCCGACGAGAAAACCCTGTATGTCGTCGAAGGTCGCGCCAAACCCAATCGCTTGATCTGGGCCATTGCCGTGAAGGAAGACAGCACACTGGGCGAGCGTCGCAAACACATCGAGGGGCTGGACTATGCGGCAATCGACGGTATCAAGTGCGACGAAGCGGGCAACCTGTGGTGCGGCTGGGGCGGCAATGGAGATCCCAGGGCCGACCTGGAAAAACTCGACGGCGTGCGGGTTTTCAACTCACAGGGCAAGGCCATCGGGCATATTTCGCTGCCAGAGCGCTGCCCGAACCTGTGCTTCGGGGGGCGCGAAGGGAACAGGCTGTTCATGGCAAGCAGTCACTCGATCTACTCGCTTTTTGTGAATACTCGCGGGACTACGTTTGCGTTGTGAGCACGCCGTTGTGCGCTTGATCGCTTGCTGAGTCTCGAAACACTATCTTGCCGCGCAACCAGGGATGCGCGGCATTCAATCCCACGCCGTGCAACTGGCGTATGCCACCGGCGAATGGAGACTTCAAGGACTGTCGGGAAAATCATTCTGACAATGCACCCATAAGATTCGCCGTAACACACCCGAAGCGTTCAAGGATGAACATTCATTCATCGAAAACAGGGTTCGATGCGTCTAGTCTGCGGGTTACGACATAGTGACTACAGGAGTAACCCACCATGTTCTCGCACGAAAGCATCCCGCTGATCATCCTTTTCACCATCCTGCTGCTCGGCGTACTCACCGCCGTCCTTCATCCCGTGCATGCGTTCTACAGTTGGCTCCAGAGGCGCAGGGAAAGATCCGCTGCCGAGGCTGCGAGCGAGGCGGATTCGCACTGATGTGCATGACTGGCCCGGAGGAACCCGGGCCTTTTTCCGCCTGCTGGCGACAGCACCGCAAACCACAGTGAACACTATTCGCGCCCTCTCCCCGCTACCCAGGCAAGCCTTCAGCTTGTGATGTCGGTTCTGCGCATTTGCGCGAAAAAATTGCCGCTTGATTGTCAGGTGGCTTTTTTCCGCCTATCTTGAACAAAACCTATACAGAATTACCATCTTCGTACAATTATTTTGGGTACTGATCCGCCATGCCGCGCAAACCTGGCGCGGAAAAACGAAATTAGACGGCCGCAACCCTGTACGCGCGCTTCATGGCGTACAAGAAAGCATTTCCAGCGCGGTCCCTCGACCCCCTCTGCCATCAGGGAGTAAAGCAATGACTCGATTAGTGCTGTTACTGACACTGATACTCAGCATCGCAAGCTGCACCAACGTGGATGTCACTCGCTATGCCGATCAACAACCGGCGCTCGATCTGCAGCGTTTTTTCAGCCAGCCCGTCAAGGCCTGGGGGATGTTTCAGAAGCGCGGCGGCGAAGTGACCAAGCGTTTCGAAGTCAACATTGTCAGCCGCCGCGAAGGCAACAACCTGATTCTCGACGAGCGCTTTCTGTACAGCGATGGCACCCGCCAACACCGCGTATGGACATTGACGCCCGAGGGCCAGGGACGCTGGAGCGGCCGCGCCGGTGATGTCGTAGGGGTTGCCCAAGGCCAGGTGGCGGGCAACACACTTCACTGGCGTTATCGGCTGAACGTACCGGTCGACGACTCGACCTATGAAATGAGCATGGACGACTGGATGTACTTGATGGACGAGGACACGTTGATCAACCGCACCAGCATGTCCAAGTTCGGGGTGGAAGTCGGTCAGGTGACTTTGTTCTTCCGCCGCCAAGGCCCCGAATCAAGCCAATGAACCGTAAAACGCAGAGCTCCATTGAATGAACGTTACCCGCCGCTTGTGTCTGGTACTGGGCGACCAGTTGTCGTTCGATCTGGCTTCATTACACGCACTCGACGCCGAGCGCGACACCGTGTTGCTGGTTGAAGTCATGGAAGAAGCCAGTCATGTGCCCCACCATCCACAAAAGATTGCCCTGATCTTCAGCGCCATGCGCCATTTCGCCCAGGCGTTGCGGGATCAGGGTACGCGGGTTGAATACGTGACCCTGGATGATCCCGATAACAGCGGTTCGGTGCCCGGTGAGCTGAAGCGCTGGCAAGCGTTGTTGCAGGCCGAGCAAGTGCACATCACCGAGTGTGGCGACTGGCGACTGGAGCACTCGATCAAGGAATGCGGTTTGCCCATCCACTGGCACGCCGATACGCGTTTTCTGTGCAGTCGCGAAGAATTTGCCGCATGGGCCGAGGGCAAAAAACAGCTGCGCATGGAGTTTTTCTACCGTGAGATGCGTCGCAAGAGCCGCTTGCTGCTCAATGGTGACGGCTCACCAGTGGGCGGCGCGTGGAACTTCGATGCCGAGAATCGCAAGGCCCTGCCCAAGGGCGTCAAAGCGCCCTACCCGGCACGCTTCAAAAACGACGCCATCACCCGCGATGTACTGGCACTGGTCAAGGCGCGCTTCAGCCAGCACTACGGCGCGCTCGATGACTTCAACTATCCCGTCACCCATGCCGATGCGCAGGCACTCTGGGCGTATTTTCTTGATTATGGCCTGGCGGGGTTTGGCGATTACCAGGACGCAATGGCCAGTGACGAGCCGTTCCTGTTTCATGCGCGCATCAGTGCAGCGCTCAACATCGGCCTGCTGGACTTGCGGCAAATTTGCAGTGACGTGGAGTCGGCGTACTGGGCCGGCAGCGTTGCGCTCAATGCCGCCGAAGGCTTCATTCGGCAACTGATTGGCTGGCGGGAATATGTGCGGGGCGTGTACTGGCTGAAAATGCCGGATTACGCACTGGGCAACTCGTTCGGCAACAGCCGGCCACTGCCCGAGTTCTACTGGACGGGTGACACCCAGATGAACTGCATGCGCCACGCCATCGGGCAAAGCTTGCAGCACGCCTACGCGCATCACATTCAGCGGCTGATGGTCACCGGTAACTTCGCACTGCTCGCCGGCATCGCGCCGAGCCAGATCTGCGAGTGGTATCTGGCGATCTACATGGACGCCTTTGACTGGGTCGAACTGCCCAACACGCTGGGCATGGTCATGCATGCCGATGGCGGTTTTCTCGGTTCCAAACCCTATTGCGCCAGCGGCCAGTACATCAATCGCATGTCGGATTACTGCCGCGGTTGCGCGTACAAGGTCAGCGAAAGCACGGCGGACAATGCCTGCCCGTTCAATGCGCTGTATTGGCATTTCCTGATGCGCCACGGTGAGCTGCTGCGCGGCAATCAGCGCATGAGCATGATGTACAGGAACCTCGACCGCATGCCGGAAACCAAACAGCAGGCACTCTGGCAACGCGGCCAGGCATTGTTGGCGCGGCTGGATAACGGCGAATCGTTTTGAAATCAGTGCTCGCCCGAGACGACCTTGCTCCATCAGTGAAACTTAACGACGAAGCAACCTGTCAACGGATCAGCAGCCACAACGCTTCCCGATATTGACGGCACCTGTCGGGCATGTCCGACCCTCTGAAATCGGCCCCTGAAAAATTCAACCAAGAAGGCGAGATGGACACCCTCAAACACCTTAGTCGCGAAGCGCTCGAGTCCGAGGTCAAGCGATTACGCGCCGCCTTGCAGAGCACTGAAGTCGACAATGAGCGCGACATCACGGCGCGACTGCACGCCAGTCAGGCCGCGCTCGCTCGTAGTGAGGCGCGGCAGCGCGCGGTTTTCGAGAGTGCAGTGGATTTCGCGATGGTCGTCACTGACCTCGGCGGATACATCACGGAATGGAACTGCGGCGCAACCAATGTGCTGGGCTGGTCCGCCGAAGAGGTTCGCGGCCAGAGCGCGGCCTGCTTTTTCACACCTGAGGACCGCGCCGCCGGCCGGGTCGAACAGGAAATGCAGCGCGCCCTTGTCGAAGGCCGTGCCTACGATGAGCGATGGCATTTGCGCAAGGACGGCGAGCGATTCTGGGCCTCTGGCGAGCTGATGCCGCTCTACGATGAAGACCAGGCTCATTTGGGCTTCGTGAAAATTCTCCGCGACCGTACTCAGGAGCATCTGTTCGGGCGCGCCATAATCGAAACCAAGGAACGCTATCGACTGGCCGTCATGGCCACCAGTGATGCGGTGTGGGACTGGGATCTGCAAACCAACCAGATCATCTGGAACCAGGCGTTGCAACAGGCGTACGGTTTCCCGCTGGAGAACGTTGATCCCAGTGGCGACTGGCGGTTCGCGCGGATCCATCCGCAGGATCAGGCGCGGGTGCAGGCATCGATCCGCGCCGCCATCGAAGGCGACGGCACGACATGGAGTGCCGAGTATCGGTTCTGCTGTCAGGATGGCTCCTATGCCGAGGTGCTCGATCGCGGGCATTTGATCCGCAATCAATCCGGCCAGGCCGAACGCATGATCGGCGCGATGCTTGACCTCACGCGCTCGCGCAGTGCCGAAACGGCGTTGCGCCGCAGTGAAGAGCGTTTCAGTACCATTCTGGAAACCATCGAGTCGGCGTTTGCCATCGTCAAAGTCAAATTCGACGCCAACGACGAGCCAGTCGACTACTACTTCGTCGAGGCCAACCCGGCGTTCGAGCGCCAGTGCGGGGTCAACCTGCGCGGTAAATGGGTGACCGAATTCGCGCCCAATCTGGAACGCTTCTGGTTCGAAACCTACGGCCACGTGGCCAAGACCGGAGAGCCGGCGAATTTCGAGAACTACGCCAATACCTTCGAGCGCTGGTTCGATGTGCGCGCGGTGCGGGTCGGTGACCCGGCCGACCGGCAGATCGCGATCCTGTTCAACGACGTCACCGAGCGGCGCGCGGCAGAAGACCGCTTGCGAGCCAGTGAGGCGATCGCCCGGGAGAACGTCGAGCGCGTGCAACTGGCGCTCGCGGCCGGCGCCATTATCGGCACCTGGCACTGGGATCTGCTGACCGACCGTTTTGCCATCGACGAAGGCTTCGCTCAGGTGTTCAATCTCGACCCGGCACTGGGGCGTGAAGGCCTAAGCCTCGAACAAGTGATCACCAGCGTGCACCCCGACGACCGCGATAGCCTGACCACGGCAATCGACGAAGCCATTAGTCGTGGAGGCGCTTATTCCCATCAGTACCGTGTACGGCGCGAGGACGGCAGATACCAGTGGATCGAGGCGAACGGGCGTGTTGAATGTGCAGAGGACGCAACGCCGCTGCGCTTTCCCGGCGTGCTGATTGATGTCGAGGAGCGCCGCACCGTCGAGGCGGAGCGCGACCGGGCTATTGCCGCGTTGCGTTCGCTCAACGACACCCTAGAACAACGGGTGTCATCGCGCACCGCCGAGTTGATGCAGGCAGAGGAGAAACTGCGTCAATCGCAGAAGATGGAAGCGGTCGGCCAACTGACGGGAGGCCTCGCTCACGATTTCAACAACTTGCTGGCCGGCATTTCCGGCGCGCTGGAGTTGATGGGTGCGCGGATCAATCAGGGCCGCTTGAACGAAGTCGACAAGTACATGGTGACTGCACAAGGCGCGGTCAAGCGTGCCGCCGCCCTCACCCACCGCCTGCTGGCCTTCTCCAGACGCCAGACCCTCGATCCGCGGCCCACCGACGTCAACACGCTGATGACCGGCATGACCGAACTGATCCAGCGCACGGTGGGCCCGAGCATTCTTCTGGAAACCATTGGCTCGTCGGTGCTCTGGCCGACACTGGTCGATGCCAGTCAACTGGAAAACGCCCTGCTCAACCTGTGTATCAACGCCCGCGATGCAATGCCCGACGGCGGACGCATCACCATCGAGACCGCCAATCGCATCATGGACGCCGAGACCGCTGGCGCGCTGGACATGCCCGAGGGCGAGTATGTGTGCCTGTGTGTCACCGATACCGGCACTGGCATGTCGGCCGATGTCATCGCCAAGGCCTTTGACCCGTTTTTTACCACCAAACCGCTAGGCCAGGGCACCGGGCTGGGGTTGTCAATGATCTACGGGTTTGCCAAGCAATCCGGCGGCCAGGTGCGCGTGCACTCGCAGGTCGACCGGGGCACCACGATGTGCATCTACCTGCCTCGTCACCGTGGCGATCCCGTGCAGAGTCACGATGACAATCACATCGCTCCGGCGTTGGTGCCCAAGGCCAGCGAGACCATTCTGGTGGTCGACGATGAACCCACCGTGCGCGCCTTGTTGACCGAAGTGCTCGGCGATCTCGGCTACAACCTGCTTGAGGCGGGCGACAGCGTTGCCGGACTGAAGGTGTTGCAATCGAACGTGCGCATCGACCTGCTGATCACCGATGTCGGCCTGCCGGGTGGCATGAACGGCCGGCAGCTGGCGGATGCCGGCCGGGAGATCCGCCCGAACCTGACCACGCTCTTCATTACCGGATATGCGGAGAACGCAGTGATCGGCGCCGGTCAACTTGGCCCTGGCATGCAGGTGCTGACCAAGCCCTTCGCGGTCGACACACTGGTAGCGCGGGTCAGTGAATTGATGTGCTCAAAATCCGAATGAACGACCGCTGCGGCGGAATAAACCAGGCAGACTGGCTGCGGCCAAGGAGTGATAAATGGTGAATTTCCTGATTTTTCTGATCGCGTGCGGTGCGGCGGCAACCACCGGCATGGTTTTCCAGCCCGGCCAATGGTACGCGCAGCTCAACAAACCGAAGTTCACGCCACCCAACTGGGTGTTTCCGGTGGCCTGGACGACGATTTATCTGCTGCTGGCCTGGGTTGGCTATCGCTTGACCATGATTCCCGGCAGCGAACAGGTGCTGGCATTGTGGGCGGCGCAGATTGCGCTGAACACGCTGTGGACGCCGGTGTTCTTCGGCGCGCAGCGGATCGTTGCCGCGATGATCATTCTCGTGCTGTTGTGGTTGGTCGTCGCAACGATGGTGATCCTGGCCTTGCGCCTGGACGTGATCACCGGGTTGATCCTGTTTCCCTATCTGGCCTGGCTGTGTGTCGCTGCGGCGCTTAATTTTTCGATCATGCGCAATAACCGGATTGGTTAGTGTGCGCCCGTCACGAGGATGACGGGCACTTCAACTGGCGCCGGCTACCCGTGACCAATCCCGGCGCTCTCGCTGAATTCAACGCTCAGAAATCCACCGTCGCCGACAGCAGATAGGTTCGCGGCGTCGCCAGCGTCAAACCCGGCTCGCTGTCATCCGAAGCCCCGGCGGAGCTCCAGTAACGCTTGTCCGCCACATTCTCCACGTTGGCCCGTAGCGTGATGGTCTTTTCGTCGACCCTGAACGCGTACCGTGCACCCACATCAAAGCGCTCCCAGGCGTCAATTTCCTTGTTGTTGGACTGATCCAGATACTGCGAGCTGGAATAGATCCCCCGCCCGGTCAATGTCAGCCCCTGCACGTTCGGCACGTCCCACTCGGCGCCCAGGTTGACGTTGTACTTGGGCGTCGCCGGTGCACGATTGCCGTCGAACGTGCCGTTGGTGGTATGGGTCAGTTCACTGTCGATATACATGACGCCACCCAGCAGTCGAAAGCCTTTGAGCGGTTCGCCGAACACAGACAGTTCCACACCGTCGTTCTGCCGTTTGCCGTTGGGGCCGAACACCCGCGTAACGGCGTTGGTTTCGTAAGCCGGCTGCTTGATCCGGAACACCGCCGCGGTCAGGCCGAACGAGCCGGCGTCGTACTTGGCGCCCACTTCGACCTGGCGGCTGATGAATGGCGGGAAGATTTCGTCCTCGTTCACGGAGGTCGACGGCGCGATCTTGCCCTGGCTCAAGCCTTCCATATAGTTCGCGTACAGCGACAAATTTTCGGTGGCCTTGAACAGAAGACCACCCGAGGGCGATACCTTTTCCTCATCGTAGGCGGTGTCGCCCTTGACGTTGTCGGACCAGTCATCAACCTTCACGCGCTGCCAGCGCGCCCCGAGGGTCAGCAGCAGACGGTCATCGAAGAAACCCAAGGTGTCGGCCAGGGCCACGCCGCTGAAGCGATTCTCGGTGTAGACCTCGGCATCCTGCCGTGTTGGGCGCACGGGTGTCCGGGTTTCCACCGGGTGGTAGAGATTGCTGGGGGCTGCTGCATAACGCGCGCCGCCGTTCTCGAAATCCATGTAGAAATAGCTGGCGGCCAGATTGATCTCGTGGCTCACGGGTCCGGTGTGAAACCAGTTGCGCACACCGGCCGTTGCCGTACGGACGTTTTCGTCACGGGTGAAATCCCGGGGCTGGACACTGAAGTCCCCGGCGTTGTTGGTCACCGAAACCGCGTGCCGAAGAAAATCGTGATTGCTTTTACGTGCGCCGACACCGCCATACAGCATCGTCGAATCGTTGACATCGAACTCGGCGTTGACCGTACCGAACGTATCTTTGGTGCGCGCCTTGCTCCAGGGTTGCGCGTAGTTATGGCGCACATCACTGGCGCTCGGTACCCGCGCATTGGCGCCGACCTGGACCCGCTCCTGCGGCGCATCGGTGTCACGTTCCGTGTGCCCGACATCAGTCGAGAGCCGCAGGCGCTCACCACGAAAATCCAGGCCCAGCACCGCCATGTCACGATCGACACTTTGATGATCCCACTCGGTATCGCCGGATTGTTTCACGCCGTTGAAGCGCAGGCCGAACTGATTGTCTTCGCCAAACCGCCGGCCGACATCCACCGCGCCGCCGACCTGGTTGTTCGACGCGTAGTTGGCGGTCAATGAAGTGATCGGCGTGTCGGTCGCGCGTTTTGGCACGACGTTGATGCCGCCACCGACGCTGCCGCGCGGAGAGATACCGTTGATGAGTTGGCTCGGGCCCTTGAGGATGTCGACGCGATCGGCCATTTCCATGTCGATCGTGTAAGTGGGCAGCACGCCGTAGAGGCCGTTGTAGGCGACATCGCTGTTGAAGAGGCTGAAACCGCGAATGGTGAATTGCTCGTAGCGGCCGCCGGCCGGGTTGGTTGCGCGGACGGAGGGATCGCTGGCGATCAGATCGCCCAGGGTACGCGCCTGCTGATTCTTGACCGCCTCGCTGGTGTAGGTAGTCATGCTGAACGGTGTTTCCATGAAATCCCGCGAGCCCAGCAAACCTTGCGAACCCCGTCGCGCCACCTGGCCGCCGGCGAATACATCCCCTCCACCGGCGTCCTGGGCCCCAAGAATTGAGGTCGGCGCCAGTTGCAGGCTGCCGCCCTCGGGCGCTGGCACCAGAATGTAGGCTTGTTCGCCCACCGGTTGCAGTTGCAGGCCCGAGCCGGAGAGCAGCCGGGCGAAGCCCTCTTCCACCCCGAAATCACCGGCCAGTCCCGAACTGCTGCGCCCGCTGACCAGCGCCGGGTCCACTGACAGATTGACGCCGGCCAGTCCCGCGAAGCGGGTCAACGCGGCACTCAGGCTGCCGGCCGGCACTTGATAACTGCGACGGGCGTCGTCGGCCCGGCTCTCGGACATCACCAACGGGCTGGTACTCAGACTCAGCATCAGGCTCAACTGCAATAATGGACGCATACGGCTGGGAAATACTGCGGACATGGGGAGAAGCTCTCGTTTTCAGTTCACTTGACTGAAATGACCAGCGAGGAGAAAAAAAGGGACAGGCTTCAACCGATATTTTTCCGTGGCACCAAAGTGACCCAGTAACGCGTACGAGATTGCACGTCCAGCGGCAAGCTCGCGGCCAGCAGGGTCAGCACGCGATCGGTGTTGTCGAGACGGAAACTGCCAGTGACACGCAGGGTTTCCAGCGCCGGATCCCAGCGCAGCAATCCGGATCGATACCGGCCCAGCTCACGCAGAAAATCCCCAAGCGGCTGGTTTTGCGCCATCAGAACACCGCTGCGCCAGTCCGGCAGCATGGCGTCGAACGTGCCAATCGGGCCAGCACCACTGGCTTGCAGGCTGATCCGTTGCCCCGCATGCAAGGTCAATCCCGGCCCTTGCAGGGGTTGCAGCTGCACAGCCCCGCTGACCACCGCAACCTGACAAGTGCGCTCGTCGAGCCGCACGCAGACTTCACTGCCGCTGACCGTGATCCGACCGTATGGGGAGCGGATCGCCAATGGCGCGGCGCCCGACACCCTGAGCGCCATTTCACCGCGCACCAAGGTTAACTGACGGGCCGCAAGATCGACGTTCAGCGCACTGTCGGTATTGAGCTGCAAGACGCTGCGATCGGCCAGCGGCCATTTTTTGCGTTCACCCGTACCGGTGTGCAAATCGGCGCGCCAGACATCCAGCGGCAATTGACGACTGATCAGCCAGGCCGCTGGCACCAGTGCGGCAACACCGAGCATGCGTTTGAGCGCTGCACGCCGTGCGGGATCTGGTCGGTCCAGGGTGGCCATCGCCAGCGCCGGGGGCAGTTCGCAGAAGCGTTGACGCAACAGTTGGGCTTTTTGCCAGGCGTTTTCGTGGCTGCTGTGACTGTTACGCCACGTTTGCAATCGGGCGTGATCGGCGTCCGTCGCCTCGCCGGATTCAAACAACGCCAACCACTGTGCAGCGGCCCGTGCGACCTCGCGGGCCTCGCTCGACGGTGCCGTGCGCATTACATGTCCACCAACAGACAGTGTTCGTAAGCCTGGGCCATGTAGCGCTTGACGGTGCGTTCGGACACTTGCAGGCGTTCGGCAATTTCGCGGTAGCCCAGGCCTTCGAGCTGACTCCACAGAAATGCCCGGCGTACGGCGCGCGGCAGGCCATCGAGCAATTCATCAAGCGCCTGTAGGGTTTCCAGCAGAATCCAGCGCTGCTCCGGGGACGGCACGCAGTCTTCAGGGAGCTGTGCCAGAGCATTCAGATAAGCCTGCTCGAGGCTGCGCCGGGTGTAGAAATTGCTCAGCAGTCGCTTGCCGACCGTCAGCAGATAGGCGCGGGGCTCACGCATATCGACGAGCGCTTGCGAACTGCCGAGCACCCGCAGAAACGTATCCTGACTCAGGTCAGCGGCATCCCACGCATTGCCCATGCGTCGGCGCAGCCAGTTTTCCAGCCAGCCTCGATGATCGCGATACAGGTCGTGCAGGCTGTGTTCCGGTGGCTTGGCCGCTTCAATCATCTCAACAGATCCTGCCTGAAGGATACAAATGAGAGTGATTCTAATTAATATACTGGCGTGAAACCACGTTCTTTTCCGGCGATTTCAAGCGCATGCCTGTCACGAAGAAGAAGAGCGCTTCAACGTCTCGCTCGGCAACTCCTTGAACAACGCTCGGTAACTGCTTGAAAAACGCCCCAAATGCCAGAACGACCAGTTCATCGCGACCTCCGCCACCGTGGTGTCCGCCGCTGAACGTTTGAGCAGTTCCCGCCGCGCACTGTTGAGCCTGCGCAAACGCAGCCAATGACTCGGCGACATCCCGGTGTAGGCCTTGAAGGTCTGCTGCAACTGGCGCACGGAAACTCCGGCGACCCGCGATAACTCGAGCAGATTGAGGGTTTCTTCCGGCGAATCCGCTGCCCACTCGCCCACGCGTTTGAGGGTGATTCGCTCTTCGGCGCGACGCTGCAAGCCACCACCGTCCAGACACACGCTCGCGTTGTCGAGGATGAACAGGCAGTCCTCCAGCAACTGCTGGGTCAGCGCTTCTTTGCTTGGCTGATCAAGGGTTTGCGACAACTTCGTGAGCGTGGAGCTTAACCAGCGGCTGAACAATCCGTTCTGCGCGCCATTGAGCGGCGCCATGAACAAACCTTCCAGCCTGGCCATGTCCAGGCCGTTGCGGCGGACGAACTCCGGGCCGAACACCACGGCGATTTCCTGGTAGTTCTCCGGGGTGATCCAGATGTTGCGGCTCTCTTCATTGAGCAGATAGAGCGCGTTGTCGCTGCGATCAAAACAGAACGCCAGCGACCCTTGCGGCGCGCTGAAATTCTGCTCGACCCGGGTGTTCATCTGTTCTTCGTAAACCTCAACACCCTGCAAATCCAGATAGCGGATCTGCCCGGCGAAATGCCCTGGCGACATCTGCTGGTAATGCTGCACCCAACCCGGCGTGGCGCGGATTTGCTCGGTGACATCGGCGGTGTTGAACGCTTGAACCTGTAGCGGATTACACGTTGTCATGGGAGACCTTGCGCACTCTTTTGGTGCGCTTTGGTGCTGCTGAAAGTGGATAGATGGAACAACAAGGCCCGCCCAAGATAGTCGTCAACGCGCCACAGGGGAAGCCTGCGAAAGATGAAATCGCACTTCCCCCGCGTCAACAAAACCAACGACGAGGTCTTTATGAATGCCCCTTTCGATCAGCTGTTCACATGGCTGAAAGATCACAAGATTACCGAAGTGGAATGCGTGGTCAGCGACCTGACCGGCATCGCCCGCGGCAAAATTGCACCGACCAACAAGTTCCTGCATGAGCGAGGCATGCGCCTGCCGGAAAGTGTGCTGCTGCAAACGGTAACCGGGGATTTTGTCGACGACGACATCTACTACGACCTGCTCGACCCGGCCGACATCGACATGGTCTGCAAGCCGGTGAGCGACGCGGTGTACGTGATCCCGTGGGCCATCGAGCCGACCGCCATCGTCATCCACGACACCTTCGACAAGTTCGGCAACCCGATCGAACTGTCGCCGCGCAACGTGCTGAAAAAAGTCCTGCAGCTGTACACCGACAAAGGCTGGAAGCCGATCGTGGCGCCGGAAATGGAGTTCTACCTGACCCAGCGCTGCGAAGACCCGGACCTGCCGCTCAAGGCACCGCTGGGCCGTTCCGGTCGCGCCGAAAGCGGTCGCCAGTCGTTCTCCATCGATGCGGCCAACGAATTCGATCCATTGTTCGAAGATGTCTACGACTGGTGCGAACTGCAAGGCCTGGACCTGGACACGCTGATCCACGAAGACGGCCCGGCGCAGATGGAAATCAACTTCCGCCACGGCGACGCGCTGGATCTGGCCGACCAGATCACCGTGTTCAAACGCACCTTGCGTGAGGCGGCGCTCAAGCACAACGTCACCGCAACTTTCATGGCCAAGCCGATCGGCGATGAGCCCGGCAGCGCCATGCACCTGCACCAGAGCGTGGTCGAGATCGCCAGCGGCCAGCCGATTTTCGCCAATGCCGACGGCAGCATGAGCGACCTGTTCCGCCATCACATCGGCGGCCTGCAGAAGTACATCCCGAAAGTGCTGCCGATGTTCGCGCCGAACGTGAACTCGTTCCGCCGCTTCCTGCCGGACACCTCGGCGCCGGTCAACGTCGAATGGGGCGAAGAAAACCGCACCGTCGGCCTGCGGGTGCCGACCTCCGGGCCTGAGGCGATGCGAGTTGAAAACCGTCTGCCGGGCGCCGACGCCAACCCGTACCTGGCCATCGCCGCCAGCCTGCTGTGCGGTTACATCGGCATGGTCGAAGGCATCGAACCGAGCGCTGCCGTCGAAGGCCGGGCTTACGAGCGCCGCAACCTGCGCCTGCCAATCACCATCGAAGAAGCCCTGACCCAGATGGAAGAGTGCGACACCGTCGCGCGCTACCTGGGCAGCAAGTTCGTGCGCGGCTACGTCGCGGTGAAACGCGCCGAGCATGAAAACTTCAAGCGCGTGATCAGCTCCTGGGAGCGGGAGTTCCTGTTGCTGAGCGTCTGATTAAAACAACAAAAACCAACCCACGATCGTTCCCACGCTCTGCGTGGGAATGCAGCCCGGGACGCTCTGCGTCCCAAGAGCGGACGCGGAGCGTCCATTGAGGCATTCCCACGCGGAGCGTGGGAACGATCAGCAAGAGTCGCCTGAAAAATCCAATAATTCGAAGAGGTGTCGATATGCGTCTGTTGAAATCCCTGATTCCCGCCGCACTGGCATTGGCGTGCAGTGCCGGTGCCTTCGCCCAACCCCAGGTCAGCGTCTACAACTGGACCGATTACATTGGCGAAACCACCCTCGCCGACTTCCAGTCCTCCAGCGGGATCAAGGTGATCTACGACGTTTTCGACTCCAATGAAACCCTCGAAGGCAAACTGCTTGCCGGCCGCACCGGGTATGACGTGGTGGTGCCGTCCAACCACTTCCTCGCCCGTCAGGTAAAGGCCGGTGCGTTCCTCAAGCTGGACCGCTCGCAACTGCCGAACTGGAAAAACCTCGACCCGAAACTGCTGGCCCTGCTTGAGAAAAACGATCCCGGCAACCAGCACTCGGTGCCGTATCTGTGGGGCACCAATGGCATCGGCTACAACGTCGACAAGGTCAAGCAAGTGCTGGGCATCGATCACATCGACTCCTGGGCCGTGCTGTTCGAACCGGAAAACCTGAAGAAACTCACCCAGTGTGGCGTGTCGATGATGGACTCCGCCGATGAAGTGTTCCCGGCGATCCTCAACTACATGGGCATGGACCCGCGCAGCGAGAAACCCGAAGACTACAAGAAGGCCGAAGAGAAACTGCTGAGCATCCGGCCATACATCACCTATTTCCATTCTTCGAAATACGTGTCCGACCTGGCCAACGGCGACATCTGCGTGGCCTTCGGTTATTCCGGCGATGTGTTCCAGGCCGCCAACCGCGCCAAGGAAGCCAAGAACGGCGTGAACATCGCGTACTCGATTCCCAAGGAAGGCGCGAACCTGTGGTTCGACCTGCTGGCGATTCCCGCTGATGCCAGCAACACCAAGGAAGCCCACGCCTTCATCAATTACCTGCTCGATCCGCAAGTGATTGCCAAGGTCAGCGCCTCGGTCGGCTACGCCAACCCGAACCCGGCGGCCAAGCAATACATGGATCCCGAGCTGGTCAACAATCCCGAGGTCTATCCGTCCCAGGAAGTCCTCGACAAGCTCTACATCTCCTCTACCCCGCCCCAGTCGATCATGCGTCTGATGACCCGGTCCTGGAGCAAAGTGAAGTCGAACAAATGAATCAGTACACCCAGGAACACGCACACTCCTATTACGCCGCATCGGCCCGGGCCAGCACACCCTATCCGGAACTGGCGGGTGATCTGATCGCCGACGTCTGCGTGATCGGTGGCGGTTTCACTGGCGTCAACGCGGCCATTGAACTGGCGCAGCGCGGACTCTCGGTGATCCTGCTTGAAGCCCGGCGCATCGGCTGGGGCGCCAGCGGGCGCAATGGCGGGCAGTTGATTCGCGGGATCGGTCATGACGTCGAAGGCTTCGCCCGGCATGTCGGCAGCGAAGGCGTGCGCTACCTGCACCGGGCCGGGATCGATTCGGTGGAGCTGGTGCGCCAGCGCATCACCGACAACGCCATCGAGTGCGACCTGCGCTGGGGCTTCTGCGAGCTGGCCAACACCCCGGCGCAGTTCGACGCCTTCAAGGCCGAGCAGGAAAGCCTGGCGCAGTTGGGTTACCGCCATGAAACGCGGCTGGTCGCCCCTGAGCTGATTCGTCAGCAAGTAGTGAACGCGGGGGTCTACAAGGGCGGCCTGATCGACATGGGCTCAGGCCATCTGCACCCGCTCGACCTGGTGCAGGGTGAAGCGCGGCTGGCGGCGTCCCTCGGGGTGCGGATTTTCGAGCAGAGCCCGGTGCTGGAAATTCTCCACGGTTCGACCGTTCAAGTCCGCACCCAGAGCGGCACGGTGCGCGCCGGCAGTCTTGTGCTCGGCTGCAACGCGCATCTGGATGAACTTGAACAGCAACTCAGCGGCAAAGTGCTGCCCGCTGGCAGTTACATCATCGCCACTGAACCGCTGTCGGCGGAACGCGCCGCCGAGCTGATTCCGCAGAACCTGGCGCTGTGCGATCAGAAAGTCGGCCTCGACTACTACCGGCTCTCGGCGGATCGGCGCTTGCTGTTCGGCGGCGCCTGCCATTATTCGGGACGGGACCCGGCGGACATCGCCGCGTACATGCGACCAAAGATGCTCAAGGTGTTCCCGCAACTGGCGGATGTGCGCATCGACTATCAGTGGGGCGGCAAGATCGGCATCACCGCCAACCGCTTCCCGCAGGTCGGCCGTTTGAAGCAGCACCCGAACGTGTTCTACGCCCAGGGCTATTCCGGTCACGGTCTGAACGTCACCCACTGGTGCGCCAGGCTGCTGGGCGAAGCGATTCATGCCGGCCACAGTCAGGGCATGGACGTGTTCAGCAATGTGCCGCACATGACCTTCCCCGGCGGCCCGGCGCTGCGCTCGCCACTGCTGGCACTGGGCATGTTCTGGTATCGCCTGCGGGAGCTGCTGGGATGAGGCCTGCCGGTTAAAGCGCCCCGCGCATTTGCTCTATCGCGAAGCACTTCTATATTGATGAAGTGCTTTTGCGTTCCTGACGCTCAGTGCCCACACACCCTGGAGGTCATGGATGGAGTCGTCAGCCGCCGATCAACCGCGAGCGCCCGGCCAGGCGCCGATCAAGACCCGGCGTTTCAGCATTTCGCTGGTGTGGATCGTGCCGATCGTCGCGGTGCTGGTGGGCCTCTCGCTGGTGGTGCACAACCTGATGCAGGAAGGCCCGACCATCACCGTCACCTTCAAGACCGGCAGCGGCCTGACCGCCAACAAGACCGAAGTCAAATACCGCAACGTAGTGATCGGCCAGGTCACGGATGTCGAACTGAGCGACGACCAGAAAAGCGTCAACGCCACGATCAAACTGGCCAAGCAGGCCGAAACCTTCACCCGCGAAGACTCGCAGTTCTGGGTCGTTCGCCCACGCATTGGTGCGGGCGGTGTCTCGGGCATCGACACATTGCTGTCCGGCGACTACATCGGCGCCGACATCGGTCAGTCCAGCTCGCGCTCGAAGCATTTCAAGGGCCTGGAGAACCCACCGCCGATCACCTACGGCGAACCGGGTAAACGCTTCAACCTGCATGCCTCGGACCTCGGTTCGCTGGACATCGGCTCGCCGGTCTATTACCGCAAGATTCCGGTGGGCCAGGTGGTGGCCTACGCGCTGGATGCCGATGGCAAAGGAGTGAACATCGAAGTGTTCATCCATGCGCCGAACGACGCCTACGTCACGGAAAACACCCGGTTCTGGAACGCCAGCGGGATTGATGTCAACGTCGGCGCCAACGGTTTTGCGGTGAAAACCGAATCGTTGTCGACCTTGCTGGTGGGCGGCATCGCCTTCCGAGCGCCGGAGTACAGCCCCAACGACGTTGCCGCTGCCGAAGAAAGAACCTACGACCTGTTTGAAGACCAGCAAACCGCCCTCGCCCCGCCCAACGGCAAAGCGCAGTACCTGACCCTGCGTTTCGATCAGGCCCTGCGCGGGCTGAAAGTCGATGCGCCGGTGGAATTCCTCGGCATCGAGATCGGCCGGGTGGTGAGCGTCAACCTGGACTTCGACGCGAAAAAGCGCAGCTTCCCGCTCAACGTCGGCATCGTGATTTACCCGCAGCGCCTCGGTCAGGCCCACATCAAGATGCTCAAGGTACTCGACCACAATCCGGACGATGAAGCCGCTGCCGTGCGCCTGATTGGCACCTTTATCGACAACGGTCTGCGTGCCCAGGCTCGCAGCGGCAATCTGCTGACCGGCCAGTTGTACATCGCGCTGGATTTCTTCCCCAAAGCCGAAAAAGTCGCGTTCGACCCGACCGCCCGCCCGATCAGCGTTCCGACCGTCCCCGGCAGCCTCGAACAGTTGCAGGAAAAACTCGAAGCAATGATCGACAAGCTCAACAAACTGCCGGTGGAACGGATTGCCGGCAACCTCGACAGCAACCTCGTGGAATTGCGCAAAGGCCTGAGCCAGTTCAACGCCAGGACCCTGCCCGGCGTACAGAACACCCTCGCCGACCTGAGCAAGACCCTGCAGTCGGCCAGCTCGACCCTGGCCGAAGACTCGCCGCAACGCGAGCAACTGACCGAGACCCTCGACGAGCTTGGGCGCATGTCGCGTTCGCTGCGTGAGCTGTCCGATTATCTGGGCCGTCATCCGGAATCGTTGATTCGCGGCCGCCCCGACAACGCCGCGCCGCTGGACCTCAAAGGGCCGCCGCGCAACTGAGCACAGGAGCTGTCCCATGGCTTTACCGCTGAAGTTCACCGTGCTCGCCATTGGCTTGCTGCTCGGCGCCTGCAAAAGCGCTCCGATCAGCTTTCATACCCTGACGCCGACGCAACCGATGGCCGGCCGCGCCGGCTCGGAAATCGCCATCGAAGGCATCAGCGTGCCGCCCCAGGTCGACCGGCCGCAAATCGTGATCCGCCAGGGCAACAGCGGCCTGGCGATCCTTGAGACCGAATGGTGGGGCGCCAGCCTCAGCGATGAGTTGCGCAGCGCGCTGGTGGATCAGCTCAGTAATGCCGGCGGCCCGCGCAAAACCTCGGTGCGCATTGATGTGCAACGCTTCGATTCGATACCCGGCCAATACGGGCTGATCGACGTCAAATGGCGCCTGCGCCAGGCCAACACCGGAGACGACGCCCTGCTCGCTTGCCGCTCGCTGCTGCAAACCCCGTCCGGGCCGAGCATTGACGATCTGGTGGCGGCCCAGCAGAACAACGTCAAGCGTCTGGCCGCGTTGATCGGTCAGGCGGCGGGCACTGCGCGGGGCTGTCCACCGGCGTCCTGAGCGTCCGTCTTCAAAAGGACGGTAAAACGACAACCGTGGGGCTCACGGGTTGTCAGGTCGACCTGCCAGTGCTCGCGATTGCAAATCCGCTGCACCAGTGACAACCCCAGCCCAAGCCCCTCGCCTCGACGCTCGTCACCCCGCACGAATGGCTGGAACATCGCTTGTCGGCGTTCTTCTGGAATGCCGATGCCACTGTCTTCAACCACAAATCCGCATTCCCCGACGGTCAGCCTCACAAAACCCTGATCGGTGTAATGCCAGGCATTGCGCAGCAGGTTACCCATCACTGACTGCAAAAAGGTCTGGTTGTAACGAGCCGTGCCGGCCGGATTGATGTCGCAAAAAAATTCCAGCCCTTTTTCGCGGATCAGCCTTCCCCAGATCTCCGCCTGAACGCGTGCAACTTCCCCAAGGGAAACGCAAATGTCGCCACCGGTATCTTCCTGGGCGCGGGCGAGCATCAGGAAGGTATCCACCAATTGACGCATTTCATGACTGGCCCGTGCGATGCGGTTGACCTGCGCGGCCGAGCGGGTATCGAGCGACGGATTGGCGAGCAGCAACTCGCAGGCGCCGCCGAGCACCATCAACGGTGTGCGAAGTTCATGACTCACGTCGCTGGTGAACAGTTTTTCGCGGCTCAGCGTGTCGCGCAGCCGGCCCAGTGTCTGATCGAACGAGAGTGCCAGTTCTCCGACTTCGTCCGCCGCGTAGTCCGGATGCAGAGGCGGCGCCAGCACCAGTAACTGGTCGCGGTGACGCACCTGGCGCGCCAGACGGATGACCGGAGCCATTACCCGTCGTGCCAGCAATCGGCCCAGCACAATCGCCAGCAGAATGCTCAGGATGAACCCGACCGCCACCACAATGAACAACAGACGCTCACGCTGTTCGAGACTTTCCTGGTCACGCAACAGCACGTACTTGCGTCCGCCCACCATCTCGACCATGGCGAAAAAGCCATCGCCCTCGAACATGACCTCCTGAAACCCCGGCGACAGAGCCGCCAGTGACGGGACCAGCGCCATGGCGCCCGGTCCACCTTCGAAGAAAAACAGCTCGCTCTTTTCCGGTCGATGGCTCCAGCGACTGATGTCATCCATTGCCAGCAAACGATGCAGTCCGCCCATCAAGGTCGTGGCCGTCAACTTGTGTTCCACCACATGCACGGTGGCTACGATTCCCAGCGCAAATACGCCGGCCACCAGCGCACTCATCGAGGCGAATACGATGACGATCCGTTTCGTCAGGCTTTGCTTGAAATCCATTCGGCTGCAGGACTCCACCTCGGTTATCAGACTCAGCGGTCAACATCCGGTGTGTACTCAATAGATGGACCGAACAGATTCAGCTTCACCTCAAACAGCAACTGTTGTTAAGCCAGCCCGGTAAAAAAAGCGTATTTGAGTCTGGTTATCAGAAACTTGATTAATTGCACATTTCCAACTCCCGCAAATTTTTCACATGTTCTTCACTGCGGCCCGACGTGAATAGCCCCAACATTCAGCCAGCATTCAAGTACGCAACCATAAAGTTGATTAAATCGCAGGCCAATTGCGCCTGCGAAGTTAAGGGGCATGGCGTGGAGCGACAGATGCTATTAACAGCAGTCTATAAACAACGTCGAATATTGCGACCTGGAAAACTGCTGACGGTCATCGGTGCAGGGGTGGCGATTGCGCTGGTCAGCGGCTTTGTCTGGGTAACCCGCTCCCCCATTGATCTGGGACACGCGGGGCAAGCCTCAAGGGCTGATTGGACCAGGGCCTGGCAGGCGGGCGAAGTGGTGGCACTGGTGCGCCATGCTGAACGTTGCGACCGCTCCGACCATCTTTGTCTGGGCCCGGAAGACGGCATCACTCAGGTAGGCAATGACTCGGCTGTGCGGGTGGGCAAGGGTTTCACGAGCCTGGGCATGCAGCAGGCACAGGTATTCACCAGCCCGCTGACCCGGACCGTGCAAACGGCGCGTGCCATGTTCGGGCAGGACGCTACTGCACAGACCTGGCTTGAATCCTGCGGTTCGTCGCTGCGTAACGAGGTGGTGGCGCACAAAGTTGCACAGCGCAATCTGGTGCTGGTCACCCACAGCGGCTGCATCAGCGACTTTGAAAAACAGACTGGTTTCCCCCATGCGATCGCCGCTGATTATGGAAGCACGCTGTTTGTTCGCATTGATGCCAAGGGGCAACTTAAAGTGCTGGGCATTCTGAATGCCGAGGCTTGGTCTCAACTCAATAGTGATTAACGTCCTGGTTACAGCTAATTGACAGTTCTGAGCTGTTTTTAATTAAACAAAGCACACTTCATTAAATTGTAATGAGAAATGTATCTACCCCCCGACTTGCTGGACAGCTCGTTTTTTCATGCTTGGCTATATCGCGAGAACTTCGACCTGGAGGTACGACAGTTCTCTGGATACAGGAAATGCCCGACACCTGCATTCATTCAACACGATGACTCGCCCGCTCAGGAACACGCCGGGCAGGTCATCGACATCAGAACTTCGTACGGTACCAAGGCTTTGTCATGACGTCTGAAAACAACCCGCTGCGACACACTACCCTTTTCCCTTCGACGACTGCGGTTGAACGCTGGGCCATCCCCGGCCTCATTCTGGCGTTCGTATTGTTTTACCTGCTGCCATTGATGAGCCACGGCCTGTGGATCCCCGATGAAACCCGCTACGGCCAGATCAGCCAGGAAATGCTGCTGAGTGGCAATTGGGTAGCCCCGCACTTCATGGGCATCCGTTATTTCGAGAAACCGATTGCCGGCTACTGGATGATTGCCATCGGCCAGGCGATTTTCGGTGACAACCTGTTCGGCGTACGTATTGCTTCGGCGCTGAGTACCGGAGTCAGTGTCTGGCTGACCTATCTGATGGCTCGCCGGCTCTGGAACAACCCGCGCATCAGCACCGCCAGCGCCCTGTTTTATATGAGTTTCGGGCTGATTGCCGGTCAAGCCGGCTATGCCAATCTCGATCCGCAATTCACCTTGTGGGTCAACCTGAGCATGGTGGCTGCGTGGTTTGCCATCGACAGCCGTACGCCCCGCACTCGCCTGGGTGGCTGGGCGCTGCTCGGTGTTGCTTGCGGCATGGGGCTGATGACCAAAGGGTTCCTGGCCCTGCTGTTGCCGGTGCTGATCGCCCTGCCCTACATGCTCTGGCAACGGCGATTCGGTGAGCTGGTGCGTTACGGACTGGTCGCCGTGGTGGTCTGCGCCCTCGTCAGCCTGCCGTGGGTGTTGGCAGTCCATTACCGGGAACCGGACTTCTGGCGGTTCTTCTTCTGGCACGAACACATCCGTCGTTTTGCCGCCGGTGACGACGCGCAACATGCCCGCCCGTGGTGGTTCTACCTGCCGTTGCTGTTTGCCTCGACCCTGCCGTGGGCGCTGCTTCTGCCTTCGACCTTGCTGCGCATGTGGCGCGAAAAGCGTGAGGCAAAAACCGCTTACCTGGCACTGTGGTTCCTGCTGCCACTGGCCTTTTTCAGTCTAAGCAGCGGCAAACTTCCTACGTACATCATGCCGTGCCTGCTGCCCGTCGCGCTGTTGATGGGACAGACCGTAGTCAAGTGGCTGGATCAACGCAGTGGCCGATTCCTGCGCCTGAACGGTGTGTTCAACACGGTACTCGCCAGTGTTGCGCTGGTGGCCCTGCTCTATCTTCAGACCACGAAGGAAATCTACGAAAACACTGAGATGTTCAGCCTGTCGCTGGCCTATATCGTGCTGGTGGGCTGGATCATCGCCAACGCCTTGCAAGTGCTGCGGCCACTGACATTGTGGGCAATGCCGGCGCTGGGCATCGGCCTGCTCGTGGCGTTGCTGCCCGCCGCCATGCCGGCGCAGATCGTCAACAGCAAGATGCCGGATCAGTTCATCGCCGAGCATCAACGGGAACTAAGTGAAACCGCGTCGCTGCTGAGCAACGACCTGGGGGCGGCCTCCGCGCTGGCATGGCGCTTGAAACGCCCGCAGGTGGATCTGTTCAACACCATCGGTGAATTGAAATACGGCCTCGAAGACCCGGCCATGGCGGCGCGCAAAGTCACCCTGGACAGCGTCGGCCAGTGGATGACCGACGCGCGAAAAAAAGGCGCCGTCGGCGTGGTCTTGCGCGTCAACAGTACGCAGGAAGAACAGGAAGTCGAATTGCTGCCCGTGGACGGCAGGCATTATCGGCGCGGCAATCTGCACATTTTCATCTTTGCGCAGAAACAGCCATGACGGTGCGCAACAACGACCGCGCCGCCCTGTTGCTCCTGCTGGCGGCCAGCGCCCTGATGTTGCTGCTCGGCCTGGGCAGTCGCGAACTGTGGGGCGCGGAAACCCGCTGGGCCAACATCGCGTTGCAGATGCTGCAAAGCGGTGATTACTTCGACCCGTACCTCAAGGGCGATCCCTACTACGACAAGCCGTTACTGTCGTACTGGCTGATCACCGCAACCGCGTGGTTGACCGGTGGCCTGGATCACTGGTCGCTGCGCCTGCCTTCGGTGGTGTCCGCGTGGCTAAGCGTGTGGCTGGTGTATCAACTGGGCGAGCAGTTGTTTCGCAAGGGCACGGGACTGATCGCCGGCTGGATGCTGGCGACCACCTTCTATTTCGTGTTCTGGGCGCGGGTCGCCACGGCCGACATTCTGACCTTGTGCGGGGTGCTGGCAGCCGTCTGGTGGTATTGGCGCGGTCCTGAAGACACCCGGTTTTCGCGCTATGTGGTGTTCTGCGGCTTGCTGGCCCTGACCTCACTGTTCAAGGGGCTGATCGGCTTTATCCTGCCGGGGCTGGTGCTGCTGCCGCACCTGCTGCATGAAGGCCGCTGGAAGCGTCATCTCAATCTGAGACTACTCGCCGCGCTGGTGATTGCCGGGGCGTTCTACATGATGCCGTTCCTGCTGTCCCACCTCTACGGCGCGCCGAATTACGGGGAAAGCGGCCTCGGGCTGGTGTTGCGGGAAAACGTCGTGCGGTTTTTCCAGCCATTCGACAACATCGGCCCGATCTACACCTATTTGCTGTACCTGCCGATCTACACCCTGCCCTGGGCACCGTGCTGGATCATTGCCCTGTGGGTCGCGGCGCGTAACTGGAAACACATCGAACCGGACACCCGCTGGCTGATTCAGGGCCTCGGGTTGTTGATGCTGTTCTTCACCGCCAGCGGCAGCCGGCGCAGTTACTACGTGTTGCCACTGGTGCCGTTCGCGCAACTGCTCGGGGCCTGGTGGATCACCCGGCGCATGGCGGCTCGAAATGCCGCAGGCCCGTTCGGCGGGCGTGGTTTGAAAATCGGTTTCGGCGTGGCCACCGTCCTGCTGCTCGGCATACTCGGTGTGCTTTACCCGTGGACCAACAGCGGAGGCGGCGCAATCCGTTTCGGCGAAACCGTGCGTCTGCAAGCCAGCCAACGCGCACCGTTGAGCCAATGGCATCTGGTCATGGTCGAGGTCGACAATAAAGTGCCGATGTACCTGCAGACCGGCGGTGCGCCGTTCTACTACGTGCCGCAGAGCCGGGATTTCCCGCGCGACGGCGATACCGCAGCCATGATCGCCTGGCTGGAACGCACCAGCGGCCAGCACTGGGATCCGCAGCGGACCCTCTTTGTCGCCCAGTACCGCACCGGCGATCCCGTTCCGCTGAGTCACCTCAGCCGCGATCATCAGGTCATTACCACCACGCCCACCCGCGGCGAACAGCTATTCCACGGTCGCGAGGATCAAAGCGTGGCCTACCTGCCCCAAGGCTCCTGAAAGACAGCGCCGGGTTCGCCCGGCGTCCCCGCCGAGTGACTGCTAACCTGAATGGCAATGACATGTATTAACGGTTGTTTTGACGTTTTTTTCTCATTTGCCTCTCTACATTGCCAGCCAGCCAACATATGCAAATCATTCGCATTGAAACTCCCGCGAATGCTTGCCCATAACGTCTAAAAACAGGAGCTGCCCCCGCCATGAGTCCATCCCTTCCGTCCTTTCTGAAACAGGCCGCGCTGGCGACTGCGCTGCTCGCTGCCGGGCAGGCCTTTGCCGCCGACTCCGTCGGCCTTGTGGTCTACAACGCCCAGCACGAGACCCTGACCAAGGCGTGGGTCGCCGGCTTCACCGAGGAAACCGGGATCCCGGTCACCGTGCGCAACGGCGACGACACGGAAATGGGCAACCAGATTGTCCAGGAAGGCGCGTCTTCTCCTGCCGACGTATTCCTGACGGAAAACTCCCCGGCCATGGTGCTGGTGGACAACGCCAAGCTGTTCGCGCCGGTGGCTCCGGCGACTCTTGAGCAAGTCGACGCGGCGTATCGCCCGGCCCACGGCCAATGGGTCGGTATCGCCGCGCGCTCCACGGTGTTCGTCTATAACCCGGCCAAACTGCCGGAAAAAGACCTGCCCAAATCCCTGATGGACCTCGCGAGCCCGGCCTGGAAAGGTCGCTGGGCCGCGTCGCCTGCCGGTGCGGATTTCCAGGCCATCGTCGCCGCCGTGCTGGAACAGAAAGGCGAAGCCGCCACCCTCGAATGGCTCAAGGGCATGAAAGCCAACTTCACCGCCTACCGGGGCAACAGCTCGGTGCTCAAAGCGGTGAACGCCGGCCAGGTGGACAGCGGCGTGATCTATCACTATTACGCGTTCGTCGATCAGGCCAAGACCGGCGAAAACAGCAAGAACACTGCCCTGCACTACTTCAAGCATCAGGATCCGGGGGCGTTCGTGAGCATTTCCGGCGGCGGCGTGCTGGCTTCCAGCAAACACCAGGAGGACGCGCAGAAATTCCTCCAGTACATCACCGGCAAACAAGGCCAGGAAGTCCTGCGCACCGGCAATTCCTTTGAATACGCCGTGGGCAAGGACTCGGCCTCCAACCCCAAACTGGTGCCGTTGAAGGATCTGGACGCGCCGAAAGTCGATGCATCGGAGCTCGACAGCAAGAAAGCCGTCGAACTGATGACCCAGGCAGGACTGCTTTAATTGGTGCCTGAAACTCTGTCGGCGGGGATCGCTGCGGCGCCCTCCGCCCATTTGTCACGCCGGACCCGCGCCCTCAATGGGCGCGGTAGTCCATGGGTGGTCGTGCTGGCCATCGCGGTGTCGCTGCTGTCATTGGTGCCGATCGGTTTTGTGGTCGGCGTGTCGTGGTACACCGGCTGGGCGACTATCGAAGCCTTGGTCTTCCGCCCACGGGTCGCCGAGCTGCTGATCAACACCGTGCTCTTGGTGCTGATCACGCTGCCGATCTGCATCGTGCTCGGCACCACGCTGGCGTGGCTGACCGAACGCACCGACCTGCCGGGACGGCGATTGTGGTCACTGCTGGCGGTTGCGCCGCTGGCGGTACCGGCGTTCGTGCACAGCTACGCGTGGGTCAGCCTGTTTCCGTCGATTCATGGGCTGCCGGCGGGGGTGCTGGTGTCGGTGATCGGCTATTTCCCGTTTCTCTATTTGCCGATTGCGGCGACGTTGCGTCGACTCGATCCGGCGATTGAAGACGTGGCCGAATCCCTCGGCCTGAAACCGTGGGCCGTGTTCTTCCGGGTGGTGCTGCCGCAATTACGGCTGGCGATCTGTGGCGGTGCGTTGCTGGTGGGCCTGCACTTGCTGGCCGAATATGGCCTGTACGCAATGATCCGTTTCGACACCTTCACCACGGCGATCTTCGACCAGTTCAAATCGACCTTTAACGGCCCGGCCGCCAACATGCTCGCCAGCGTTCTGGCGTTGTGCTGCCTGGCGATGCTGGTGGTGGAATCCGGCGCCCGTGGTCATGCGCGATACGCCCGCGTCGGCTCTGGCAGCGCTCGCGAACAACGCACCGTGCGCCTGCAACGACGCACTGCCGCGCTGGGATTGTGCCTGCAAGGCGTGACCTGCCTGCTGGCCCTCGGCGTGCCGATGCTGACGTTGGGCAAATGGCTGATCGCCGGCGGTGCCGAGGTCTGGGAAGGCGAAGAACTGCTGCCGGCATTGCTTCAGACCCTGTCATTCGGCGTGGCCGGCGCGCTGTTGACCAGTCTGGCGGCAATCCCGATTGCCTGGCTGTCGATCCGGGCGCCCGGCAAGCTGCAACGCCTGCTTGAGGGTTGCAATTACATCACCAGCGCATTGCCCGGGATTGTCATGGCGCTGGCGCTGGTCACCGTGACCATCCATTTCGCCCGACCGATCTACCAGACCACCATTACTGTGCTGCTGGCCTACCTGCTGATGTTCCTGCCCCGCGCGCTGGTCAGCCTGCGCGCCGGGTTTGCACAGGCACCGGTGGAGCTGGAAAACATCGCACAAAGCCTCGGCCGTTCACCGTTGCGCGCCCTCTGGCTGATTACCTTGCGCCTCGCTGCACCCGGTGCGGCAGCGGGCGCGGCGCTGGTGTTTCTGGCGATCACCAATGAACTGACCGCGACCCTGTTGCTCGCGCCTAACGGCACGCGCACCCTGGCCACCGGTTTCTGGGCCATGACCAGCGAAATCGACTACGCCGCCGCAGCGCCTTACGCCCTGCTGATGGTGCTGCTGTCGCTGCCGCTCACGGCCATCCTCTATCACCAATCCAGGCGCAGTGCCGGCCGATGAACGCTCTCGACATCATCAATCTCAGCAAATCCTTCGGCGCGCAAACGGCGCTGGACTCCATCAACCTGTCCGTCCCGACCGGCAGCCGCACGGTGATCGTCGGCCCTTCGGGCTCCGGCAAGACCACCCTGTTGCGGATGATCGCCGGGTTCGAATTCCCCGACGCCGGCAGCCTGACGCTCAACGGCCAGACCCTGGTCGACCGCACCCACGCCGTGCCCGCGTATCAGCGGCAGATCGGGTACGTGCCGCAGGACGGCGCGCTGTTCCCGCACATGACCGTGGCCGACAACATCGGTTTCGGCTTGGCAGAAACCGGCAGCGCCAGAGCCGAACGTATTCAGGCGCTGATGGACAACGTCGCCCTGAACGCCGACATGGCCACACGCTGGCCCCACGAGTTGTCCGGCGGCCAACAGCAGCGGGTGTCCCTCGCCCGGGCACTGGCCCAACGTCCACGCCTGATGCTGCTCGACGAACCCTTCTCCGCCCTCGACACCGGCCTGCGCGGCGCCATGCGCAAAATGGTCGCGCGCCTGCTGGAAGAGGCTGGCGTGACCACGATTCTGGTGACCCACGATCAGGGCGAAGCGCTGTCGTTCGCCGATCAGTTGGCGGTCATGCGCGACGGTCGGCTGGTGCAGTCAGGCCATCCGATGGACCTCTACCGCTACCCCAACGATGAGCAAACTGCGCATTTTCTCGGCGAAGCCGTGGTCATGCCCGCCCGGATCGAAGCCGGCTGGGCGCACTGCGACCTGGGCCGGGTGATGGTCAACAGCAACGGATTTTCCGGCGCCGCGCAGATCATGCTGCGGCCCGAGCAACTGCAACTCTCGGACATTCCCGCCGACCTTGAGGGCTGCCACGCAGTGGTGACGGATCGGGACTTTGGCGGCAACGTCTGCACCCTGACGGTGGAGCTGCGCACGCAAGCCAGCCCCGGTCGCTCACTGCTGGTGCGCAGCTCCGGCATGCACGCGCCACCGGCCGGCAGCGCCGTGCAATTGTCCATTCTGGGGGCGGCCCACGTCTTTGCAACGCCCTGACTACAGGTCGAAGCGATCCACCGCGCGGCGACGCTCGTTGTCGTCGCGCACGTCGTAGTTGGCGGTTGTCTGGATATTGCTGTGGTGGGCCAGCTTCTGGGCAATCGACAGGTCATGCTCCTCAATCACCCGGGTGATGAACGAACGGCGGAAATCATGGGGCATGATCTTCACCCCGACCTGGGTGCCGCGCTGGCGGGCGATGTAATAGATCGCGTGCTTGGTGATGCGCTCGCGGGTGATATGGCTGCCACGGCGGATGCGGTTGAACAGAAACGCGTCGTCGCTCTCGCCTTCCTTGAGCTCCGAGCGACGAAACTCCAGCCAGGCATTAAGTTTGGCGAACGCCCAGGCTGGCGCGTATTTGATCAGTTGCTTATTGCCCTTGGCAGTCACGCACAGACTGCGCTCGTTGAAATCGACCTGATTGAGATCCAGATCCACCGACTCCGACTTGCGCATGCCAGTGCCGTACAACAGCGCAATCACCGCCGCATCGCGCAAACCTTGTGGCCGTGGATCAGCGGCGCATACTTCCATCAATTCATGAATCAGCGTGCGCTTCAGATTGCGCCCCTGGGACAGTCGCGTGCCGGCAATGCCTTTGACCGAGCGCATTTTCAATAGATGTTCCTGGCTGATCACGCTCATGCGCCAGGCTTCATTCATTACGCCGCGAATGGCGTTTACATACAGCGAAGAAGTATTCGGTGCGTAATTGTCGGCGCGCAATGCAGCGACTAATGCAACCACATCTTCCGGTTGCAGCGCATGCCAGGGAATTTCTTCGACGTTCATGTCTTCGAAACCGAGACGGTCGGCGGCATCTTGTAAAACGTAACGCATGGTGAGTTGGCTGGAGGGAGCCAGACGCGCCAGATATACAGTCATCGGGTTGGTTTTCAGGGGGTCGGGGGATGCAACGGGTAAGTCAATCAAACGTCGGGCCTTGAGTAAAAACAGTTCAACACAGCAACTAACAACTGCAACATTCTTAATATAAGGGGAACACTTCCGTAGGACTTTTCTACTAAAAACCGCGATAAACGGTAGAAGTCTGAACAGTGGCTGTATGGGTTTCAGATAAACGATTCGCCGACCGGTTTTTCATGTTCCTTTCACAAAAACGGGCATAACCTTAATTCCACTGAGTCCTGTGCCGGCGCCGCCCAAGCTGCCGGGCAATGACTGAAAAGTCAACCGAACCCGACGTTATGTCGTCTTGGCAACTTATTGATGCAAAGGATTTTTTCGCGTCTACGCTTTGATTGGATCCGATGTTCCATTGGATCTATTTCTTTTTTCTTTGCAATGAGGTGTGCATGAGTCAGGCGTTTCTCCCCTTCTCCCGCCCCAGTATCGGTGATGAAGAAATTGCCGCCGTGGAGCAAGTCCTGCGCTCCGGCTGGATCACCACCGGGCCGAAAAACCAGGCCCTCGAAGAACAGTTTGCCCAGTACGTCGGCAGTCGTCATGCCGTGGCACTTTCCTCGGCCACCGGTGCCATGCATGTAACGTTACTGGCACTGGGAATCGGCCCCGGCGATGAAGTCATCACCCCGTCGCAGACTTGGGTGTCCACCGCCAACATGATTTCCCTGCTCGGCGCCACGCCGGTGTTCGTCGATGTCGACCGCGACACCCTGATGACCGACGCCGCGCGCATCGAAGCCGCCATCACCCCGCGCACCAAAGCGATCATTCCGGTGCATTACGCTGGCGCCGCGTTTGATCTCGACCCGCTCTACGCGCTGGCCGACAAGCATGGCATCGCCGTGATCGAAGACGCCGCCCACGCCGCTGGCACCCGCTACAAGGGTCGTCACGTCGGCTCGCAAGGCACCGCAATCTTTTCTTTCCACGCGATCAAGAACATGACCTGCGCCGAAGGCGCGATGTTCGTCACCGATGATGAAGCTTTGGCCAACCGCGTGCGCATGCTCAAGTTTCATGGTCTGGGCGTCGATGCGTACGACCGCCTGACCCATGGCCGCAAACCCCAGGCCCAGGTGATCGAGCCCGGCTTCAAATACAACCTGGCCGACATCAACGCCGCGATTGCCCTGGTGCAGCTCGAGCGTCTGGACGCGATCAACGCCCGTCGCACCGAACTGGCCACGCAATACCTGCAAAAACTCGAAGGCCTGCCGGTGCAACCGCTGGTCGTGCCGCAATACGCCCAGCAGCACGCCTGGCACCTGTTCATCCTGCGTATCGACAGCGAGCGCTGCGGCATGGACCGCGAAGCCTTCATGAAGGGTTTGCAGGAGCAAGGCATCGGCACCGGCATCCACTTCATCGCCACCCACCTGCACACCTGGTATCGCCAGCGTGATCCGCACCTGTCCCTGCCCGACACCGAGTGGAACTCGGCGCGGCTGTGCTCGATTCCCTTGTTTCCCGACATGACCGACCAGGATCTGGACCGGGTCGTCGGGGCCATTGAACACCTGATGGGGAAACGCCCGTGAGACCTTATCCGATTCATTGCGTGTCGATCGTCATCCCGGTCTACAACGAAGAAGACAGCCTGCCGGAACTGCTGCGCCGTACCCAGGCCGCCTGCCAGCAACTGCATCATGATTACGAAATCGTGCTGGTCGACGACGGCAGCCGCGACGCCTCCGCGCAACTGCTCGAGGACGCTGCCTCGGTCGATGACAGCCCGTTTGTGGCCGTCATCCTCAACCGCAACTACGGTCAGCACGCGGCGATCATGGCCGGTTTCGAACAGTGCAAGGGCGACGTGGTGATCACCCTCGACGCCGACCTGCAGAACCCGCCGGAAGAAATCCCGCGGCTGGTGGCCGAGGCCGAAAAAGGCTTTGACGTGGTCGGCACCGTGCGCGGCAACCGTCAGGATTCGGCGCTGCGTCGCTACCCTTCGAAACTGATCAACCTCGCCGTGCAACGCTCCACCGGCGTTGCCATGAGCGATTACGGCTGCATGCTGCGCGCCTACCGCCGCACCATCATCGACGCGATGCTCGCCTGCCGCGAACGCAGCACGTTCATTCCGATCCTCGCCAACAGCTTCGCCCGCCACACCACGGAAATCACCGTGGCCCACGCCGAGCGCGAGCACGGTGATTCGAAGTACAGCCCGATGCGTTTGATCAACCTGATGTTCGACCTGATCACCTGCATGACCACCACGCCCCTGCGCCTGCTGAGCATCGTCGGTTTCGCCATGGCCGGGCTCGGCGTGCTGTTCGCGGCGGCGCTGATCTTCATGCGCCTGGCGTTTGGCGCCGGATGGGCCGGCGATGGCCTGTTCGTACTGTTCGCCGTGCTGTTCGTGTTCACTGGTGGCCAGTTCATCGGCATGGGCCTGCTGGGCGAATACCTGGGCCGCATGTACAGCGACGTGCGCGCCCGTCCACGTTTCTTCATTGAAAAAGTCCTGCGCGGCCATCCCGCCACGCCGGCCCCCGCCATCACCGTTGACGGCCTCACTTCCAACTCCACGTCCGATCAGGTTCTCTCATGAGCGCAAAAACCGTTGTCTTCGCTTACCACGATATTGGCTGCGCCGGCATTCAAGCCCTGCTCGACAGTGGCTATGACATTGCGGCGGTGTTTACCCATGCCGATGATCCCAAGGAGAACGCCTTCTACGCCTCGGTTGCACAACTGTGCGCCAACAAAGGCATCGCGGTTCACGCACCGGAAGACGCCAACCATCCGCTGTGGATCGAACGGATCGCCAAGCTCGACCCGGATTACATCTTCTCGTTCTACTACCGCAACCTGCTGAGCGAGCCGCTGCTGGCGCTGGCCAAAAAAGGCGCGTTCAACCTGCACGGCTCCTTGTTGCCGCGCTACCGTGGCCGCGCGCCGGCCAACTGGGTGCTGGTCAACGGCGAAACCGAAACCGGTGTCACCCTGCACCGCATGGTCAAACGCGCCGACGCCGGCGCCATCGTCGCCCAACAACGTGTAGCCATCGAACGCAGCGACACCGCGCTGAGCCTGCACGGCAAACTGCGCACGGCCGCAAGCGACCTGCTGCGCGACGCGCTGCCAGCGATGCTTCAGGGCAAAATCACCGAAACCCCGCAAGACGAATCCAAAGCCACCGTGTTCGGTCGCCGTACCCCGGCGGACGGCAAACTGGTCTGGGCGCAACCGGCCGAAAAACTGTTCAACCTGGTGCGGGCCGTGACTCAGCCCTACCCCGGCGCCTTCTGCGCCGTGGGCGAGCACAAGCTGATCGTCTGGAGTGCCGAAGTCGTCAAGGGCAACGAAGGTCAGGCGCCGGGCCGTGTCATCAGTGTCGATCCGCTGCGCATCGCCTGCGGTGAAGATTCGCTGGTGATCAACGCCGGCCAGCGCAACGACAACGGCCTGTACCTCAGCGGCCCGCAACTGGCCAATGAACTCGGTCTGGTGGACGGTTCGCTGCTGCGCGGTGCCGAGTCCGGCCGTGGCCCGCGCCGCACACGGGTGCTGATCCTTGGCGTCAATGGCTTCATCGGCAACCATTTGTCCGAGCGCCTGCTGCGTGACGAGCGCTACGAAGTCTATGGCCTGGACATCGGCTCCGACGCCATCGACCGCCTGCGCAGCCACCCGCGTTTTCACTTCGTAGAAGGCGACATCAGCATTCACTCGGAGTGGATCGAGTACCACATCAAGAAATGCGACGTTGTGCTGCCGCTGGTGGCCATCGCCACGCCGATCGAATACACGCGCAACCCGCTGCGGGTATTCGAGCTCGACTTCGAAGAAAACCTGAAACTGGTGCGCTACTGCGTCAAGTACAACAAGCGCGTGATCTTCCCGTCGACCTCGGAAGTCTATGGCATGTGCCAGGACAAGCACTTCGACGAAGACCGCTCCAACCTGATCGTCGGCCCGATCAACAAGCAGCGCTGGATCTACTCGGTGTCCAAGCAACTGCTGGACCGGGTGATCTGGGCCTACGGCGCCAAGGGCCTGAACTTCACCCTGTTCCGTCCCTTCAACTGGATGGGCCCTCGGCTGGATCGCCTCGATTCGGCACGTATCGGCAGCTCCCGCGCCATTACCCAGTTGATCCTCAACCTGGTGGAAGGCACGCCGATCCGCCTGTTCGACGGCGGCGAGCAGAAGCGCTGCTTCACCGACATCGCCGACGGCGTCGAAGCACTGGCGCGGATCATCGATAACGACAACGACGTCTGCAACGGCCAGATCATCAACATCGGCAACCCGGACAACGAAGCGAGCATTCGCCAGTTGGGCGAGGAACTGCTGCGCCAGTTCGAGGCTCACCCGCTGCGCAGCAACTTCCCGCCGTTCGCCGGTTTCCGCGACGTGGAAAGCAAGGCGTTCTACGGCGCCGGTTATCAGGACGTCGAGCACCGCAAGCCGAGCATCGCCAATGCCAAGCGCCTGCTGGACTGGACGCCGACCGTGGAAATGCGCGAGACCATCGGCAACACGCTGGACTTCTTCCTGCGTGAGGCCATGGCCGAAATCGAGAGCAAGCGTTGATGCAGGCCGGCTTGCGCATCGATGTCGACACCTTTCGCGGCACCCGTGAAGGCGTGCCGCGTCTGCTCGACATGCTCGACGAGGCGCAGATCAAGGCGACGTTTTTCTTCAGTGTCGGCCCGGACAACATGGGCCGGCACCTGTGGCGCCTGATCCGTCCGCAGTTCCTCTGGAAGATGCTGCGTTCCAACGCCGCCGGCCTGTACGGCTGGGACATCCTGCTGGCGGGCACGGCGTGGCCGGGCAAGCCGATCGGTCGCGACCTCGGGCACCTGATGCGTCAGGCCCGGGCCGCCGGCCACGAAGTCGGTCTGCACGCCTGGGATCACCACGGCTGGCAGGCCAATGCCGGGCGCTGGAGCGATGCACAACTGGTCGAGCAGATCCGTCAGGGCGTCGACACCTTGGGCGACATCCTTGGCGAAAAGGTCACCTGTTCGGCCGCCGCCGGTTGGCGCGCGGACGAGCGTGTGATCGAAGCCAAGCAGGCCTTCGGCTTTCGCTACAACAGCGATTGCCGTGGGCAGCGGGTGTTCCGTCCGTTGCTGGCCGATGGTTCGGTCGGTGCGCCGCAGATTCCGGTGGACCTGCCGACCTTCGATGAAGTGGTCGGGCCGCGTGTGGCAGCGAAGGATTTCAACGCCTTCATCCTCGACCGGTTCCGCCCGGACAACCTCAACGTCTACACCATTCACGCCGAAGTAGAAGGGATTCTGATGGCCGATGATTTTCGTCGACTGCTGGCCGATGCGCGCCAGCGACATATCCACTTTCAGCCGCTGGGCGACTTGCTGCCCGAGTTTCTCAACACCCTGCCCGTCGGCCGTGTGCAACGCGGCGCACTCGAAGGCCGCGAAGGCTGGCTGGGAGTGCAAGGCGCATGAGCAAACGCTGGGCATTGCCGCTGTTGCTGGGGATTTTTCTGCTGGCTTATCTGCTGCCGCTGGGCAGCCATGGTTTGTGGATTCCCGATGAAACCCGTTATGCGCAGATCAGCCAGGAGATGCTGCTGAGCGGCAACTGGGTGTCGCCGCATTTCATGAGCCTGCGTTACTTCGAAAAACCGGCGGCCGGTTACTGGATGATTGCCATCGGGCAGGCCGTGTTCGGGCAAAACCTGTTCGGCGTGCGGTTTGCCTCGGCCCTGAGCACCGGGTTGAGCGTGCTGCTGTGCTTCCTTATCGCCCGCCGTTTGTGGAACGACCCGCGCAAAAGCTTCGTCTGCGCCCTGCTCTACATGAGTTTCGTCATCGTCGCCGGCCAGGCCGGTTACGCCAACCTCGATCCGCAATTCACCTTCTGGGTCAACCTGAGTCTGGTGGCGTTGTGGTTTGCCCTCGACAGCCGTTCCAATGGTCAGCGGATCGCCGGCTGGGCGGTGCTGGGTCTGGCGTGCGGCATGGGGTTCATGACCAAGGGTTTTCTCGCCTGGTTGCTGCCGGTGCTGATCGCGTTGCCGTGGATGCTCTGGCAAAAACGCTGGAAGGAATTGCTGCTGTACGGCCCGGTGGCCATTGCGGTGGCGATCATCGTCAGCCTGCCGTGGGTGTTGGCGGTTCATGGTCAGGAACCGGATTACTGGCGGTTCTTCTTCTGGCACGAACACATCCGCCGCTTTGCCGGGGACGATGCGCAGCATGACGCGCCGTGGTGGTTCTATCTGCCGCTGCTGGTGGCCTTCAGTCTGCCGTGGGTCGGGATGCTGCCGGTGGCGCTGAAGCAGGCGTGGCAGACCCGCCGCGAAACCGGCATCGCGTTTCTCGGCCTGTGGCTGCTGATGCCGCTGCTGTTCTTCAGCCTGAGCAACGGCAAGCTGCCGACCTACATCCTGCCGTGCCTGCTGCCGCTGGCGTTGCTGCTGGGCCACGCGCTGGCCGATCGCTTGCGTCTGGAGCAAGGCCGGGCGCTGGGCCTCAATGGTCTACTGAATCTGTTGCTGGGCATCGTCACGCTGATCGGGCTGGTTTACGTGCAGCTCAAGCGTCCGTTGTACGACCACGAATTGCACAGTCTGGTGCTGGTGTTCATCGCCCTGACCGGCTGGATCATCAGCAACCTGCTGCAGGCCTTCCGCCCGTTGCAATGCTGGGCGGCGCCGGCGGTGGGCAGTCTGCTGCTGATCGCATTGCTGCCGGCGGCACTGCCCAAATCGGTGGTGGCGAACAAGATGCCGGACCAGTTCGTCCTCGCCCACCAAACGGAGCTGGCGACGACCACGCACCTGTTGAGCAACGACCTGGGCGCCGCGTCGGCCCTGTCCTGGCGCCTCAAACGCCCGCAGGTGGCGCTGTACAACACGATAGGCGAATTGAAATATGGCCTTGCCTATCCTGACGGCATTCAACAACGGGTCGATCCCGATCAGGTGCAACAGTGGATGCGCCAAGCCCGCAAGACCGGTTCGGTCGGCGTGGTGATGCGGGTCAAGGGGCAAGACGAACTGGACGAACTCGACAGACTGCCCAAGGACGGCGTTCGTTATGAGCAGGGCAACCTGGTGATCATGATTCTTCCGCAGGAGGCGTCATGAGCCTGTGGTTGCTGTTGTTCGCCTGCCTGCTGACCTGCCTGGGCCAAATCGCGCAGAAATTTGCCGTCGAGAGCTGGCGCGGCGCGAGCCTGTCGTGGTCGCGCAAATTGCGCTCGCCGTGGCTGTGGCTGGCGCTGTTTGCCCTCGGCACCGGTCTGCTGGTGTGGCTGCTGGTGTTGCAGCGCCTGCCGGTCAGCATCGCCTACCCGATGCTCAGCCTCAATTTCGTGATCATCACCCTGATCGCTCGCTTCGTATTCAGGGAGCCCGTCGACGCTCAGCACTGGTTCGGTGTGGTGCTGGTGATTGGTGGCGTGGCGCTGCTGGGGCAACAGTCATGAACCGGTGCCGTGGAATCTTCTTCGCCCTGGCCAGCGTGCTGCTGGTCAGCGGGGCGCAACTGAGCATGCGCTGGAGCATGACGCGCCTGCCCCGGCCTGATCAGTGGCTGGCCATGCCCAGTGTCGACTCAGTCGCGCTGGTCGTGGTGCTGGCGGCGATCTTCGCCTATGCGCTGTCGATGCTCTGCTGGCTTGCCGCCCTGCGCGATCTGCCGCTGGGCCGGGCCTATTCGCTGCTGAGCATCAGCTACGCGCTGGTGTACCTGCTGGCGGCCAGCCTGCCGCTGTTCAACGAATCCTTCAGTTTCTCTAAATCACTGGGTGTGGCGCTGGTCATGCTCGGGGTCATCACCATCAACACTCGTCCGGCCCGTGCGCCCGAATTGAGGAGTTCGCCATGAAAATCACAGTGTTTGGTAGCGGTTATGTCGGCCTGGTGCAGGCCGCCGTGCTGGCCGAGGTCGGCCATGACGTGGTGTGCATGGACATCGACGAGAAAAAAGTCGAGCTGCTGCGCCAGGGTCACGTCAGCATCTTCGAGCCGGGGCTGGCCAGTCTGGTCCGCGAAGGCCTGGACGCCGGACGCCTGCAATTCACCTGCGATGAAAAACTCGCGGTGCAGCACGGCAAGGTCGCGTTCATTGCCGTTGGCACTCCGTCGAAAGAAGACGGTTCGGCCGACCTGCGTTACGTGCTGTCGGTGGGCGACGCGGTGGCCCGGCACCGTGAGCAGCCACTGATTCTGGTGGAGAAATCCACCGTACCCGTGGGCACCGGCGATACCTTGCGCACGCACCTGGACAAAGCCCTGGTCAAGGCCGGGCGCCTGCTGCAGTTCGATATCGTGTCCAACCCGGAATTTCTCAAGGAAGGCTCGGCGGTCGCCGATTGCCGCCGGCCGGACCGGATCGTCATCGGTTGCGAACGCGAAGAAGTGCGCGACGTGATGCGCGACCTGTACTCGCCGTTCAACCGCAACCACGACCGCATCATGTTCATGGACCTGCGCAGCGCCGAGCTGACCAAGTACGCCGCCAACTGCATGCTGGCGACCAAGATCAGCTTCATCAACCAGATCGCCGAACTGGCCGAACACCTGGGCGCGGACATCGAATCGGTACGCCAGGGCATCGGCGCCGACAGCCGTATCGGCTATCACTTCATCTACCCCGGTTGCGGTTACGGCGGCTCGTGCTTCCCCAAAGACATGCGCGCGCTGATCCATAGCGCCGAAGAAGCGCACTGCTCCAGCGATCTGCTGCAAGCGGTGGAAGCGATCAACCAGCGGCAGAAACACAAGCTGTTCGAACGGATCAACGCGTTTTACAAGGGCGAACTGCGCGGCAAAACCTTCGCGGTCTGGGGCCTGGCCTTCAAGCCGAACACCGACGACATGCGCGACGCGCCAAGCCGGGTCTTGCTCGAATCGCTGTGGGCCGCCGGCGCCAACGTGCGGGCATTCGACCCGGAAGCCATGCAGGAAACCCAGCATCTGTACCCGGACGAATCGAAACTGATGCTGATGGGCACCCCGGAATCGGTTCTCGCCGGTTCCGATGCACTGATCATCTGTACCGAATGGCAGCAGTTCAAGGCGCCGGATTTCGACCTGATCCAGCAACGCCTCAAGGCCCCGGTGATCTTCGACGGTCGCAATCTGTACGACGCTGAACGCCTGGCCCGAAACGGCTTCCATTATTTCCCGATGGGCCGTGGCGAATCGCGCTCCCTGCCGATTCCTTTGCAGCAGTGGCCGCACGCCTCGGACGTGGCTTGATCGGTTTAACCCCTGCCCTGCGCCGGCAGTCCCTGATCGCAGGGCTGCTGGCGTTTCTGCTGTTCATCGCCGGCGTGTACGGGCAGGCGCCCATCGGTTTTGACTCGCGCTTCGTGTTGTTCACCCAGGAAATGCTGCGACACGGGCCCAGCGTGTTTCCCACCACTTATGGTGAGCCGTACGCCGATTATTCGGCGCTGTCGACGCTGTTCATCTGGCTGTTGTCGTTGCCGTTCGGCACGGTCAACAGCCTGACAGCGTGGCTGCCGAGCGCGGTTGCCGGCGCGGTGATCGTGACGTTGATGTATCGATTGCTCGCGCCCTCGTCCGTGCGCTGGGCGATCGTCAGCATCGCGTTGCTGATGCTCACCAGCACCTTCATCACCGAAACGCGCGCGGTGTCGCAGGACCTGATGCTCGCCGCCGTAGCGTTTTCGGTGTTCTACCTCGGCTATGCCCACGACCATTTCGCTGCCGGTCGGCGCTGGCCGCTGGTGTTCATTCTGTTGCTGCTGGGGTTTGGCATTCGCGGGCCGATCGGGCTGGTGGTGCCGACCGGCATGCTGTGCAGCTACTACCTGCTGGATCGCCAATGGTCGCGCCTGTTGCTCTTCGGGGTGCTGGCTTCGCTGCTGCTGGCGGCCTGCGTCGGGCTGTTGTTGTGGCTGGCGGAGGTCAGCGGCGGGCCGGCGTTTCGTCAGGACGTGATCCGCATGCAGTTCATGGGGCGCATGGACGGCAGCGAAGGCGTCAGCGGTTCGCTGTATTACTTCACCAGCTCCCTGGGCAACTACGCGCTGGCCTATCCGCTGGCCTTGCTCGCGCTGGCGGCGGCATGGTTGAGCAAGCCCCGGCAACGCGGCCCGGCGTTGCGACTGGTGCAGTACTGCGCCGCTGCAGGGTTGATCGTGATGGTCGGGCTGTCGATTCCACAGGCGAAAAAGGCCCGTTACCTGCTGCCGATGCTACCCATGGCGGCGATTATTGCGGCGTATCCGTTTCAGGTGTTGCATGGCCGGGTGTTTGCCTGGCTACGCCTCGGCATACAGGGACTGTGGTTGTTGATTCCCGGATTGTTGATCGTCCTGTTATGGGTAGCGAAACGACGGTTTCCCGAGTCGTTGACCGGCCTGACGTCGGTAATGATCGTGCTGGGATTGCTGCAACTGGCCGCGTTGTCACGGTTGTGGCTACCGCGCTGGCGAACCGAAGTTCTCGCGTTCTGCGCCGTGCTGGCGGTCTGGGCGGCGTACGCACTGGTGTTCGAGCCGGTGGAGCGCCAGCTGTATGACACGCGATCCTTCAGCCAGGCCGCCATGGTGCGGATCCACGAGCAACCCGCACCGCTGGTGCTGCACGGCATGGGCAAGGATGCCAAGGCCATCAAGTTCATGGTCAACGTCGAGCAGGATCTGCAACCGCTGTTCACTGAAACCACGCAAGCGCTCGAAGCACTCAAGGGGCCGGCGTGGCTGATGATGGATCGCAGCGACTATCAAGCCCTGCAAGGCACGCCGCTGGGGGCGCTGCAACCGGTGCTGAGCGGGCGTTTCGACAAAAACGATTATGTGTTGCTGTGGCTGACGCCTTAACCTGCGCGACGTGATTTCCACAGGGACCGCTGACTGATGACCTTTACCGTGCGACAGGCCCTGGCAGCCGATGCCATCGTCCTCCCCGCCATCGAGCGTTCGGCCGCCGAGTTGTTTCGCCTCGACCCGTCACTGGCCTGGCTGGCGGATGCCGACGTACCTCAGGCAACAGCGCATTTACCGGCCATCGAGCGCGGTGAAATGTGGGTCGCGCTAAACAACGACGGGCAACTTGCCGGTTTTTTAAGGGCGGTGACGGTCGAGCATCAGTTGCACATTGAGGAACTGTCCGTCAGCCAACACTTTCAGGGCCGGGGCGTCGGTCGCAAGTTGCTGTTGGCGGCGATTGAACAGGCGCGTCTGTGGCAACTTCGAGCGGTGACACTCACTACCTTTCGTGATCTGCCGTGGAATGCACCGTTCTATCTACGCATGGGTTTTGCGTTATTGAACGCCAACGACATCGACGTGCGTCTGAAGCATGTATTGCGCGATGAAATCGCTCATGGATTGCCCGGCGAGCGACGTTGCGCCATGCGCCTGATGCTCACGCCGTCGCCTTGAGATCAACCCCCAGCGCCTGGGCAAACGCCTTGACCAACGGACTGCGCACGGTGTTGTGCCGCAGGATCAGATTGAATGGCGTGTCGAAGTGAATCAGCTCCGGGCACACCGCGCGAAACTGCCCGGCGGCCACCAGCGTGGCGGCATAGTGTTGCGGTAGAAAGCCCACAAAACGCCCGGTTTTGATCAACAGTGCCACCGCTTCGACCTGGGTCGCCGAAGCGGAAAAACTGTCGTAGCGGGCGAAGTTGAGCTTATCGCGATGGATCGCATAACGGTGGTTGATGCACTCGTAGTCCTGCAGCACATTGCCGCCCATCTGCTCCGCCGGCATGTCGAACAAAGGATGGCCGACCGCGCAGTAAGCCTGCGAGCGTTCTTCATAGAGCGGGTAATAATCGAACTCTTCGCGCTTTTGATATACCGGGACTATTCCGGCAACCAAGCGCCCTTCAACTACGCCTCTTTCCACTTCATCCAGCTGGGTCGCCTGAAGTTGAAACCTTACTTTCGGCGAATGTTCATTTATCTTTCTAAGCGCAGCAACTAACGGCGAATTATCGTCGCTAATCGTATTATCGATCACCCCCACTCCGAGATCGCCGATAAGTTCGTTCTGCGCCGAACTAAGCCGGTCACGAAAGTTGTCGACCGAGGCAAATAGATCGATTGACGCCTGATACACCAGACGCCCTTCCTCGGTCAGGTGAAACCCTTCGCGCCCCCGGGTGCACAGGCGCATGCCGATGCGGATTTCCAGGTCGGAGATCTGTTTGCTGATCGCGGCCAGGCCCACATTCAGCTCGTTTTGCGCCGCGCTGAAGCCGCCGGCCTCGACCACCGCCTTGAACACCTTGAGCAGTTTGAAATCCAGTCCGCTGAGGGCCAACGGTGCCCGGTGAGCGGTTTTGACCGGTGGGTTTCCGGAATTGGAAAGTGGGGTTTCCATAATGCTGATTTACCTCTGGCGCAATGTTCAACAATCTGTGTCCAACAACAAAAACATCGCCGGCTAATAATAATGGTCACAGAAAACCAGCCTTGGCAACCGCCAGAAAATTCCGAACATCAGTGCCAACTCACTGATCGCCAAACATTAAAAGCTGACACTTCGATCAGCTCTTGTCTCTTTGCAACTGCCCTCTTGAAAACTGCTTTGGCCTGATTCTGTCTGCCGCTTCTGTCCACTAATTGGCCGGCACGATTTTTCAGGGCCCAGCACACCGATTTCAGTTCGCGTTACCGACGAGGAAAACAACAAATGTCTCAAACCACCGACCGTCTCTGGGGTGCCCGTTTCAAAAGCGGCCCGTCCGCAGCCCTGGCGGCCCTGTCCCGTTGCCCCGAGCGCTATTTCCGCCTGACGCCGTACGATCTGGCCGGCTCCAAGGCCCACGCCGGGGAACTGCAACGTGCCGGCCTGCTCGACGAGCAGGAAACCCGCACGATGATCGAAGCCCTGGACGGCATCGGTGCCGATTTCGCCGCCGGGCGCATCGCCCCGACCCTGGACGATGAAGACGTTCACACCTTCATCGAGCGCCTGCTGACCGAACGCCTCGGCACGCTGGGCGGCAAGCTGCGCGCCGGCCGCTCGCGCAATGACCAGACTGCCAACGACCTGCGCCTGTTCCTGCGTGATCACGTCCGCACCCTGGCCGTGGAAGTGCTGGCCTTGCAAACGGCGCTGGTGGATCAGGCCGAGCAGCACGTCGAAAGCATCTGCCCGGGCTTCACCCACTTGCAGCAGGCGCAACCGATCGTGTTCGCCCATCACCTGCTGGCCCACGCCCAATCGATGTTGCGTGACGTGCAACGTCTGGTGGATTGGGACGCCCGCACTTCGCTGTCGCCCCTCGGTGCTGCGGCCATGGCCGGTTCCGCGATCGCTCGCCAGCCGCAACAGTCGGCCAAGGAAATGGGCTACGCCGGGGTCTGCGAAAACTCCATCGACGCCGTAGCCAGCCGCGATCACGTCGCCGAGTTCCTGTTCATCGCCAGCATGCTCGGGATCAACATCTCGCGTCTGGCCGAAGAGTTCTGCCTGTGGTCGTCGCGCCAGTTCCGCTGGGTCGATCTGGACGATGCCTACGCCACCGGCAGTTCGATCATGCCGCAAAAGAAAAACCCGGACATCGCCGAACTGGCCCGGGGCAAGGCTGGGCGTCTGATCGGCAACCTGACCGGCCTGCTGTCGACGCTCAAATCCCTGCCGCTGTCGTACAACCGCGACCTCAGCGAAGACAAGAACGGCGTGCTCGACAGCGTCGACACCCTGCTGCTGGTACTGCCAGCGATGGCCGGGATGGTCGCGACCATGACCGTCAACGTCGAGGAACTGCGCCGTCAGGCACCACTGGGTTTCACCCTCGCCACCGAAGTCGCCGACTGGCTGGCGGTGCGCGGCGTGCCGTTCAAGGAAGCCCACGAAATCACCGGTGCGCTGGTGCAGGCCTGCGAGAAACACGACCTCGAATTGTGGGAAGCCTCACCGGCATTGCTGGCCGAGATCGACCCGCGCCTCACGGCAGACGTGCGTGACAGCCTGACCCTGGAAGCCGCCATCGCTGCCCGCAGCGGCTGGGGCGGCACCGCACCGCAACAGGTGCGCGAGCAGATCGGCCGCCTGAAAACCGCCCTCGCCGCGCAGCAACAGTGGACCGAAAACTACCAGGGCTTCCGCCTCTAAGACACCACCGCGGTCCCTGTGGGAGCTGGCTTGCCAGCGATGGCGTCCAGCCAGTCGATATTGATGCTGGATGACCCAACGCAATCGCTGGCAAGTCGAGTCGTCGCACCGCAGCTCCCACAAGGGCCAGTGTTGGATTTGAAAGTACAGTTCGGAGAAACACCATGAGCCAGACTCAGGCAGAACGACTCCAGGCGGAGCGCAAACTGGCGGAAAACCAGTTCGACATTACCCAGTACCAGCACGTGCCCCGGCGTTATTACGGGCGGATTTTCTTCGCCACCGTGATCGTCATCGCGATCATCGGACTGGTGCGGGCCTTCGCCGAAGGCAAGATCGAATGGTCGTACATCGGCCAGTTCCTCACCTCCGAAGCGATCATGTGGGGCCTGTTCAACACGATCATCATGGCCGTGCTGGCCATGGCGCTGGGCATCGTGTTCGGGGTGATCACGGCGATCATGCGCATGTCGGCCAACCCGATCCTGCGCTACGTGGCAGTGACCTACACCTGGCTGTTTCGCGGTACGCCGCTGATTCTGCAACTGCTGTTGTGGTTCAACCTGGCGCTGATCTTCCCCACCATCGGCATTCCCGGCCTGTTCGAACTCGACACCGTGAGCCTGATGACCCCGTTCGTGGCCGCCCTGCTCGGCTTGAGCATCAACCAGGGCGCCTACACCGCTGAAGTGGTGCGCGCCGGCCTGCTGTCGGTGGACACCGGCCAGTACGAAGCGGCCAAGTCGATCGGCATGCCGCGCCTGCAGGCACTGCGCCGGATCATCCTGCCCCAGGCCATGCGGATCATCATTCCGCCGGTCGGCAACGAATTCATCGGCATGGTGAAAATGACCTCGCTGGCGAGCGTCATCCAGTACTCGGAACTGCTCTACAACGCCCAGAACATCTACTACGCCAACGCCCGGGTCATGGAGCTGCTGATCGTCGCCGGTATCTGGTACCTGGCCACCGTCACCGTCCTGTCCTTTGGTCAAAGCCGTCTGGAGCGTCGTTTCGCTCGCGGCGCCGGCAAGCGTTCTTGAGGAATCCGTCATGAGAAGCATCGTCAAGGCCGTGAGCCTGAACAAATATTACGACCAGTACCACGCGCTCAAGGACATCAACATCGAGGTCGAGCAAGGCGAAGTGCTGTGCATCATCGGTCCGTCCGGCTCGGGCAAGAGCACCCTGCTGCGCTGCGTCAACCAACTGGAAAAGATCGACAAGGGCGGTCTCTGGGTCGACGGCGAACTGGTCGGCTACCGCGTGGTCGGGCACAAGCTGCACGAACTCAACGAGTCGCAGATCGCCCGTCAGCGCCTGGCTACCGGCATGGTGTTCCAGCGTTTCAACCTGTTCCCGCACATGACCGTGCTGCAAAACATCATCGAAGGCCCGTGCCAGGTGCTCAAGCGTTCGCCCAAGGAGGCGCACGAAGAAGCCCTGGAACTGCTGGCCCGGGTCGGCCTGGCCGACAAACGCGACAGCTACCCGATCGAACTGTCGGGCGGTCAGCAGCAACGGGTGGCGATTGCCCGCGCCCTGGCCATGCGACCCAAGCTGATGCTGTTCGATGAACCCACTTCGGCACTCGACCCGGAACTGGTCGGTGAGGTGCTGTCGGTGATGCGCGATCTGGCGCAGACCGGCATGACCATGATCGTCGTCACCCATGAACTGGGCTTCGCCCGGGAGGTTTCCAACCGCATGGTGTTCATGGACGGCGGGCAGATCGTGGAGGCTGGAAGCCCCGAAGAAATACTAATAAGTCCGCAAAACCCGCGCACCCAAAGCTTCATTTCTGCCGTTCGAACCTGAGGCCCCTTTGGCCTTCACAACACTCATAAGAGAACGTCCATGAAGAACTTCGTCATTCCAGCAGTACTCACCTCCCTCATGTCTTGCGGTTTCGCCGTGGCCGCCGAGTTGCCGGCCAGCATCAAGGAAAAAGGCGAGATCGTCGTCGCGATCATGCCCAACTATCCGCCGATGGACTTCAAGGATCCGGCCACCAACAAGCTCACCGGCCTTGACTACGACCTGGGCAACGCCCTGGCCGAACGCCTCGGGGTGAAGATCAAGTGGCAGGAAACCGGCTTCGAGCAAATGATCAACGCCCTGACCACCGAGCGCGTGGACATGGTCCTGTCGGGCATGACCGACACCGCCGAGCGTCAGGCCAGCGTGACCTTCGTCGACTATTTCACCAGCGGCCCGCAGTTCTACACCCTGCAGAAGAACGCGGCGACCAACGAAATCATCGACCTGTGCGGCAAGAAAGTCGGCACCAGCCGCCGCACCACCTTCCCGGCGGAAATCGCTGCGTGGAGCAAGGCCAACTGTGAAGCCGCCGGCAAACCGGCGATCAACGTGATCGGCACCGAAGGCTCGGCCGACGCCCGTGCGCAACTGCGCCAGAGCCGCATCGATGCGGCGATGCAGGGCAGCGAAACCCTGTCGTACCTCAAGACCCAGGAAAAGGACATGTACAAGACGGTCGGCCAGCCGATCTCCGTGCAGTTCACCGGGTTGGGTGTGAGCAAGAAGAAGCCGGAGCTGAGTGAAGCGGTGAAAGTGGCGTTGCAGAGCATGGTGGATGACGGCAGCTATGGCGCGATCCTGAAGAAGTGGGATCTGGAGCTGGGTGCGATCAAGGATGTGACCATTAACGCGGGCAAGTAACTGGTTCCTCTGTGGGAGCGGGCTTGCCCGCGATGGCGCTCGATCAGTCGACATCCATGTTGAATGTACCGGCCTCATCGCTGGCAAGCCAGCTCCCACAGGGGTCGTGAACAGTTGGAGAGTTATCGATGTCCTCCTTGCAACCCACCTGGCCCGACCAGCACAAAGCCTGCCTCGCCCTGGCCTTCGACCTCGACGGCCCGACCGGTGACGCCATGCTCAACAACTCGATCTGGCACAAACCCGAATACTTCGGCTTCGGCGGCTACGGCCCCTACCGCGCCCTGCCCCGCCTGCTCGACCTGCTCGACGCCTTCAAGATCCCGACCACCTTCTTCGTTCCCGCCTGGGTCGTGGAAAACTGGCCGAAACAGTGCCAGGCCATCGTCGAGCGCGGTCATGAAGTCGCCTACCACGGCTACAAACACGAATCCTTCTACGCCCTGACGCTGGACCAGCAGCAGGCCGTGATGAACAAATCCCGCGACGTGTTCTGGCAATACCTGCACATCCGCGCCGAGGGCTTTCGCACCCCTTCCGGCGACTGGCGCGCCGAAACCCCGGCGATGCTGGCCGACAACGGCGTCATCTATTCCAGCAGCATGCGCGGCGATGATCGCCCATACCTGGTCAACGTCCCCGGCCACGACACCCCGCTGGTGGAAATCCCCGGCCGCTGGGAAATGGATGACTACGCCTCCCTCGCCTACACCCGCGCACCGAACTTCCCGTCCGGCCTCGACCGCACCGCCAGCTACGAGCTGACCCTCGACAACTGGCAGCGCGAGTACGACGGGGCGATGGACGAAGGCCTGTGCCTGACCACCCTGTTCCACCCGAAAATCACCGGCAAACCGGGGCGCATCCTGTTGCTGGAGAAACTCTTCGAACACATGCGCCAGCGCGATGACGTGTGGTTCGCCACGTGCCGCGACGTTGCCCGCTGGTGGCTGAAGGAGCATCACCATGGCTGACTCCAGCAAACTCTGGCCCGCCGGCAAACGCTGCGCGGTGGTGCTGACCGTCGATTACAACGACATCTACGGCATTCTCACTCAGGCCCCAGAAGTCGCCGGGCGCGACAAGACACTGTCGGTGTGGCGCTACGGCACCCAACGCGGCGTCGAGCGATTGCTCGGCCTGTTCAGGGAACTCGGGGTTCGCAGCAGCTGGTTCGTGCCCGGCATCGTTGCCGAGGATAACCCGCAACACATCGCAACCATCCAGGCTGACGGGCATGAGATCGCCTGCGCCGGCTACCGCCATCAGGATTACGACACGCTGGATCTGCCGGCGCAGAGCGCGGAAGTCGCCAAGGGTTGTGCAGCGCTGGAAACATTGACCGGCGTGCGTCCGACCGGTTTCCGGATTCCTGCGGGTAACGGCGCGCCGGGCTTCATCGAAGCCTTGAAAGATCACGGCATTCACTGGTCTTCCTCATGGCGTGGCGATGACCTGCCGTTCTTGCATCCGACGGCGCCGGAAGTGGTCGAGCTGCCGCTGCATTACGAACTGGAAGACGAGCCTTACTTCGCCTTCAACCTGAGCCCGGCCGTGCCGCCGGCGCAATCGCGGATCGCCTCTTACAGCCACACCCTGGGCAACCTGCAAATGGACTTCGCCGGGTTCCACCGCTTCGGCCTGTGCTACGTGCTGCGCCTGCACCCGGAAATCATCGCTACGCCCGGGCGAATCGGCGTGTTGCGCGAATTGCTACAGGGCATTCAGCAACACGACGACGTGTGGATCGCTACTGGCGCCGAAGTCGCGCAATGGTGGGCGCAGACGGCGGCGCCGGTTGCGCAGGATCATCCGGCGTCGGTGTATGAGCGCCATTATCGGGACTATCTCGTATGACCGAACGCATGCAGCGGCTGGCGCAGTTTTGCGTCGAAACGCGGTTTGAAGATCTGCCGCCAGCGTTGGTGGAACAGGCCAAGCGACACATTCTCGACACCTTCGGCGCAGCGCTGGCCGGGGCCGACAGCGCGGTGGCGCTTCAGGCGCGGCAGGTGTTCGGCGCCGAGCCGGGCACCGCGCTGGTCTGGGGTTCGTCACTGCGGGTCGGCGCGGGGCATGCGGCGTTGCTCAACGGCATCGCCGCCCACGCGCTGGAGCTGGACGACACCGGCGGGTGCGATCACTCCGGCGCGGTAGTGCTGCCGGCGGTGATGGCGGCGCTGTCGCTGTTGGATCGGCCGGTGGACGGTCGCGAGTTCATCACCGCCGTGGTGATCGGCTACGAAATCGGCCGGCGGGTGCTGGAAGCCTGCGGCAGTTATTCGGCGCACAACGGCGCCGGCTGGCATTCCACCGCCACTTGCGGAGTGTTCGGCGCGGCGGCGGCCTGTGCGCGGATATTTACACTGGATGTCGGGCAAACCGTGTCGGCGCTGGGCATCGCCGGCAGTTTCAGCGGCGGATTGTGGGCGTTCATCCATGACGGTTCGCAAAGCAAGAAACTGCACAGCGGCCGTGCAGCCGAGGGTGGTTTGCTCGCCGCGCGTTTTGCCCGCGAAGGCGTCAGCGGGCCGTCGGTGTTGTTCGAGGATGTCTGGGGTGGTTTCCTCAAAACCCTCGCGCCGGGCAGTGCGCAACCGGCCGCGCTGGATGCTGATTTGGGACGGGTCTGGAAACTCGCGCGCTGTTCGATCAAACCCTATGCCGCGTGTCGTGGCACCCATTCGGCCATCGACGCGCTCGGCTTGGTGCTGGAGCAATTGCAGGTCGGCGCCGATCAGGTGGAAGACATCCAGGTACACCTGTGCGGGTTTCTGCTCGACATGTGCGGCGGTCGCGACACCCGCAGTCTGGCCGCTGCGCAGATGAGCCTGCCCTACGCCCTCGCCGCGCGACTGGTGCACGGTCATTGCCGACTCGAGGCTTACGACGAACAGCCGCGCAACGATCCGCGCATAGCCCACTGGCTGACGCGCATTCGCCTTGAAGTGGATGAGCGACTGTCGGAGGATGGCGAGCCGGTGGTCGTCGTGCGAACCCGCGACGGGCGTCAGGCGAGTCTGTGTGTCGAGGTGCCGCTGGGCGCGCCGGGCAATCCGCTGAGCGAGGCGGCGCTGGAGGAGAAGTTTTTCAGTCTGGCGTTGCGGGTCATTTCTCCGGTCAAGGCCGAGCCGTTACTGGCGCAGCTGCGGCAACTGCAAACGCTGGATTCCGTGCGCGATCTCGAGCACCTGTTAACCGAATAAGGACATTTGATTTTCCGTGGCCACCTACTCGCTCGTTATCCGCCGCCTGATGATCGTCTCGCTGACCATCGTCGTCAGCCGCGCCATCACCAGTCCGTTGCTCACTTTGTTCCTGAGTAACAAGCTCGGCCTCAACCAACAGGACGTCGGGTTGTTGCTGGGCACCGCGGTGTTCATCGCCACCCTGCTTGCGCTGTACGGCGGCTACATCATCGACCGGCTGGAAAAGCGCCGGTTGCTGATTCTGGCAATGCTCTCCAGCGCCATCGGCTTCGTACTGCTGACCTTCGCCAAAGACCTGTACCTGACGACCGCCACCCTGGTCATCACTGAAACCGCCTCGGCGTTGTTCCTGATCGGCTCCAAGGCGATCCTCAGTGAAAACCTGCCCATGGGCCAACGGGCCAAGGCGTTTTCCCTGCGCTATACCCTGACCAACATCGGCTACGCCACCGGCCCGATGCTCGGCGTGGTGATCGCCGGGGTCTACCCGATTGCGCCGTTCCTGATAGCCGCCGGCATCGCTTTCGGCAGCATCTTCCTGATGATCGGGATTCCCAAGGATGCCAGCCCGGTCGCCGCCATCGGCCAGCCGCAAAGCTTCCTGAAAACCCTGATCACCCTGAAAAACGACCGCACGCTGATCATGTTCACCTGCGGCTGTCTGCTCAGCACCGTGGTTCACGGGCGTTTCACGTTGTACCTGTCGCAATACCTGCTGGTGGTCGAAGACTCACAACGAGCGTTGCAAACCATGGCCGCCCTGCTCGCCTGCAACGCCATCGCGGTAATCCTGTTGCAGTACCAGATCGGCCGCTTCCTCAACCGGGAGAAACTGCGCTACTGGATCGCCGCCGGTACCAGCCTGTTCATCGTTGGATTGATCGGTTTCAGCCTCGCCGACAGCCTGGTGAGCTGGTGCATCGCGATGTTCATCTTCACCCTCGGCGAGATGATCATTTACCCGTCGGAATTTCTGTTCGTCGACACTTTGGCCCCGGAAGAACTGCGCGGCAGCTATTACGGCGCGCAGAACCTGGCGGCGCTGGGTGGCGCGTTGAGCCCGGTGATTTGCGGTTTCCTGCTGATGCACACGCCGGCGCCGACCATGTTCTATGCCCTCAGCGCACTGACGGCGATGGGCGGCTTCCTGTGTTTCATGAGCGGGCGGCGCGTGGCTTTACTTCACAAATAATGCACTGAAACTGCATTTATATGAATTTGTCAGCATCGTGATTGCTTGGCACACTGTGCGCGTTCCTCCCCCAATAGTTGGAACACTTCGAAGGACTTTCCGCGCTTACGGACAAGTCCTTTTTTTTGCCCTGAATTTCGCAAAGGATCGATTCTGCATGCTCGCTCGCTGGTTGCCCGCCGCCATCAACACCCGCCCCACCGAATGGAGCCGCGCCGCGATCGGCATGGCCCTGGGCACGTTGTTCAGCGTGTGGGCGTGCAGTCAGGTGTTCGGCATTGAAGTGGCTTACCACTTGATCGGCCCGCTGGGCGCCTCGGCGGTGTTGCTGTTCGCGGTGTCCTCCGGCGCCCTCGCCCAGCCGTGGTCGATCATCGGCGGCTACCTGTGTGCAGGCGTGGTCGCGTTGCTGGTGGCCCACGTCCTCGGCCGAACCCTCGCCAGCGCGTGCCTCGCCGCCGGCATGGCGCTGATCCTGATGTGCTGGCTGCGCTGCCTGCACCCACCGGCCGGCGCCGTCGCGTTGACCATGGTACTGGCCGACCCGATGACCATCGCCATGGACTGGAAAGCCCTGGAACCGGTGATGCTCAGCGCCGCGTGCCTGCTGCTGGCCGCACTGGCCTACAACAACCTCACCCGCATCCGCTACCCGAAACGCCCCGCCGAACCGGCGCCAGCCGTGGCACCGGTCGACATTCAGGCCATCACGGCCGAGGATCTGAAACTGGCACTGGCGGACATGGAGGCCTTCATCGATGTCACGCCGGAAGATCTGGAGCAGTTGATTCATGCCAGTGAACTGCACGCCAAGCGGCGGAGCATTGGTGAAGTGCTGGGTGGTCGCAGGTAATACGTGATCCGACCGAAGGTTGTCGAACGCCCTTGCCAAGACATGACCAACGACTACCTTTCAGCTTTGTACCGCACAGATTTGTCTGCCTTTCACTTGGAAGTCTGGCCCGCTGTAATGTCCAGTAGCGATGACATCGGTAGTCTGGCTATGGAAAAACGCTCAACGTTGTTGAGAAGCGAGCTGGCTTTGCGCTTTGACTGAAACGTTACTTTCCTCAAACACCGCATTTCTGCGTAACCAGCAGTCCGCCCAAATGCCCCGCCTGTAGCATGCGGGCACGTGTGTTTTTCGCCAGCTCCGTGAATCTGGTGGTTTTCGAATCCATGGTTTCGAAATCTGCGAGAGGACCGTTTCATGAGCGACCCATTGCTGAAGTTGCTGCAAAAGCCCCTGTTCGACCCCGAAAAGCGCCATCGCGTGTCTCTGCGCGAATACATGGATCTGAATATCGATCGGATGCGCGCAATCATCGGCAACGGGCTCATGACCAATGCCATGTGGCTGAGCCAACCCCGTCAGTCTGAATTCCGGTTGATGCTTGAACGTGCAGCATTGATCGGTGCCGTGGATTACTCCCTGCTTGCCTGCATCGTCGACCACTTCATTGCCGGCGACGCATTTTTTGCACACGGCAGTCAGCACCAGATTGCGCAGTACCACCAGGAAATCTGCCAACTGAAAGCGGTTTACGCCTTTGGTTGCACGGAGATCGCCAGCGGCTCCGATGTGGCTAACCTGCAAACCACGATCAACTACGACTCACACAAACATTGCCTGATTTTGAACTCACCCACGCCGCAGTCCTGCAAGTTCTGGATAGGCAACGCATTGCACGCGGCGGTGGTGGTCATGGTGCTGGGACGTCTGATCGTCAAGGGTGTGGATGAGGGCTTGCACTGGTTTCGGGTACGAATTCGCGAGGAAGAGAATGGCCCGCTCCTGCCAGGTGTCAGGATCACCACCTGCGATCCCAAGGGAGGGATTCACGCCAATCAAGTTGCCGGCATCCGTTTTTGCAACATGAAGCTGCCACTCGACGCACTGATGCAACGCTATGCCAGGTTTTCTGCGCAAGGCGTTTTCAGCAGTGAGATCCCGCCAAAGGATCGCCTGAAAAGCGCTATGCAGACATTCATCCAGGAGCGCCTGTTCCTCATCGCTGGCGCCCGTGGTGCCGCCAGCATGTGTGTTTATCTGGCGTACCGTTTCGCTTGCCATCGCCTGGTCAAGGGGAACGAGGGAAGCCAGTCTCTCCTGACCAAGGCACTTTTCCGACAACGGCTGTATGCCGAACAACTTAAGGTATTGGCCCTGAAGTTGCTGGAGCAGGCGGTTCTGTCGCGGTTCGAAGCGTGCTGGCATCAGCCAGCACGGCGAAAGGAGCTGCATATTCTCGCCGCTGTCGTCAAAAGTGTCGGCACCTGGCTGGGGCTCGAAGTCATGAGTGCATGCAGGGAGCTTTGTGGTTCGCAAGGCTTCCACCATCACAACCGAATTGTCACTTTGGTCATGGATCACGGCATCAGCACCACCTTCGCGGGCGATAACAACATCCTGTGCTGTCAGGTTGCACGGGACGCCATCAACCGGCCACGATTTGCCAACGAGAACATCGCCCAGCGAATTGAATCGCTGATTGTCGATCAGTGTCGCCGTGCCGGCGATTTTTCCCATCGACAGGCGGTTGCGCTCACCTATGCTCGAGCGCTGGATCTGATCATCAATGAGGGTAAACACCATCCGCTCGTGTCATCCGAGATATTCGAAGACATCGTCCACGTCTTTTCGCCGAAACTTTACGAATGGGAGCTTGTTGCCAGCACCAAGCTGGAGCAGAACGCCACCGAAGCTCAACTGATCTTGTTAAACAAGCTGCTCAAACCGCCGTCAGAGCTGGTCAGGGCCCCCATCGACAAAAAGAACTACGTAAAGCACTTCACAAAACCGCTGTACGACAACAAGCCGGACTTCTCGAACCGCAACACGATTCGTAACCCTTACCGGGCGTATACGTGGCTGCGAAAACATCAGCCGGTGTACTGGTGCGAACACTTACAGGCCTGGTTTTTGACCCGTTATTGCGATGTCATCGCCGCACAGGCCGATTCCCGACGATTTTCTTCAAACCGCATGCAACAACTGATCGACACCCGGGTGCCTGAAAGCAAGCGCACGCAGCTGATCGAATTCATCAAGTTGGCGTCCAGGTGGATGTATTCCCAGGATGGCGACACTCACAAGGCCAGCCGTCACTTGCTGGGCAATGCCTTTACACCGCGCTCCATCGAATCCTTGAGAAAAATCATTCAAGACATCACTGATCGAGAACTGTCCGGCCTGCACGGGCAAATCGATTTGAAGGCCGGGCTTTTCGACCGAATTCCAGCCCTGATTCTGGCCCGGCTATACGGTATGGAGGATGGCGAGGCACTGAAATTGCGACGCTGGACACGAGACATCGTCATGTTTCTCGGTGGCAGCCAGGACACGGATCAGGGGCCGGTCCAGGCTCTGGAAGGCATCAAGGAAATGTACGCCTTTTTCGCTGAGCTCATTGAACTACGGCGCAGGCAACCCAGGGATGATCTCGTGAGCCGGGTACTGGAGAGTGGCCAGAACAGCGCCGCCAGTCTTGATGAAGTGCTGGCACAGATCGTGTTCATTCTGGTGGCGGGTTATACCACCAGCGCAGACCAGCTATGCCTCGGCCTGTTGCATTTACTGAAGCATCCCCAACAACTCGAAGCCCTGTTGGCAGACCCGACATTGATCGGCTCCTTCATTGAAGAAATGCTGCGCTTCGATCCTGCCGGCTCCCTGAGCCATCGGTTGCTGATGGAAGACGTCACCATCGATGACGTCACGATGAAAAAAGGACAGCTGGTTTACCTGATCCGGGCCTCCGCCAATCGTGATCCGGAAAAATTCCCCGATCCCGACAAATTCGACATTCGTCGTGCGAAGAACGAGCACCTGACGTTTGGAAGAGGTGAACATTTCTGCATGGGCACGGCGCTGTTCAGACTTGAGGCCGAGATTGTATTCAGCTCGCTGTTGAAACGCTTCCCCCACTTGCACCTCATCGCGCGGCGGCCTGCCACGTGGCGCAACAGCAACCTGCAGTTCCGGGGGTTGAAGACGCTTCCGGTCGATCTGGGAACAGGAGTCTGAACCATGAAATTCAAACGTGTTTATTCCGGAGCACCTTGGGAACGCCTTGCCGGTTACTGCAGAGCCGTGAAGGCTGGTAACACTATTCTGGTCGGAGGTACGGTGGCATTTCGCAAGAACGGCAAGCCCTTCAAACCCGGCGATGCCTATGCCCAGACACGGCGATGTCTGAAAATCATCGAACAGGCGCTAAAGCAACTGGGTGAGGATCGTACCCGCATCATTGCCACGCGCATGTACACCACCAACATGGATCTCTTGCCAGAAATCGCGCGGGCGCACAAAGCGTTTTTCGAAGGGCATCCACCGACGACAATGTTGCTGGAAGTCTCTCGACTGGTCAGCCCTGAATACGTTATCGAGATCGAGGCAGAGGCCCGTTCGGGCAAGGGCTGCGGCCGTGAATGAAACCTCGTTGACTGCAGAGGACGCCAGATCGGCGTTGCGTCAGGCGCAAGTCACCTGCGTTCATGATCTGGCGATCGAAAGCCATGGCCGGTCACTGCCGCTGCGTCTCTACGCGCCACCAGGCAAGGGGCCGTTTCCCGTGCTGGTTTTCTTCCATGGCGGTGGTTGGGTCACGGGAGACCTGGACACGCATGACGGGTTCTGTCGGTTGATGTGTGAGTGGGCTGGTTGCGCCGTCGTCGCCGTTGATTACGCCCGCCCTCCGGAACACTTGTTTCCGACAGCTCTGGAAGACTGCTGGACAGCTTTCAAGTGGGTGACACGTCAAGGCGCCGATTGCAAGCTGGATACTTCAAGCATTGCAGTCGCAGGGGGTGGTTCAGGAGGCGGGATGGCCGCCGTCATCAGCCAGCGCGACGCTAAATGTGACAAGCCATGTATCTGCTTTCAACTGCTGCTTTACCCTTTGCTCGACTGTCACACTCGCCGCCGCTCCCACACGAGATTCGGGCAAGGATATGGACTGACTGTCGACCTGCTCGAATGGTACCTCGGCCAATACCTGCCACCCGGAACATCGCGCGTGGATACACGGCTGTCGCCCCTGCTCAGTGACTCGCTGCATGGATTGCCCCGGACAATGATCATCACCTGCGGACTTGATGTCCTGCGCGATGAAGGCCGTGCTTACGCTGCGCAACTGCGGGCCGCGGGTGTCACTGTCGAACACAAAGAGTTTTCAGGGATGCGCCACGGTTTCATGAACTACCCGGCCGCCCATGATGAGGCCCGACGAGCACTGCTGCTTTGCGCCCGAACCCTTCAGGCACAGCTTCGCGCAGAGTAATGAAAGGGACTCGAGTCAGCGTCTGCAAGCCGCTTTCCAGACAAGGCAAAAATGCAGACACCCCATGCACATATCCCCGTTGTACATGGCAAATTTGCACTGTTACGATCCGGTAACGCTCGCGCGCGAGCTTCTCGAATAAAGACAATAAAAGCAGGGAGTTAGTGATGACTGCTCAGGCTTCATCCCCGCGGACTTCGTCCATGGATGCCACGCCGCACGAAGTGCTGGCCGAGGTTCGCAATCACATCGGTCATCTGACCCTCAACCGCCCCGCCGGCCTCAATGCCCTGACCCTCGAGATGGTGCGCCAGCTCCAGCAACACCTGGACGCCTGGGCCGCCGATGCCGATATCCACGCGGTCGTGCTGCGCGGTGCCGGCGAGAAAGCCTTCTGTGCCGGTGGCGACATTCGATCCCTGTACGACAGCCACAAAAGCGGCGACACGCTGCACGAAGATTTCTTCGTCGAGGAATACGCCCTCGACCTGACGATCCACCATTACCGCAAACCGGTGCTGGCGCTGATGGACGGTTTCGTCCTCGGCGGCGGCATGGGTCTGGTGCAAGGCGCCGATCTGCGGGTGGTCACCGAGAAGAGCCGTCTGGCGATGCCGGAAGTGGCGATCGGGTATTTCCCGGATGTCGGTGGCAGTTATTTCCTGCCACGGATTGCCGGCGAGCTGGGGATTTATCTGGGCGTCAGCGGCGTGCAGATCCGTGCGGCGGATGCGCTGTATTGCGGGCTGGCCGACTGGTATCTGGACAGCAGCAAACTCGGCATCCTCGACGAACAACTCGATCACCTGGAGTGGCACGACACGCCGCTTAAAGACCTGCAAAACCTGCTGGCCCGCCACGCCGTGCAAACCCTGCCGGATGCGCCGCTGGAAGCCTTGCGCCCGGCCATCGACCACTTCTTCGCGTTGCCGGACGTGCCGAGCATTGTCGAGCAACTGCGCGCCGTGACCGTCGCCGACAGCCATGAATGGGCGACCACCACCGCCGACCTGCTGGAAGCCCGCTCGCCGCTGGCCATGGGCGTGACCCTGGAAATGCTGCGTCGCGGCCGCCACCTGAGTCTGGAACACTGCTTCGCCCTCGAACTGCATCTGGATCGCCAGTGGTTCGAACGCGGCGACCTGATCGAAGGCGTGCGCGCCTTACTGATCGACAAAGACAAATCACCACGCTGGAACCCGCCGACCCTGGCTGCACTGCACGCCGAACAGGTCGCGAGTTTCTTCCACGGTTTCGAAGAGAGCGGGAGCTGAGCCATGCACGATCTCGAATTGACTGAAGACCAGGTAATGATCCGCGACATGGCCCGGGACTTTGCCCGTGGCGAAATCGCCCCCCACGCGCAAGCCTGGGAAAAGGCCGGCTGGATCGATGACGGTCTGGTGGCGAAGATGGGCGAACTCGGCCTGCTGGGCATGGTGGTGCCTGAGGAATGGGGCGGCACTTACGTCGACTACGTGGCCTATGCGTTGGCGGTGGAAGAGATTTCCGCCGGCGACGGCGCCACCGGCGCATTCATGAGCATTCACAACTCGGTGGGCTGCGGGCCGGTGCTCAATTACGGCAGCGAAGAACAGAAACAGACCTGGCTGGCGGATCTGGCCAGCGGCGCGGTGATCGGCTGCTTCTGCCTGACCGAACCCCAGGCCGGCTCCGAAGCACACAACCTGCGCACCCGTGCCGAACTGCGCGACGGCCAATGGGTAATCAACGGCGCCAAGCAATTTGTCAGCAATGGCAAGCGGGCGAAACTGGCGATCGTGTTTGCGGTGACCGATCCGGATCTGGGCAAGCGCGGGATCTCGGCGTTTCTGGTGCCGACCGACACGCCGGGTTTCATCGTTGATCGCACCGAACACAAGATGGGCATCCGCGCCTCCGACACCTGCGCGGTGACCCTGAACAACTGCAGCATTCCCGAAGCCAATCTGCTGGGTGAACGCGGTAAAGGTCTGGCGATTGCCCTTTCCAACCTGGAAGGCGGACGTATCGGTATCGCCGCGCAAGCATTGGGCATCGCCCGTGCGGCGTTTGAAGCTGCACTGGGTTACGCCCGTGATCGGGTGCAGTTCGGCAAGGCGATTGTCGAGCACCAGAGCATCGCCAACCTGCTGGCGGACATGCAGATGCAGATCAACGCAGCGCGCTTGATGATCCTGCACGCGGCGCGGCTGAGGACGGCGGGTAAGCCGTGTCTGTCGGAGGCTTCGCAGGCCAAGCTGTTTGCATCGGAAATGGCCGAGAAGGTGTGCTCGTCAGCGATTCAGATTCATGGCGGGTATGGGTATCTGGAGGATTACCCGGTTGAGAAGTACTACCGGGATGCGCGGATTACCCAGATTTACGAGGGGTCGAGCGAGATACAGCGGATGGTGATTGCTCGGGAGTTGAAGAACTATCAGCTCTAAAAGGCAAAAGCATCGCTGGCAAGCCAGCTCCCACAGGGATTGGTGTAAACCTCAGATCCAATGTGGGAGCTGGCTTGCCAGCGATGGCGTCAGTGAATACGCCGCGTTACTTGCCCTGGAACTCGGCAGGCCGCTTGGCCACAAACGCCGCCATCCCTTCCTTCTGATCCTGCGTCGCAAACGCCGCATGGAACACCCGACGCTCGAATCGCACGCCTTCAGTCAGGTTCACTTCGAACGCACGATTCACGCTTTCCTTGACCATCATCGTAATCGGCAGCGATTTGCTGGCGATCACTGCGGCGACTTTCAGCGCTTCGTCCAGCAACTCGGCACTCGGCACGATCCGCGCGACGATGCCGCAGCGTTCGGCTTCCACCGCGTCGATCATGCGGCCGCTCAGGCACATTTCCATGGCCTTGGCCTTGCCCACCGCGCGGGTCAGGCGCTGGGTGCCGCCCATGCCCGGCAGTACGCCGAGGTTGATTTCCGGCTGGCCGAATTTGGCGTTGTCGCCGGCCAGGATGAAGTCGCACATCAGCGCCAGTTCACAACCGCCGCCGAGGGCAAAACCGTTGACCGCGGCGATGATCGGCTTGCGCCGGTTGGCCACGCGATCGCTGTCGCTGAACAGGTCGTCCATGTAGATCTGCGGGTAGGTCAGATCGGCCATTTCCTTGATGTCGGCGCCGGCGGCAAAGGCTTTGGTCGAGCCGGTGATGACGATGCAGCCGATGTTCGCGTCGGCTTCAAACCCGTCGAGCGCGCGATTCACTTCGCTGACCAGTTGCGCGTTGAGGGCATTCAGCGCCTGCGGGCGATTGAGGGTGATCAGGCCGACGCGGCCATGGGTTTCCAGCAATATCGTTTCGTAACTCATGTGCAGATTCCTTCTCAAAGATTGCGCGAAATGACCATGCGCTGAATGTCGCTGGTGCCTTCGTAGATCTGGCAGACCCGCACGTCGCGGTAGATGCGCTCCAGCGGGAAGTCGTTGAGGTAACCGTAACCGCCGAGGGTTTGCAAGGCCATGGAGCAGACCTTCTCGGCCATTTCCGAGGCGAACAGTTTGGCCATCGACGCCTCGACCAGTGCCGGCTGACCGCTGTCGCGCAGGGCGGCGGCGTAATGCACCATCTGCCGCGCCACGGCGATCTGGGTCGCCATGTCCGCCAAGCGGAACGCCACGGCCTGATGCTCGATGATCGGCTTGCCGAAAGTGTCACGTTCACGGGCGTAATCGCGGGCCGCTTCGAACGCGGCGCGGGCCATGCCCACCGATTGCGAAGCGATGCCGACGCGCCCGCCTTCGAGGTTGGCCAGGGCGATCTTGTAACCCTCGCCCTCCTCGCCCAACCGGTTGGCTACCGGCACTTTCACGTCTTCGAACAGAATCTGGCAGGTGTCCGAGGCGTGCTGGCCGAGCTTGTCTTCGACGCGGGCGACTTTGTAGCCCGGCGAGTCGGTCGGCACGATGAACGCGCTGATCCCGCGCTTGCCGGCACTCGGATCAGTCACGGCAAACACGATCACGATCCCGGCGTTCTGCCCGGAAGTGATGAACTGTTTGCAGCCGTTGAGCACGTAGTGATCGCCTTCCAACCGCGCGCGGGTTTTCAGGCTGCTGGCGTCGGAACCGGCCTGGGGTTCGGTCAACGCGAACGCGCCGAGCATCTCGCCGCTGGCCAGCGGCTTGAGGAAGCGTTCGCGCTGGTCGTCGTTGCCGAACTTGAGGATCGGCACGCAACCCACCGAGTTGTGCACGCTCATGATCGTCGAGCAGGCGCCGTCGCCGGCGGCGATTTCTTCCAGGGCCATGGCGTAGGCCAGGTAACCGGTGTCGCAACCGCCCCACTGCTCCGGCACCAGCATGCCGAAGAAGCCCAGCCCGGCCATTTCGCCGATGGCCTCTTTCGGAAAGCGGTGCTCGCGATCCCACTCGGCGGCGAACGGTTTCAGCCGTTCCTCGGCAAACTGCCGGGCCATGTCGCGGATTTGTTGTTGGTCGTCATTGGGAATCATGGCAAATCCTTAAAATCCGGTGACAACACAAAACCCTGTGGGAGCTGCGGTGCGACGGTTCGACTTGCCAGCGATGGGGCCGTGTCAGTGAACATATTGGCTGTCTGACCCAANCGCCATCGCGGGCAAGTCGAGCCGTCGCACCGCCGCTCCCACAGGGTCCATTGTCAACGTTAGTAAACGCATTCCACGGCCATCGCCGTGGCTTCCCCGCCGCCGATACAGATCGCCGCAACGCCGCGCTTCAGGCCTTTCTGGCGCAGGGCCGAGAGCAAGGTCACCAGAATCCGCGCGCCGGACGCACCAATCGGGTGGCCCAGGGCGCAGGCGCCGCCATGGATGTTGAGCTTGTCGTGGGGGATTTCCAGGTGGGTCATCGCCGCCATGCCGACCACGGCGAAGGCTTCGTTGACTTCGAACAGATCGACCTGATCCAGCGACCAGCCGGTTTTCTTCATCAGCTTCTTGATCGCGCCAATCGGCGCCACCGGGAACAGGCCCGGGGTATCAGCGAAGGCCGCGTGACCGTGAATCACCGCCAGCGGCTTCAGACCCTGCTTTTGTGCTTGCGACTGACGCATCAGCACCAGCGCAGCGGCGCCGTCGGAGATCGAGCTGGAGTTGGCCGCAGTTACCGTACCGCCCTCGCGGAACGCCGGTTTCAGCGAAGCGATCTTGTCCAGCTTGGCTTTTGGTGGCTGCTCGTCGTTGCTGATGACCACTTGCTCTTTGCCGACGGTCACGGTCAGCGGAACGATCTCGGCCTTGAAGCTGCCGTCCTTGATTGCCTGCTGGGCGCGGGTGGTCGAGGCGATGGCGAAAGCATCCTGAGCCTCGCGGCTGAAGCCGTTGGTTTCGGCGCAATCCTCGGCGAAGGTGCCCATCAGGCGGCCCTCGTCGTAGGCGTCTTCGAGGCCGTCGAGGAACATCGAATCCAGCACCCGGCCGTGGCCCATGCGGTAACCGGCACGGGCGCGATCCAGCAGGTACGGCGCGTTGGACATGCTTTCCATGCCGCCGGCGATCACCACATCGGCGCTGCCGGCCAGCAGCATGTCGTGGGCCAAAATCGTGGTTTCCATGCCCGAGCCGCACATCTTGTTGACCGTGGTGCAACGGGTGGACTTGTCCAGCCCGGCGCCCAGTGCAGCCTGACGTGCAGGCGCCTGACCGAGACCGGCCGGCAATACGCAGCCGAACAACACTTCATCGACCGCATCGGCGGCGACACCGGCACGCTCAACCGCCGCCTTGATTGCAGCGGCGCCCAGTTGCGGCGCGGTCAGGCTTTTCAGTTCGCCCTGGAAACCGCCCATCGGGGTGCGGACGGCGCTGACGATGACAATCGGATCGTTGGAGATGGTCATGGGAAATCCTCCTTACTTGGCGGCCATGCGCAAGGCACCGTCGAGACGGATCACCTCGCCGTTGAGCATGCTGTTTTCAATGATATGCCGCACCAGCGCGGCGTACTCGGCAGGTTTGCCCAGACGCGGCGGGAACGGTACGCCGGCGGCCAGCGAGTCGCGCACTTCCGGGGTCATGCCGGCCATCATCGGGGTTTCGAAGATACCCGGGGCGATGGTCATCACCCGGATGCCGAAGCGCGCCAGTTCACGAGCGGCAGGCAGAGTCAGGCTGGCGATGGCGCCTTTGGATGCCGAATACGCGGCCTGGCCGATCTGGCCGTCGAACGCAGCCACGGAGGCAGTGTTGATGATCACGCCGCGCTCGCCGTCGGCGTTGGCATCGCTTTCGGCAATCGCAGCGGCTGCCAGACGCAGCATGTTGAAACTGCCGATCAGGTTGACGTTGATCACCTGGGCGAAGCTGGACAAGGCGTGCGGGCCGTTCTTGCCAAGAATCTTCTCGCCGCGAACGATGCCGGCGCAGTTCACCAGACCATTCAGGCTGCCGAAGGCTTTTACCGTGGCCTGAACGGCGGCTTCGGCGGCGGCTTCGTTGCTGATGTCGGCCACCACGCTTTGCGCGCCCAAGCGTTGGGCCTGGGCGGCAACGGCTTCGGCGTTCATGTCCACCAGCATCACTTTGGCGCCGGCGTTCACCAGCAATTCAGCGGTGGCGGCACCCAGGCCGGACGCGCCGCCGGTGACGATAAAAACCTTGTTCTCGATCTGCATGACTGACTTCCTGATTCAAGCTGAAACGTTGTGCGCCGCGGCCTCTTGAGCCTTGGCGATTTCCTGGTTGCGCAAGATAAAGCGCTGCAATTTGCCGCTCGGGGTTTTCGGCAACTCGCTGACAAATTCGATTTCACGGGGATACGAATGCGCGGCCAGACGTTTGCGCACGTGTTGCCGCAGTTCTTCGGCCAACGCCGGTTCGGCGCGGTATTGCGGGTTGAGCACGACGAAGGCCTTGACCAGTTCGGTGCGCTCCGGATCGGGTTTGCCGACCACGGCGGCTTCGACAACGGCCGGGTGTTCGATCAGTGCGCTCTCCACGTCGAACGGGCCGACGCGATAGCCGGAAGTGGTGATCACGTCATCGCTGCGGCCGACGAAGCTGATGCTGCCGTCCGGGTTCCACTCGACGGTGTCGCCGCTCAGGTAGTAATTGCCGATGAAGGCCTTGGTCGGCACGCCTTCATAGCCGGCGAACCAGCACATCGGCGACTGTGTGCGGTCGATGGCGAGGATGCCGGGCTGGCCGACGCCGAGTTCGTTGTTCTGCTCGTCAAGCACCACGATGCGATGGCCCGGCGAGGCGAAACCGGCAGCGCCGAGGTGGATCGGGTGCTCGAGGCCGTGGTGATTGCACAGGACCATGCCCAGTTCGGTCTGGCCGTAGTGGTCGTGAATGACCACGCCGAGGTTATCGGCGAACCAGCGGATCACTTCCGGATTCAACGGCTCGCCGGCGCTGCTGACGATGCGCAGCTTGCCCTTGATCGACTTGGCGAACTCGTCGCCGCCGGCAATCAGCAGGCGATACGCAGTGGGCGAACCGGTTAGGTTGGTGATGCCGTACTTGTTGATCACCCGGCAGGTGCTTTCGAGGGTGAACGGGCCATCGTAGAACGTGATCGGATGGCCCATCGACAACGGGCCGGTGACGCCGAAATAGATGCCGTAGGCCCAGCCCGGATCGGCGACGTTCCAGAACGCGTCTTCCGGGCGCAGATCCACGGCATCGCGGGTGTAGCTCTGGAACGCGACGATGGCCTTGAGCGGCACCGACAGCGCCTTCGACGGGCCAGTGGTACCCGAGGTGAACATCAGCAGGAACGGGTCTTCGCCGGTCAGCATCAGCGGCTCGCAGACACTGGAATGATTGGGCAGCTCGGCCCAGAAACTGAAATCGCCACGGACGATGCCCTGGCCTTTCGGACCACCGACAGTGACCAGCGTCGGGCAATCGGCGACTTCGCTGAGTTTTGGCCGATTGACTGCATCAGTGACCACGACTTTGGCGCCGGAGCTGTTCAGGCGATGCTCGAGGGCTTTGGGGCCGAACGCGGTGAACAGCGGTTGATACACCGCGCCGATGCGCCAGGTGGCGAACACGGTGATCAGCAGCTCGATGTTGCGCGGCAGCAGACCGGCGACCTTGTCGCCCTTCTGCACGCCCTGGGCGAGAAGGAAATTGGCGAAACGCGCGGCTTTGTCCTGCAGGTCGCTGAAGGTGTACGTCGCACTGGCACCGTCGCGGCTTTCCCAGAACAGCGCGATGCGCCCCGGCAAGGCGTGACGGTCACAACATTCGACGCAGGCGTTGAGCGCTTCAAGCGTGCCGCTGAGTGCGGCGTCCACGGTGTGCTGATAATCAAACTGTGCGGTGGCAGACAAGTAATCGCGCATTGCCAGAATCCCTCTGTTCTTATTAGGTTGGGGAACCGTAAACAATAGAGGAATACTCGCGCCGCACGCTGGCTGCGGCAATGGTCAAAGCCCTCAAAGTGGATGACTGGTTTGGCCAAGGTTCCGGACTTTGATCGCTCCCACGCCGTGCCGCGATGATCGTTCCCACGCTCTGCGTGGGAATGCCTCAAGGGACGCTCCGCGTTCCAGCTCTGGAAGGGACGCGGAGCGTCCCGGGCTGCATTCCCACGCAGAGCGTGGGAACGAGAGTTGGCGGTGGGCGGTGGGCGGTGAGTCTGTGGTGGATCAGACCGCTTCGTTGAGAATCAAGCTGCGGTAATGCCCAGGATTGGTCCCCGACCACTTGCGAAACGCCTTGTAGAACGAGCTCGCATCGGCAAATCCCAGCCGCGTGGCGATCTCGGCAAAACTGATCGAAGGTTCCGCCAGCCAGGTGATCGCCAGCTCCTTGCGCACGCTGTCCTTCAGGCCCTGATAGGTCTGCCCTTCTTCAGCCAGACGCCGGCGCAGGGTTGAGGCCGACATGCACAACTGCTGGGCCAGCGCGTCGGTTTCCGGCCACTTATCTGCGGATAATTGCCGCAGATCCTGCTTGATCCGGCTCGCAAGGCTTTCCGGGTCGCGGTACTTCACCAGAATGTTGGCCGGGGCATGGGCCAGAAAGCGCTTCAACTCCTCGGCGCTGCGCTTGATCGGCAGATCCAGCACGTCAGCGGCGAAGATCATCCGCGTGCGCGGCCGGTCGAAGCGCAGGTTTTCCGAGAACATCACCCGATAGTCATCGCAAAAATCCGGCGCCGGGCAGCGCAGCTCGATGGCCAGGATCGGAATTCGCCGCCCCGCCAGCCAGCACGCCACGCCGTGGACGATCATCCAGTAGGTGAAATAGGTGAAAGCGCGGCGCGGTTCCGGGTCGTCTTCCAGCAAAACGATCTCCGCCAGACTCTGCTGATGCACCAGTTGCGCCGGCAGGCGCTCGAGCATCAAGGACAGGAAATTCAACCCGGTGCTCAACCCTGCGGCCAGATTCGGCTGAGCCATGGCGCTGCGGCAGAGGAATTCCAGGCTGCCGGATTTCAGCTTGCGCGGGTCCATGCCAAAGAATTCGTCATCGCCGCGCCTGGCCAAAAGGCGCCATAACCGCGCGTACTGGCTGGCCGGCACACGGGCGTCATCGGTGGCCAGCAGCGCCGGATCGATCCCGACCTTGCTCAAGACTTCGTCCGTGGCCACGCCCGGGGCACAACTTTGCAGCAGTGCTTCGCGCACCAGTTGAATGGCGATGGTGTCTTTTTCCGACATGGAACCCGCTGAGCCCTGTTGTTGTTCGAGTGGCGGGCATCTTAGCGCAGCTGGCTGGGCGGCGTGGATGTTCAGACTCGTTCAGCTGAGGTTCAGCTAAATGTCAATGAATGCCATGTGAGAATGACTTTCATTATGTTACAACTTGTAACCTCATTTCGTTACACAGTGATCGTCGAATGCTCGTTCCCTTTTTGATCATGTTGCGTGAAGGCATCGAAGCCGCGCTGATCGTTGGCATCATCGCCAGCTACCTGCAACAGACCGGCCGTGGCCAGTGGATGCCGGCGGTGTGGATCGGGGTATTTCTCGCTGCTGCGCTGGCGTTACTGGTTGGCGGTGGTCTGGAACTGGTCAGCGCCGAATTCCCGCAAAAGCAGCAGGAACTGTTCGAAGGCGTGGTCGGGCTGGTGGCCGTGGGCATTCTCAGTTCGATGGTGTTCTGGATGCGCAAGGTGGCGCGTTCGATCAAGCATTCACTGCAAGCCTCCCTCGATCATGCGCTGACCGCGTCGAAGCATCAGGTCATCGCGCTGATTGCCATGGTGTTTTTCGCCGTCGCCCGGGAAGGTCTGGAAACCGTGTTCTTCCTGCTCGCCGTGTTCCAGCAGAGCGAAGGCCCGGCCGCGCCGATCGGCGCCCTGCTCGGCCTGATTCTGGCGGTGATCGTCGGCTTCCTGATCTACAGCGGCAGCATGCGCCTGAACCTGTCGGCGTTCTTCCGCTGGACCGGGCTGTTCATCCTCGTGGTCGCCGCCGGGATTCTCGCCAACTCGGTGCAGGCCCTGCATGAAGCCGGGGTCTGGAACCACCTGCAAACCGTGCTCTTCGACTTCAGCGCGACGCTGCCGATGGACGGCCCGCTGGGCTCGGTGCTGGCCGGCATGTTCGGTTATCAGGATGCACCGACCGTCAGCACCCTCGGCGCGTACCTGATTTATCTGCTGGTGGCGCTGGTCATGTTCTTCATGCCGGCACCCAAACCCGCTGCCCAATCGTCTTCCGTTTCCAGCCAATAAGGGCCTTCATGTCAAAGCCTAATACTCCTCAGGCCTCGCCTCCCCGCGCCTTGCGCTGGGCGGTGGCCGGTTCGGTGGTCGTGATGATCGCCGCCGGTGGCCTGTTCTACTACGCCTCGAAACTGGCCGCCGCCAAACGTCAGCACAACCGTGACGAAGTGGTGGTCAACATTCATCCGCACAGCTGCGAACCGAACGCCCTCACAGTCCCGGCCGGCCGCGCCAGTTTCCGCATCGTCAATCGCTCCGACCGGGCGGTGGAATGGGAAATTCTCGACGGCTTGTTGGTGATCGAAGAGCGCGAGAACATCGCGCCGGGCCTGAGCCAGGTGATCAACGCCAACCTGCAACCCGGCGACTACGCCATCACCTGCGGCCTGCTGAGCAACCCGCGCGGCACCCTGCACGTGACGCCAACCGCCGCGTCCGATGCCGCCGCCAAGGCCAAGCCGTCGATGGTTGCCTTCGTCGGGCCGTTGTCGGAGTTCCGCGTCTATCTGGCCAGCCAGGGCAGCGCGCTGATCAAAGCCGTGACGGCGCTCAATCAAGCCATCGATAGCGGCGATCTGGCACAAGCCCAGGCTCTGTATTTGCCGGCCCGCGCCGCGTACCAGCGTCTGGCCCCGGCCGCACAACGCCTGGCAGAACTGGACAACAGCATCAACGCCCGCGCCGATTACTTCGAAAAGCGCGAGCAGGATCCGGCCTTCGTCGGCTTCCACCGCCTCGAATACGCGCTGTTCCAGCAACGCAAACTCGACGGACTGACACCGATTGCCCAAGGCTTGCTCGACAACGTCACCACGCTGAAACAACAGCTGCTGGCCCAGTCGCTGCCGCCGGAGCAACTGGTGGAAATCGTCGTGCGCAACCTCAACACCCTCGCCGACGTGCGCGCCGCCAGCGGCGAAGAGGAACGCTACAGTCACAGTGATCTCAACGGCTTCGCGGCCAATCAGGAAACCGCGCGCAAAGTCGTCGAACTGCTGCGCCCGCTGCTGAGCAAATCCGCCGCCGACCTGCTGCCGAAAATCGACGGTGCGCTGACTGATTTCGATACCACGCTGAACGGTTTCAAGGTCAAGGACGGCTACACCAGTTACGACACCGTCAACGGTGAGCAACGCAAGCAGATCGCCGACAAGGCCAAGGCCCTGGCCGACGCCCTCGACGCCATTGACCCCGCCCTCGGCCTCTCCGGCCTGTAAGCAGAAGACGACTACCGATGAACGATTCCGAACACTTCAACCTGCAACGTCGCCGCGTACTGATGGGCATGGGCGCCGCCGGCGTCGCACTGGCCGGTACTGCCCTGAGCTGCCCGGCGATGGCCGCCGCCCCTGCGCAAGTCACCGAAGCGCCGAGCAGCGACAAGACCCAGGATCACCACGATTTCCATGGCGTGCACCAGACTGGCATCGTCACCCCGCGTCCGGCGGCCGGCATGCTGGTGTCGTTCGATGTGCTGGCCAGCGACCGTGAAGACCTGGAGCGGCTGTTCCGCACCCTCAACGAGCGCATCTCATTCCTGATGAAGGGCGGCCCGGTGGCGCAGATCGATCCGAAGTTGCCGCCGCCGGATTCCGGAATCCTCGGCCCGGTGGTGACGCCGGACAACCTGACCATCACCGTGTCCGTCGGCGAATCGTTGTTTGATGAGCGTTTCGGCCTCGCGTCCGCCAAGCCCAAGCGTCTGGTGCGCATGGTCGGTTTCCCTAACGATGCGCTGGAAGCCGATTGCTGCCACGGCGACCTGAGCCTGCAGTTCTGCTCCAACACCGCCGACACCAACATCCACGCCCTGCGCGACATCGTGAAAAACCTGCCGGACCTGCTGCTGGTGCGCTGGAAACAGGAAGGCAGCGTGCCGCCGCAAGCCCCTGCCAAACCCGGTGTGCCGGCGCAATCGGCGCGCAACTTTCTGGGTTTCCGTGACGGTTCGGCCAACCCGGATTCCAACGACGGCAAGGCCATGGACCGCATCGTCTGGGTGCAACCGGGCAGCGACGAACCGGCCTGGGCGGCCCACGGCAGTTATCAGGCGGTGCGGATCATCCGCAACTTTGTCGAACGCTGGGACCGCACGCCGTTGCAGGAACAGGAAAGCATCATCGGCCGAGTCAAAACCACCGGCGCGCCGATGGGCGCCAGCCATGAAACCGAAGTCCCGGATTACAGCAAGGACCCGGAAGGCAAGCTGACCAAGCTCGACGCGCACATTCGCCTGGCCAACCCGCGCACCGTCGCGAGCCACGCCAATCTGATCCTGCGCCGGCCGTTCAACTACTCCAACGGCGTGAACAAGAACGGCCAGCTCGACATGGGCCTGCTGTTCATCTGTTACCAGGCGGATCTGGAAAAAGGTTTCATCACCGTACAGACCCGTCTCAATGGCGAACCGCTGGAGGAATACCTCAAGCCGGTCGGCGGCGGTTACTTCTTCACCCTGCCGGGTGTCACGGGCGACAAGGACTTCATCGGTCGTTCGCTGCTCGACGCTACTCAACCAAAAACAACTGCATAGCATTCAACAGGAGCCGCCCCCATGAAAAAGACGCCACTCGCGTTATTGCTGACCTTAGGTTTGCTCAACACCTCGCTGTCGGCGTTCGCCGCGACCGCGCCACTGGATCTGGTGGGGCCGGTGTCGGACTACAAGATTTACGTCACCGAACAACTGGATGAATTGGCCAGCCACACGCAGCAGTTCACCGACGCGGTGAAAAAAGGCGACCTGGCCACCGCGCAAAAGCTCTACGCGCCAACCCGCGTTTTTTATGAGTCGATCGAGCCGATCGCCGAGCTGTTCAGTGACCTCGACGCGTCCATCGACTCCCGCGTCGACGACCACGAGCAAGGCGTGAAAGCCGAAGACTTCACCGGTTTCCACCGCATCGAATACTCGCTGTTCTCGGAAAAGAGCACCAAGGATCTCGACGCCCTGGCCGATGGCCTGAACAAGGACGTGAAAGACCTGCAGACCCGCGTCGCCGGCCTGACCTTCCCGCCGGAGAAAGTCGTCGGCGGCGCGGCTGCGCTGCTCGAAGAAGTCGCCGCGACCAAGATCTCCGGTGAGGAAGACCGTTACAGCCACACCGACCTGTACGACTTCCAGGGCAACATCGACGGCGCGAAGAAAATCGTCGACCTGTTCCGTCCGCAGATCGAGAAGCAGGACAAAGCCTTCGTCGCCAAAGTCGACAAGAACTTCGCCACCGTGGACAAGATCCTGGCCAAGTACAAGACCAAGGACGGTGGTTTCGAGACTTACGACAAGGTGAAGGACAACGACCGCAAGGCGCTGGTCGGCCCGGTCAATACCTTGGCTGAAGACCTTTCCACATTGCGTGGGAAATTGGGTCTGAACTGAGTTCTATACCGCTCTGTATTGCCTCATCGCGGGCAAGCCCGCTCCCACACTGGATCTTCGCTGAGCACAAGTTTGTGTTCAACAAAGACCCTGTGTGGGAGCGGGCTTGCTCGCGAAGGCATTTTTAGCAGCGCCGAAAATTCTGTGTCTTAGAGGATGCGATACAGCAACCGCTCGACCCGCACCCGGCTCACGCGCTTGAGGAACTTGGCTACGCCCGCCGGATAGTCCGGCAAGGCTTCCAGGTCCTGGAAACGTGCGATCCGCGTGGTGTGTTCGAAGATGTTTTCCAGCTCCACGCGGCGCGGCTCCAGCCACTCGCCTTTCGGGTCATCGATCAGCAAGGCGTTTTCCAGATCGAGACGGAACGCCCGCGGATTGAGGTTGTTGCCGGTCAGCAGCGTGTAGCGCTGGTCGATCCACATGCCCTTGAGGTGATAGCTGTTGTCGCCTTCACGCCACAGGTGCAGGTTCAACTGGCCGCTGTCGATGTTGCGCTGATGCCGCTTGGCGAAGCGGCGCAGGCTGATCTCGTACAGATACGGCAGCGCGGCGATCACCTTGAACGGCTCGCTCGGCGGGATGTAGAAGTCGTTGGCGGTCTTGTCGCCGACCACGATGTCGATCTTCACGCCGCGCGCCAGCGCCCGGTTGATCTCGCGGATCACCCCCAGCGGCAGGTTGAAGTACGGTGTGCAGATGGTCAGTTGCTTTTGGGCACTGGCGATCAGCTCCAGAATCACCCGGTTCAGCGGGTTGTTCTTGCCAACGCCGAGCAACGGACTGACCGACAGGCCGATATGCGCCGTGCTGCCGGCACTCGTGTCGTACGCCGCATATTTGAGACGGCTGCGCAGGTCACCGATGTCGTTACGCAGGCTGCGGGTGGTCGGCAGGTTCGGCAGGTCGAGGCGATGCACCGCTTTCGATTCGATCAGGCCGTGCTTGACCAGATGGTGCATCGAGTCCGCCAGTTCGCGGCTTTGCAGCACGTGATAACGGTCGAAACGGTACTTGTCGAACTTGTGCAGGTAGACGTTGTTCAGGCTGGCACCGCTGTAGACCACGCAATCGTCGATCACGAAGCCTTTGAGGTGCAGCACGCCGAACAACTCGCGGGTCTGCACCGGCACGCCGTAGACCGGCACCACGCTCTGGTGGGTGCGGGTCATTTCCTGATACCACGCCGAGTTGCCCGGCTGTTTGCCGGCACCGATCAAGCCGCGCTGGGCCCGCAGCCAGTCGACGACCACCGCGATTTCAAGCTCGGGACGCTTGAGTTTGGCGGCGTGCAAGGCATCGAGGATTTCCTGGCCGGCTTCATCGTTTTGCAGATAAAGCGCGACGAGGTAGATGCGCTGGGTCGCCTGGGCGATTTTCTCCAGCAGGCAACGGCGGAAATCGGCGGCACCGGGCAGGATCGTCACGGCCTCGGCGGTCAGCGGAAAGCTGCGCAGTTTGGGCAGCAGAGAGCGTTTGAAAAGCAACGGCATAGGGCTCGCAATGGGTCGAATCCGAAGAACCCGAGAGCTTACACCATCAACTCCTTTGGGTCTTCCCGCCTGATTGATCGTTCCCACGCTCCTTTAATGATCGTTCCCATGCTCTGCGTGGGAATGCCTAAAGGGACGCTCCGCGTTCCAGCTCTGGAAGGGACGCGGAGCGTCCCGGGCTGCATTCCCACGCAGAGCATGGGAACGATCAAGTGAGCGATCATAAAATAACTGCTTGACCAAGGAGAACGATCGTTCTACTGTTCGCCACATGAACGAAATCACACGCAACGACACGACCCGAGACATCATTCTGGATGTCACCGAAAAGTTGATCTACAAAAGTGGCATCGCGGCCACCGGCATGGATCTTCTGGTGAAAACCGCCGGTGTTTCCAGAAAGAGTATCTACCGCTACTTCGCCAACAAGGAGGAGTTGACCGTCGCCGCCCTGCAACGCCGCGACGTGCGCTGGATGCACTGGTACAGAAGCGCCGTCGATCAGGCCGAAACCCCGGCCGACCGCCTGCTCAACCTGTTTACCGTGCTCAAGGGCTGGTTCGCTTCGGAAGGCTTCCGGGGCTGTGCCTTCATCAATACCAGTGGCGAGACCGGCGATCCCGAGGATCCGGTTCGCAGGGTCGCCAAAGACCACAAACAGAAACTGCTCGACTACCTGTGCGAGCTGTGTACCGAACATGGTGCCGAGGACCCGCAACTGCTGGCCAAACAGCTGCTGATCCTGATTGACGGTGCCATTACCATAGCGCTTGTGATGGGTGATCACAGTGCCGCCGATAATGCGCAATGCATGGCGCGAAAGTTATTGGACCTGTAACGCCTTAATAAGCCTGACACGTTGTTTAACTGTTAATAGATCGGGAGACAAACATGTCTACTGCAGCCGAAGTTCGTCCGCCATTGCCACCGTTCAACCGTGAATCCGCCATTGAAAAAGTTCGTCTGGCCGAGGATGGCTGGAACTCCCGCGACCCGGAGCGCGTGTCGCTGGCCTACACCCTGGACACCAAATGGCGTAACCGCGCCGAATTCGCCAACAATCGCGAAGAAGCCAAAGGTTTCCTGACCCGCAAATGGGCCAAGGAACTGGACTACCGCCTGATCAAGGAACTCTGGGCCTACTCCGACACCCGCATCGCCGTGCGCTACGCCTATGAATGGCACGACGACTCGGGCAACTGGTTCCGTTCATACGGCAATGAGAACTGGGAATTTGATGACAACGGTCTGATGTTCCAGCGTTATGCCTGCATCAACGACATGCCGATCAAGGAAAGCGAACGCAAGTTCCACTGGCCACTGGGCCGGCGCCCGGATGATCATCCGGGGTTGTCGGAACTGGGTCTGTAACTTGAAATCGACCTGATCCCTGTGGGAGCTGGCTTGCTGGCGATAGCAATTGAACATTCAACACCTGAGTTGACTGACAGACCACTATCGCTGGCAAGCCAGCTCCCACAGTTTTTTGGTGTTCAGGCGACTTCAGCGGTTTGTACCGATTGCGCTTTGGCTTCCAGTTCCCTCACCAAAGGCAACACCCGCTGGCCGAAATACTCCACCTCTTCCTGAAAATGCAGGAACCCCGCCAAGACCAGATCAACCCCCACCGCTTTCAATGCGACGATCCTCTCGGCAATCTGCTGCGGCGTACCGATCAGGTTGGTCTTGAAGCCGTCGTTGTACTGCACCAGGTCTTCAAAGGTCGATTTGGCCCAGTTGCCCTCACCTTCCGGCGACGCCCTGCCCGCCTGTTTCGCCGCATCACCGAAGGCATTCACCGCTTCCGGGTCAGCCTGATCGATGATTTGCGCCAGCACCGCTTTGGCTTCTTCCTCGGTATCTCGGGCGATCACAAAAGCATTCACCCCGATTTTTACTGAATGATGGTTTGCCGCCGCTTTGGCGCGAATGTCGTCGACCTGCGCCTTGATGCCCTCGACGCTGTTGCCGTTGGTGAAATACCAGTCCGACACCCGTGCCGCCATGTCCCGCGCGGCCCGGGAGCTGCCGCCCTGAAAGATTTCCGGGCGGCCCAGCGGTTTCGGTTTGAGGCTGTAGTTGTCGAAGCGATAGAAATCGCCACGGAAGGTGAAGTTGTCCTGACTCCAGATCCCTCGCAATGAACGGATGAACTCCTCCGAACGACGATAGCGCTCGTCGTGCTCCAGCCAATGCTCGCCAATGGCCTGGAATTCGCCCTTGAACCAGCCGCTGACGATATTCACCGCAATCCGGCCGTTGGTGAGTTGATCGATGGTCGCCAACTGCTTGGCCGCCAGCGCCGGTTGCCACGGCCCGGGCAGAATGGCGGCGATGACTTTGAGCTTGCTGGTGGCCGCGAGCAGCGCATGGCTGAAAGCAACCGATTCATGCTGGAACTCGGCGCCGTAACCGGCGGTGAAGCGGATTTGCGTCAGGGCGTATTCGAAACCCGCCGCTTCGGCCAGTTGCGCCAGCTTGCGGTTGTAGTCGATGCCCCAGTCGGTGCGCTGCTCGATCTTGCTGACCACCAGCCCACCGCTGACGTTCGGCACCCAGTAGGCAAATTTAACGGCTTGCTGACTCATTGGCGTGTCCTCGGGACAGTTGATGAAGATGAGTGAGCTAGAGCAGCAAGCGTGCCAGCGACAGGAGGCCCGGTTTTATTGGGGATGCAGGCAATCGGCATGCATGGTGGGAGGGTGATTTGTTGGGTGCCTGTTCGGTGGGCAACAGTTGAACAGTCGGGGAAAGGACTTGCCAGCGATGAGGCCATATGGGTCGCCGCAACACCTGGAAATGAGTAACATGACTGCCCTCCCCGCAGCCCAGCTCTGCGCCCTGCCGAAATAAGCCGATTCCATGCCTTTCGAACTCAGCGTTGACCTCACCACCCTGGCCGTTCTGGCCCTTGTCGCTTTCATTGCCGGATTCATCGACGCCATCGCCGGCGGTGGCGGTCTGTTGACCACGCCGGCGTTGCTCACCGCCGGCCTGCCGCCGCACCTGGTGCTCGGCACCAACAAGTTGAGTTCGACCTTCGGTTCGGCCACCGCCAGTTTCACCTTCTACCGACGCAAGCTGTTCCATCCCAAGCAGTGGATGCACGCCATCGTCGGCACGCTGGTCGGTGCGCTGACCGGCGCCATCGTCGCCCATTACCTGCCCGCCGAATGGCTGAACAAGATGCTGCCGGTGATCGTCTTCGCCTGTGGCCTATACCTGTTGTTTGGCGGCACGCCGAAAGCGCCGTTGGACAGCGATGCACCGATCAAGAAGAAGTGGCAATCGACCCAGGGCTTCAGCCTCGGTTTCTACGACGGCGTGGCCGGTCCCGGCACTGGTGCGTTCTGGACCGTCAGCAGTCTGCTGCTGTACCCGATCGATCTGGTCAAGGCCAGCGGCGTGGCGCGCAGCATGAACTTCGTCAGCAACATTGCGGCGCTGTCGGTGTTCGTGTTTTCCGGGCAAGTGGACTGGATCATCGGCCTGAGCATGGGCCTGTCGGTGATGGTTGGCGCGTTCTTCGGGGCGCGCACCGCGATCAGCGGCGGCGCCAAGTTCATTCGTCCGGTGTTCATCACCGTGGTGCTGGGGTTGACCGTGCGTCTAGCCTGGCAGCACTGGTTCAGCGTGGCCTAAGCGCCGCGCCACGTAGACGTCGATCAGGTATCGGGCAATCGATTTGGACGCCGGCAACGGCGGCAGATCGTGCACGTTGAACCACTGGGCGTCTTCGATCTCGTCTTCCTGACAGACAATCTCGCCACCGGCGTATTCGGCATGGAAGCCGAGCATCATCGAGTGCGGGAATGGCCAGCACTGGCTGCCCATGTACTGGATGTTCTTCACCTCGATCTGCACTTCCTCGCGCACTTCGCGGATCAGACAATCCTCGGCCGACTCACCCGGTTCGGCAAACCCGGCCAGTGTGCTGTAGACCCCGGTGACGAAACGCGGTGAGCGCGCCAGCAGCACTTCATCGCCACGGGTCACCAGCACGATCATGCTCGGCGAAATTCGCGGATAACTGCGCAGATCGCAGGGCTGGCAATACATCGCCCGCTCCCGTGGCACCTGGGTCATGGCCTGACCGCAATTGCCGCAAAACCGGTGTTCGCGAGCCCAGGTCCCGATTTGCGCCGCGTAACCCAGCACTTTGTAGATCGTGTGATCGCCGTCGAGCATGAACGCCCGAAGGCCTTTCCAGTTGCAGCCCGGCACCTCGCTGGTGCTGTGCAGTTCCAGCAGATACACCGGCTCGCCATCGAGATGGCCGATACCGTGCTCGGCCAGGATCGACAAGTTCTGGCGCTTGAGCCATTCCCGGGGGAACAGCGCGCCGTTGTCATCGAACAGGAAACCCTCGGGGCTGCGCGCCACGGCCCAGCCGCCGGGTTGATCGGTGTCCAGTACTGCAGTGGTCCAGCGAGATGTCATGGTTTCTCAATCCAGAAATTCAGGTTTCTGTTTGCTCATATGGGCGGCCATGGCCACGCGCAAATCGTTGGATTGCAGCATGGCGGCGTTCCAGGTGGCAACGTACTCGAGACCGTCGTCAATGCGATGGTCACGCATGTAGCTGATCATTTCCTTGGTGCCGGTGACCGCGATCGGCGACTTGCCGGCGATGTCCCGGGCAATGTCCATCACGCCTTCGATCAAGCCGTCCTTGTCGCTGTAGACGCGATTGACCAGGCCGATGCTGCGCGCTTCTTCGGCGCCAAAGGTGCGACCGGTGTAAGCCAGTTCACGCAGCATGCCGTCACCGATGATCCGTGGCAACCGTTGCAGGGTGCCGACGTCAGCCGCCATGCCGATGTCGATTTCCTTGATCGAGAATTGCGCGTCTTCGGCGGCGTAGCGCATGTCGCAGGCGGCGATCAGGTCGATAGCGCCGCCCAGGCAATAACCCTGGATCGCCGCGAGTACCGGTTTACGGCAATTGTCGACCGCATTGAACGAGGCTTGCAGGGTCAGGATCTTTTTGCGCAGCAGGCGCGCATTGCGGCCCACGTCCTTGCCCAGCTCATTGGCCACGCCGGCCAGCATCATCAGGTCGATGCCCGAGGAAAAGTGTTTGCCAGCGCCGCTGAGCACCACCACCCGCACTTCGTCGGTGTCGTCGATCCACTGGAACACCTCGACGATTTCACTCCAGAACGCGGCGTTCATCGAATTGATCTTTTCCGGACGATTGATCTGCACATGGGCGATGTTGTCGGCCAGTTCGACGCTGAAGGCGGTGTATTGAGTCATGGCAGAAATCCTTTACCGGGCTGAAAATGAGGCCCGAACTATAACAAGGCATCAGCACGGCGGTTCGGCCAAATGCGGGACTCTAGCCGTTCTTCACCGCGACGAAGGCGGCGGTTTCGTAAGGCACCGTCACCACCTCCCTGCCCCGCAGCTGCGGCTCGCCGGCAATCAGTTGAGTAATCTGCTCGTCGATCTTCGCGCGCTGTTGATCGCTCAACGCGGCAATGAAACTGGTGGAGCGTACCCGGTTGAAAATCACATCTTCCGGCGAGCCTGTATGACCATGCTGAAAGTGCTGCGCCTGCAATGGCCCGAAACCCGGATGGGGAAAGGCCTTGCGCCACTCGCCGGTGTAGAAGCGCGGTGTATCGCCTTCCAGCGCATTGACGATGGCGTCCAGCTTGGGCACCCAGTCGATCCGGGTGTCGCGCAGGTTCCAGATCAGGCCCAGCTTGCCGCCCGGTTTGAGGACCCGAGCGATTTCATCCAGCGCCTCGCGACTGGCAAACCAGTGAAAGGCCTGCGCGCAGACCACGGCATCCACCGAGGCATCGGGCAACGGCAGATCCGTTGCCGTACCGCTGACGGCCAGCACCTGCGGCCAGGCCAGCGACAGTTTTTCCAGCATCTGCGCCACCGGTTCCACGGCGATTACCTGGGCGCCGGTCGTCACCAGCCGTCCGGTGAACTTGCCGGTGCCGGCGCCGAGGTCGATAACGGTCTTGTGGCCATCGAGGCCCAGTGTGCCTGTCAGCCAATCGCTGACCGCCGGCGGATAGTCGGGCCGGCCTTTGACGTAGGTGTCGGCGGCAGTTTTGTAGCCGCTGGCGGCCGCGTGGTGAACCTGATCTTTCATGGCCAAACTCCCATGGTAGAACTGCAGATCGACAACGAATGCTGACGAGCATAGCGCCGGAAAAAGGGCTTTCCTTTAACAAAGCCTGACAAAGCAATGAATAAATGTTCACCCTGTGGTGTTCAAAGTGAAACATGACCCCCTGTGGAGCCTTGCCCATGACTATCCGTTCCGTTATGTTCGCCGCCCCGTTGCTGGTGGCCGCCGTTTTCGCGAGCCCCCTCGCCTTCGCCAATGGCGATGAAGAGGCGCCGGTGCAGAAACCCAACTGCCCCAAAGGCCAGGTATTCGACACCAAGACCCAGAAGTGCGTGATGCAGACCAGCCATCTGGTGCCCGACGCCGACCGGACCGATTACGCCTACCGTCTGGCCAAGGCCGGCCGTTATGAAGAAGCCCTGGCCCTGCTCGACACGCTGGAACAACCGAACACCGCCAAGGCCCTCAACTATCGCGGTTACGCCACGCGCAAACTGGGGCGCACCGACGAAGGCATCGGTTATTACCTGCAATCGGTGAAGCTTGATCCGCAGTACGCGCAGGTCCGCGAATACCTGGGCGAGGCTTACATCATCAAGGGCCGCGTCGATCTGGCGCAGGAACAGTTGCAGCACATCCAGAAGATCTGCGGCACGACCTGTGAGGAATACCGGGACCTGGCCGAAGCCATCAACGATTCATCGAAAACCTGACACGACACGCGGAGGCGAACATTTTCAGCGATCAGGCCTTCAGAGCCGAACTCGGGCAACACCTGGCGCGCCTGTGGCGTTACGGCTTGCTGCTGTCGCGCAATCGGCACGTGGCCGAGGATCTGGTGCAAGCCACCTGCGTGCGGGCGCTGGAGCGTTCGGGGCAGTATGTGGCCGGCACACGCATGGATCGCTGGCTGCTGAGCATTCTGCATTCGATCTGGCTCAACGAAGTGCGCGCCCGCCGGGTGCGCCAGGGCCAGGGCGTGGCGGACGCCGACAGCCAGCTGACGTTCGATGGCGAATACGCCGCGCAGACCCACGTGATGGCGGCGCAGGTGATCCGCCGGGTCGATGCGTTGCCGGAAACCCAACGCGAAACGGTTTATCTGGTTTACGTCGAGGGGCTTTCCTACCGCGAAGTTGCCGAGATCCTGCAAGTGCCGATCGGCACAGTCATGAGCCGGCTGGCCACCGCACGCCTGAAACTGGCCGAATACCCGCCGCTGCAAGCGGTACCGAAGAGCCCCGCAGGAGATCGGCAATGAATGCGCCTTCCGACGAGCAACTGGTGGCGTATCTGGACGATGAACTGGACCGCGAACAGCGCAGCCAGCTCGACAGCCTCATCGCCGACGATCCGCTGCTGAGCCTGCGGGTGCAATGGCTGAGCCGCAGCAACCTGCCGTTCAAGGCTGCCTACGACGAACTGGCGCAACAGGCGCCGCTCGATCGCTTGCAGGCCCGGCTCGATGCCGCGCCGTCACCGCAGAAACCCGGTTTCAGCCGGCGATGGTTCATCGGCGCAGCGGCAGCGGGCGTGGCGCTTGCAGGTGTCGCGACGGACCGCTTGTTCCTGGCCTGGCAAACGCAGCAATCGCACAACTGGCGCGAACGGGTGGGCGATTACATGGCGCTGTATGTGCCACAGACCCTTGAGCACTTACCTACCGACGAGGCCTCGCAATTGGCGCAGTTGCGATCCGTCGATGTGCGGCTCGGCGTGAGTCTGTCGCCGGCGAAACTGAAACTGCCCGGTGCGCAGTTCAAACGTGCGCAATTGCTCGAGTACGACGGCGTACCCATCGCCCAGATGACCTGGCTCGACGCCACCCACGGCCCGCTGGCGCTATGCGTCACACGCACCAACAGCGGCAGCCAGCCGCTGGCCCATGAACGTCGGCACGGGATGAACGTGGTTTACTGGACCGAACGCGAACACGCCTGGATGCTGATCGGCCACCACCCGGCTTCCGAGCTGGAGGACATGGCAAAAATGTTTAAGACCCGGCTGAACGTTTAAAGAATTTTGTCACTATGCTGCTCGGGTGATTTTCCCAGAAGGATGGATTTATGCCGATTTCGCCACGTACAGCCCTGCTGGTCATCGACGTGCAGAACGACTTCATTCCCGGCGGCCAGTTGGCCGTGCCGGAAGGTGATTTGATTGTTCCGTTGATCAACCGGCTCGCCGGGCAGTTCAAGCAAGTGGTCATCGCACAGGACTGGCACCCGGCCGGGCATGCGTCGTTTGCCTCCAGCCACCCCGGTCGCCAGCCTTATGAGGTGATTCAACTGCCGTACGGCGAGCAGACGCTGTGGCCGGATCACTGCATTCAGGGTTCACGCGGTGCCGAGTTTCACACGGGACTCGATCTGCCCCACGCGCAATTGATCATCCGCAAGGGCTGCAACCCGGACATCGACAGTTATTCGGCGTTTCTGGAAGCGGATCGCGTCACGACCACGGGCCTGGCCGGTTATCTGAAGGAACGCGGTATCGACACGGTGTACATGGTCGGTCTGGCGCTGGATTTCTGCGTGATGTTCTCCGCACTGGATGCACGGGCGGCGGGGTTCAACACGTTTGTGGTGCTGGATGGGTGTCGGGCAATCGACATGAACGGATCACTGGCATCGGCGATCGAGCGGATGCAGGTGGCCGGGGTTGGATTGATCCAGTCCACTGAACTGCTTTGACCGACGTGCTGATCGTTCCCACGCTCCGCGTGGGAATGCATACGGTGACGCTCTGCGTCACAAAGGACGCGGAGCGTCCTGGGCGGCATTCCCACGCAGAGCGTGGGAACGATCAGCGCTCTGAGTGGGACCTCAGCGATCATCAAGTCGGGGTAGGCAGCCAAAGTCTGAACCGCGCCCCACCCAACGGCGAACCTTCCACCGTCAACGTCCCGCCCTGCGCCTCCAACGCCCGCCGGCTGATCGCCAGCCCCAGGCCAAACCCGCCGGTCGCCCGATCGCGGCTGCGGTCCAGTCGATAGAACGGCTCGAAAATCCGCTCCCGCTCATCTTCCGGAATGCCGATTCCGTCATCGTCCACCCAGATCTCACAACCCTTCGGACAAACCTGCACGCCAATCTGAATGCGCTTTTCGCAGTAGCGCATGGCGTTGCGCAGCAGGTTCTGAATCGCGCGGGCCGTCAGGCGCGGGTCGAGGGAAAAGCGTTCCAGCTGATTGTGCAGCAGCACATCGATGACGATTTCCGGGGATTCCAGTTCTTCATCGACGCTGCCCAGAATGCTGTCGATGAACTCGTCCAGCGACACTTCGACCTGCTCCGGCAACTTCGCCGGATTCTGCAGGCGACTGTAGGACAGCAACTCCAGCACCAATTCATCGAGTTCACGAATATGCGCGACCAACCCTTGCAGGCGCTCGCGGCTGGCTTGCGGCAAGTCGTCGGACAGCGCCAGCGCCAGGCCGAAGTCCAGGCGGGTCAGCGGCGTGCGCAGCTCGTGGGACACGGCGTTGAGCAGATCCCGTTGCTGATTGAGCAGGTTTTCGATATCACCGGCCATGGTGTCGAACACGTGGGCCAGGCTGCCGATATTGGAACTCGGGCCGATTTGCGTGCGCTCGCTCAAATGGCCCTTGCCGAAGCGTTCGGCCGTGCCCTTGAGGCGTTCCAGATCACGCCAGTGCGGACGAAACCAGAGCAACAGGCACGCCAGCAGGCTCGCGCCGATCAGCACGTTGATGCTCCAGTACAACAGACTCACGTCCATCGGATCCGGCGGCACCACCATCTGCACCGCCATTTCGTCGTTCAGTGGCGTGACCGCCAGCGTGCGCCAGCCCCAGTCGCCCACCCGCACCATGTTCTCGCCGCGCCGCAGCCGCTCTTGCTCGATGGCGGTGAAGCCGGGGTCATCGATACGGGCGAGCACGATGTGCAGCGGCTGGAAATCCTTGTCCATCGACGCCGCGAGTGCCGGCCACTGATCCTGCGGCACCGCGCGAAACTGCTTGGTAATCAGCGATTGCAGGCCTCGGGAATAGTCGAGGTTGTAAGTGACGAATCGCTGCTTGAACGCCATCACTACCAGATCCGGCACCAGATAGATCGCCGCACTGTAGGAGACGATCGTCACCAGATAAAGGCGAAACAGGATTCTGAACATCGAATCAGCATTCCCACTCGGAACGGCTGAACAGATAACCCTTGCCCCACACGGTCTTGATCTTGCGCGCCTCGCCGGCGTGGTCGTCGAACTTGCGCCGCAGCTTGGAAATCGCCACGTCCACCGAGCGGTCGGTGCCGTTGAATTCGATGCCGCGCAGGCGTTGCAGGATCTGGTCGCGGCTCAGCACTTCCCCGGCATGACGAGCCAGCACCACCAGCAGGTTGTATTCGCCACTGGACAGTTCAACCGGCTGTTCGCGCCAGGTCACCGTGCGCTCCGACAGGTCGATGCACAGGTTGCCCATCAGAATCCGGTCGTTGGCGGTCATCGGCTCACCAAGGCTGCTGCGCCGCAATAAAGTGCGTACCCGCGCCAGCAGGACGCGCGGCTCACAGGGTTTGGTGACGTAATCGTCGGCGCCCATTTCCAGGCCCAGCACCTGATCGTGGCTGTCGTCGCGGGCGGTGAGCATCAGGATCGGCAGCGTTGCCGAGTCGGCGCGCAGCAGGCGACAGACCTGCAAACCGTCGAGGCCCGGCAGCATCAGGTCGAGAATCACCAGATCCGGCGGATTGAGCCGCGCCCGTTCGCGCACATGGTCGCCACGACCGATCACGCTGACGGAGTAACCGTTGCGCTCCAGGTAGCTGGAAATCAGTTCGGCGAGGGCGGTGTCGTCTTCGACCAGAAGAATGTTGGGCATTGATGATCCAGAAAGTGCTGTGGCGACTGGCAGGGCCTCTTCGCGGGCAAGCCCGCTCCCACAGGTCCAGTGTGAAAACAGATGTTGTGAAAACCAACAATCACTGTGGGAGCGGCGGTGCGACGACTCGACTTGCCCGCGAAGGCGGCTTATCTGTCGCAATAAATATCAAGGCGTAAAGGATATACGCCCTCACTCGTCCCCGAGCAAAACCCTTACACAATTTCACACAGCACCTACAAAGCTTCACCGCTACCCTCTGCGACTGTCCGTAGGATGCGCAGATCAATATTGGGGGTTGTACATGTCGAAGAATCTGCTGGCTGGGCTCGGCCTGATCGCATTGGCGCTGACGCTGAGTGCCTGTGATAAATCCTCCAACGCCGAGGAACAGGCGCCGCCGGCCACCGTGCGGATCGAAACCCTTGAGGCGCGCCCCCTGTCGATCAGCAGCGAACTGAGCGGGCGGATTGCCGCGCCGCGCATTGCCGAAGTCCGCGCCCGGGTGGCCGGGGTTGTGCTGCAACGCACCTACCGCGAAGGCAGCGACGTGAAAAAAGGCGATGTGCTGTTCCGCATCGATCCGGCACCGTTCAAGGCTGACCTCGATAGCGCCGAAGCCGCCCTGCGCAAGGCCGAGGCCAACGCGTTCCAGGCGAAGTTGCAGGAGCAGCGCTACGCCCAGTTGATCGACGACAAGGCCATCAGCGCTCAGGATTACGACAACGCCCGCGCCAATGCCCGGCAGACTGCCGCTGACGTTGCCGCCAACAAGGCAGCCGTCGAGCGCGCGAAGCTGAACCTCGGTTACGCCACCGTCACCGCGCCGATTTCCGGGCGCGTCGGCCGTGCCTTGGTCACCGAAGGTGCGCTGGTCGGCCAGAACGAAACAACGCCCATGGCGCTGATCCAGCAGCTGAACCCGATCCACGCCGACCTGACCCAGTCGACCCGCGAACTCAACGAGTTGCGCCGGGCATTCCGTTCCGGCCAGTTGCAACAGGTCGGCCAGGATCAGGTCAAGGCCACGCTGATCCAGGACGACGGCAGCCTTTATCCGCTGCCGGGCAAACTGCTGTTCAGTGACATTACGGTCGATCCGGGCACCGGTCAGATCATCCTGCGCAGCGAGTTCCCCAATCCGGATCTCGATCTGTTGCCGGGTAGCTACGTTCGCGTGCGTCTGGAGCAAGGCGTGATCCAGCATGGCCTGACCGTGCCACAACGCGCGGTGCAACGTGACAGCGCCGGTGTGGCGCAGGTCCTGACCGTCGACGACCAGATGCGCGTCGCCCAGCAACCGGTACAGCTCGGCGCGGTACAGAACGACCGCTGGATCGTCACCGGCGGCCTCAAGGCCGGCGACCGCATTGTCATCGAAGGCCTGCAACACGCCCGTCCGGGCGAAGTGGTGCAGATCGACGACACCCCTCTTCCACTTGCCCAGACCTCTGGTCAGTAAGCAGGACGCTCTTCTATGCCGCAGTTCTTTATCGACCGCCCGGTGTTCGCTTGGGTCGTCGCGCTGTTCATCCTGTTGGCCGGTGCGCTGGCCATCCCGCAACTGCCGGTGGCGCAATACCCCGATGTCGCGCCGCCGCAGATCGAAATCTATGCCGTGTACCCGGGCGCCTCGGCGCAGACCGTCGACGAGAGCGTGGTCAGCCTGATCGAGGAAGAGCTCAACGGCGCCGATCACCTGCTGTATTTCGAATCCCAGAGCAGCCTGGGTAGCGCCACGATCAAGGCGACGTTCCAGCCGGGCACCAACCCGGAGCTGGCGCAGGTTGATGTGCAGAATCGCCTGAAGGTAGTCGAGTCACGCCTGCCGCAAGCGGTCAATCAGCAAGGTTTGCAGGTGGAGAAAGTCTCCGCCGGTTTCCTGTTGCTGATCACTTTGACCTCCAGCGACGGCAAGCTCGACGACGTGGCACTCAGCGATTACCTGGCGCGCAACGTGATGAACGAGATCAAGCGCATCGACGGCGTCGGTAAGGCCCAGTTGTACGGCGCCGAGCGGGCGATGCGGATCTGGGTCGATCCGCAGAAGCTGATCGGCTTCAACCTGACACCGGCCGACGTCAACGCCGCCATCGTCGCGCAGAACGCCCAGGTCTCGGCCGGCAGCATCGGCGATCTGCCGAACCCGAGCACTCAGGAAATCACCGCGACGATTCTGGTCAAGGGTCAGCTTTCGACACCGGAAGAGTTCGCCGACATCGTGCTCAAGGCCAACCCGGACGGTTCCACCGTGCGCATCAAGGATGTGGCGCGGGTCGAGATCGGCAGCCAGGAATACCAGTTCGGCACCCGTCTTAACGGCAAGCCGTCCACCGCCGTCGGTGTGCAACTGTCGCCGGGTGCCAACGCCCTCAGCACCGCGACCTTGATCCGGGCGAAGATGGATGAGCTGTCGCGCTACTTCCCGGCCGGCGTGGAATACAAGATTCCTTACGACACGTCGCCATTCGTGAAGGTCTCGATCACCAAAGTGGTCTACACCCTTGGCGAAGCGATGCTGCTGGTATTTGCGGTGATGTTCCTGTTCCTGCAGAACATCCGCTACACCCTGATTCCGACGCTGGTTGTGCCGGTAGCGTTGATGGGTACTTTTGCGACGATGCTGGCGCTGGGCTTCTCGATCAACGTGCTGACCATGTTCGGCATGGTGCTGGCCATCGGCATTCTGGTGGACGACGCCATCGTGGTGGTGGAGAACGTCGAGCGGATCATGGCTACTGAAGGCCTGTCGCCGAAAGAAGCGACGCGTAAGGCGATGACCCAGATCACCGGCGCGATCATCGGCATTACGCTGGTGCTTGTCGCGGTGTTCATTCCGATGGCCTTCATGCAGGGTTCGGTGGGCGTGATTTACCGGCAATTCTCACTGTCGATGGCCACCTCGATCCTGTTCTCGGCGTTTCTCGCCCTGACCTTGACCCCGGCGTTGTGCGCAACGCTGCTCAAGCCGATCGCCAAAGGCGAACACCACGAGAAAACCGGTTTCTTCGGCTGGTTCAATCGCCGCTTCGAGCAGTTGACCGATCGCTATCAGGGCTGGGTCGGCTACGCACTGAAACGCACCGGTCGCTATCTGCTGATCTACGTTGTATTGCTGGTGGGTCTGGGCCTGTGCTTCGCGCGCCTGCCCTCCTCGTTCCTGCCGGTCGAGGATCAGGGTTACACCATCACCGACATTCAACTGCCACCCGGTGCGAGCAAGAACCGCACAGTGCAGGTGGTCGAGCAGATCGAAGCGCACAACGCCAGCGAACCGGGCGTGGGCGACAGCACGGTGATTCTCGGGTTCAGCTTCTCCGGCAGCGGCCAGAATGCTGCGTTGGCGTTCACCACGCTCAAGGACTGGTCGCAGCGTGGCAGCGACGACTCGGCAAGTTCGATTGCCGACCGCGCCAACATCGCCCTCAGCCAGATCAAGGATGCCGTGGCCTTCGCCGTGCTGCCGCCGCCGGTGGATGGCCTCGGCACGTCCAGCGGCTTTGAGTTCCGCCTGCAGGATCGCGGCGGCCTCGGTCATGCAACCTTGATGGAAGCGCGCACCCAACTGCTCGCCGCCGCCGAGAAAAGCCCGATCCTGATGAACGTGCGTGAAAGCGCGCTGGCCGAAGCCCCCCAAGTACAGCTGGAAGTGGACCGCAAACAGGCCAATGCGCTGGGGGTTTCGTTCGCAGACGTTGGCAATGCGCTGTCCACCGCCATCGGCTCTTCGTACGTCAACGACTTCCCCAATCAGGGGCGCATGCAACGGGTGGTCGTGCAGGCTGAAGGTGATCGCCGAAGTCAGGTCGATGACCTGCTGAAAATGCACGTGCGCAACGACGCCGGGAAAATGGTGCCGTTGTCGGCGTTCGTCAAAGCCACGTGGACTCAAGGCCCGGCACAATTGACCCGCTACAACGGCTACCCGGCGATTTCGATTTCCGGCGAACCAAAACCCGGCCACAGCACCGGCGAAGCCATGGCGGAAATTGAACGGCTAGTCGCACAAGGCCCGAAAGGTATGGGTCAGGAATGGACCGGTCTGTCGCTGCAGGAACGTTTGTCCGGCAGTCAGGCGCCGATTCTGCTCGGGCTTTCGCTGCTGATCGTGTTCCTGTGTCTGGCTGCGTTGTACGAGAGCTGGTCGATTCCGACATCGGTGTTGCTCGTTGTGCCGCTCGGTGTACTCGGCGCAGTGCTGGCAGTGACCCTGCGCGGAATGCCCAACGACGTGTTCTTCAAGGTCGGCCTGATCACCATCATTGGTCTGTCGGCAAAGAACGCGATTTTGATCATCGAATTTGCCAAGAGCCTGTATGACGAAGGTCATGACCTGATTGACGCCACGCTTCAAGCGGCGCGCCTGCGGTTGCGGCCGATTGTGATGACTTCGCTGGCGTTCATTCTGGGTGTGGTGCCGTTGGCAATTGCCACGGGCGCGAGTTCGGCGAGCCAGCAGGCGATTGGTACCGGGGTGATTGGCGGGATGATTACGGCCACATTGGCGGTAATCTTTGTGCCGGTGTTCTTCGTAGTCGTGATCAAACTAGTACGCAGGTTCGCCAAGCCTGATTGATTGACCATTCCCTGCGCGGTGGCCACAGGTCGCCGCGCTGGGCTAAGGTGTCTGAACCACCCTGGCCCATTGAGTCCCCATGCGCTTCCTTGCCCGCACCCACCCTCGTCTTTCCGCCGCCGCATTGTTCGGTCTTGCCGTCGGCCTGCTGGTCCCTGCCGACTCGGTCATCAGCAAAATCCTTATCGGCTGGAACGCCGGCGTCTGGACCTATCTGCTCCTGATGTTCTGGCTGACAGCTCGCGCGAAAGCACCGGACGTCAGACGCATCGCCGAAGTCGAGGATGAAAATGCCGGGCTGGTGTTGTTCGTTGTGTGCATCGCGGCGCTGGCCAGTCTGGCGGCCATCACCCTGGAACTGGTCGGCAGCAAGGACCTGCAAACTTCCCACAAGCTCCTGCACTACGGCTTTACCGCGTTGACGGTGATCGGTTCATGGTTGCTGATCGGGGTTATCTTCAGCGTCCACTACGCCCGGCTGTTTTACACCTGGGACGGCAAGGAGCCGGCGCTGCGCTTTGCCGAAGGCCTGACCACGCCCAACTATTGGGACTTTCTGTACTTCTCGTTCACCATCGGCGTGGCGGTGCAGACGGCGGATGTTGGCGTGGCCACGCGGGAGATCCGCAAGATCGTGCTGGCGCAGTCGTTGATCGGGTTTGTGTTCAACACCGCGATTCTGGGGTTTTCAATCAACATCGCCGCCGGCTTGTTTGGATGAGTTGCCCAAAACATCAGTGTTTTCGTCGGTTTTGAATGAAAACCTCAGAATGAAAACCGAAATAAAGGAAGTCTAAAAAATCACAAAAATAAACGGCTGTAAACTGTCAACTCTGACAGTTTACAGCCGCATCCTCTTTGAGCTTCCATACAACATCCAGAAGTAGGACCGGTCAGTCTTTGGATGACTCTTACCATTCTGTATGGAGATAAACTCATGAGCTTCGCAGCCCGAGCCTACGCGCCAACGCTTACCGCACAACCGTACTTGTCGGCCACCATCAATGGCGATGCCAATCCAGGCTTCAGACACGTCAAGATCCCGCCATTCAAAGAATTTCGCTCAACCTCTGTGCCTGTACTCGAGTTAAAAGCGTTTCCCGATGGTCTGTTTTACTGGCTCAGAGCCGGGCACACAGAAAATGGAATGACACAGACAATCGAATTTGTCTTTTCCTCGAAGCCCGCGCCAGGAACGGCTTCACTATCCAAGAATATGGACGATGTCCGAGTGACCTATAACTCCAACCCGGTGAACGGTGACCTACACATGGCCGAAAGCGGTACCATCACATTTCAATACGATGAAACCGAAAAAAACCTGACCGCAACGTGGACGGGTTTGTTTGATCATGGCGGTTCAGATGGTGACAATGTGTTTCCGATCTCTGGAGAGTTCCTCGTTATCGTTGACCTCAGCAAGATCCGAAGATAACTCGCCCAACAGCCCATAAAAAAAGGAAGCTTTCAAGCTTCCTTTCTATTTCGACCCCATTCAGAAGTTATAACTCAACCCCACACTCCCCCCCAGCTCCTGGTCAACTTTCGTACCTCGACTGGTGCCAACCTCCGCATAAACCTGCCATTTTTTGTTGACCGGAACCCAGTTCATTCCCCCGGTCAATTCCAGGCTGGTACTGGACAAGTCATTATTGAAACTGGTGTCGTTGACACTGACGCGGTTGTTATTGACGAACTCGTGGCTGACAGCGGCACGGAGGCGTGGTTGCAGCTTGCTGCCATTGTCCAGCGTGAGCTCACTCCCCACCGTCATCCCGACCTTGCCGAGTACCGAACGAGTCTCGTCGCTGTCTACTTGCAAGCCATTGTCCAAGTGGTAGCGCTTGCCCTCAACGGCTGCCAAACCTATTTGCGTGGAAGGCTCAATGAAATAACCGTGGTCCAAGGGAATGTGCTTGCCGACTTCCACGGTCCCGCTCAAACCCAGGTTTTTGAAGTTGCCTTTGGTCCGAGTGTCGTCGCTCAAGGTGACTTTGACATCGTTATTGAACCGGTTGATCTTGCCGACGGTATCCACGTAATAACCTGTCGCTTGATCAAACCAGGTCAAGTAAAGACCTGCATAACCACTGTCAATCGTACCGGAACTGCCTCGCGCCAAATCCAGACGCGTGTTGCTGTAGCCGCCAAAGACACCGATCAACCATTGGCCGTCCCAAAATGGCAATGCTTTGTCCACCCCTACCGAGACACCTGTCTGGTGTTGATTGAAACCGTTACCGTAAGCGCTCTTTACGTTGTACTGATTACCGTAGGTTCGAATCCAGAGACCGGATGACGAATCTTGAGCATTCGAGCTCAATGCCCCTTCCGATTGTGCCCTGGGCTGAGTGCCGGCCATGCGCCGGTCTCCGAGGCGAGTATTGAGGGTGGTCATCTCGGATTGAATGACCGTGGGCACCGTTCCGGAGATCGCAAGAGCGGTTTGAGAACCCGTGCTCGGTGTGGTCCCATCGGGTTGCAGATACAGCCCTTCGCCCTCTCTCACCAGCTTGTAGGCCAGGGCGCCAATATCGACTTGTCCACTTTGCAGGGAAAACTGCGCATCTCCGGAAGCGATGTTCCCCACTTTGATCAGCGCCCCACTGGCGGGCTCGCTGGCGGTAGCCTCCACCACCAAACCATGCTGGCCCGTTGCCGACTCTGTGACATTCAAAAAATCCGTCTGAGCAGTACCCACGTCCGTGCGCATAAAAAACTGACCGTTGCCCGATAAGGTGGCTATATCCAGCTGACTATAGGCCTGGTCTGTTCCAAAACGCACTGTACCGCCCTGCATGTCCAGGCGCGCGACCGAGTTACTGCTACCGGCCATGTTCCATTCGGCACCACGGCTGACCGACATGCTGCTGACACCGGAAACAGCACCCGTGAATCGGGCATTGTTGTCCAGCACCACCGCTCCCGCACCGGTGCCCTGGATCTTACCGGTGAGAACGCTTTGGGTATCAAGCTTTACCGAATCGACATTGATCAGGTTGCCATCCAATGTCGCGGCGTTTCTCAACGAAACGCTGGCGACGCCCCCCTCAGCGACTTCGATGTTGCCGGACAATTTACTGTTGTCGACCTGGAACTGAGCAGCGGCTCCATCGACTACTTCGAGGATATTGCCATTACCCCCGATCAAACGAGAGCCGTTGTTGACATCGATCAGCACTGGCTGACCAGCAGGTGTTGCCAAATCGACAGTAATTGCCGCGCCACTGAGCCCCTCGACGGTCGCGTCATCCAGTATTAAATGACTTCGACCAGTGACATCACCGGGATTGGCTACGGTGTCCTGCCCGAAACTGACCCCGTTGAGACCGCCGGTAATCTTGCTGCGGGCACTTACATTGGCATTCCCGCCAAACAGGGCCAACCCGATACCGTCCGCATCCGTTGCGCTCACTTGAGTATTGATCAGATTCAATGTGCTGAGTGAAGTCACCGCTGCACCGAATGTCCCGCCATGCAAAGTACTGCCAGTGACAGTGGCGGTAGATCCCACAGGGGTCAGCAGATCCCGGGCCAGCGTCAGTGCAGCGCCCTGGCTGATCAACGTGCTGTTCGAGAGGGTGGCCAGGCTGTCAGTCAACGCCAGCGCAGCTTCAAAACCTGTGCTGGTAACAGTTGATCCGCTAAGGTCGACTCGAGCGCCTGCCGACGCATCAATCTGTGATGTCGTGGCGTTATCGCCATTGAGAGCGCCGCCACCGACTTGAATATCCAGTGCACTGGCGCCGTTGATATTCAGCGTAGCGGTCGTGGGAACAAACCAGGCTTCGGGTGTAGCGCCTGTGGAAACGGTCGCCACCTCTCCCGGTTGAAGATTACGGGCATTAGCGGGCTCTGAAGTGGTCATTATCACCACTGCATAAGTGAGCACACCAGTAAATTTCATGAACGTCAATCCCGGTATCTTTTCAAACTTCATAACAACTACTCTCTGAGATTTGTCGGGACGGGAGAACGACGGTTCGCAGCATGGATCCATCAGACGTCCGTCATTGGCGGCGTCGGAGAATACCTACAACTTCGAATCATCTATGTAGGACTAATCCTTTTTACAGGTAGGGTTCATCCCTGCCGAATGAAGAGCTATCAGCAATTTCGAAGACAGAGCAACCGCATTCGCCGGGAGAGCACTGTTCTCCCGGTGAATGCAGCCCTGGCATTGATGCTATGGCTCTGGATCCCAACCCGGCTCTGATTCGCAGTACAGGAAGTCTGCGTTGAGCAAATAGACCGTCATTTCCGTTACACCGGATGTAGGAACTGTCGGTGTCGAATACCAGACTTTTACATAACCCGCGTAGAAGTCTGAAGGATCCGGAGTAGCGGGTGGAGGCCTTGGTACATCCCGGATCACCGGATCATAAGGCCCGACATCAAAAATCATCCCGGCGATCAATTCAGACGCGTTGATATTCCGGGTTTCGGTGTACTCCGTCTCGGACGGTGCCGGCGTTTGATAATCCTCCGTCCGGAATCCGCGCCAGTTGAACGTGATAGGCATACCGTCGACAAAGTGGTTGTTTGGCGGAATACGGAATCTGGCCACATGATCATCGGCCGATACGGTCAGGCTTTCGCAAATAATGAACGGATCGGCAGTCCCGTCTGCAGGCGGCCGATCAAACTCTGGCGGATCAAGATTAATGACCACCGTATTGACCGTCACCTCGGTTTCGGCCGAAGTTTGAATGTTGTTGCGACCGGGATTCTCATATACCCACCAAACTTTCTTCTTCCCCAGACCGCCGGCATCGACAATGGGATAAGGCAAAGGGAGTTCAATCTCTGTATTGATATTTGTAACGTCCATCGGCATTGAGCCGACGACGACTTCGCCCGCATCTCCGAGGAAATACGCGGTGACCAGATCACCCGGTTCCGGGTCTGGAAAGGTGTCACCTGGAGTAGCAGGTGATACATCAATGTATATCGTGGCCGTCTGATTGGCATCATGTGGGCCCAGCACGTTATCGGTAACAGGGGCTTGTCCCCGCACGATAGCCTTCTGGAACTCGGGATTGACGACTGGAGGTGGAATAAGTGGGTCGACGGTATAAGGCGGGTGCGTCGAGAAGTCAGTGTTTGCTCTCGTATCCACCTCACTGACAGACACTAAGTTACGCATCAAATCGGCTTTGACCTGAACAGGCACCTCGTAATTCGCGCCGGTCTGATTATCGAAATACTCTTTGCTCAAAGCGGCCCATGGAATAGTGAAAACCAGTTTGTTCAGGGTGCCGAACTCCAGGTCCTGGGCAGCCTGACTTCCCCATTTCAGGCTCACCTCATCATCATTGAGTGCGTTCACCGGCCGATCGACTTCGACAGTAACACCTGCACGCGCATCGTTCAGGTCGATCAGACCGTCATCGTTTGTCGGTACGCGCAGTGGCCCCAATGCGGGCAGCGGCTGAAAGCGAGTGTTTTTGAAATTTACTGACCAAGCACTTTTGTTGCCTGCAGCATCAATAATCATGAACCAGATGAAAGCCCTGCCGCTGGTGATCTTCCTCAACTCGGCAATCGGAATCCGCACCTCGCCATCGACGGGCATGGCACCTTCGAAGAAAGGCGGTACCTGCGGAGGATTGGTTCGTTGATTGGCGAAATACAGCTGCACGTGGTCATCCGGTTGAGCATTGGGATATGTGGTGTCGATGGCAACCCTCAACCCCATTGCGCTTTCCGGCTTAGCTGCCCACGCATCGTCCAGATCGCCATCGGCATTGGGAAATGACACTCTCGGGGCTAATTTGACGCCGGGCCTTTGTCCAGGATTGGGCGGAGTCTGGATCGGTTTTTCTTGCCAGGGTGCCGTGCGGTCAATCCGATACGGCACGAAATCCGAAGTCAACGCGTTCAGGCCACGTTCATAGTACACGCAGCGCACCCAGAACGTAGTCGGGCCGGGGGGTGTTGCGTCCTCCCCCAAATGTTCCGTGGGCACTGAATACGGAAATTTTTCCGGTCGTTGCGCCATATCCGGCAGGGTCACGCGTGGCAGCCTTGTGTAGTCTGCGGGGGTCGGAACGGTAGGCGGCTGGGTTCGAGTTATATCTATTGCCACCTGATCGCCATTTTGCCGGTTATCAGGAACGGTTGTATCCAGTAATAGCTGAAGCGGCCCGCCCACCGGAATGGCAGTAACGGGAACGATATCCCCGTCAGGGCCTCGGCCATCTGGCAATTCAGGTAAAGGAGCAGAAAGGGTCCCACCACCCTGCCCCGCGGTTCCAGTTTGAAAACTTGTCATGTGTGTTCTCCAGTACTCTGAACAATGGATATCAATACTTCCTTCATCGACAAGGGCGTTATCGCCGACAGCAGTCGTCTTTCTGTTACAACAACATGTTTATTTCATCCAGCTTGCATCCGAACAAAAACCACTCGTGCCAGGAATCACTCTGTCTATTTTCACCAGCCCCGTAAAAGAACTGAATTCTGGAATTCCATTTCGCACTAACAGATACTTAGCCGTCGCTGAATGGTTCTCACGCATAGGTTCGATGTGTGCAGCGAACGGTCTTATTACAATCAAGACCGGCCGTTTGTTGGCCACATCCGTTACCGGAGCGGTAAAAAAAAATTCGGGGGTTAACGCAGCTCCCGATCCATTCAACGAATTCCATCCCTGCCAGGCAAGACTGATCACATCGCCTCGCTGAAACAGATCATTGAATGGAATCAGAATGCGTATTCCCTCCCAGATAAATAAAGCATCTGGATCCAGAGGGTTGTTTTTTTTACAGCCTATATATCCCCAAAGAGTTGCATCGGGAAAGGTTGCTTCTTTCAATAACTGAGGTGGCGGTGTAATCCCAAACGTCAGGCGCCGTGGTTGCGACGTTGTCTGGTTGACCGAGCGCACGGTGTAATAAATTTCAAATGTAGGCAGATCGGGAAGCAAATCCGGCCTGACTCGAATATGAAATTCGGGGGCATAGTCGGCAGCACCATATTCGGCCCATGCAACGAAATTCGGATTGCCGACGATAAAGATCTCGACACGATCAATACGCGTATTTGGAAGTGTAGGAAACGCTGGCCAGATATTGATGATGCAGACAATTCCGTTTTGCTTCGCATCCGGCGGCAATGTCCCGGCTGGATCCAACGGGTCGACGCCTTCGAATCCAGGCAGATCGAGTAAAATGCCTGCGAAGAGATCGTTGCTTGTGGCGCGGGGATCATCTGCTGACATGGATCACTTCTCGCTCTTCATTCGCCCTTCACGTGCAAGAAATTAAGCGCCCGTATCCCGTGGTTGCCTACTGTCAGATCTGACAGGTAAAACCACCGTCCGTCGGAAACCGTGAAGCAGATTCAACTTCATTCCCAAGACATCAGTTGACGGCTGCCATATAAATGGTGTCTTCTGAAACCGGTTTCAGACAATAAGAAGACCCATCCGTGAACGAATTCTCCGCCGCCCAGCGCAGCCGCGTGACCATGCTCGACGTTGCCGAACACGCCGGTGTGTCCAAGGCCAGCGTCTCGCGTTTTATCGGCGATGACCGCGCTCTGCTCTCCGATGCCATTGCCCAGCGCATCGAGCAGGCGATTGCCGAACTCGGCTATCGCCCCAATCAAATGGCCCGAGGCCTGAAACGCGGCCGCACGCGCCTGATCGGCATGCTGGTGGCCGATATCCGCAACCCTTATTCGATTGCCGTGATGCACGGCGTGGAAACCGCCTGCCGCCGGCACGGTTACAGCCTGGTGGTGTGCAACACCGACCGCGATGACGAGCAGGAACGTCAGCACCTGGCGCTACTGCGCTCCTACAACATCGAAGGACTGATCGTGAACACCCTGGGCCATCATCGAGATGAACTGGATGAGTTGAAGCGGGAAATGCCGCTGGTACTGGTGGATCGCAAGGTCGAAGGGCTGAACAGCGATATGGTCGGGCTGGACAACCCGCAAGCCGTCGAAATGGCGCTCGAACATCTTCAGCAGCGCGGCTATCGCGATGTGCTGCTGGTGACGGAGCCTTATGACGGCACCAGTTCGCGGGTTGAGCGGGTCAGCAGTTTTCAGCAGCAGATTGGCCAGCGCGAAGACATGCGTGGTGCGGTGCTGGAAACCGGTTCGAGCCTTGCGAACGATCTTCAAACCTTTTTGAACACACCTGATAACGGCCCGAAAGCCTTGTTCTGCGCCAATGGCGTGGCAGCGCTCGCCTGCACCCTGGCTTTACGCGAGATTGGCTGCCGGTTGTTCGAGGATGTCGGGCTGATCGCGCTGGATGATCTGGACTGGTATCCGTTGGTGGGCAGCGGGATTACCGCCCTCGCTCAGCCGACGGAGGAGATTGGTGCGCGGGCGTTTGAGTGCTTGCTCAAGCGGTTGCGTGGGGATGATGAAGCGGCGCGGACGCTGGATTTTGCGCCGGTGCTGATTGAGCGCGGTTCGACCCAAGGGAAATCGGCTGACTGATCTGGCCCCATCGCTGGCAAGCCAGCTCCCACAGGTAATCGGGTGTACTTAAGTTTCGTGAACGATCCCGTATCTGTGGGAGCTGGCTTGCCAGCGACGAGGCCCGAAAGAACGACACACAATTTACTGATTTTTTTTGAACAAAAATGAAACCGGTTTCAGAGGTAGATAACAATGAATAAACCTGCCGTTTCCATCAGCCTGTCCAGCTACGGTGCCGATCTTGTTCGCCGCAATGGTCAGGCTTCGTTCATCGAAGTGTTGGCCGCTGCCGGCGCCCATCGCATCGAATGGCGCGAAGAACTGCTGACCAACGAAGTCCCCGAACAACTTGCCGCCGCCACACAAGCCGAAGGTCTGCAAAGCATCTATTCCTCGCCCACCGAACTGTGGCTGGCCGGTCAATCAAGGCCCAACCCCGAACTCATCACTGCGTTGCAGAACGCTGAAGCGTTCGGCTCGAAGTGGCTGAAGGTTTCCCTTGGTTTCTTCACCGACAACAACGATCTGCAGACGCTGGGGCAAATCCTCGCGCAGAGCCCGGTGCAACTGCTGGTGGAGAACGATCAGACCTTGCACGGCGGGCGCATCGAACCGTTTCAACGTTTCTTCGCGGCCGTCGAGCAACACAACCTGCCGATCAAGATGACCTTCGACATCGGCAACTGGCAGTGGCAAGACCAGTCCGCCATCAGCGCCGCACGACTGTTGGGCCGTCACGTCGGTTACGTGCATTGCAAAGCCGTGGCCCGCCGCGCCGACGGCAAACTGGTGGCCGTGCCGCCCGCCGCCACCGACCTGCATCTGTGGGAACAACTGCTGCGGCACATGGCCCAAGGGGTCATGCGCGCCGCCGAATACCCGTTGCAGGGCGATGACCTGGTGCAAGTCACCACCGAACACGTCGCCGCCCTCGCCCGCCTCGGTCAGTCCCGCCTGGAGCCTGCTCATGTCTGAGATCGATATTCTGTCGTTCGGCGAAACCATGGCCATGTTTGTCGCCGAACAAAGCGGTGATCTGGCCTGCGTCGAGCAGTTTCACAAACGGATTGCCGGGGCCGACAGCAACGTTGCCATAGGATTGTCGCGCTTGGGTTTCAAGGTGGCGTGGCTGAGCCGTGTCGGAGCCGATTCACTGGGACGCTTTGTCGTCGAAACCCTGGCCCGCGAAGGCCTGGACTGCAGCCATGTCGAAGTCGACAACGCTCACCCGACTGGTTTCCAGCTCAAGTCGCGCAACGATGACGGCAGCGATCCGACGGTCGAGTACTTTCGTCGTGGCTCGGCGGCCAGTCATCTGTCGCCGCAGTCGATCACCCCGACACTGCTCGGCGCCCGGCATCTGCACGCCACCGGGATTCCGCCGGCGCTGTCCGGGTCGGCACGGGAAATGTCCCGTGAGCTGATGACCCGCATGCGCAATGCCGGGCGCAGCGTGTCGTTCGACCCGAACCTGCGCCCGAGCCTGTGGGCCAGCGAGCGGGAGATGATCACCGAGATCAACCGACTCGCCGCTCTCGCTCACTGGGTTTTGCCGGGGTTGAGCGAAGGCCGCCTGCTGACCGGATTTGAAGACCCGGCGGATATCGCCGCGTTCTATCTCGATCAGGGTGCCGAAGCCGTGGCGATCAAGCTCGGGCCTCAAGGTGCGTATTACCGCACCCACCTGGATCAGGGATTTGTCGCCGGGGTGCCGGTCGAAACCGTGGTCGATACGGTGGGCGCCGGCGATGGATTTGCGGTCGGGATGATCAGTGCCCTGCTGGAGCACCGGAGCTTTCCCGAGGCGGTCAGTCGTGCCAACTGGATTGGCAGTCGGGCGGTGCAGAGCCGTGGAGACATGGAGGGTTTGCCGACCCGATCCGAACTTCTAGCTCATCGTTCCCACGCTCCTGCGTGGGAATGCAGCCCGTGACGCTCTGCGTCACATGGGACGCGGAGCGTCCCCGGAGGCATTCCCACGCAGAGCGTGGGAACGAGCAACAACCAATCAATTGAACCTGCTGCGACAAAAACAACAAGCTCAGGAGCAAGACCATGAAAACCGCAACCCTCGCCACCCGCCGCTGGTGGTACATCATGCCGATCGTGTTCATCACCTACAGCCTGGCGTACCTGGATCGCGCCAATTACGGCTTCGCTGCCGCCTCCGGGATGGCCGCCGACCTGATGATCACGCCGGGCCTGTCCTCGCTGCTCGGCGCGCTGTTCTTCCTCGGTTACTTTTTCTTCCAGGTGCCCGGCGCGATCTACGCGCAAAAGCACAGCGTGAAGAAGCTGATCTTCGTCAGCCTGATTCTCTGGGGCGGGCTCGCCACGCTGACCGGCGTGGTTTCCAACGCCTATTGGCTGATCGTCATCCGCTTCATGCTCGGTGTGGTCGAAGCGGCGGTGATGCCAGCGATGCTGGTGTACCTGTGCCATTGGTTCACCCGTGCCGAACGCTCGCGAGCCAACACCTTCCTGATCCTCGGCAACCCGGTAACGATGCTGTGGATGTCGGTGGTTTCGGGGTATCTGGTGCAGCATTTCAGCTGGCGCTGGATGTTCATCATCGAAGGCCTGCCGGCGGTGCTCTGGGCGTTTATCTGGTGGAAGCTGGCCGATGATCGTCCGGCCCAGGCCAAGTGGCTCAGCGATCAGGAGAAGCACGATCTGGAAAGCGCTCTCGCCGCCGAACAGGTCGGGATCAAAGCGGTGAAGAACTACGCAGAAGCTTTTCGTTCGCCGAAGGTGATCATTCTGGCGCTGCAATTTTTCTGCTGGAGCATCGGCGTCTACGGCTTCGTGTTGTGGCTGCCATCGATCCTCAAGGCCGGCGCGCAGATGGACATGATCGAGGCTGGCTGGCTGTCGGCCCTGCCCTATCTGGCGGCAGTGATCGGCATGCTGCTGGTGTCCTGGGGCTCGGACAAACTGCAAAAGCGCAAACGCTTCGTCTGGCCGCCGCTGCTGATTGCTTCGGTGGCGTTCTACGGCTCCTACGCCTTGGGCGCTGAGCATTTCTGGTGGTCGTACACGCTGCTGGTGATTGCCGGCGCCTGCATGTACGCACCCTACGGGCCGTTCTTCGCCATCGTCCCGGAGATTCTGCCGGCCAACGTTGCCGGCGGCGCCATGGCGCTGATCAACAGCATGGGTGCTCTCGGTTCGTTCGGCGGTTCATATCTGGTCGGTTACCTGAACAGCTCCACCGGTTCGCCCGGCGCTTCGTATCTGTTGATGAGTGGCGCGCTGATGCTCTCGGTGGTGCTGACGATTTTTCTCAAGCCCGGCGCCAGCGACCGGGTGACGGCCAAGCGCGTCGCACCGCGTCCGCAGCCGGCCCATTCCTGAATTGATGGAGAGATGACTGCGATGAAAAAGCAGGTTGTGCTGTACAAAAAACTGTCGCCGGCACTGATGGCGCGCCTTGAGGAACAGGTCGAGGTGACGCTGATCGACAGCCTCGACGCCGACGGTCTGATGAAACTGCGCGACGCCCTGCCCGGTGCTCACGGATTACTCGGTGCGAGCCTGAAACTCGACGCGTCGCTACTCGATCTGGCGCCGCAGCTCGAAGCGATTTCCAGCGTCTCGGTGGGTGTCGACAACTACGACATCGACTACCTGACCCGGCGCAAGGTCCTGCTGACCAACACCCCGGACGTGCTCACCGAAACCACCGCCGACACCGGATTCGCACTGATCCTGGCCACCGCCCGGCGCGTGGTCGAACTGGCGAACATGGTGCGCGGCGGCCACTGGCATCGCAGCATCGGCCCAGCGCATTTCGGTACAGACGTGCACGGCAAGACGCTGGGCATCATCGGCATGGGGCGGATCGGTGAGGCGTTGGCGCAGCGCGGGCATTTCGGGTTCGGGATGCCGGTGATCTATCACAGCCAGTCGCGCAAACCGGCGGTCGAGGCGCGCTTCGATGCGCAGTACCGCAGTCTTAAGGACCTGTTGCAGCAGGCGGATTTTATCTGCCTGACCCTGCCGTTGACGGCGCAGACTGAAGGTTTGATCGGTGCTGAACAGTTTGCGTTGATGCGCCCGGAAAGCATCTTTATCAACATCTCACGGGGCAAGGTTGTAGACGAGGCGGCAATGATCGACACCTTGCGGCATAACCGGATTCGCGCGGCGGGGCTTGATGTGTTCGAGCGCGAGCCGCTGAATCATGACTCGCCGTTGTTGCAGCTGAACAACGTGGTGGCGACGCCGCACATGGGTTCGGCGACCCATGAGACGCGCGAAGCGATGGCGCGGTGTGCAGTGGAGAATCTGTTGGCGGCGTTGGCCGGTGAAAAACCCGCCAACCTGGTGAATCCTTCACGTTGATCGTTCCCACGCTCCGCGTGGGAATGCAGCCCGGGACGCTCCGCGTCCCTTCCAGAGCTGGAACGCGGAGCGTTCCTTGAGGCATTCCCACGCAGAGCGTGGGAACGATCAGGAGTAAACCCTCAGGGAACGATCAGCGTAAGCGGTCAGGCACTGCGCACTTGGAGAAGCTGCGCAGCACAAAGGGCAATCCTTGAACACGCATCCGCCAGCTTCACCCGGTCCACCACCAACCCGATGCGAATATGCCCCGCCGCACTCGGCCCGAACGCCTCACCTGCCAGCACCGAAACCCCATAACCTTCCAACAGCCGCTCGGCAAAGTCCTGCGCGCCGAGCCCGGTCTGACGCACGTCCACCATCACAAACATCCCGCCATCCGGTTTGATCGGGTACAACCCCGGACAGCCGCGCAAGCGCTCGCACACCAGATCCCGACGCAAGCGGTATTCCTCGCGCATCTGCGTCACTTCCGGCAGATCTTTCTCCAGCGCTATCTGCGCCGCTTTCTGCACGAAATCCGGCAGCCCGAACAGCATGCTCAACGACAGATTCACCAGATGTTCGGCCAACGGTTTCGGCCCGATCATCCAGCCGATGCGCCAACCGGTCATGGCGTGGGATTTGGACAGGCTGTTGATGGTCGCCGTGCGCTCGGCCATGCCCGGCAGGCTCGCCGGGCTGATGTGCTCGCCTTCGTATAACAATTCGCTGTAGACCTCGTCGCTGATCAGCCACAGGTCATGACGGACGCACAGGGCCGCCAGCGCCTGCCAGATCAACAGCGACAGACTCGCACCGGAAGGATTGTTGGGACTGTTGAGCAACATGGCCCGCGTCCTCGGAGTGATCCGCGCTGCGACATCCACCGGGTCAACGCGAAAACCGTTCTCAGGGCGAACCGGCACCGGCACCACGGTCGCGCCGCAAGCGCCAAACACGCCTTCGTAGGTGACATACATGGGTTCGGCGACGATCACCTCATCACCCGGATCCAGCAGACATTGCGCCACCGAATACACCGCGCATTGCGCGCCGGGCAGCACGATCACATGCCCGGCATCCACGTCCTGACCGCTGCTGCGCCGATGGCGCTCGGCGATCAGCGTGCGCAGCTCCAGCCGGCCGCGCACTTCGGAATAATGAGTATCACCCGCCAGCAGGCTGTCGATGGCGCCGTGGATGATCGGCAGCGGCGTATCGAAATCCGGATCACCCACCGACAGCAGCAACACATCGACCCCTTCGGCGCGCAGCTCCAGCGCTCGGTCGTGAATCCGCCAGGCTGCTGCTCCCTCCCCGGCGATTCGTTGGGTCAAGGCTGAATAGCGCATGTACGTCTCCTGATTGCGCGGTCTCCAGCCTTCACCCTAGGTCAAATCACAAACCGCGCCACCATCGCATTCAAATCCACCGCCAGGCGCGACAGTTCGTGGGTCGCGGCGCTGGTCTGGTTGGCCCCGGCGGCCGATTGGGTGGCCAGGTCGCGAATGTTGACCAGGTTGCGGTCGACCTCGCGGGACACCTGCGCCTGCTCTTCCGAGGCGCTGGCGATCACCAGGTTGCGCTCGTTGATCTGGTGAATCGATTGAGTGATCTGCTCCAGTGCGACGCCGGCGGCGCGAGCCATTTCCAGAGTGGTCTGGGTGCGCTGGTTGCTTTGCTGCATCGACTCGACTGCTTCACCGGTGCCGTTCTGAATGCCGGCGACCATTTTTTCGATCTCCTGGGTCGACTGCGCGGTGCGATGGGCCAAGGCGCGAACTTCATCCGCTACCACGGCGAAACCGCGTCCCGCTTCACCGGCACGCGCCGCTTCGATGGCGGCGTTGAGCGCCAGCAGGTTGGTCTGCTCAGCGATAGCGCGAATCACGTCCAGCACTTTGCCGATGTCGCGCCCCTGAGCGGCCAGGCCTTCGATCATTTGCGCGGTGTTTTGCACGTCGTGGGTCATGGTCTGGATCGCGTCGACGGTTTTCACCACCTGATCGCGACCTTCACGGGCGGCGTGGGTCGACTGGTTCGAGGCTTCAGAGGTCGACACTGCGTTGCGTGCCACCTCTTCCACTGCAGCGGTCATTTCGTTTACGGCGGTGGCGGCCTGTTCGATTTCGTCGTTCTGCTGTTGCAAGCCACGGGATGCTTCTTCGGTCACGGCGCTGAGTTCTTCGGCGGCGGCGCCCAGTTGCGTGGCGGAGCCGGCAATCTGCTCGATGGTCTTGCGCAGGTTGGTCTGCATCGCGGCCAAGGCTTCAAGCAGGCGCGCCGGCTCGTCCTTGCCGTCGATTTCGATGGCTTTGGTCAGGTTGCCGCCGGCAATGGTTTGCGCGGCCGCCACGGCACGGTTGAGCGGAGTGACGATGCTGCGGGTCAGCAACCAGGCCAGCAACACCGTGGCCAATGCGGCGATCACTGCGACGATGACGATTCCGGTAATGGCACTGTCGTAATGCTCGCCGGCCTGAATGGAGGCGTCTTTTGCCCCGGCGGCATTGATCGCGATGAGTTTATTGAGCTGCTCACCCATCTGGTCCGTGCCGTCCTTGATCTTCGTGTTGATCAAGGCGCGCATCTCTTCGAGCTTGTCCTGACGCGACAAATCCATCATTTGGTTCTGGGCTTGCAGATAGTTGTCCAGCGTCGTCGCGAAGGCCTGATATTGCGCACGCTCTTCACTCTCAGCGGGCAACGCGGCGTAAGCGGCCTGGGCGCTGCGCACTTTGTCCACCAGCACGCCGATGCGAGTCTGTGCTTCCTGCAGGCCTGCAGCTTCACGGTTGACCAGAATCCGGAACGATAGAATCCGCAGACGCAATACGTTTTCCGTCATCACCCCAAGATAAGTAACGCTGGGCAACTGATTGGTCTGCATCTCGACGGACGCCTGACGGATGATCGACATGCGGTTGACGGCGAACACGCCGAGCACAATCACCAGCAGGGCAATAAAGGCAAAACCGAGGAAGGCACGGGGCGCGATATTCAGATTACGCAAGGACATAGGAGGACTCTCGGATAGTTGAAACTACTAGCGTCCATGCCCTGTTCACTGGCCCTTGTGCGGGCTTCAGTCCGGCGTCACTGTTTCAGGAAGTCTTGTGCGCGCCTGATCTCTGTATCGGCCAGGCTTGAGGAATTTTGCAGGTAAAGAGCAAATATTTTTCTAATTATTGCGAGTGTTTCGCTATTGAAACACCCGACGGTTTAGATGATGGGTGACAGGTCAGGCCGGAGTTGCCATGCGCCAGACGCGGGCAATATCGGTGGCACGTTCGCGCAACAGACGCGGTGCTTCGGCGCAAGCCTGTTCGAGGGTCATCGGGCCGCTGGTGATGGCGAATGCTGCGTCGATACCGTGATCGTAAAGAGCTTGATAGCCCTCGCCCAAAGTCCCGGCAATGACGATCACCGGTACGCCGTAATGCTTGGCGATCCGCGCCACGCCAAACGGGGTTTTGCCGCGCAGGGTCTGGGCATCGAAGCGCCCTTCTCCAGTAATCACCAGATCTGCGTCCTTTACTGCGTCGGCCAGTCCGACCAGCTCGGCGACCACTTCGACACCGGCCTGGAATCGCGCACCGAGAAACGCCTTGGCGGCAAAACCCAGTCCACCCGCGGCACCGCTGCCCGGCTCGTCCTGAACATCCTTGCCCAACGCCTGCGCGCACAATTGGGCAAAGTGACCGAGGGCTTGATCCAGTTGCTGCACTTGCGCCGGGGATGCACCCTTCTGCGGGCCGAAAATCGCCGAGGCACCGTGGGGGCCACACAGCGGATTGTTGACGTCGGCGGCGATGTCGAACCGGACGTGCGCCAGTCGCGGGTCGAGTTCGCTCAGGTCCAGTCGTGCGAGTTGCGCCAGCGCCAATCCGCCCGGCACCAATGATTGCCCTTGAGCATCCAGCAACTTCACCCCCAACGCTTGCATCGCGCCGGCACCGCCGTCGTTGGTGGCGCTGCCACCGATGGCCAGGATCACCCGTTGTGCGCCGGCATCCAGTGCTGCACGGATCAGCTCACCCGTGCCAAAGGTGCTGCTGATGCACGCATCACGCTGCCCCGGCGGCACAAGTTGCAATCCACTGGCTTCGGCCATTTCGATGATCGCGGTGTGGTTGTGCGGCAGCCAGCCCCACGCGGCTTCAACCGCTGCGCCCAACGGGCCGCGCACACGGGTGCGGCGCAGTTCGCCTTCGCAGGCGGCGAGAATCGACTCCACCGTGCCTTCGCCACCGTCAGCCATCGGGCACTTGACCAGCGTCGCCTGCGGCCAGACCTGCGCCAGGCCCAGCGCAATGGCTTCTGCAACGCCTTGAGCACTCAGGCTGTCCTTGAACGAATCGGGGGCGATGACGATTTTCATGCGAATTCTCCAGTTCCAATGCCCCTCATGCTGCCAGTCGCCTTGCCCGTTGACGCCTGTCCGCTGCACAAGTTGGATTGGCGTTTATTGTTCATTTTCACAAAGGCTCTGGAATGGATGCTGAATGTCCCGGCCCTATCGCTGGCAAGCCAGCTCCCACAGGTTTTTGCATCGTTCACATATTTTGTGCACGCCCGGATACTTGTGGGAGCTGGCTTGCCAGCGATAGGGCCCTCACGAACACCTCATGCAGTCGACTCAGTCTGCGGCAGCAATTGCACACCCAGATACAGCGCCAGCATGCCATCGAGTTTCAGAGGATCGACCCCACTCAACTCGGCAATCCGCTCCATCCGGTAACGCAGACTGTTGCGGTGAATCCCCAAGGCATCGGCACAGGCCTGGCTCTGGCCGTCGTGATCGCACCAGCTGCGCAGGGTCGCGAGCAACTGGCCGTTGCTGTCCTTGGCGATGACCTTGCGTAACGGTTTTAGCAATTCATCCAGCGCATCGTCGTTGCGATGGCGCCAGAGCATCACCGGCAAGCGATAGCGATTGAGGGTCAGCAACCGTGAGCGCGGCAGCACTTCGCGGCCATAGGCGAGCAAATCGCCGACCCGTCGATAACAACGGCGCAGCCCGGCCAGCCCATCGGCCTGCCCGCCGACCGCAATGCGCAGGATGTTCCAGCCCAAGCCATCGAGTTTTTCCAGCAGTCGATCATGCTCGACGTTCTGACTCGCCGGCCGGCACCACAGCAGTGACGACTTGGCCGAACTCACGCACCAACTGTCCGGATAACGCGACATCAGCCAGGCACTCAGCGCCTCGACGGTTTGCCCCGGTCCGTGTTCCAGACCCAGTTCGAACAGATACGGCACTCGTGTCAGTTGCGGCTTGAGCCCGAGTTGCTGGGCCTCGTCGATCAGCCTTGGCGAATCCCCCGCCTCGCTCAGCAGCAAGGCCAGTAAATCATCACAACGTTGCCGCCGCCATTGCTGTTCGGATTGCTGATTGCGCTGGCCGACCAGCATTTCGGCGGTCATGCGCACCAGTTCGGCGTAAGTGCGCAGCTGCTCCGGTTCGCCGGTAATGCCGAGCACACCGATCAACCGCTGATCGAGCAACAACGGCAGATTGATCCCCGGCTGCACGCCTTTGAGATGCACCGCCGTCTGCGCGTCGATCTCCACCACTCGCCCGTTGGCCAGCACCAGTTGCGCGCCTTCGTGGCGGGTGTTGATCCGATCCGGCTCGCCACTGCCGAGGATCAAGCCCTGGCTGTCCATGACGTTGACGTTGTACGGCAAAATGGCCATGGCCCGGTCGACGATGTCCTGGGCGAGGTCGTGATCGAGTTCGAACATAAGGGCTGAAATCCTTGAAAACAGGCGCGGACGGTTGTTCACCCGCACAGGGTCTGGCAGCAAACCCTGTGCTCAGGCACAAAGACAATCCGGCCAAAGGTGGCCGAGACTCTCAGGGCGATCAACGTTACCCTTTGCATCGCAAAAAATCATAATAAAGAGAGAGCCGCCATGTCGCAGAGCGCCGCTGCCGCCCAGACCATCGTTGACGATAAAAATGCCGTCTACAAACGCATCACCCTGCGTTTGATCCCCTTCATCTTCATTTGCTACCTGTTCAACTACCTCGACCGGGTCAACGTTGGATTTGCCAAGCTGCAGATGCTCGATGCGCTGAAATTCAGCGAAACCGTGTACGGCCTCGGTGCCGGTATCTTCTTCATCGGCTACGTGCTGTGCGGCGTACCGAGCAACCTGGCGCTGACCAAGTTCGGCCCACGGCGCTGGATTGCGCTAATGATGATCACCTGGGGCACGCTGTCGACCTGCCTGCTGTTCGTCACCACGCCAACCCAGTTCTACACCCTGCGCCTGTTCACTGGCGCCGCCGAAGCCGGATTCTTCCCAGGTGTTGTGCTGTATCTCTCGCAGTGGTTCCCGACCTTCCGCCGTGGCCGGATCATGGCGTTGTTCATGTCGGCGATCCCGGTGTCCGGCCTGCTCGGCAGCCCGTTTTCCGGGTGGATCCTCAACCACTTCGCCGCCGGCCAGGGTGGTTTGGCCGGCTGGCAGTGGATGTTCCTGCTGCAAGGCATTCCAACCGTGGTGCTGGGCGCACTCGCCTACTTCCTGCTCAGCGACAACTTCGCCAACGCCAAATGGCTGACCCCGCATGAGCGTGCGGTGCTGGAAGCGGATCAGGCCGAAGACCTGGCGAACAAACCGAAAACCACTTCCGATTCGCTGATTGCCGTGTTCAAGAACCCGGCCATCTGGGCCTTCGGCCTGATCTACTTCTGCATCCAGAGCGGCGTGTACGCGATCAACTTCTGGCTGCCGTCGATCATCAAGAACCTCGGCTTCAGCGACAACCTGGTGATTGGCTGGTTGAGTGCGATTCCGTATCTGCTGGCGGCGGTATTCATGCTGGTGGTGGGTCGTTCGGCGGACTTGCGTAAAGAACGCCGCTGGCATCTGGTGGTGCCGATGTTGATGGGCGCTGTCGGTCTGCTGATCGCCGTGAACTTCGCGGCAAATCCGGCGATTGCGATTCTCGGTTTGACCATTGCGACCATGGGTGCGCTGACCGGTCTGCCGATGTTCTGGCCGGTGCCGACTGCCATGTTGAGCGCGGGTGCTGCGGCGGGTGGGCTGGCGTTGATCAACTCTATGGGACAGATGGCCGGGTTCCTGAGCCCTTACCTCGTGGGTTGGGTCAAGGACAGCACCGGGTCGACCGATGCGGCGCTGTATCTGCTGGCGGGTGTGATTGTTGGCGGGAGCCTGCTGGCGTTGCGGATGACGCGGACGTTGCGGGCTTAAGCCTTAGTCGAAATACAGAAACGGCCCATTACGGGCCGTTTTTCATTTAGATCGTTCCCACGCGGAGTCTTGGACCCAGCAACCCAAAGTAGTGATCAGGTTCTCGACTCAATCTCGAAAGCGTATAAAAAACTGTCAGAAATTACAGGTGCCAAAATCGTCGCCCGCGCCGAAGCTGGTACTTCTTGAAAGTCACAAGGAGTACGGCAATGAGCATCGATCGCAACAGTTTTGAATTGGGTTCGCTTTATAAAATCACGACAGCCTCCGGTGAGGTGTCTGGAGTTGTGATCGAAGCTGGGCCAGACGCAGTTTCGGTTGGGCAGGGTCCGACGGTTGTTCAGTACAAAGACATCCGCGGACTCCAAAAAATTCAGCCTCAAGTAAAGTCGGGAACAAACGGTTTCGAAATGTTCAGGTAAAAGATTAAGCTCAAAAACAAACGCTCCGAACAATTCGGGGCGTTTGCTAAAACACCTTCAGCTTGTATTCACCGTACAGCTTTAGAGACCCGTTTTATTGGGCCTCAGTTCATCTATAGAACTTCGCCGGCGGCCACCTCCAAATTATCCAGCGCCCGACTCACCGCCAGTTCCCCCAGCATGATCAGTTGCGCGATGCCCAGCAGCACGTGCCGCTGCGAGCCGTCCACCAGCCCGGCGAAGTCGGTGGCCATGGTTTTCGCGCAAGTCAGGGTTTCAGAGGCGTCGGCCAGCAGTTCTTCGTTGTCGATGCCCGGGGCGATGAGGTAGCGGGTGTTGGGTTTGAGCAGCGGTTTTCTGGGGAGCAGCGGATTGAGGTAGTGATCGAGGGCGCGCTCGGCGGCTTCGTGGAATTTCTTGGAGTCGAGGGTTTCGTAGGGGGACGTTGAATCGGCTTCGGGTGGGTTGGGTGTTGGTTTGATCACGTTTGAATCTCCAAATCAGAAAAATGGAGCCATCAAACTTCGCTACCAAACGAAGAGGTGGTGGCCATGCACGGGTTGGTAGACCGGTGACTTGGAGAACCGGCGCGCTCGAAAACGCCCCACGCATGGCCACCATAAAAGCACGGACGGATACGCGTCCGAATACGGTGAATTGCGCAACAAGTCAGAACCGGGCTACCAAACCCCATCGCCGTTTTTCAGCGACGGGACAACGATAAAACCCGGCCCATAAGCGCACAAGCCGGCGGATTCTGGCGCAGTCGTAGGCAACGACGCAAGGTTGTGTAGCCTGAGGTGCGTGTCTGAACGTGTCCTTTAAACACCACACTTAAACACCCCACTCCAGATCGTTCCCACGCTCTGCGTGGGAATGGAGCCCGGGACGCTCCGCGTCCCTTCCAAAGCCGAACGCGGAGCGTCCGTGGAGGCGTTCCCACGCAGAGCGTGGGAACGAGCGTCACACACTGGTTTTTGCATCCAGCTCAAGCACTAACCCCCCCGGCATTTGCACAAAAATCTGCCAGATCCCATCCTCCGGCACCTGCCCCACCTGATACGGCAGTCCACTGCCCTGCACCCGCTTCAAAACCACCGCCGCGTCTTCATCCGTACGAAACGCAATATGACTCAACGCCGCCTCATCCAGCGCCGGCTGCTCAATCACATGCACCAACGCCTCCCCATCCTGGTACAACCACCGCCCGGGAAACGGAAACGGCGGCCGCCGCCCCGGCGTCAATCCCAGCAATACATTGAAGACGTCCTGAATCGGTTGCCCGTCCGGCGCATTGAACGCCAGGTGATCGAAGTGCCAGGTCATAACAATCCACCTCCATCGACATCAATGATGCTGCCGCTGATGAAGCCGTTTTCCATGACCAGCATAAACGCGGCGGCCAGGTCCTGTGGCGTGCCGATCCGGCCTACCGGCAGCGCCGCCGAGGTACGGGCGAACATCGCGGTGCGTTGGATCTCATCCATGCCGGCGTACGCTTCAGTGTCGGTCACGCCGGGGCTGATCACGTTGACCCGGCGCGGCGCCAGCTCCTTGGCCAGTTGTTTGGCCAGAGCTTCCAGCGCGCCATTCAACGTGGTCTTGATGAATTGCCCCGCTACGAATTTGCGTGACAACAAACCCGACGTCAGGGTGATGCTGGCCCGCTCGCTCAGGTACGGCAGTGCCGCTTGAATGGCGCGCAAGGTGCCCCAGAATTTCACGTCGAAGGCCTGCTGCGCCTGGAGCAGATCGCTGTCGGCCAGAGGCTTGGCGCTGACGCTCGGCCCGGCGGTGATCACCAGATGATCGAGGGCGCCAATGCGTTCGAACAGTTGACGCAGCGAAGCGTCATCGGTGACATCGGCAGTTTCGTGACGGACACCGTCATGGGTTTCGGACGTTTCAACACGGCGCCCGACCGAATAAACACGGGCGCCTCGTTCAGCGGCGTTCGACGCGACGGCGGCGCCAATGCCGCTGCTGCCGCCAATGACCACAACAGTCTGGTTGTCGAATGGTTTCATGAGAGTTCTCCGGTGGGCTTGAGGAGATTGCATCTTCCCCGGTTGCCAATCGCAGAAAAATCCCGGTAAATCGGAAGGATCTTTAAAGGATTTTTACCAATGAGCTCGATTCTCGATCTTGAGATCTTCGTCCGTACCGCCGACTCCGGCAGCATTTCCGCCGCCGCCCGGGCGCTGGAGTTGACACCGGCCGCCGCCAGCATCGCGCTGAAACGCCTGGAAACCCGCCTCGGCATCCGCCTGTTCGCCCGCTCCACGCGCAGCATGCGTCTGACCGAAGAGGGCCGACGCTATCTGGAAAGTGTGCGCCTGGCACTGGCCACATTGGCCGAGGGCGAACAGGCGCTGAAGCAACAGACCGAAGGCCTGAGCGGTGTGTTGCAACTGGCGGCGCCGTCGGACTTCGGGCGCAACGTGTTGCTGCCGTGGCTGGACGATTTCAAGCGCGAGCACCCGCACATTCAACTGCAATTGCTGCTCAACGACCGGCATGCGGATCTGTTTCGCGAGACGGTGGATGTGGCGCTGCGCTTTGGCGTGCCGAGTGATTCGACGCTGGTGGCGTTACCGATTCTGCCTGAGCATCGCCGCGTGGCCTGCGCCAGTCATGCGTATCTGGAACGCCACGGTACACCGCACAATCCTGCCGAATTGAGCGAGCACAGCGCCCTGCTCTACCTGCGCAACGGCCGTCCCTACAACACCTGGCGCTTCCATCGCGAGGACGAAACGGTCGAGGTCGAAGTGCGCGGCGACTACCTCAGCGACGACGGCGAAGTCGCCCGCCGCTGGGCGCTGGCCGGGCACGGGATCGCCTACAAGGCCTGGCTCGACGTGGCCGAAGACGTGCGTGCCGGGCAGCTGCTGACGCTATTCGATGACTGGCTGGGCGAGAGCGTGCCGTTCAATCTGCTGTGCCCGCACCGGGTGCAGGTGTCGGAACGGGTCAAGGTGTTGCAGGCGTTTTTGCGCGAGCGTTGCGAGGCGTTGCGGCGATAAATTCACTTTGCCGCGCCGGGCGCTTCTGGTATTTGATGGAAGCTTTCCCACCGACAAAAGGATTTCGGCATGAGCTATCGCACACTGGGTCACTCGGGGTTGCAGGTGTCCACCCTCACTCTCGGCACGATGATGTTCGGCGAGCAGACCAGCGCAGAAGACTCGCTGCGCATCATCGACAAGGCCTGGGATCAGGGCATCAATTTCATCGACACGGCCGACGTCTACACCAACGGCCGCTCGGAAGAGATCGTCGGCGAAGCCATCGCCCGTCATCGGCATGAATGGGTGCTGGCGACCAAAGTCGGTTTCGGCCCGGTGGATGGCGTGCCGAACCGCAGCGGCTTGAGCCGCAAGCACATCTTCAATGGTCTGGAGGCCAGCCTGACCCGGCTCGGCACCGACTACCTCGACCTCTATTACCTGCACCGCGAAGACCACAACACCCCGCTGGAAGTGACGATCTCGGCGATTGGCGATCTGATTCGCCAGGGCAAGATCCGTTATTGGGGCCTGTCGAACTATCGCGGCTGGCGGATCGCCGAGGTGATCCGCGTGGCGGACAAACTCGGCGTCGATCGCCCGGTGATCAGCCAGCCGCTGTACAACATCGTCAACCGTCAGGCCGAAACCGAGCAGATCACCGCCGCCCAGACTTACGGCCTCGGCGTCGTGCCTTACAGCCCGCTGGCCCGTGGCGTGCTCAGCGGCAAGTACGCACCGGACGTGACCCCGGACGCCAACAGCCGCGCCGGACGGCAAGACAAGCGGATTCTGGAAACCGAGTGGCGGGTGGAATCGTTGCGCATTGCCCAGCAGATTCAGCAATACACCAAAGAGCGCGGGGTCGGCATTGTCGAGTTTGCGATTGCCTGGGTGCTGAACAACGGCGCAGTGACGTCGGCGATTGTCGGGCCGCGCACGGAAGAACAGTGGGATGCGTACACCAAGGCGCAGGCGGTGAAGATTACGGCGGAGGATGAGGCGTTTATCGACTCGCTGGTGACGCCGGGGCATGCGTCGACGCCGGGGTTTAATGATGTGAGCCATTTTGTGTCGGGGCGCAAACCGCATCAGGCTTAAGCACCTATGCTTCGACACAGGTTCCCGCTCTCACGGGACCTGTGTCGAATGTTGGAAATATTGATCACTCGGCCAATATTCACCACAAAAACCACGTATCCTGCGCGCCCCGTTTCACCATCACCCCCGCGAGGACAGTTTGTCTAAAGGTATCGCTCTCTCGGTAACAGCCTCGACGCTGTTTGCCGTCATGTATTACTACACCTCGTTGCTCACCCCGTTGAGCGGCGTGGAAATCTTCGGTTGGCGGATGCTGCTGACCGTGCCCTGCATGACCGTGTTCATGTTGCTGTCCGGCGAATGGCGGCGGGTGCTGGAGCTGCTGCGTCGGATTCCTGCGCTACCGAAGTTGATCGGTGGCTTGGTCGTTTCGTCAGCGCTGCTCGGCGTGCAGTTGTGGCTGTTCATGTGGGCGCCGCTTAATGGCTACAGCCTCGACGTGTCGCTGGGCTACTTCCTGTTACCGCTGGCCATGGTGCTGACCGGACGCATCGCTTATGGCGAAAGCCTGTCGTACCTGCAAAAAGTCGCGGTGTTTTTTGCCAGCCTCGGGGTGTTGAACGAGTTGTATCAGGTCGGCGGGTTTTCCTGGGCGACGCTGGTGGTGGTCGTCGGTTACCCGTTGTATTTCGTGCTGCGCAAATACCTCAAGACCGACAACCTCGGCGGTTTGTGGGTCGACATGACGCTGATGCTGCCGGTGGCGTACTGGTTTGTGCGCGGCGGCGAACAGGGTTTCAGCGTGTTCGACCAGTACCCGGCGCTGACGTGGCTGATTCCGCTGCTCGGCCTGATCAGTGCGTCGGCGCTGGTGGTGTACATCATTGCCAGCCGCTTGCTGCCGTTCAGCCTGTTCGGTTTATTGAGTTACGTGGAACCGGTGTTGCTGCTCGGTGTGGCGCTGCTGCTCGGCGAGAGCATCAAACCCGGCGAATGGCTGACCTACATCCCGATCTGGCTCGCCGTGGTAGTACTGGTGTTTGAAGGGTTCAAGCATCTGATGCGCCAACGCAGGCCTTAAAAGCAGCACAAAACAAATGTGGGAGCGGGCTTGCCCGCGAAGGCGTCGGATCAGTCAACTGAAGTATTGAATGAACGATTGCTTTCGCGAGCAAGCCCGCTCCCACATTTTTTATCGGTGCAGCTAATTATTCAGTGGCGAGTACACCACGACGCACCTGGTCACGTTCGATCGATTCGAACAGTGCCTTGAAGTTGCCCTCGCCGAAACCATCATCGCCTTTACGCTGGATGAATTCGAAGAACACCGGCCCCATCAGGGTTTCCGAGAAGATCTGCAGCAGCAGACGCTTGTCTTCCTTGTCCGATGCGCCATCGAGCAGGATGCCGCGCGATTGCAACTGATCGACCGGCTCGCCGTGGTTCGGCAGGCGGCCTTCGAGCATTTCGTAGTAGGTGTCCGGCGGCGCGGTCATGAAGCGCATGCCGATCTTCTTCAGCTGATCCCAGGTCTTGACCAGGTCGTCAGTGAGGAACGCCACGTGCTGGATGCCTTCGCCATTAAACTGCATCAGGAACTCTTCGATCTGCCCGGCGCCCTTCGACGATTCTTCGTTGAGCGGGATGCGGATCATGCCGTCCGGCGCGGTCATCGCTTTCGAGGTCAGGCCGGTGTATTCGCCCTTGATGTCGAAGTAACGGATTTCACGGAAGTTGAACAGTTTCTCGTAGAAGTTAGCCCAGTAGGCCATGCGACCGCGATACACGTTGTGGGTCAGGTGGTCGATGATCTTCAGGCCGGCACCGACCGGGTTACGGTCAACGCCTTCGAGGAACACGAAGTCGATGTCATAGATCGAGCTGCCTTCGCCGAAACGGTCGATCAGGTACAGCGGCGCGCCGCCAATGCCTTTGATCGCCGGCAGGTTAAGTTCCATCGGACCGGTTTCGATGTGGATTGGCTGGGCACCGAGTTCCAATGCGCGTTTGTAGGCCTTCTGCGAATCCTTGACCCGGAACGCCATGCCGCATACCGACGGCCCGTGCTCGGCCGCGAAGTAGGAAGCAACGCTGTGGGGTTCGTTGTTGAGGATCAGGTTGATCGCGCCCTGGCGATAGAGGTGCACGTTCTTGGAACGGTGGGTCGCGACCTTGGTGAAGCCCATGATCTCGAAGATCGGCTCCAGGGTGCCAGGTGTGGGCGATGCGAACTCGATGAACTCGAAGCCCATCAGGCCCATTGGGTTTTCGTATAAATCTGCCATGGTTGGCGCCTCATCATTCTTAATCAATTAACCAGAGTTATTTGTCAGTAATGCTGAGACCGGTGGGTGGCGCACAGGAGATGCCACGCACACTGCGGGCGAGGAAGTCACCGTAGATCAGTTGAAACCCGAATATCTTCATTGTCGACCCAAGGCTCTTGCGGGCGAGGCTTCTGCTGCCAGAAGACGATTATTATTGTATGCGTAACCCGATTCTACACAGCGTAAATAGGGTTGTCTGCCCTCTCTATAAAATCCGCTTTTTTCGGCCCGCTGCAAGGGGTTTGTTGCACAGCCAGATGCCCGCCAGAAAGTTCCGCGCCTATTCAACGCCGCCCGGCAGAGCCCGAACATTCGCTATCGCTACGCGCAGTTGCTCACACCCTCGATGCCGTTGGCCGGGGCGATGCGATGACCGTGGTAGCCTAAGGTTCGTTGCCTTCCGACCCAGACCCGCGCTATGTCAAGCGACTGCTATCCCCTGCGGTCACTCGACAGGTCGGACTGGCGGTACTGGATCAGCGCCAGGCATCGCCCGCCACGCTGGCATTCATTCAACTGGCAACACGGCTGGATTACCGTTGAGCAGCGCAGGCGTCATTGGCCATCTATCATGGGCTCAGACCCTGGGCTTTGCGCGCACGCTTCGCCTGCCATCTAGAGCCCCACTCCATTGCGACAGGATGCGCCCATGCCACTGACTGTCAGGCCCCGCCGCAAGCGCAGCACCCGGATAATAATGACTTTGCTGTGCGGCTTGCTGCCGATCGCACTCGGCAGTGTGATTCTTTATATGCAGGCCGGACGCGCCCTTCAGCAGAGTTCGCAACACACCGCCGATGAAGCCCTGCGTCAGTTCGAATTGATGCTGGACAACACCGCCCAAGCCGCCCGCGAACTGTTGCCTTTGGCCGGCCAGACCTGCGAGACCGTCAAGCTGGCTTTACGCGAACAAGTCACCCGGCGCCCGTTCGTGCGCTCGACCAATCTGGTGTGGGACGACAATCTCTATTGCAGTTCGCTGTTCGGTGACTTCAAGGAGGCCGTGAATCCGGGCGATTACGCCCAGGGCAAATTGTGGCTCATGAACGGCAACCCGGTCACGCCTGACACCGCGCTGCTGGTCTATCGCCTGAGCGAAGGCCGCGGCGGCGCGCTCACCACGCTGGACGGCTATCACCTGAGCAACATCCTGCGTCTGATCGGCCGACACACACTGTTGCTCCTGCAAGTCGGCAACAACTGGCTCAGCGCCGACGGCAAAGTGCATCAAGGCGCCCTGCCCGCGCTGCCGGTTGCACAAAGTACCTTGCACTCATCGCACTATGCGTTCTCGGTAACAGCCGCTTTTGCGCCAGGAGAAACCTGGCGTTACATGAAAGAAGAGTATCCGCCATTGTTCAGCCTGCTGATGTTCTTTGGTGCGGTATCGGGGGTGATCGGCTACACCCTGCAGAAGCGCTCGACGTCGCCCAGTCACGAGATGCGTCGGGCATTGGAGGCAGGAGAATTCATTCCGTACTTTCAACCGGTGGTGCACGGTGACAGTAAACGGTGGTCGGGCGCGGAAGTGCTGATGCGCTGGAACCATCCCAAGGAAGGCTTGGTGCGTCCGGACCTGTTCATACCGTTTGCCGAACACTCCGGGCTGATCGTACCGATGACCCGCGCCTTGATGCAGCAGACCGCGGCCATACTGGGGCCGTTGTCACCAACCTTCGAGGCGCCCTTCCACATCGGCATCAACATTACCGCCAGCCACTGCCGCGATCTTGAGCTGGTTGAGGATTGCCGTGAATTTTTGTCAGCCTTTCGGCCCGGCAGCATCACTCTGGTCCTGGAATTGACCGAACGCGAACTGATCGAGCCGTCCGACATTACCCATCAACTGTTCGCGCAGCTGCGTGCAATGGGCGTGAAGATCGCGATCGACGACTTTGGCACCGGCCATTCAAGTCTTGGCTACTTGAGAACATTCAATGTCGACTTCCTCAAGATCGACCAGACATTCGTCGCCATGATCGATAAAGATGCCCTGTCCCGGCACATTCTGGACACCATCATTGAGCTCTCGACCAAGCTGGATTTGGGCATTGTGGCCGAAGGTGTGGAAACGCAAGCACAATGCGATTACCTGGCCACCCATCATGTCAACTTTTTGCAGGGCTACCTTTTCGGCAAGCCGATGCCGGCTGCAGACTTCATCGAAGCATTAACTCATCATTAACTTCTCTGGATAAATCCTGACTCGCCGACAGTCCGCACCAAATTGATACAAAACAGCCTTGTTGTTACATGAAGAAAAAGTCAGGATTTACTCTTGCCGCATTAACTACTACAATTTTTCTTACCTGTTGCAAGATGGGCAGGTGAGCCATTATCACCGAGTCGCTTCGAGGCTCTTGGCTTATAGCTTTGTTTGCGGTTGGTATCAGCCAAACACACTATTGGAGTAAAGATATTGTCCAGACTCGCTGAATTTCGTGCAGCTGAAAAGGCCCTTCAAGAACAGCTCAAGCAGCTGGAATCGTTGAAGAACGATGCCGGGCTCAAGAAAGAAATCGAATTCGAAGAAAAGCTCCAGGGGCTGATGAAAACCTACGGCAAAGGCCTGAAAGACATCATCGCCATTCTCGATCCGAACCCGGCGAAATCCGGTCTGCAACTGACCGCCGCACCTAAAACCCGCCGCGCTCGCGTGGTCAAGGTCTACCAGAATCCACACACCGGCGAGCTGATCGAGACCAAAGGTGGCAATCACCGCGGCCTGAAGGCCTGGAAGGAACAATACGGTGCAGCCACCGTTGACTCCTGGTTGCGCGGTTAATCCCTTGCAAACATGAAAGCCCTGCATATGCAGGGCTTTTTTTCGGACAATATTTAACAAATGCAACGATTTTTCTGGCGGGCAAGTTGAGTTTCAAATCGCTCTCGCGCTGAAACTATGCTTCCGAATGTTGCCCCGTTAGCCGGAGATTAACTTTATGTTTAATCAGTTCCGGTATCTAACACCAGACTGACCCCGAACAGACGACTAGAATTTCAAGCTGTTTCGCGCAGCCACTATGTCGCCGCCGCTGGCCTTATAAACCTCCGCCTGCCCTGCATACGAAAGTACATAGGCTTTATCCGCCTCGACCGCTGCAACCAATGTTTGCGACAACACATGACGGCCGTTTTCAGTCACCGTACAAGTGGTCTCAAGCGCTGTCAGCGAGCCCAGCGTACTCGCGTGAACCTTGTTGCAGACACTCTGATAACCGCTCTGGAAAAAGTCTTTCTGCACCGACTTGCGCATCTCAAGCAACACGCCTTGCAAGTTGACCTGATGACCACTTTCCACACGGGTCATCGTCAACTCCATCACCATGACCTGATTGCCATTGGCGTCAGTCTTCACCGCGCGTTGACGGGAGACTTGCGGGGAGGTTTCGGGTAACGCCTCGACTTCCCAGCCGGCGGGCCAGGTGATGCTCGGCGCCTCGGCAAAGACCGGGAGCGCCAGCAGAGAAAAACCCAGGAAAACGAACAGCGATTTGAACGGTCGGATCATTACCAGAGGCACTCGCGGATTGAGCCGTAAAGTCTGAGGCCCGCCCGCTCGCAGGGCAAGCCCGCGCTTTCGGTTTGGCGATGCTGCCAGGCATGCGTATCATTGCGCCCATTCACTCGCCCCAATTTTTTACGGAGGGCCCATGAGCCTGCAAGAACTGAACACCTTCCCTGGCGTCACCGCCACCCCGGACAGCGCAACCCGCCACTTCGTGTTCAATCACACCATGCTGCGCGTCAAGGACATCACCAAGTCGCTGGATTTCTACACCCGCGTACTGGGTTTCTCGCTGGTAGAGAAGCGTGATTTCCCGGAAGCGGAATTCAGCCTGTACTTCCTCGCCCTGGTCGACAAATCGCAGATTCCGGCCGACGCCGCCGCCCGCACCGAGTGGATGAAGTCGATTCCCGGCATTCTGGAACTGACCCACAACCACGGCACCGAGAACGACGCTGATTTCGCCTACCACAACGGCAACACCGACCCGCGCGGTTTCGGCCACATCTGCATCTCGGTACCGGACATCGTCGCTGCCTGCGCGCGCTTTGAAGAACTTGGCTGCGATTTCCAGAAGCGCCTGACCGATGGCCGCATGAAGAGCCTGGCTTTCATCAAGGATCCGGATGGCTACTGGGTCGAGATCATCCAGCCGGCGCCGCTGTAAAGCTGAACCTGGGTAGAAAGCACCCCCGCAAAGAAAAAACCCCATCATCGCTGATGGGGTTTTTCTTTTTCAGGCCCGGGATTTACGCCGGAGCCGACGTGCGAATCAGGTGATCGAAAGCGCTGAGGGAAGCCTTGGCGCCCTCGCCTACTGCAATCACGATCTGCTTGTACGGCACAGTGGTCACGTCACCGGCGGCGAAGATGCCGGGGATCGAGGTTTCACCGCGGTTGTCGACGATGATCTCGCCGCGCGGCGACAGCTCGATGGTGCCTTTGAGCCAGTCGGTGTTGGGCAGCAGACCGATCTGCACGAAAATCCCTTCCAGCTCGACAGTGCGCAGCTCGTCAGTATTGCGATCCTTGTAGCGCAGACCGTTGACCTTCTGGCCATCGCCGGTGACTTCAGTGGTCAGCGCACTGGTGATCACGGTGACGTTCGGCAGGCTGTGCAGCTTGCGTTGCAATACGGCGTCGGCGCGCAGCTGTACGTCAAATTCCAGCAAAGTGACGTGGGAGACAATACCGGCCAGGTCAATGGCCGCTTCGACGCCGGAGTTACCGCCGCCAATCACCGCCACGCGCTTGCCTTTGAACAGCGGGCCGTCGCAGTGCGGGCAGTACGCCACGCCCTTGTTGCGGTATTCCTGCTCGCCCGGCACGTTCATTTCACGCCACCGCGCACCGGTCGCCAGAATCACGCTCTTGGCCTTTAGGGTCGCGCCGCTCGCGAAGTGGACTTCATGCAGCTCGCCATTCTTGCCCGGGATCAGCTTGTCGGCGCGCTGCAGGTTCATGATGTCGACGTCGTACTGCTTGACGTGTTCTTCCAGCGCGGTCGCCAGTTTCGGGCCTTCGGTTTCCTGCACGGAAATGAAGTTTTCGATGGCCATGGTGTCCAGCACCTGACCGCCGAAGCGCTCGGCCGCCACACCGGTGCGAATGCCTTTACGTGCGGCATAGATCGCCGCCGAAGCACCGGCCGGGCCACCGCCAACCACCAGCACATCAAAGGCTTGCTTGGCGCTGATTTTCTCCGCCTGACGCTCGATGGCGCCAGTGTCGAGTTTGGCGAGAATTTCTTCCAGACCCATACGGCCCTGGCCGAAGTTTTCGCCGTTCAGGTAAATGCTCGGCACGGCCATGATCTTGCGATCGTTGACTTCATCCTGGAACAGCGCGCCGTCGATGGCGACGTGGCGGATATTCGGGTTCAGCACGGCCATCAGGTTCAGTGCCTGAACAACGTCCGGGCAGTTCTGGCAGGACAGCGAGAAGTACGTCTCGAAGTTGAACTCGCCCTTGAGCGAGCGGATCTGTTCGATCACTTCGACACTGGCCTTCGAAGGGTGGCCGCCGACTTGCAGCAGGGCCAGCACCAGCGAAGTGAATTCATGGCCCATCGGGATGCCGGCGAAACGCAGGCTGATGTCGGCACCGGGGCGGTTGATCGAGAACGACGGTTTGCGTGCATCGTCGCCACTGTCGATCAAGGTAATTTGGTGCGAAAGACTGGCAACGTCTTTCAGCAGGTCGAGCATTTCACGGGATTTCGCACCGTCGTCGAGTGATGCAACGATCTCGATCGGCTGGGTGACCCGTTCCAGGTACGATTTCAACTGGGCTTTAAGATTGGCGTCCAACATACGGGCGATCTCCTGACTTTATTTGAGGCGAAAAAAAGCCCGAGCGAATCTCGCCCGGGCTTTTCTATTGGGCGGTGCAGCTTACTTGAGTAGGTGCGGAGTCCCGCCCTGCATTGCGTGTGTCACAGACTTAGATCTTGCCGACCAGGTCCAGGGACGGAGCCAGTGTGGCCTCGCCTTCTTTCCATTTGGCCGGGCAAACTTCGCCTGGGTGAGCAGCGACGTACTGAGCAGCCTTGATTTTGCGCAGCAGCTCGGAAGCGTCACGGCCAACGCCGCCATCGTTCAGCTCAACGATTTTGATCTGACCTTCAGGGTTGATCACGAAGGTGCCACGGTCAGCCAGACCAGCTTCTTCGATCAGCACGTCGAAGTTGCGGGAGATGACTTGGGTCGGGTCGCCAATCATGGTGTACTGGATTTTGCCGATGGCTGGCGAAGTGTTGTGCCAGGCAGCGTGGGCAAAGTGGGTGTCGGTCGAAACGCTGTAGATCTCTACGCCCAGTTTCTGGAAGGCGGCGTAGTTGTCAGCCAGGTCTTCGAGTTCGGTTGGGCAAACGAAAGTGAAGTCGGCCGGGTAGAAAAACACTACGGACCATTTGCCTTTCAGGTCAGCGTCCGAGACTTGTACGAAGTCGCCGTTTTTGAACGCGGTAGCTTTGAACGGTTTTACTTGGCTGTTGATGATAGGCATTGATGACTCTCCGTCAGGGTTGTGAATTCGATGGGTGAATCCTACCCAGTCACTCGACGGATGGCTCATTGGCAAACCTGATGCTGCTGATTTGTTTTCGCTATTAGCTGAAGGTATTAATAGAAGAAAACGATATCTACGGCGACAGCGGCTTATCCGTAATCCGGGCCATCCCGTGAAAGGGGCTCGCTTCAACATAGCGCATGGCGGACTTCATATCCTTCCAGCCCACGTAACTCATCAATGATTTAAGATCCCAGCCGCTTTGATGGGCCCATGTTGCGAAGCCGCGACGCAGGGAGTGGCTGGTGTAGCGCTCGGCGGAGATCCCGGCCCGCTCCAGGGCCTGACGCAGCAACGGAATCACGCTGTTGGCGTGCAACCCCTCTTCGCTCAGGTTGCCCCAGCGGTCGACGGCGCGAAACACCGGTCCTCGCACCAGTGCTGCCTCGGTGATCCAATCGATATAAGCCTGCACCGGGCACAACTTCAGCAGCGCCGGGGCCTGATAGGTCTGCCCGAGGTTTTCTCGATCGCCTTTGCTGCGCGGCAGGTACAAGGTGATGCCGCTGCCGGCGTGCGCCTGCACATGCTCGATCTGCACCCGACACAGTTCATCACTGCGAAAGCCGCGCCAGAAGCCCAGCAGGATCAACGCGCGGTCGCGGCAGGCTCGGAGCAGCAGCGGTCGGTCCTGTTGTTCCCGGGCGTCTTTCATTTCTTGCTCAAGCCAGGCGACGGTCTGCTCAAGATCGCGCAGTTGGAGTGGCTCGGCCTGTTTTTCCTGCGCGGGATGCAGGGCGCGAATGCCCTTGAACACTTTGCGCACCACCGGCGACTTGGTGGGATCGGCGAAGCCTTGGCTGTTGTGCCACTGCGCCAGTGCCGACAGACGCAACTTCAGCGTATTGACCGACAGCACGCCCGCATGCGCCACCAGATACCGCGCGACGCTGTCCGCTGTGGCCGGCAGGAACCCTCCCCACCCGGATTCGAAGTGCTCGATGGCCGCGCGATAACTGCGGCGGGTGTTGTCGCGGGTGGCGGCTTGCAGATAGCGATCAATATCGCTCATGGGCTGATTTTCTCGTGGCGTACTGAGGGTTCGTGCAGAAACGGATTTTATGGGTTTCACATGGGGTAATACCAGTATATCCCGTCCGTTTATCGGCCCTTATTTCACTTTATTTTCAACATGGTACACTGCGTACTTTAGTGGCATGTACCACAGTACGAAATGGTAGGAGCAGATATGGCCCGTGGCGGCGTTAACAAAGCAGTAGTCCAGATCGCGCGCGCAGCGATCCTCGCCCGTGGCGAACACCCCAGTATCGATGCAGTACGCATCGAGCTAGGTAATACGGGCTCAAAAACCACGATTCATCGCTATCTAAAAGAACTGGATGACGGCAGCGAGCCAGCGGATCCGTCGGCAGAACCCATCGATGACGAACTGCTGGCGCTCGTCACGCGCCTTGCACAACGCCTGAAAGAACAGGCGCAAGAGCCGATTGATCAGGCACGCGAGCAGTACGAGCAACAGCGTCAGGCACTGGAGGACGAACTGAATCAGCTTCGTCAGGATCATGCGCAACTGGAGAAGAAACACGACATTCAGACTGCTGCGCTGGCCAAGGAATCCGAAGCACTGAGTGATACACGCTCAATGCTGCAGACCGAGCAGACCCGCAACGCCGGGCTGAATCAGGCACTGGCGGATTTTGAATTGCGCCTGCAGGACAAGGACGAGCAGATCCGCTCGCTGGAAGAGAAGCACCTGCACGCCCGCGATGCGCTTGAGCACTATCGCAACGCCATCAAGGAACAGCGCGAGCAGGAGCAAAGCCGTCATGAAAGCCAGGTGCAACAATTGCAGATGGAGTTGCGTCAGGCGCAGCAAAGCGCCCTGGTACGCCAGGACGAAATCACCCAGCTGCATCGCGACAACGAACGCCTGCTGACCGAGAATCGCGGCACCGTACGCGAACTGAGTCTGATGCAGGATCAGCTCAAGCACAGCAATCAGCGTCAGGATCAATTGCTGGAGCAAGCATCTCGAGTCGACAGCGAGCGCACCCTCCTCCAGGAGCGCCTGCGCGTGGCGTTACTGGAAAGTCAGACGCTCAAGCAGAACGTCGACGAACAGTCGCAGCTTAATCAGTCACTGGAAAAGGAATTGGCCACGGTTCAAGCCAGCCTGCGCCTGACCACCACCATTGCAGCAGCGCCAGACGCAGCAAAACCGAAAAAGACCTAAGCGCCGACCGGCGTACGCATGGTGACAAACTCTTCGGCCGCCGTCGGGTGCACCCCGATGGTGTCGTCGAAGTCACGCTTGGTCGCACCAGCCTTCAAGGCGATTGCCAGCCCCTGCACGATCTCGCCGGCATCCGGCCCGACCATGTGACAGCCCAGCACCTTGTCGGACTTGCCATCGACCACCAGCTTCATCAGCGTGCGCTCCTGACAGTCAGTCAGGGTCAGCTTCATCGGCCGGAAGCGGCTTTCGTAGATCACGACGTCGTGACCCGCTTCCCGCGCCTCTTCTTCGGTCAAGCCGACGGTGCCGATGTTCGGCAGACTGAACACCGCCGTCGGGATCATCTTGTAATCCACCGGACGGTATTGCTCAGGCTTGAACAGACGTCGCGCCACCGCCATGCCTTCAGCCAGCGCCACTGGCGTCAGCTGCACACGACCGATGACATCGCCCAGCGCCAGGATTGATGGCTCGGTGGTCTGGTATTGCTCATCGACCTTGATGAAGCCTTTGTCGTCGAGCTGCACATCAGTGTTCTCCAGCCCCAGGTTGTCCAGCATCGGACGTCGGCCGGTGGCGTAGAACACACAATCCGCTTCCAGTACGCGACCATCCTTGAGAGTCGCCTTCAGGCTGCCATCCGATTGCTTGTCGATGCGGGCAATATCGGCATTGAATTGCAGATCCATACCGCGCTTGGTCAGTTCTTCCTTCAAATGGTTACGCACCGAACCGTCGAAGCCGCGCAGGAACAGATCCCCGCGATACAACAACGTCGTGTTCGCGCCCAGGCCATGGAAAATCCCGGCAAATTCAACGGCGATGTAACCGCCGCCGACGACCAGCACGCGCTTGGGCAGCTCTTTGAGGAAGAACGCCTGGTTCGAGCTGATTGCATGCTCATGCCCCGGAATCTCGGGGATCTGCGGCCAGCCACCGGTGGCAATCAGAATATTCTTCGCGGTGTATCGCTCACCGTTGACCTCGACTTCGTGCGGACCAACGATTTTCGCGTGAGCCTCATACAAGGTCACACCGCTGTTGACCAGCAGATTGCGATAAATGCCGTTCAGACGATTGATCTCGCGATCCTTGTTGGCAATCAGTGTGGCCCAATCGAAATCCGCTTCACCCAGATTCCACCCGAAACCCGAAGACTGCTCGAAGTCTTCGGCAAAATGGGCGCCGTACACCAACAGTTTTTTCGGTACGCAACCGACGTTGACGCAGGTTCCGCCAAGATAACGGCTCTCGGCCACCGCCACTTTCGCACCGAACCCGGCAGCAAAACGCGCAGCCCGCACACCACCGGAACCGGCACCAATCACATAAAGGTCAAAATCGTAGGCCATTTCTATCTCCTCGGCAGGCGATCAGCATACCCGTCGTCGTCCGTTGGGCAAGCACTCCTGCCGATATAGGGGCGGAAAATGAAAAAGCCACCCGAAGGTGGCTTTTTCGTGCAAGCAGATAAGGCGCTATCAGTAAGCCTTGCCAGTCTTGTAGAAGTTCTCGAAGCAGAAGTTGGTCGCCTCGATGTAGCCTTCAGCACCACCGCAGTCGAAACGCTTGCCCTTGAACTTGTAGGCCATCACGCAGCCGTTCTGGGCTTGTTTCATCAAGGCGTCGGTGATCTGGATTTCACCACCCTTGCCTGGCTCGGTCTGTTCGATCAGGTCGAAGATGTCCGGGGTCAGGATGTAACGGCCGATGATCGCCAGGTTCGACGGCGCGTCTTCCGGCTTTGGCTTCTCGACCATGCTGTGTACGCGGTAGATGTCGTCGCGGATCATTTCGCCAGCGATCACGCCGTACTTGCTGGTTTCTTGCGGGTCGACTTCCTGAATGGCGATGATCGAGCAGCGGAACTGCTTGTACAGCTTGACCATCTGGGTCAGTACGCCGTCGCCATCGAGGTTGACGCACAGGTCGTCCGCCAACACCACGGCGAACGGCTCATCACCGATCAGTGGGCGGCCGGTCAAGATTGCGTGACCCAGGCCTTTCATTTCGGTCTGACGGGTGTAGGAAAAGGAACACTCGTCCAACAGCTTGCGGATGCCGACCAGGTATTTTTCCTTGTCGGTGCCCTTGATCTGGTTTTCCAGCTCATAGCTGATGTCGAAGTGGTCTTCCAGGGCGCGCTTGCCACGGCCGGTCACGATGGAAATTTCGTTCAGGCCAGCATCCAGAGCTTCTTCGACGCCGTACTGGATCAGTGGCTTGTTTACCACCGGCAGCATTTCTTTGGGCATGGCCTTCGTCGCTGGGAGGAAGCGAGTACCGTAACCGGCTGCTGGGAACAAGCATTTCTTGATCATATAAGTCCTTGAAAGGGCTGTGTGTACGAGTTTCGGCGCAGTCTAATCAGGCGGCGTGCACCTTACAATGCCCCGCGCTGGCTAACCGATGTCAACATAGAGAAATAATCTGGCGGATAGTTCAATCCGCATACAGAGGCTGCGCAATCAGCTTAGCCCAAAGATCTCGGTACGCCGCATCGACCTGCGCCCAATTGCCGATTTACCGTTATCATGGGGCCTTTGAACCAGCCAACGAGGCCGCTAGATGTCTGCAGCAAAAATCATCAACGGATACACCGTCGCCAAGGCGAAAGATGGCCAGTGGCATATCACTGCCGCCAACGGCGAAGATGTGTCCGGGCCGTTGCCCACTGAAGCGATGGCGATTGAAGTAGCCGCGGTGCTCGATTACACGCCTGCAGCACCGAAACGTCGCGGTAAGGATCAAGACTGATCGGCAACGACAAATCCCGGCCCTGCCTTCGCGCAGGGCTTTTTTTGGGCTGCGCACAAAGAAGTGGCCAAACGCTATAACCTTTTCCTGCCTGCGCTGTCATAGCGTCTAGCCCCCTCCTCCTCGAAGACGACACTGCCATGAAAAAAAGCCACTTCATCAACTGCCTGCCCCTGATTGCGCTCGCAGCCCTGGCCGGCTGCGCTACCTCGCAGACCACCTACCTGAACAACGGCGAACAAGGCTTGAGCATCGACTGCTCCGGTGAAGCCAATTCCTGGGCCAGCTGTTATGAAAAGGCTGATGCGTCCTGTGCCGGGACCGGCTATCGCATCGTCGGCACCGACGGCACACCAGCACCCAAGGAAAGCGACAAGACGCTGGGCGTCGACGTCGGCAACTACAAAAACCGCAGCGTGGTGGTTGTGTGTAAATAGCCTTACATGTGAATTTCGGCGAACTTGATCCCCAACCCGCGCACGACCTCGATCAGGTCGTCGAGCCGGTTGAAGGATTCGACTTCGTCGTTATCGTCGACCAGGAAATAACTGCGACCGGCGCTTTTCTTGAAAAACACGATCCACTCCCCCGGATTCGCCGGGTTCTGGATCACATGGGTCGCCGCAATGAGCCCTTCCTTGTGTCGCTCCCGCACCTGCTCTCTCTTCATTCACTTCTCCAGAAATGAGAATGCCGCCTCAGCAACGCTGTGACGGCATCAAATGCTGACGGCCGACAGTCTATCAGCCGGAGATGCAGGCCGTGGCGGCTTTGCGCACATCCCAGGGGCGCAGCGGTACATTGGACATCCGCTCATGCAACTTGATACTGCTGCCACCCGAGCGATCCTCGATGTCGAACACCGCAGCCGGGCCTGACCCCAGCTTGCCCGGAACGATCACTCTGACTTCATCCTTGTGCCGCTCCACCTGCAAGGCGCCCCGGCTGCTGGACAGCTTTTCGGCCAGGCACTGAGCATATTCATGGGGTTTCTTGCCGGAAATGACGTTCATGGTCGGCAGGGTTTCATTGATTTCCGAAACGCTTGCGCAACCACCCATTGCCAATGCCAATGGCAGAATCACCACACCCCACTTCATACAAAACCTCCAATAAAGACCTTCCGACAGCACGAATGCCGTTTTTCTCCGAGGCCAGCTGTATTAAACCCACATGAAACGTGAATATCTGTTTTTAATTGTCAAAGCGGCGCCCGACGGCCGGATAATAACCCGTCCGGGCTGATAAACTGCGCCAATCGACAATGCTATCGTTTTGATTTTGTAGAAAAAGCCCTTCTGGAGGCGCCCATGAAATTCATTCACCAGCGCGAGCACCTCAACGAAGACGACATCGTCGTCATTCAATGCTCGCAAACCTGCAATATCCGTTTAATGAACGACGCCAACTTCCGCAGCTTCAAGAATGGCGGCCGCCACACCTATCACGGCGGTGCTTTCGACACGTTCCCGGCCCGCATCACGGCCCCAAGCACCGGTTTCTGGAACATCACCATCGACACCGTCAGCCGCCGGGCGATCAGCGTGACCCGCAAGCCGACGCTGACACACTCGATCAAGATCATTCGCCGCTCGAGCTCCAAACTCAGCTGAGCGATTCCGCCAACGCAGACAGGTAAGCATCAACGTGGCCCAGACGACCAAATACGTGATCAAGTACAAACTCAACGGTGAGCGCCGCTTCGAGTTCGCTCAACTGGAAAACGGCACGCCGGAAGAAGCCAAGGCAGCACTGGATGCTCTGCACGGCCAGAGCAACGATGTGATCAGCGACATCAGCGTCAGCAAGGCCCTGTAAGAACCGGGTGACAATTCGACCGCAAGCGACGGAGTGTTCCAGCCGGGTGAACGGCTCAGACTGATACCTGAATGTGAGCCAAGGAATCAGCATGTCACCCTCACCCGCCTCCCCGCTCGAAGCGCTCGACTGGATTGCCCTGGAGCAGCAACTGGATCACGACGGTTGCGCCGTCATCCGCACGCTGCTGCGTCCGCAGACCTGCGATCGGTTGAGTGCGCTTTACCCGCACAGCGAACCGTTTCGGTCACAAGTGATCATGTCCCGCCACGGCTTTGGGCGCGGCGAATACAAATACCTGCGCTATCCGCTTCCTCCCGTGGTGGAACGCCTGCGCAGCGCGCTTTACCCACGGCTCGTGCCTCTGGCCAACCGCTGGCATAAGCGAATGGGTCTGCCGGAACGTTTTCCAGAGCGACACAGCGAGTTTCTCGAGCGCTGCCATGCCGCCGGTCAACTGCGGCCTACCCCGCTCTTGCTGCAATACGGTCCGCAGGACTACAACTGTCTGCATCAGGATCTGTACGGTAAACATGTCTTTCCGCTGCAAGTGGCGATTCTTCTGTCAGCACCCGGGGCTGATTTCACCGGTGGCGAGTTCGTCATGACCGAGCAACGTCCGAGAATGCAGTCGCGCCCACTCGTGATGGACCTGAGAAAAGGCGACGCGCTGATCTTTGCCGTCAATCAGCGACCGGTCAAAGGTGTGCGCGGTGACTATCGGGTGACCATGCGCCACGGCGTCAGCCGACTGCACAGCGGAACACGGCATACTCTGGGCATCATTTTCCACGACGCGACCTGACGATCATGCAAACCACCTTCGACCTGTTCGCCGACACAGAATCCGAACAACCTCGGCGCGCCGAACAGATCGGCGAGCAATCCTGGGTTCTGCGCGGTTTTGCCCTGCCGCAAATCGAGCAGCTATTGCCGGCCCTGGAATCGATCATCGCCTGCGCCCCGTTGCGCCACATGATGACGCCCGGGGGCTTCAGCATGTCGGTGGCCACCAGCAGTTGCGGGGCACTGGGCTGGATCACCGATCGAAGCGGCTACCGCTATTCATCCGAAGATCCCGTGAGCCATCAACCCTGGCCAGCGATGCCCGAGGTGTTTCGCGAACTGGCCCAGGCAGCAGCGAAACGCGCCGGATTTGCCGACTTCATGCCGGATTCCTGCCTGATCAATCGTTATGTCCCAGGCGCAAAAATGTCGTTACATCAGGACAAAGACGAAAATGCCTACGAAGCGCCGATCGTTTCGCTGTCGTTGGGCTTGCCGGCAACGTTCCTGTTCGGCGGTTTCGCGCGAGGTGACAGGAGCCAGAAAATCTCGCTGCTGCACGGCGATATGGTGATCTGGGGCGGTGTCGACCGACTGCGCTATCACGGCATCCTGCCGATCAAGCCTGGCCGCCACCCGCGCCTTGGCGAACAGCGTTTCAACCTCACGTTTCGCACCGCTGGATAATCCTGCAAAGTTTGACCGCAAGGGTCGGAGTGTGCCGGCTGGTGGCACTGGTTAATCTGACATTCAACAGGTCAACGGACTCTCCATCATGAAAACGCTTCCCACCTCGCTGAACACTGAAGACGATCCGCGCTGGGCCGCTGTCGTGGCACGCGACCCTCGGGCGGATGGCCAGTTTGTCTACGCCGTGAAAACCACCGGCATCTATTGCCGCCCCAGCAGCCTGGCGCGCTTGCCGAAACCGCAGAACGTCGAGTTCTTCGACACCGCCGAAGAAGCCGAAGCCGCGGGCTATCGCCCAAGCAGACGAGTGAGCAAGGATCAGACCGAAGTCGCAGCGCAGCACGCCGCTACCGTTGCGGCAGCCTGTCGCCAGATCGAAGCGTCGGACAGCCTGCCGGCGCTCAACGATCTCGCCGAGACCGCCGGCTTGAGTGCCTTCCATTTTCACCGGGTCTTCAAAGCCGCAACGGGGCTTACACCCAAAGGCTACGCCGCCGCGCATCGCTCGCGCCGGGTTCGCCAGCGTCTGGCGGACGGCGGATCGGTGACCGAGGCGCTATATGACGCCGGCTTCAATTCCAATAGCCGGTTCTACGAGGCGGCCGATCAGGTGCTGGGCATGAAACCCGGCGACTTCCGGGCCGCCGGCCAGAACAACGACATCCGCTTCGCCGTCGGCCAGTGCTCGCTCGGCGCCATTCTGGTGGCGCAGAGCGAGCGCGGAATCTGCGCGATCCTGCTGGGGGACGATCCGCACCAGTTGGTGTGCGACCTGCAGGACCAGTTTCGCCGGGCCAACCTGATCGGCGCCGATGCGGAGTTCGAACAACTGATCGCGCGCGTCGTCGGGTTCATTGAAACGCCGGCCATAGGGCTGGATTTGCCGCTGGATGTGCGCGGCACGGCGTTTCAGGAACGGGTGTGGCAGGCGCTACGGGAAATACCGGTCGGCAGCACCGCCAGCTACGCGGACATCGCCCTGCGTATAGGCTCGCCAAAAGCCGTACGCGCAGTGGCCCAGGCTTGCGGTGCCAACAGTCTCGCGGTGGCCATTCCCTGCCACCGCGTGGTGCGCAGCGACGGCAATCTGTCGGGCTACCGCTGGGGCGTGGAGCGCAAGCGAGAATTGCTCGAGCGCGAAGACAAAACCCGACAGTGATCAGCGATTCACATCCACCACGACCCGCCCCCGGAGTTGCCCCGCCAGCAACTTCGGTGCCGCGTCGATAGCTTCGCCGAGGCCGATTTCATGGCTGATCAGCGGCAGCAGGGCAAAATCCAGATCCTTCGCCAAGCGATCCCAAGCCTCGATGCGGCGGGCCTTGGGCTGGGTCACGCTGTTGATCCCGACCAGCGTCACGCCTCGCAAAATGAACGGCGCGACCGAGGCGGGAAAGTCCATGCCCTGCGCCAGACCGCACGCGGCCACGGTGCCTTCGGCCTGGGTGCTGGCGCAGGCATTGGCGAGCGTGTGGCTGCCGACCGAATCGATAACGCCCGCCCAGCGCTCCTTGGCCAGCGGCTTGCCGGGTTCGGACAGGGTGGCGCGATCAATGATTTCGCCAGCGCCCAGTTGTTTCAGGTATTCGTGCTCCGACACCCGACCGGTCGAAGCGACCACGCGGTAGCCCAGCTTGCTCAGCAATGCGATGGCAAAGCTGCCGACGCCACCGTTGGCACCGGTCACCAGCACTTCGCCCTGTTGCGGTGTCACGCCGTTGCGCTCCAGTGCCATGATGCACAGCATCGCCGTATAGCCCGCGGTGCCGATGGCCATGGCTTGCGCGGCGGTGAATGCCTTGGGCAGCGGAATCAGCCAGTCACCGTTCAATCGCGCTTTCTGTGCCAGGCCACCCCAGTGGCTTTCACCGACGCCCCAGCCATTGAGCAGCACCGCGTCGCCAACCTTGTAGTCCGGGTGTGAGCTGACTTCGACGGTGCCCGCCAGATCAATCCCCGGCACCATCGGAAACTTGCGCACCACCGGGCTGCTGCCGGTGATCGCCAGACCGTCCTTGAAGTTCAGCGTGCTGTAAGCGACATCCACTGTCACATCGCCCTCCGGTAACTGCTCGTCGCTGATTTCCTGCAGGTTGGCGCGATAACCGCTGTCGTCTTTATCGATCACAATGCCTTTAAACATGACTGCCTCTTACCGGTGAAATTCAGGATGTCGAGGCACTGGAATAGCACATCGCAACATTTTGCCCCACTCGACCTTTAGCCAATCGGGCCCGAATGCCGACCCGGTGCCAGCTGTAAAAGCTACAAATCTGTGCTGGTCATGGGGTTGGCTTTGCGTTAAAAAAACCGGCAGCTACCGTCCCTGCCCTGTTTTGTCGTCGGAGAAGCTATTCCATGAGCCAATGGCCTGATACCCGCATTCTTGACCTGTTCGGCATCGAACTGCCGATCATCCAGGGCCCCATGGCCGGAGCCACTAACTCATCCATGGTCATCGCTACGTGCAACGCTGGTGGCCTCGGTTCAATGCCAGCCGCGATGCTGACCATCGAGCAACTGCGCGAAGAACTGAAGACCATTCGCCAGGGCACGAACAAACCGTTCAACGTCAACTTCTTCTGCCATCAACCGCCGGCCGCCGATGAGCAAAAGGCACGTGACTGGAAAAACCTGCTGGAACCCTACTATCGCGAACTGGGTGTCGACTTCGATGCACCGACGCCGGTGTCCAACCGCGCGCCGTTCGATGCGGCTGCCTGCGAAGTGCTGGAAGAATTTCGTCCTGAAGTGGTGAGTTTTCACTTCGGCCTGCCGGAAAAAACCTTGCTGGATCGGGTGAAAGCGACCGGCGCGAAAATCATCTCGTCGGCAACCACCGTCGACGAAGCGATCTGGCTGGAGCAAAACGGCTGCGACGCGATCATCGCCATGGGTTACGAGGCCGGCGGCCATCGCGGGATGTTTCTCAGCGACGACCTGAGCAGCCAGGTCGGTACGTTTGCCCTGGTGCCGCAAGTGGTCGACGCCGTGAGTGTGCCGGTGATTGCCGCCGGTGCGATTGCCGATGCGCGCGGCGTGGCGGCAGCGTTCCTGCTCGGTGCTTCGGCGGTTCAGGTCGGCACGGCGTATCTGTTTACTCCGGAAGCGAAAGTCAGTGCGTCGCACCACAAGGCCTTGCGCACCGCCAAGGAAAGCGAAACGGCGGTGACCAATCTGTTTACCGGGCGCCCGGCGCGGGGGATTCTCAATCGGGTGATGCGCGAGCTGGGCCCGATGTCGGACAAGGCTCCTGCCTTTCCGCTGGCGGGTGGGGCCTTGATACCGCTGCGCGCGAAGGGCGAAGCCGAATTCAGCAACCTATGGGCCGGCCAGGCTTTCACGCTCGGCAAAGACCTCGGCACCGCCGAATTGACCCGGCAACTGGCTGAAGGCGCTCTGGCAAAACTGACCCGGTGATGAACCTGAACGGGTGAGGAGCGTGGCGCCCTCGCCCGGTTTTAATCCAGTGCTTCCCGTTTGACGGCATTTCGCTATATATTTCTATATATAGCGTTTCACCCCCTCGCATCGGCGCAGTCTTCCCATCCAATAACAACTGCCCACTGCACTTGCCACCCACGGAGCCGTTACATGATCAATCGTGCCTCACGTTTTGCCCCTGCCCTGCTCGCGTTATTCGCCATCGGCGCGGCACAGGCCGATGAAGTGCAAGTCGCTGTCGCGGCCAACTTCACCGCACCGATCCAGGCGATTGCCGCCGATTTCGAAAAAGACACCGGGCACAAACTGGTCGCTGCGTATGGCGCCACCGGCCAGTTCTATACCCAGATCAAAAACGGCGCACCGTTCGAAGTGTTCCTCTCGGCCGATGACACCACCCCTGAAAAACTCGAGAAAGAAGGCGACACCGTCAAAGGTTCGCGCTTCACCTACGCCATCGGCACCCTGGCACTGTGGTCGGCCAAGGAAGGTTACGTCGACGCCAAAGGCGACGTCCTGAAGAAAAACCAGTACCAGCACCTGTCCATCGCCAACCCGAAAGCCGCCCCTTATGGTCTGGCCGCCACTCAGGTGCTGGAAAAGCTGAAACTGACCGACGCCACCAAAGCCAAGATCGTCGAAGGTCAGAACATCACCCAGGCCTACCAGTTCGTATCCACCGGCAACGCCGAGCTGGGCTTCGTCGCGCTGTCGCAGATCTACAAGGATGGCAAGGTCAGCAGCGGTTCGGCGTGGATCGTTCCGGCGAGCATGCACGACCCGATCAAGCAAGACGCAGTGATCCTCAACAAAGGCAAAGACAACGCCGCTGCCAAGGCGCTGGTTGATTACCTCAAAGGCCCGAAAGCCGCTGCGGTCATCAAGTCCTACGGTTACCAGCTGTAAATGTCGCTCACGAGTGCCGATTTCGCGGCGATCTGGCTGACCCTGAAACTGGCGTCTCTGACCACCGCGATCCTGCTGGTTGTCGGCACGCCGATCGCCCTGTGGTTGTCACGCAGCCGTTCCTGGCTGCGCGGCCCCATCGGCGCGATTGTTGCGTTGCCGCTGGTGCTGCCACCGACGGTGATCGGTTTCTATCTGTTGCTGGCGCTCGGCCCAAACGGGTTCATTGGCCAGTTCACCCAGTGGCTGGGGCTTGGCACCTTGACCTTCAGCTTCACCGGCCTGGTGATCGGTTCGGTGCTCTATTCCATGCCGTTCGTGGTGCAGCCGTTGCAAAACGCCTTCTCTGCGATCGGCACCCGCCCACTGGAAGTGGCCGCAACCTTGCGCTCCAATCCCTGGGACACCTTTTTCAGCGTAATTCTTCCCCTCGCCCGCCCCGGCTTCATCACTGCAGCAATCCTCGGCTTCGCCCACACCGTCGGCGAATTCGGCGTGGTGCTGATGATCGGCGGGAATATTCCTGACAAGACCCGGGTGGTTTCCGTACAAATCTACGACCACGTCGAAGCCATGGAGTACGCGCAGGCGCACTGGCTGGCCGGGGCGATGCTGGTGTTTTCATTTCTGGTGTTGCTGGCGCTGTATTCCAGCCGAAAGACCCGCGCGGGCTGGAGCTGATCGATGATTGATGCACGTCTGAAACTGGCCTGGCCGCGCTTCAGCCTCGATGTTGACCTGCAGCTGCCCGGTCGCGGCGTGACTGCGCTGTTCGGGCAGTCCGGCTCGGGCAAGACCACGTGCCTGCGCTGCATCGCCGGGCTCGAACGCGCGCCGCTGGCTTTTATCCGCATCAATGGCGAAATCTGGCAGGACAGCGAGAAAGGCATTTTCGTGCCGCCGCACAAACGCGCGCTCGGCTATGTGTTTCAGGAAGCCAGCCTGTTTGAGCATCTGTCGGTGCTGGCCAATCTGCAGTTCGGCCTCAAGCGCATTCCCAAGGCGCAGCGCCGGGTCGACATGACCCAAGCCACCGAACTGCTGGGGATCGGCCACTTGCTCGATCGTCACCCGCAAAACTTATCCGGCGGTGAGCGTCAGCGTGTCGGCATCGCCCGCGCGCTGTTGACCAGCCCCCAACTGCTGCTGATGGATGAGCCTTTGGCCGCCCTCGACAGTCAGCGCAAAGGCGAAATCCTGCCCTACCTGCAACGCCTGCACGACGAACTGGAAATCCCCGTCCTGTATGTCAGCCATGCGCAGGACGAAGTGGCCAGGCTCGCCGACCATCTGGTGCTGCTCAGCAACGGCACAGCGCTGGCCAGCGGCCCGATTGGCGAAACCCTGGCGCGACTCGACCTACCCCTGGCCATGGACAATAACGCCGGCGTGATCATCGAAGGCCAGGTCAGTGGCTACGATGCCGACTATCAATTGCTCACCCTGCAACTGCCGGACTCGTCACTGAACATTCGCGTGACCCACGCGCCGATGACGACGGGCCAGAGACTGCGTTGCAAGGTACATGCGCGCGACATCAGCCTGACCCTGCAAAACAGCGAATTCAGCAGCATCCTCAATCGCCTGCCGGTCACGGTCGTCAGCGAACAGCCGGCCGATAACGCCGCGCACGTACTCATTCGTCTCGATGCCGGGGGCACACCGCTGCTGGCGCGCATCACTCGCTATTCGCGGGATCAGCTTGGCGTGCATCCGGGCCAGTCGTTGTGGGCCCAGATCAAGGCCGTCGCGGTGCTGGCGTAAATCCGCGGGCACGACCGTCATGGCGTGCGGTCAATGGCTTTAACAGCCTGATCTGCCGCGAAGGAAATCCACCATGCCCGATACTGCGCTCACCGAGGTATTGCCTTCGGATCTGCATTACGTCGATGACACCCAGCCCGGTGTTAGCCGAAAAAAACTGCGCGGAAAATTTGCCTATTTCAATCCCGAAGGCCAGCGCATCACCGATCCTGACGAGATCAAGCGCATCAACTCGCTGGCCGTTCCGCCCGCCTACACCGACGTATGGATCTGCGCCGACCCGCGCGGCCATCTGCAAGCCACCGGTCGCGACGCTCGTGGACGCAAGCAATATCGCTATCACCCGCGTTGGCGCGAAGTGCGTGATGCGGACAAGTATTCGCGTCTGCGCGAATTCGGTCTTGCGCTGCCCAAACTGCGCAAACAGCTGGAGGCATTGCTGGCCTCGCCCGGTTTCAGCCGCGATAAAGTCATGGCAACGGTCATCACGCTGCTCGACGCCACGCTGATCCGCGTCGGCAACACGCAATACGCGCGGGACAATCGCTCTTACGGCCTGACGACCCTGCGCAGCCGGCATGTCGAGGTCAACGGCAGCGCGATCCTGTTCCAGTTTCGCGGCAAGAGCGGTATCGAGCATCAGATCACGGTGAAGGACCGGCGCCTGGCGCGAATCATCAAGCGCTGCCTTGAGATACCGGGGCAGAACCTGTTTCAGTATCTGGATGAAAACGGCGAGCGGCACACCGTCAGCTCTTCCGACGTCAACGCCTACCTGCAAAACCTGACCGGGGCGGACTTCACCGCCAAGGATTACCGGACCTGGGCCGGCAGCGCTCTGGCGTTGGCGGTTCTGCGGGAGCTGCAATGGGAATCCGAAGCCGAAGCCAAGCGACATGTAGTCGAGATGGTAAAGGGAGTTGCGCGGCAACTGGGCAACACGCCGGCGGTCTGTCGCAAATGCTACATCCACCCGGCGGTGGTCGAACATTTCATGCTCGGAGCGCTGGCAGAACTGCCTAAACCACGCATCCGCAAAGGCCTGCGCAAGGAAGAAGTCGCGCTGGCGCTGTTCCTTGAACGGATGGTCGAACAGGCTGACGCGACTTGAAGCCTTCGGCTGTCTCGACTAGGCTACGCCCTCCTACCTTTCCAGGACGACCGCAGAAGTGAACAACTAAGCCTTCAAAAATGTAATCGCGACACGCCGTTCATGGCGCTTGTCAGTGCTCACAACATTTTTTGGAGGTGCCGATGACTCACGTCTCGCGTACGCCTGCACTCGTCTCCCTGAACCAGCTGGGTTTTCAGTTCGCCAATGGCGAGACGATTTTCACTGCACTCAATCTGAAATTCGATCACACCCCGACTGCCATCGTCGGGCGCAACGGCGTGGGCAAAAGCGTACTGGCGCGCCTGATTGCCGGACATTGGCGCCCCACCAGCGGCAGCGTAACGCGCGCCGTGGCGGCGACCTACGTGGCGCAAACCTTTGTCACGCTACCCGGCGAGACGGTCGCCGAGACCACCGGCAGCGCCGAGATTTTTCAGGCGCTGGGGCGAATGAACCGGGGCTGCGGATCAGTCGAGGATTTCGATCTCATTGGCGAACAATGGGATCTGGCGGACCGCTTGCGCCGCCTGCTCGATGACGCCGGACTGAGCAACATCGCCTTTACTGATTTGACCGAGCACCTGAGTGGCGGCCAGCAAGCGCGCGTTGCCCTGATTGGCGCGTTTTTGAGCCGGGCTCCGCTGCTGATTCTCGATGAGCCGACCAACCATCTGGATGCATCGGGACGGCAATGGCTGATGAGTGCACTGGAGCGCTGGCAAACCGGTTTGATCGTCGTCAGCCATGATCGGCAACTGCTCGACCGAATGTCTCGAATCGTCGAGTTGAACGCATCGGGGGCTGTCGAATTCGGCGGCAATTACACGGCATTTCGCGAGCATCAACGGATCCATCAAGCCGCAGCGCAAGCACGTCTTGAACAGGCCAGAAGCGAACGCCAGCGCGAGCGGATTCGACTTCGCCGCGAGCACGACACGATACAGCGTCACGCCGCCAACTCCCGCCGTAACGCCGAGACCGCCAACATTGCCAGTTTCGAATACGTCGCGATCAAGGGCGCCGCCCGGGAAATCATGGGACGTGTCCGTCAGGGACATCAGGACCGCAAGTCCGAGCTGGATGCCCAGGTGCGCGACGCTTACGCCAAGGTGCAACCCGAGGACAGCGTGCTGATTAACTTGCCCGGGAGCGCCGTGCCCAACAACCGTCAGATCTGCACGCTGATTGAGGCCCGATTGCCGTGGCTGCCGGGCGATGCACTGAATCTTACGATCCACGGCCCGATGCGGATCGCTGTCAGCGGCCCAAACGGCTGCGGCAAATCAACCTTTCTGAAGGTGCTTGCCGGGGAACTGGCACCCTTGGAGGGAATCGCCACAACACATGTGCCCTTCGCATTCCTGGATCAGCAATTGGCGCAACTGGACGATCAGCGTTCCATCACCGAGCAGCTGATGACGCAGGGAGCTGCGCTGAGCGAGGGCACCCTGCGCAGCTATCTCGCCCACTTGCAACTGGATGCGAACCGCGCCACTGGGCCCTGCGCCTCATTGAGCGGTGGAGAACGCTTGAAGGCCGCATTGGCGCTGGCCTTGTGGCGAACGGATCCTGCGCAGTTATTGTTGCTGGATGAGCCGACCAATCATCTGGATCTGCCTTCGGTGGAAGCATTCGAACGAGCGTTGCAGACTTTTCCGGGCACCATTGTCGCCGTTTCCCATGATCAGGATTTCCTTGAGGCGTTAAATCCAACTCATCACTTGCGCTGGCACCGATCAGCCTGGCAACTGTACCCGACGAACTGACTTGCCTATTTTTTGCACGATTGGTCAGGGCTTCTATAGTTGATCTGATACGAATCAGCCGCGGTGAAGCCATGGAAGACATATTCGTCGTGAAGCGCTGCAACAAGATTGTCATCCACGGCCGGCGTGCCGGAGAAAGCCTCCATGAACCCGCCGAAGCCTTGGGCTGGTATCGCATCTGCGATACGCGAACCGGCGGTTTCATCGGCGATGGCTACGATCGGGAAGAAGACGCCCGCAAGGAATGCCATCGGCTCAACGCAGCGAGTTCGCGAGTGACCGCCCCCGAGTCGTCGGGCTGATAGCTGTCATTTACGGGTCTATACTCAAACCAGCTGAAGGAGCAGCGCCCCAACGGCAGAAGGCTCGCGCTTGGCGGGCTTTTTGCTGGCACCGAGCGGATTTAATGAACGGAGGTGTTCCATGTCCGAAAAAGAGTCCATCACCACTCTCCTGACCTTGCTCGAGGCTCGGGAGGCGCGTCTCGCGGCAGCCTGCAAAGAGATCGCCGACTGGGTCGATCATCAAGGCGGACACCCGACCGCTCTGCGCATCCGCGACCGGCTGAACGATATCGACAAGGACACTCCGCTGATTCGAAGCACCCTGTCATCGCTCAAACCGATCGACCGGCCGCTGCCACGCTTCAGATAGTTGGTCGATTCGGCTGGCGCATGAAAGAACGCCCCTGGTCGTGAAAGGTCAAAACCTTTACACGTCACCAAGGAGACGTCTCATGATCATTCATTTCAAAGTCGACGGGCATCTGGCTTGCGGGCACAAGGGCAACAACCTCTCCTCCAGCAGCGAACTCAATCGAGTGAAATGCCGTAGTTGCCGCAATACCGATGCCTATAAGGATGCGCGGAAAAACCAGCGCAACGCGGCGCGGCGCGCGGCGCGCCATTCCAGGGTTGCCCACACGGCGTCTGACTGGCGCTCGGAGTGGATCGAGCGGTTGACTGCAATGGCTGGACTTCAGCGTTTACCTAGAGGGTTTAGCGGGCAGGCGTTTGTCTGAGCACAAAAAAGGGCCTGCATGAGGTATGTCATGCAAGCCCTTGATATTCATGGTGCCCGAAGCCGGAATCGAACCGGCACGCCCTTACGAGCGGGGGATTTTAAGTCCCATGCGTCTACCAGTTTCGCCATTCGGGCGGTAGCGCGGTGTTGCTTTGCTCTGATGACGATTCACAGTCCTGACAGGAACTGCACGTCGGCGGCAGAGGGGGAAATATATACATCACTTCCCGGTGAAGCAAGTTTGCAGTTGCCGTTTCAAAGACTAAATCCTTCAGAGCAATGCAAATAAAAAAGCTCCGTAAATCATGGATCTACGGAGCTTGTTTATAGTGGAGGCCGAGGTCGGAATCGAACCGGCGTAGGCGGATTTGCAATCCGCTGCATAACCATTTTGCTACTCGGCCTCAAAACATTTGCTGTCAGTAGCGCAACAACAAACGTTGTACAAATTGGAGCGGGAAACGAGACTCGAACTCGCGACCCCGACCTTGGCAAGGTCGTGCTCTACCAACTGAGCTATTCCCGCTTGGTGTGGCGCATTCTATAGATTCCAGATGCCCCGTCAACCCTTTGATTCAAAAAAGTTTTATTTCTTTTCAACATCGGTCTTCAGATGTGGCCAGGCAGCGCGAAGGTACTGAACCATCGACCACAGGGTCAGGCCTGCCGACACCATCAGCAATGCGTAACCGATGACAACCCAGAAACTGAAAACCTTGGGGTTGGCCAGCAGGATAACCAGTGCGAGCATTTGCGCAGCGGTTTTCCACTTGCCCAGATTCGACACGGCTACATGAGCCCGGGCACCCAGTTCGGCCATCCACTCACGCAGCGCCGAGACAACGATCTCGCGACCGATGATGACAGCGGCCGGCAGAGTGAGCCAAAGGTTGCCATGTTCTTGCACCAGCAACACCAGGGCAACAGCCACCATCAGTTTGTCAGCAACAGGATCGAGAAACGCACCAAACGGCGTGCTTTGCTCCAGACGTCGCGCCAGATAGCCATCCAGCCAGTCCGTTGCCGCCGCAAAGGCGAATACCGAACTTGAGGCCATATAGCTCCATTGGTAAGGCAGGTAGAACAGCAGAATGAAGATCGGGATAAGCAGGACGCGGAGAACGGTAATCAGATTAGGGATATTCATCGGCACAACTGGCTACGAGGTGAATGGGCATTCTACTCACTATGCAGGTTTGCATAAATCGACTCTGCTAGCTTTTTGCTGATCCCCGGTGCTTTGGCGATCTCTTCGATGCTTGCACGAGACAGCTCCTGCAATCCACCAAAATGTTTCAACAAGTCCCGACGCCGGGTTGGCCCAACGCCCGCTACACCCTCCAGCGTTGACGTACGGCGGGTCTTGCCGCGCCGTGCACGGTGGCCGGTGATTGCAAAGCGGTGGGCCTCGTCGCGAATCTGCTGAATCAGATGGAGCGCCGGCGAATCACCCCGCAAGGTGAACTCGTTTGCTGCATCATTCAGATACAAAGTCTCGAATCCCGCCTTGCGGGTAGCCCCCTTGGCGACCCCCAGCAGGATCAGATCCGGAACAGCCAGTTCGTTGAGCACATCACGCGCCATCGACAATTGCCCCTTGCCGCCGTCCACCAGCAGAATATCCGGCAACTTGCCCTCACCTTCCTTCAGCTTGCTGAAACGTCGGGTCAGGGCCTGATGCATGGCGGCGTAATCGTCGCCGGCCGTCACGCCTTCGATGTTGTAGCGGCGATAATCCGACTTGATCGCCCCTTCAGGGCCGAATACCACGCAGGACGCAACTGTGGCTTCACCGCTGGAGTGGCTGATGTCATAGCATTCCAGCCGTTGCGGCGGCTCGTCGAGGTTCAACACTTCTGCCAACGCTTCGAAACGTGCGGCAACGTGCTGACGATTGGCCAGCCGCGCACCCAGTGCCTGTTCGGCATTGGTCACGGCCAGTTGCTGCCAGCGCGCCCGGGTGCCACGCACCCGATGACTGATGCTCAACTCACGTCCGCGCAGCGTCTGAATGGCCTCGATCAGTGCAGGAAAGTCGTCATGCACGACGTTGACGATCAGCTCGCTCGGCAAATCGCGTTCCGGGCTGCTGATGAAGTATTGCCCCAGAAACGCCGCCATGACTTCGGCAACGTCCTCTTCGATCCCGACCTGGGGGAAGAAATTCTTGCTGCCAAGCACCCGCCCTCCCCGCACGCTGATCAGATGAACACAGGCACCACCAGGATTGACGAACGCGGCGATCACATCAATGTCGCCCGTTCCGCCTTCCATGCTTTGTTGATCCTGCACCCGGCGTAGTAGCGCAATCTGGTCGCGCAGTTCGGCGGCACGCTCGAACTCGAGATTGATCGCAGCCTCTTCCATCGCCGTCGACAACTCATTGGTCAATGCGTGGCTGCGCCCTTCGAGGAACATTACCGAGTGACGCACGTCCTCGGCGTAAACCTCAGGCTCGACGAGTCCGACACAAGGCGCCTTGCAACGCTTGATCTGATATTGCAGGCACGGACGGGTCCGGTTCTTGTAGTAACTGTCCTCGCACTGACGCACGAAAAAAGTCTTCTGCAAAAGGCTGAGGCTTTCGCGAATAGCCCCGGCACTCGGATAGGGACCGAAATACTTGCCCTTGGCCTTCTTGGCCCCGCGATGAATGCTCAGGCGCGGAAATTGCCCGTCAGACAAAAAGACATAGGGATAGGATTTGTCGTCGCGCAGCAGGATGTTGTAAGGCGGCCGCCACTCCTTGATCAGGGTTTGCTCAAGCAGCAACGCCTCTGTCTCGTTGGACGTGATGGTGGTTTCGACCTGGGCGATGCGCCCGACCAGTGCTGCGGTTTTCGGCGCAAGGCCGGTCTTGCGGAAGTAGCTGGCCAGACGTTTTTTGAGGTTCTTCGCCTTGCCGACATACAGCAGACGCGCATCGCTGTCGAACATGCGATACACGCCGGGACGCCCGCTGACGGTTGACAGAAAGGCGCCTGAATCGAAGGTTTCAGTCATGATCAGAGGCTGGCATCAACCATGCCGTGACGAACTGCCAGAAGCGTCAGCTCGACATCGCTGCTGATCGAGAGCTTCTCGAAAATGCGGTAACGGTAGGTATTCACGGTTTTCGGCGACAGGCATAACTTGTCGGAAATGATCTGAACCTTCTGACAGCCGACAATCATCAGCGCAATCTGGATTTCCCGCTCGGACAACGCATCGAATGGTGAATCGTTGGTCGGCTGAAAGGATTTTATGGCGAGTTGCTGGGCAATTTGCGGACTGATATAGCGCTGGCCGGCAAATACCAGGCGTATGGCCTGAACCATTTCCGGCAGTCCGGCGCCCTTGGTCAGATAACCCGCCGCACCGGCCTGCAGCAACCGTGTAGGAAACGGGTCTTCCTCACACACGGTGACCGCGACCACTTTGATGTCGGGATGACTGCGCAACAGTTTGCGCGTGGCTTCCAGGCCGCCGATGCCCGGCATCTTGACGTCCATCAGCACCACGTCGGGCTTCAACTCACGAGCCTTGATGAGGGATTCTTCCCCGGACTCGGCCTGGCCCACTACCTGCAGGCCATCGATGTCGGCCAGCATACGTGTAATGCCTGTACGAACGAGATCATGGTCGTCGACCACTAGCACCCTAATCAAGCAGACACCTCGCGATATGGTCTTATTGGGATGCCGGACACCTTAGCAAAAAGTGCCGGGCAGACCTAGCGGCAAGCGACATATAAAAAGTTTCAATTCTTCATCGGGGGCTTGCCGGCCGTGGGTTTCAGAGCACAGGTGTACTCAAATCGAGCTGCATTCGCAGGAAACACTCGTCCTCGCCCTGCACCAACATTCCTTTTCTTCGATAAAGGTTTTGCGCCGGATTGTTTTTGAACACCGTCAGGCGCAGCGCCGGCCTGCGCTCCAGCCGGGCCATCGCACTAACCTGATCGATCGCCCAGGATCCCGCGCCCTGGCCTTGAGCGCTTTCGACGATCTGCAATTCGCGGATATACACGGCCCGAGCATCACGACTGAGACTGACATACCCCGTCAATTCGCCTTCGCGAAGGATCAACCAGTTTTCGCGCCCTGCCCAGGCGATATCGAACGCCTCGTCCTGCCACAGCAAGTCATAGTGAATGTAGTACCGAAGCATGTTTCGGCAAGTCAGCTCTCGTACAAACGACAGGTCGGCGGACGTTGCCTGGCGCAACTGAAAACTCATTTCTGCCTCGATCTTATTCAAGTTCATGCCCCTTTCTTGAGCGCGAGCTCAGAAAGCAGAGTGTGTCACACCTTGGCGGGCGCTCACCCCATAGAAGCCCTCTTGCACGTTCGATAGCATTTTCTGATTGCTGACGCGCAGCAGCCTCTAGTAAGCTCGGCGCATTCATTGGAGACAGCTCATGCTCGACATCCTTTCACAGCTTCGTACCGCCAGCGCCTTGCGCTCGGTAGCGGCTGCCCGGGTGAATGGCGCCTGTACTGCTCCAGCAAGCTTTTATTTTGGGTATTGGTTTAGCCACTGGCGCGCCTGATACCCAACACGGCGCCCACTTCAACGGGTCGCCTACCAGAGATTTCTCAACCCCCGGTCGGCCTCCCGACCGGGGGTTTTGTTTTTTCAGGCCCGAACTTTTTTCAGCAATACACCAGACACTTTGAGGATTCAGCCAATGAACTACGCCACTTATTACCGTTACGACATTTTTACCGCTTGGCGATTTACCAGCCTCCGCTCGGGACAGCCTGCCGCCTCCGATCGGTCACCCACAGGTGGCAAGCCAACACACGTAGCCAATCCGGCCAATTGTCGAACACTCCAGTAGGGCCGAGTGAGCGGGAAGCACCCGCCCTCCGCCCAGGAAAACCGAATATGAACTCGTCCGTTTCTGCCCTGCCACTGTCCACCCTGAACCCTGCCAACGAAGCATTGACCCTGCGTCTGCCGAGTGCGCTGCAACTCAAACAGCAATTGCCGCTGAGCAATGCGCTGAACCAGCAAGTCATCGCCCACCGCCAGGCGGTTCGTGCGATTCTTGATGGCCATGACCCGCGTTTGCTGGTGATTGTCGGCCCCTGCTCGATTCACGACCCAAAATCAGCGCTCGAATACGCAGCGCAGCTGGCGCAGCTGTCCAGCGAAGTCCGTGATGACATGCTGCTGGTGATGCGTGCCTACGTCGAAAAACCTCGCACCACCGTCGGCTGGAAAGGACTTGCCTACGATCCTCATCTGAATGGCAGCGACGACATGGCGGCCGGCCTGACGCTATCGCGCGAATTGATGCTGGAAATGATCCGCCTCGGGCTCCCGATTGCTACAGAACTGCTACAGCCCATGGCTGCCGGATACTTCGACGACTTGCTGAGCTGGGTCGCCATTGGCGCCCGTACCACCGAATCACAAATCCATCGTGAAATGGCCAGCGGACTTGGCATGCCGGTCGGCTTCAAGAATGGAACCGATGGGGGCGTCGCCATTGCCGTCGATGCAATGCGCTCGGCAGCTCATCCCCATCGCCACTTCGGCGTCGACAGCCAGGGTCACCCGGCAATCATCCAGACACCGGGCAATCCGGACACCCATCTGGTGTTGCGTGGTGGTCACCAAGGGCCGAACTACGACCGTGAAAGCGTTTCTCGAATCAACGCCGAACTGAACCGCCTGAAAATCCCGAGCCGGATCATGGTTGATTGCAGCCATGCCAACAGTGGCAAGGACCCGCTCCGCCAGCCGGGCGTGTTCAACGATGTGCTGGAGCAGCGCTTGCAGGGCGATCGTTCGCTGATCGGCATGATGCTTGAGTCACACCTTTTTGAAGGATGCCAACCGTTGAGCGAGTCGCTTCGATACGGTGTTTCGGTTACCGATGCCTGCCTTGGGTTCGAAGCCACCGGGCAGTTGCTGCTCGAAGCAGCGCATCGCCTGCGAAAACAGGCCTCGGCCTGATGATGAGCACCGCCCTCCGCTGAGTTTTCTACCGGAGGGCGGGACAAGGTTCACAATAGATGTCACGCCTTCACTTGCAGCAACATCACCCCGGACTGCTGACTGACGTCGTCCAGCCGCTCGACCGAGTACGATAGCCGCACGACGGTACCCACGTGCTCGCGCCAGAACCGATAGGGCACAATGAACACCAGAGGCTGCATGGCCATCCCCCTCAGGATTTCCCGGTCGTCACGGTGAAAAAATGACTCGCCGTCGCACTTGAGATAAACCAGCTCGCCTTCCTCCACTCGCGCATCACTGATCAACACGCTGACACCATCGATGGCATCCTCCAAATCGAGCACGCCGTCATCCGCTTCAAGCACCTGAGGAGCCGGCAGCTCACCTCGCACCAATGGCGCAATGCTGATTCGCGTTACACCTGACTCGCGCACTGCTCCGGTGTTCTGCTCAATACAGTAACGGACCACCACCTCGCCACCCAGATGCGGGCCGATGAACTCTGGAGCGATACCGAACACCAGGGGCTGACCCACACTAAAGAACTCAACGATGAGAATGTCTCGAAACGATGCCTCCGGTGAAGGCCCTTCCCAGATCAGCTGCACCCGGTCGCCTGCACTCATGCCGGCATAGGGTTGAAGGATGGCCGTCGTTCCGTCAGGTACGCGAGCCGGATCGAGACTGCCTCCGACGGCATCCTCGATGAGGGCTGGCAACAGACTGTAGCGGACGTCCCCGACATCCAGCTGTAGACGTATTGAAGCGACAGGCTCCGGCCTCGTGACGCTGGTCAACGTCCAGAACACTTCCAGAGAGCCCCCGTCCAGCGCCGCGATATGAACGTCCCGTACGACCAGAACCATATCTTTGCCCAGCTGCCCTTCACTGACGGATCGCGAAATGTCGTGGCGATACGGCAAACCTTCCATGTCAAGGCCATGCCAGCTCAAGACCACCCTGTCCCCGCAGACCATTCCAGGCCAGGGCGCAATCCTGATGACAACCCTGCTCAATGACGGATCAACGACCGCACCCTTTACTGAATCCAGTGCAGGTGCCGGCAGCGGCAAATCCCGTTCAACCTCCCGACACTGCCCGAACGACCGAACGCTCTCACCCTCCATCCCTGTGGCCTTTTCCTGCAAAACCGTAGCTTGTGCATCATTCATCAGTCGTCTCTCCACTCCCTGGAAATGACACGTCGCCTGAACGCCGCGTCGAAGGGCTTCTATTTAAAGCCTTTCATCATCGACCCGATGTCAGCTCATCACGTTTCAGGCCTGAGTCAAATGCGCTGGAGGAGGTAGGCAAATATGGGAAAACGACTTCCAACGAGGCGAGAGCTGTCTAAATGTTCCGAAGTGGATTTCGTCCAGAAGTGAAAATTCACACACACATTGCTCCAGTTTCCAACGCGTGACGGCGAATCTTCAGGCATCCCAAGCCGCACGACTGTTTTAGAGTGGCACGCAGAAAACATCGACGATCTTCTGCGATCAAGGACGAAAAATGCTACTAAATGCGACAACCAATCATCCCATTCTGCTGGTGCATGGCCTGTTCGGATTCGAGCGCATTGGACCTTTCGAACTGTTTCATGACGTTAAACAGGCGCTTAAAGCGGCCGGCGTGCAGGTGTTTGTGCCTCATCTGTCGGCGGTCCATGACAATGAAGTTCGCGGGGAGCAGCTGCTCTCGCAAATCGGCTCCGTGTTAAGAGGCACAGGCGCGACCAAAGTCAACCTGATCGGTCATAGTCAGGGCGCACTCACAGCACGCTACGCTGCAGCGCTTGCCCCACACTGCGTCGCTTCTGTGACGTCGGTCAGCGGGCCCAATCATGGCTCGGAACTGGCCGACTTCCTGCGCAAGGCGCTGATACCGGGAAGACTGCCGGAGCTCGTGGCCCAGAATGTGGCGACAAGGTTTGCAGACTTTCTGTCCCTGCTCAGCGGGCATACGACATTGCCACGCAGTGCACTGGCCGCGCTGGGTGCGCTGACTACGGAAGGGGTGTGCAACTTTAATGACAAATACCCCCAGGGCCTGCCCAAAACCTGGGGCGGCCAAGGTCCCGAGTGGGTAAATGGCGTTCGTTATTATTCGTGGAGTGGTGTCGTAGCGGAGCTTGACGGGCCGACACTCGACCCGGTCCGGAGTATCTGCAGCACCCTGTCCGAATACTTCATTACAGAACCCGCGCAGAACGACGGCTTTGTCGGTCGTTTCAGCTCTCACCTGGGGACCGTGATCCGTTCCGACTACCCACTCGACCACTTGGGCACTCTGCGACGAACCACCGGGCAATATGCCATGGCACACGATTCGATCGGGCTTTACCTGGAGCACGCCTTGCGTTTGCAAGCAGCTGATCTCTAGCGATATCAGACAAGCGACCGGAACTTTGCCGAGAAATCGGCAACTGATTCCGGTAGGCTCCCCCCTTTACTGATTTGATTGGAGAGTTTCCCCATGGCTAAAGCCACTGCCCGCCACATCCTGGTTTCCAGCGAAGCCAAGTGCAACGAACTCAAGGCCCAGATCGAAGGTGGCGCTGATTTCGCCGAGGTGGCCAAGGCCAACTCCACCTGCCCGTCCAGCCGTCAGGGCGGCGACCTGGGTTCGTTCGGTCCTGGCCAGATGGTCAAGGAATTCGACACCGTAGTGTTCAGCGCGCCGATCAACGTCGTACAAGGCCCGGTGAAGACCCAGTTCGGCTACCACCTGCTGGAAGTCACCAGCCGTCAGGACTGATTTTCAGCCCGACCTGCTGTGCAACGGCCCGCCTGATGGCGGGCCGTTTTGTTTTGGTTACACCACACCGCTGGCGAACGGCGCGCCGCTCGCGTACAAATTGCGCTTATCGATTACCCGGCTTTAAGGCTGACAATGCGACTGGCTTTCCCGACATTGATGTTCACTGCCGTGACCCTGCTGCTTGGGATCACCGGTGTGGACGCCGCACCGCTGCATGCGATGACCGTCTATGGCGAACCGGCAAAGTATCCGCCCGGTTTCAGTCACTTCGATTACACCAATATCCAGGCGCCCAAGGGCGGAACCATGCGCCGCTCGGCCATCGAAATCGGCCACTTCGACCATGTCCTGCCCTATATCGACAAAGGCATCGGCGTCAGCCAGATCGACGGCCTGCTGTATTCCCCGCTGGCCCAGCGTTCGCTCGACGAGCCCTACACCGTATACGGCCTCGTGGCGCAGAAAATGGAGCGCTCGGATGACGGCCTGTCCCTGCGCTTCTTTATCAATCCCAAGGCCCGCTTCGCCGATGGCAAGCCGATCACCGCCGAAGACGTGCGATACACCTATGATTTGCTGATGACTCAGGGCAGCCTGCGTTATCGCACCCAGTTTGCCGACGTCAAAGGCGTCGAAGTGGAAGCCCCGCTCACCGTGCGCTTCGATTTCAAGAGCAACGAAAACCGCACCCTGCCGCTCGATATCGCGACCCTGCCGGTGTTTCCCGAGCATTGGTGGAAGACCCGTGATTTCGCCGGCGGTGGCGGCTATGAACCGCCGCTGGGCAGCGGGCCGTACCGAGTCGGAAAAGTCGACTCCGGGCGCAGCATCACCTTTGAACGCAACCCTGACTGGTGGGGTAAGGACCTGCCGGTCAGCCGTGGCCTGTACAACTTCGACCATTTCAGCATCGAGTACTTCGGCGACACCGACGTCGCTCGCCAGGTCTTGCGCGGTGGCGCCTATGACTACAACCGAGAATTCTCCGCCACCGGCTACTCCATCGGCTACGACAGCCCCGCTCTGAGCGACGGTCGCCTGCAAAAGGCTCATCTGGCCACCGAGGCGCCGCAGTCGGCCCAGGGATTCGTGTTCAACCTGCAAAAGCCGATGTTCCAGGATCGTCGGGTACGCCAGGCGCTGGCCATGCTCTGGGATTTCGAATGGAGCAACCGGCAGATGATGCGCAATATGTACATCCGCCAGCAGAGTTACTTTTCCAACACTGATCTGGCCGCCCGCAAACTGCCGGACGCCGCCGAACTGAAGATTCTCGAACCCTTGCGCGGCCAGATTCCCGACGAGGTGTTTACCCGGGTCTTCGAAGCACCGAAGACCGATGGCAGCGGCATTATCCGCGACAAACAACTGCAAGCGCTGGAGCTGCTGGAACAGGCCGGCTGGAAACCCGATGGCGACCAGTTGGTCAACGAACGCGGCGAGCCGCTGAGTTTCACCTTTCTGGTCAGCCAGAACGGCATGGACCGCCTGCTGCTGCCGTACAAACGCACGCTGAAGCAGATCGGCATCAACCTCGACATCCGTCGCATCGATTCCTCGCAGTACGTCAACCGCCTGATGAGCCGCGACTACGACATGATCGTCACCGGCTACCCGGTCACCACTTCTCCCGGCGGCGAGCTATTGAACTACTTCGGTTCGGCGTCGGCCAACGATCCCGGCGCCAACAACTACATGGTGCTGAAGAACCCGGCGGTCGACACCTTGATCAACGGCCTGATCCGCGCCTCGACCCAGCCTGAAATGCTGCGCTATGCCCATGCGCTGGATCGGGTGCTGCAATGGAACTACTACTGGATTCCCAACTATTACCCGCCGGGCACGTCCACCGTGTGGTGGAACCGTTTCGGCATTCCCACCGTGCAGGCGAGCAATGACGAAGCGATCGAGAGCTGGTGGGAAATCAGCAGCACGCCACTGACCAATCAGCAGATGACGGCCGAGAAGATCAGCCGTGGCAGACCCGGAGGGCCGCACTGATGTGGGCTTACATACTGCGGCGCCTGCTGCTGATCATCCCGACGCTGGTGATCATTCTGCTGGTCAACTTCGTGATCATTCAGGCCGCACCGGGTGGTCCGGTGGAACAGGCCATCGCCCACCTGCAAGGCATCGGCGGCGCCAGCGTCGGCGGCGGTGCGAGCGAGACCATGAGCGGCACGTCCCGCGCCAGCCGCGGCCTCGATCCGCAACTGATCAAGGACATCGAAAAACAGTACGGCTTCGACAAACCGGCCCATGAACGCCTGTGGCTGATGCTCAAGAATTACGCGCAACTGGATTTCGGCAAAAGCTTCTTCCGCGGCGCCACGGTCACCGACCTGATCCTGCAGAAAATGCCGGTGACCATTTCCCTCGGGCTGTGGGCGACGTTGATCACCTATCTGGTGTCGATCCCGCTGGGCATCCGCAAAGCCGTGCACCACGGCAGCCATTTCGATATCTGGAGCAGCACGGCGATCATCATCGGTTACGCCATGCCGGCGTTTCTGTTCGCGATGTTCCTGATTGTGGTGTTCGCCGGCGGCACCTCGCTGAACTGGTTTCCGGTGCGCGGGCTGGTGTCCGACAACTTCGAATCTCTGTCGACACTGGGCAAGATCACCGACTACTTCTGGCATCTGGTGCTGCCGGTCACGGCGCTGGTGATCGGCGGTTTCGCCACCCTGACCATCCTCACAAAGAACTCATTCCTCAACGAAATCACCCGCCAATACGTGGTCACCGCGCGCGCCAAAGGCCTGAGCGAAAACCGGGTGCTCTACGGACACGTGTTCCGCAACGCGATGCTGCTGGTGGTGTCGGGCATTCCCCAAGCGTTCATCAGTGTGTTCTTCGCCGGTTCGTTGCTGATCGAAGTGATCTTCTCCCTCGATGGCCTGGGGCGCATGAGTTACGAAGCGGCCGTGTCCCGCGATTATCCGGTGGTGTTCGGCTCGCTGTTCATCTTCACTCTGTTCGGCCTGCTGATAAAACTGATCGGTGACCTGTGCTACACCCTGGTCGACCCGCGCATCGACTTCGCCGCGAGGAATGCCTGATGTTCAAGCTCTCGCCTCTGGGCCGTCGCCGTTTCGAACGTTTCAAGAAAAACCGCCGAGGCTGGTGGTCGCTGTGGTTATTCATCGGCCTGTTCCTGCTCAGCCTCGGCGGCGAACTGATCGCCAACGACAAGCCGTTGGTCGTCAGTTATCAGGGCCAGTGGTACTTCCCGGTATTCAAGCGTCACACCGAACAGGAGTTCGGCGGACAACTGCCGTTCCAGGCCGACTACCGCAGCGACTACGTGCAGAAACTGATCCGCAAGGACGGTGGCTGGCTGTTGTTTCCGCCGATTCCGTTCAGTGACGACACCCCGAACTACGACCTCAACAAACCGGCACCGAGCCCGCCGACTTCGGTCAACTGGCTGGGCACCGACGACCAGGCGCGCGACGTCCTGGCCCGGGTGATCTTCGGCGCGCGGGTGTCGATCCTGTTCGCCCTGATGCTGACGTTTGTCAGCGCCCTGATCGGCATCGCGGCCGGTGCTCTGCAGGGGTATTACGGCGGCTGGGTCGATCTGCTCGGCCAGCGCTTGCTGGAGGTCTGGTCGGGGTTGCCGGTACTTTATCTGCTGATCATCCTTTCGGGATTCGTCGAGCCGAACTTCTGGTGGCTGCTGGGGATCATGGCGCTGTTTTCCTGGCTGGCGCTGGTGGACGTGGTACGCGCCGAGTTCCTGCGCGGTCGCAATCTCGAGTACGTCAAGGCTGCCCGGGCCCTGGGCTTGAGCGATCGCAAAGTGATTGTCCGGCACATCCTGCCCAACGCGATGAACGCGACCCTGAGCTACCTGCCCTTCATTCTGACCGGGGCGATTTCGACCCTGACCGCGCTGGACTTCCTCGGCTTCGGCATGCCCGCCGGCAGTGCGTCACTGGGCGAGCTGATCGGTCAAGGCAAGCAGAACCTGCAAGCGCCGTGGCTTGGCTTGACCGCGTTTTTCACCCTGGCGCTGATTCTTTCCCTGTTGGTATTCATCGGCGAAGCGTTGCGCGATGCCTTTGACCCGCGCTCATGAACGGATCCTTGAAATGACTGACAACCTGATCGAAATCCGTGATCTGAGCGTCGCCTTCCATGGCCAGACCGTGGTGCGCAACCTGTGCCTGGACATCCGCCCCGGCGAGTGCCTGGCGCTGGTCGGTGAGTCGGGTTCGGGCAAGTCGGTGACGGCCCACTCGATACTGCAACTGCTCCCCGAATCCGATGCCAGAACGACCGGCAGTATTCGTTATCGCGGACAGGAACTGGTCGGCGCCGATCCCAAGACCCTTCGCGATCTGCGAGGCAACCGCATCGCCATGATTTTCCAGGAGCCGATGACCTCGCTCAATCCGTTGCACACGATTGAAAAGCAGATCGGCGAAACCCTGTTGCTGCACCGCGGCCTCGGCGGCAAAGAGGCTCAGGCGCGGATCCTCGAACTGCTGGAACTGGTGGGCATCCAGAAACCGAAAGAGCGACTGAAGGCTTATCCTCACCAGCTGTCCGGCGGCCAACGCCAGCGTGTGATGATCGCCATGGCCCTGGCTTGCGAACCCGAACTGCTGATCGCCGACGAGCCGACCACCGCCCTCGATGTGACCGTACAGCGCAAGATTCTGGTGCTGCTCAAGTCCCTGCAACGGCGTCTGGGCATGTCGCTGCTGCTGATCAGTCACGACCTCAATCTGGTGCGCAGCATCGCCCAACGGGTGTGCGTGATGAAGGCCGGTGAGATCGTCGAGCAGGCACCGTGCGAAACCCTGTTCACCGAACCGAAACACCCTTACAGCTGCGTGTTGCTCAACGCTGAACCGGAAGGCGAAGCACTGCCCCGGGACGAGCGTGAGAACGTGCTGGAAGTCGATGACCTGCGGGTTGATTTCACGGTTGGCGGCGGGCTGTTCCAGCGCAAGCAATACCTGCGCGCGGTGGACGGTATCAGCCTGAACATCCAGCGGGGCAAGACGCTGGGCATCGTCGGCGAGTCCGGTTCGGGCAAGTCGACTCTCGGTCAGGCGATTCTGCGCCTGCTCGACTCCAAGGGCAGCATTCGTTTCCAGGGCACAGCCCTCGACGGCCTCGACCAGAAACAGATGCGCCCGTGGCGCCGCCAAATGCAGGTGGTGTTCCAAGACCCGTTCGGCAGCCTCAGCCCGCGCATGTCGGTGGCGCAGATCATCAGCGAAGGGCTGGAGGTGCATTGCCAGTCCACCGCCGAGGAGTGCGACGATCAGGTGATCCGTGTGCTCAAGGAAGTGGGCCTCGACCCTGAAAGCCGTCACCGCTACCCCCATGAGTTTTCCGGTGGCCAGCGTCAGCGCATTGCCATCGCCCGGGCACTGGTGCTCAAACCGGCGCTGATTTTGCTCGACGAGCCGACTTCGGCGCTGGACCGTACCGTGCAGAAACAGGTGGTCGCCCTGCTCCGCCAGCTTCAGGAAAAACACGGCCTGACCTATTTGTTCATCAGTCATGACCTGGCCGTGGTGCGGGCGCTGGCCCACGAGATGATCGTGATCAAAGACGGCAAGGTGGTCGAACGCGGCGCCAGCCATGACGTGTTCGACTCACCGCAGCATCCCTATACCAAAGAGCTGTTGGCGGCGGCGCATCCGGGATAGGCATAATCAGCGCATGCCTTTGAACCGAGTCGCGGCTATCGCTGGCAAGCCAGCTCCCACAGGTTTATCGGGGGGTATTTGTGAACGACCAAAAGCCCTGTGCGAGCTGGCTTGCCAGCGATAGGGCCAGGCCTGGCGGCACACATTCAGGATCAGTCAGATGAACACCACCGAAAGCCTCAAGGATTACCAACGGGTTCGCACCCTGGCGATTCGCTCGTTGTTCGAGATCATCGAGCAATCCAGTGAGGGCACGGTGATTGTCGACCGCGACGCGAACATCGTCTGGATGAACGAGCGCTACGCTCGGCGCTTCGGGCTCGATTCCGCCGCCGGGGCCATCGGCAAGCCTTGCGAAAGCGTGATCCCCGGCAGCCTGTTGCGCGAAGTGGTACGCACCGGGCGGCCGATTCTGCTGGACATGCAGGACACCCCGAAAGAACCGCTGGTAGTGATGCGCCTGCCGATCCATGACGACGCCGGGTCGGTGATCGGCGCCATCGGTTTTGCCCTGTTCGACGAACTGCGCACGCTGTCGCCAATGCTCAAGCGCTACCTGAGCATGCAGGAAGAGCTGGCCTCGACCCGTTCGCTGCTGCGCGCCCGGCAGACCAAATACAACTTTGCCCACTTCATCGGCACCAGCGCTGCCAGCCTGGAAGTCAAACGCCGTGCCCGTCGCAGCGCCAGTGCCGAGTCGCCGGTGCTGTTGCTGGGCGAAACCGGCAGCGGCAAGGAGTTGCTGGCTCAAGCGATCCACGGCGCTTCGCCTCGGGCGCACAAGGCGTTCGTCAGCATCAACAGCGCGGCGATTCCTGAAGCACTGCTTGAAGCCGAGTTTTTTGGCACCGCCCCCGGTGCTTTTACCGGCGCCGACCGCAAGGGTCGCACCGGCAAGCTGCAGATTGCCCAGGGCGGGACGCTGTTTCTCGACGAGATCGGCGACATGCCGCTGCCCTTGCAAAGCAAATTGTTGCGGGTGTTGCAGGAAAAGGAGTTCGAACCCGTAGGCTCCAACGACGTGATCCAGAGCGATGTGCGGGTGATTGCAGCGACCTCGACGGATCTGGAGGCGGCGATCAAGCGCGGTGAGTTCCGCGCCGACTTGTATTACCGCCTCAACGTATTGCCAATTCAGGTGCCGCCACTGCGTGAACGACTGGACGATCTGCCGGCCCTCAGTGAGGCGATTCTTGAAGAACTGCGCAGTCAACATGAACTGAACCGCGAAGCGCTGGAGCTGCTGGGTCAGCATGCCTGGCCAGGCAATATCCGCGAGCTGCGCAATGTACTGGAGCGGGCAGCGTTGCTCAGCGATGACTTGATGCTGACGGCGGATGACATTCGCTCTGCAATTGGAACGTTTACACCGGTTGAACGAACGCTGGCACCCCTGCCTGAACCGGCAATCAACGAGACCTTCAGTCAAGCCCGGGAGCGTTTTGACCGGCAGTTGATTCAATCCACCCTCGTGCAATGCGGAGGCAAGGTGATCGAGGCGGCTGAGCGGCTGGGACTGGGTCGCTCGACGCTGTACAAGAAAATGATTGCGCTGGGGATCGCAGAGTCTCAATAAGGAGACACAGCTCTCCAAATCAAGACAACATCAAAAGCATCGCGGGCGAGCCCGCTCCCACAGGGTAACGCACTCAACTGTGGGAGCGGGCTTGCCCGCGAAAGCGTCCTCTCAGTCATAGAAGTCTCAAAACAGAGACAAAACCTTGAAAGCCGCCACCAAAAATCAAACCAATTCCTTTAATTTCAACAAGTTAAGCATCTGGCACAGTTCTCGCTTACGCCTCTACCTGCACCCGTTCCACCCACAAAAATAACAATCGAAGGAGCACACCATGAGTGTGATCATCGCCTTGGCAGCTCTCGCGCTGCTGATGCTCGCGGCCTACCGTGGCTACAGCGTTATCCTTTTTGCTCCGATTGCCGCCCTCGGCGCCGTCCTGCTCACCGACCCGTCCGCCGTCGCCCCCGCCTTCACCGGCGTGTTCATGGAGAAGATGGTCGGTTTCATCAAACTCTACTTTCCCGTGTTCCTGCTCGGCGCCGTGTTCGGCAAGCTGATCGAACTCTCGGGTTTCTCCCGCTCGATTGTCGCGGCAGCGATTAGCTTGCTCGGCACCCGCCAGGCGATGCTGGTGATCGTGCTGGTCTGCGCCCTGCTTACCTACGGCGGCGTTTCGCTGTTCGTCGTGGTATTTGCGGTCTACCCGTTCGCAGCGGAGATGTTCCGCCAGAGCAACATACCCAAGCGCCTGATCCCGGCAACCATCGCCCTCGGCGCGTTCTCCTTCACGATGGACGCCCTGCCCGGCACGCCGCAGATCCAGAACATCATCCCCAGCACTTTCTTCAATACCACCGCCTGGGCGGCGCCGTGGCTGGGTGTGATCGGTACGATTTTCGTGTTCTGCGCCGGCATGCTGTTTCTGCAACGCCAGCGCAACAAGGCGCAGCGTGCCGGTGAAGGCTACGGCACCGAACTGCGCAACGAACCGGAAACCGCCGAAGACCTGAAACTGCCGAACCCATGGATCGCCCTGTCGCCGCTGCTGGCGGTGGGCATCATGAACCTGTTGTTCACCCAATGGATTCCGCAGTGGTACGGCAAGACTCACAGCCTCGCGCTGCCGGGCATGGCCGCGCCGGTCACCACTGAAATCGCCAAACTCACGGCGATCTGGGCGGTGCAGGCAGCATTGCTGGTGGGCATTCTGATGGTCTTGGCATTCGGTTTTCAGGCGATTCGCAGCAAGCTTGCCGAGGGCAGCAAAAGCGCAGTCAGCGGTGCGCTGCTGGCGGCAATGAACACTGCTTCGGAATACGGTTTCGGCGCCGTCATCGCCTCGTTGCCGGGTTTTCTGGTGCTGGCCGACTGGCTCAAGAGCATCCCCAATCCGCTGGTCAACGAAGCGATCACCGTGACCCTGCTGGCCGGTATCACCGGTTCTGCTTCGGGCGGCATGAGTATCGCGCTGGCAGCGATGTCCGAACAATTCATCAGCGCCGCCCACGCCGCCAACATTCCGCTGGAAGTGCTGCACCGGGTGGCCGCGATGGCCAGCGGCGGCATGGACACCCTGCCGCACAACGGCGCGGTGATCACCCTGCTCGCCGTCACCGGCCTGACTCACCGTGAGGCCTACAAGGATATTTTCTGTATTACGCTGATCAAGACCCTGGCGGTTTTCGTGGTGATCGGCACTTTCTACGCCACTGGCATTGTGTGAGGTATTGATGACGACTCTTTCTGGCAAGACCGCACTGGTTACCGGCTCCACCAGCGGCATCGGGCTGGGCATCGCCCTGACGCTGGCCAAGGCTGGCGCCAACCTGATCCTCAACGGTTTTGGCGACGCGTCGAAGGTGATCGCCGAAGTCGAACAGTTCGGCGGCAAGGTCGGCCATCACCCGGCGGATGTCAGCGACCCGGCGCAAATCGCCGACATGATCGCCTACGCCGAGCGCGAGTTCGGCGGCGTGGACATTCTGGTCAATAACGCCGGTATCCAGCACGTTGCGGCGGTGGAGGAATTTCCGGTGGAGCGCTGGGATTCGATCATCGCCATCAACCTGTCGTCGGTGTTTCACAGCACTCGCCTGAGTTTGCCGGGCATGCGCGCCAAGGGCTGGGGGCGAATCGTCAACATCGCCTCGGTGCATGGTCTGGTCGGTTCCACCGGCAAAGCCGCGTACGTGGCAGCCAAACATGGGGTGATCGGCCTGACCAAAGTGGTCGGCCTGGAAACCGCCGCCAGCAACGTCACCTGCAACGCCATCTGCCCGGGCTGGGTGCTGACGCCGCTGGTGCAGAAGCAGATCGATGATCGCGCAGCCAAGGGCGTCGACCCGCAGCAGGCGCAACACGATCTGCTGGCCGAAAAACAGCCGTCGCTGGAGTTCGTCACGCCTGCACACCTGGGTGAACTGGTGTTGTTCCTGTGCAGCGAGGCCGGCAGCCAGGTGCGTGGCGCAGCGTGGAATATCGATGGCGGGTGGCTAGCGCAGTAAGCGTGCAAATGATCGCTCCCACGCTGTCGTGGGAGCCTTCTGACCAACAATAAGAGGCAAACCATGTCCGACATTCTCTGGCAGCCCGATGCCAAACGCATTGCCCGGTCCCGCATGGACGGCTTTCGGCGCTTCATCAATCAGCGCCACCACCTGAAGCTCGACGACTACCCGGCCCTGCATCAATGGTCCATCGATCAGCGCGAAGCGTTCTGGCAGGCGATCGTGGATTTCTTCGGCATCAGTTTTCACACCCAACCGGACGCCGTTCTGCGTGGCGGCCTGAAAATGCCGGGCGCCGAGTGGTTTCCCGGCGCCACCCTGAACTTCGCCGAGCATCTGTTGAGCCGACGCGACGATGCCATCGCCGTGATCGCTATCGGGGAAAACGGCCAGCGTGAACTGCTGACCTGGGCCGAACTGGCCCAGCAGGTCGCCGGGTTCCAGGCCAGCCTGCAAGCGGCCGGCGTGGTGGTTGGCGACCGGGTTGCGGCCTGCATGCCCAACACCTGGCAAACCCTGGTGGCGATGCTCGCGACCACCAGTCTCGGCGCAATCTGGTCATGTTCGTCGCCGGACTTCGGCACCCACGGCGTGATCGACCGCTTCGGCCAGATCGAACCGAAAGTACTAATCACCTGTGCCGGTTACCGTTACGCCGGCAAAGAGATCGACCAGACCGTCAAGATCAATGAAATCCTCGAACAGCTGCCGTCCCTGCAACAGCTGATCATCGTCCCTTACGCGCGTTCCCACGCCCATGTCACCGATTACCGGACGCCCGCCAACGTCACGCTGTGGGACGACTTCTATGAACCGGGCGATGAGCCGCAATTCGTCCCGGTGCCGTTCGATCATCCGTTGTACGTGCTGTATTCCAGCGGCACCACCGGCGTGCCGAAGTGCATCGTTCACAGCACAGGCGGCGTGTTGCTGCAACACGCCAAGGAACACGGGCTGCATGTCGATCTGGGTCCCGGCGACCGGTTGTTCTACTACACCACGTGTGGCTGGATGATGTGGAACTGGCTGGTCTCGGCGCTGGCGGTCGGCAGCGCGGTGGTGCTGTATGACGGTTCACCGTTTTACCCGGACAACGAGCGGTTGCTGGAGCTGCTCGACGATGAGCAGGTCAGCGTGTTCGGCACCAGTCCGAAATTCCTCGCCACACTGGAAAGCAGCGGCATCAAACCGCGTGAAAGCTACGACCTGAGCCACCTGAAAACCCTGCTTTGCACCGGCTCCGCACTGTCACCGCAGAGTTATGACTTCGTCTATCGCGACTTCAAACCGGATGTGTGCCTGTCCTCGATGTCCGGCGGTACGGACATCGTGTCCTGTTTCGTCAACGGCAATCCGATGACGCCGGTTCGCCGGGGCGAGATCATGGGCAAGAGCCTGGCCATGGCAGTGGAAGTGTGGAATGACGCCGGGCAACCGGTGATCGGCGAAAAAGGTGAGTTGGTGTGCACTCGCCCCTTCCCGGCGATGCCCATCGGACTCTGGAACGATCCCGAGGGCGAAAAGCTGCGCAAATCCTATTTCAGCCAGTTCCCCGGGGTCTGGGCCCAGGGTGACTACGCAGAACAGCTGCCCCACGGCGGGATGCTGATTCACGGCCGCTCCGACGCCGTGCTCAACCCCGGCGGCGTGCGCATCGGCACGGCGGAAATCTACCGTCAGGTGGAGAAAGTCCCGCAAGTGCTGGACAGCGTCGCCATCGGCCAACAGTGGCAGGATGACGTGCGGGTGGTGCTGTTCGTGCGCCTCAAGGAAGGTGTAACGCTGGATGAGGCGCTGCAACAGCAGATCCGCCAGGTGATCCGCGCCAACACCACACCGCGCCATGTACCGGCGAAGATCGTCGCGGTCACCGACATTCCGCGCACCATCAGCGGCAAAGTGGTGGAGCTGGCCGTGCGCAATGTGGTGCATGGCGAACAGGTGAAAAACACCGATGCGCTGGCCAATCCGCAAGCGCTCGAGCAGTTTCGCGATCGACCGGAATTGAACAGCTGACAACAGCGTTCCTGTGCCAGGAGCGCTGTTCTGTAATGCAGACGGATCATTCAGGTCGGTTCAGGGTCAGCACCACCGGGTCGGCAATCGCACCGGTGCGACGGGTCGCGAGACAGGCTTCAAGCGTGTAGAGGTTGCGCTCGAATTCCGGTTTGTCGGTGTAGTACTGGCCAAGCAACGAGATGACCAAGGCCAGTGAGTCAGCGTTTTCAACGGCCTTGGCTGCCGAGTGGTATTGCGTCGTGGCGCCGTCCTCATCCATCGCAAGTCTGCCGCTGGCAAGATTGAGCAGCGACGCAACGTTCAGCATCTGGTCAGCCTCGCCACTCTTGGCGGTATCGCTGGCGTAGCTGACATCTTCAGTCTGCGCTGCACCGTGCAGCATCTCGTGAATCAGGTCATCCGCCACTACAGCGTGGTTGTAGGCGTGCCCGATGAAATGAGCGTTCAGATTGCGCGTATAGATTTCCATGAACATCACCTTGGGTCGCTCGTTGGCACTGGCGGCGATCCATTGCCGGTACAACTGCGGATTGAAGGAGGCGATATTGCCGTTGTCCTTGTACGGGTCAAGGATCAGATTGCTCAGTGAAAAACCGGCGAAGTCCGTGCGGATCAGCTTCAGGTATTTCAACAACCGGTCCTTGGCATCCGAGGTATTGCTGCCTAGAAAGGCCTTGATGATGAAATCCCGTTCCTTGGTGAAATCATGATCGCCAAGGGCCTTGATCGCCTGTTCGATCTTCGCCTTGGCCTTCGGCAAGCTGTTCTCGATGACGGCCCGGGTGTAACTGATCGGCAGTGTTTTATGGAATTGGCTCACCCTGAAAGGCGAATCGATCGCGAAATGGCTCAGCTTTGGCCCCCAGGCCTTGCCCGTGCGATCAAGTGCGTACCAATGGAAATCTTCGCGTGCAGCCAGAACGGTCAGGGTGTCGGCACTGACCGCTTTCGGGCGCCAGGTGCCTTGTCCGACGATCGCGTTGTGACGGGTACCGAGCAGTCGCCCGGATTTGTGAGTGCCTTTGATATGACTCATCTGTGATTTGGCCAGCGCAATGATTTCCTGAGTCTGCCGACTCAAACGCATCCCGCCCTTATAGACCAGCTTGCCCGTGCCGCGCACGACTGAAGGCAGGTCATCCAGCGGGTTGAAAATGGCAATCCCGGTAGCAATTGCCAGCTTGGCGAGGTGCCCCAGTCTGGTGGTCAGCGAGGAAGCCTTTGACACGATCGAAGCTGTTTTGCTGGCAACACCCGCAGCGGTGCCCACTAGCGCAATGGCATCCATGGCGCAACCGTAGAGGCCGTCGACCACCAGATTGTGTTCGCCGGAACTGAGGTCCTGAATGCAGCGTTTGAATGGCGCGGCGAGATCCACGATGTAGGCTGCCACCACTTCACCCTTTGCCCGCTCACGTTCGAGTTCCGTGGGCACAGTAGCGGCCGCCCGCAGTTGCTCAAAGGTCATCAACGGATGCCGCGACACGACAAGAGCCGAAATCTGCTCGATCCGCGGGTCAGAGAAATTCTGGTACTCGCTGTTTTTCGGTTTCGAAGGCGTGGTCGGTGCAGACAACACAATCAACTTGTCGATAATCGCTTCGCTGCGCGTGACTTTGAAATCATTCGCCACGCCTTCGATGTAGCACTTGATATTGATCGGCAACCGCTGTTTGGGAGTCGGTGCTACATGGGTCTTCAGATCGCCCTTGAAATCCACCCGGGCCGGGGCCTGGAGCTTGCCACTGCTGACGATCAGTCTGGCCAGTTCATCGTTACGGTGGATTTCACCTCGCAGGGTGAACACTTCATAGCAACTCGTTTTGCCGCCATGGGTGGCACACATGACAACACCGAACCGTCCCGTCGCGGCATCCTTTGCGGCCTGGCTCTCGACGGGCTCTTCTCGGGTCAACGGCCCGCCTATTGGAGTGGTACGAGTGATGACGGCAGAGTCGCGTACGGTCAGAAACGTCAATTCACCGCGCAGCACATCCTGCAGGTCGAAATAGGACATCCGCGACAGCGCCAGCTTGAGGGTTGTGGCCAGGGCTTCGTTCAACTGGTCCAGATGACTGCGCAGCTGACGGATGAATTCGACATTGTTATCTACCAACCGCAACAGTTGTGGATAGCGACGGTAAATGCTCTCGACCGATGGATCGTGAAGTGCAGGTCTGCTGCCGGTGATCTGGGATAGCAGATCGGGCGTCTTGCTGTCTGGAAAGACAGGGCGAAAGTTCCACTGCTGTGTTGTGAGATCGCCGGACATGTGCAGATCGATCATCGACATGGTGGTCGGGGACGCCCCAAGTCCAGGACGCTGATTGAGCCGCGGCTTTTCCAGAAAGTCGCAACCCGGGGTGGCAGGCTCCAGCGCTGCCCTGGCGATGGCCCTGCGGTCAGGCAGTGGCGTGGAATAGGCAATGCTGACCTGAGAGAAATTCGCCACATATTGCTGATAGGCGACGATGGCCCGCTGCGTTGTCGCCTGCTCGTCCTGCTTCAGCTCGGTTTCAGTGACGACTGCGTTGATCAACGCCCAGTCCACGATCGGATCGATCAATGCCAGCGTATGCACATCGGCCAGCGCCTGACTGACTGGCTCCAGCTGCGCATACGCCATGATCTGCGCATAAGTCATCACGCGCGCAGCGCCTTGAACGACGGCTTCGACCAAAGCGACACCCCGACAGAACGCCACCCACTCGAGCGATCCGATCGCGATGGAGGTCGGAACCTGCCTGACAATGAATTCAGGGGCAACCTGTGCCAGACACAAGTGAATCGCCAGCGGTGCCGAATCGTGCCTGACCCATTGATTGCTCACCATATGATCACGCAATCCCTCCAGGACAACCGATGCCGGCCTGCCGAGATAACGGGGCGAGTACATCTCGTAACTGCCGACAGACTTTCTGTTCTGCGGCTTGCCGATAAATGGATTGATATCCAGCAACAGCGCAGTTACCAACAGCTGGTCAAGTTGCGACTCGGACATCGTCTGCCCCGCCTGCGAGCCATACCAGCCCAACCGCTGCAGGCATGAGCGCGCCCAGTCCTGCGATATCGAATGGCCAATGACTTGTTTTAACAACACCGCTGCATTGTCATGCACTGCAACCCCGATCCGGGAACCCGACATCAAACTATCCAACAACCTGGATTGACTGGGTAATTGCCGAGACGTGACGTTTTTGATCGCCAGGCATTGTTCGGAAGACAACGTAATGAATGATTGATCGTCCACGACGAGTTGCCCGCTATAGTTCCCAAGTTCATCAACTTCCGGAAAATCGAACTCAAAGTAAGCAATCAGATTATTCAGCTGAGCGACCGTAGTGGGCACATCATAGCCATGAAACCCCAGCCATTGTTCCACGGTAATTTCGTTGTCTGTCCATACATACCCACCCGTTTCCCTGGCGATATCCGTTATCAGCGACAACACCGAGTGATCGAATCCCAACCCTTCGCGATTCTTGTGATCCTTGAAATCAATCCAGCCATCTGGAGCGAATACTTCCATTTTTCCCGACTGAGCAACGCAAATCGGCGGTCGGTCCTGCTGCGTCAGGCCCAGCAACAGACTTCGCATGGCAACTGTTTGGGTCAAGCGACTCAAGAGCGCCTTGCCAGGCGCATGAATCAAATCCAGAGAGGAGTTCTTTTGCAATTCGATCTGGTAGTCCCATCCCAGAATTTTCTGGTCTGTCGCACTGTTCGCCAGACTCGACTTAAGTTCCGCCACTACCAGATTGCGCTCTAACGCATCAGCATCAAGGCGCTGTTGTGCGTCTATACCGGCTGCATACTTGAAAAATTTCTCGTTCGTTTTATAGCTCATAGCTCCCTCATGAATAACAATGTATGCCTGCTTGGCGGAGGCGATCCTACTTCCACCCAACAAACTTTCCAGCCGTTATTCATGAGACAACATTTCAATCAGACAAACAGAGGCTGAAATCAACCCCTTCAATCAGCCAACCCCCACTCACCCGCACTTGAAGTGGGCGTCTCGCCCTGGCGCTCCAACTTCAACTTCAACTTTAAATTATTGATTGAGTCCGCATGTTTAAGTGCCTCCTGCACACTTAAAACACCTTCAACCACCAACTTGTAAAGTGCGTCATCGAAAGTCTGCATGCCCAGCTCTGTGGATTTTTCCATGATGACTTTCAACTCGCCCAGTTCATTGCGACGAATGAGGTCGGCAATGGTGGGTGACCCCAACATGACTTCCACTGCCGCCCGTCGCTGGCCATCAAGCGTGCGTACCAGACGTTGGGAAACGAAGGCCTTCAAATGATTGCCTAAACTGTGCAGCAATTGCGGGCGACGCTCTTCGGGAAAGAAATTGATGATCCGGTCCAGCGCCTGATTGGCGTTGTTGGCGTGCAAAGTCGACAGGACCAGATGCCCGGTTTCGGCGAAAGCCAGCGCATGCTCCATGGTCTCGCGGTCACGGATCTCGCCGATCAGCACCACGTCCGGGGCCTGGCGCAGGGTGTTCTTGAGCGCAGCGTGAAAGCTGCGGGTATCGACCCCGACTTCGCGCTGGTTGATGATCGACTTTTTGTGGCGATGGATGTATTCCACCGGGTCTTCAATGGTGATGATGTGCCCGCTGCTATGGCGATTGCGATGATCGATCAATGCCGCCAGCGAGGTCGACTTGCCCGAGTCCGTAGCACCGACAAACAGGATCAGCCCCTGTTTGAGCATCACCGTTTCCAGCAATACCGCTGGCAATTTGAGGTCTTCGAATCGCGGAATGTCGAGTTTGACGTTACGGATCACGATCGACACGTCGTTGCGTTGTTTGAAAATATTGACCCGGAAGCGCCCGATCCCGGTGCGGGAAATCGCTAGGTTCATTTCCAGATCCCGGTCGAACTCCCGTCGTTGTTCGGCGTCCATCAGGGAGACGGCGATAGTGGCCACCTCACCGGGTTTGAAGGGCTGCTCGCTCAAGGGCGTGAGCACCCCGTCGAACCGCGCACTGGGTGGTGCGCCCGTGGACAGGAACAGATCCGAACCGTGACGGCTCGCCAGTTGTTTGAGCAGTGCGTCGATTTCCATGGCCAAAAGCACCTGCGAAGCTTTCAATGAACACAAGACCGCGCCGTGACGCGACGTGCCTTACAGCGTCTACCGCACTAGGATAGTAGACGCCGCCTCACCGACCGACGCTCAGGATTGATGTGATGAACGCTGTACCGAACACCAACGACGCCCAGACATTGATAGCCCGAACCGACTGGAGCCGCAGCCCGCTGGGCGCCGCCGGCACCTGGCCTCAGAGCCTGCGCACCGCGGTGGACATCGTGATTCACTCGCCGATGCCGATGCTGCTGTTGTGGGGCCCGCAATTGACCCAGATCTACAACGACGGCTTCGCGCTGCTGGCCGGCAATAAGCATCCGCACGCTTTCGGACAACCAGCGCACCAGATATGGCCGGAACTCCGAGACTTTACCGACCCTATTTACAGCGCCGTCCTACAGGGCCAGGTGCGAACCTACAGCGAACGACGCTTCACCCTGCAACGGGACGGCCAGGAGTCCGACTTCTGGCTTGACCTGACCTACAGCCCGATCCGCGACGAAAGCGCGCAGGTGGCCGGAATTCTGGTCACCGCCATCGAAACCAACGAACGGCGACGCATTGCCCTGGAACTGCAACAACGCTCCGAAGACAGCCTCAAGGCCCAGCGCGAAAGCGAAGAGCGCCTGCAACTGGCGCTGGCAGCCACCGATGCGGTGGGCACCTGGGATTGGGACATCGGCGAAGACCGCTTCATTGCCGACGCGCATTTCGCCCAGTTGCACGGTGTCGATCCAGCGCTGGCCGGTCAGTTGCCGATCAGCGAGTATCTGCACGGCGTGCACCCCGAAGACCGCGCAATGATCGCCCGCAGTATCAAGCATTGCATTACCCACGGCACCGAATACGCCGAGGAATACCGCCTGCTGCAGGCCAACGGCGAGCTGCGCTGGGTGTTCGCCCGCGGGCGTTGCTACAAGGATCATCATGGTCGGCCGACGCGCTTTCTCGGCGCTGCGCTGGATCTGACCGAACGCAAGCACACCGAACAGGCATTGCGGCAAAGTCAGACCGAGCTGCAACTGATCATCAACGCCATGCCGATCCTGATCAGTTATGTCGACCACGAGGAACGCTTTCGTCTGAACAACGCCGCGTACCTCGACTGGTACGGGCTCACGCCGCAGGAGCTGTACGGTCGCACGATCCGCGAGGTGATCGGCGAAGAGGCCTATTTCCTGCGGGCGCCGTACATCGCCGAAGCACTGGCCGGTCGCCCCTGCTCGTTCAGCCTGTACACGCCGCACCGCGACGGCAGCCAGCGGCATGCCTTGATGAATTACCTGCCGCGCCACGGTGCGGACGGTGCAGTGAACGGTTTCTACATCTTCGTGATCGACGAAACCGAACGAAAAAAGACCGAAGAAGCCCTGCGCAACCTCAATGAAACCCTTGAGGAGCGTGTGAGTGCGCGCACCGAACAACTGGCTCAGGCCAACCAGCGTTTGCAGAACGAGATGTTCGAACGCGAGCGCGCCGAAGATGCTCTGCGCCACGCGCAGAAAATGGAAGCGGTCGGCCAGCTTACCGGCGGCATCGCCCACGACTTCAACAACATGCTGACCGGCATCATCGGCAGCCTCGACCTGATGCAACGCTACATCGCCAGTGGCCGCGCCGATGAAATCGGCCGTTTCACCGATGCGGCGGTGTCCTCGGCCAACCGCGCGGCCGCGTTGACCCACCGCCTGCTGGCGTTCTCCCGGCGTCAGTCGCTGGATCGCAAGACCCTCGACGTCAACGAGCTGATCCATTCGCTGGAAGATCTGATCCGCCGCACCAAGGGTGATCCGATCGAGCTCAAGTTGCGCCTGGCCGACAATGTATGGCCGGTCAGCACCGATGTCAGTCAACTGGAAAACGCCCTGCTCAACCTGGTGATCAACGCCCGCGACGCCATGCCTGACGGCGGTGAGCTGCTGATCGAAACCGCCAACGTCTACCTCGACGGCAACGACATCACCACCCTCGAACCGGTCAAGGCCGGTGATTACCTGATGCTGGCGGTGAGCGACAACGGCACCGGCATGACGCCTTCAGTACGTTCCAAAGCGTTCGATCCGTTCTTTACGACCAAACCCATCGGGCAAGGCACCGGTCTCGGCTTGTCGATGATTTATGGCTTTGCCCAGCAATCGGGTGGGCACGTCAGCCTCGACAGCCTGCCGGGCCAGGGCACCTGCGTGCGCCTGTACTTGCCGCGTTTGTATGCACTGGAAGCGGAGCTGCCGGCAATCGAAGCGGTTGCCGAGGCTCCGGCTGTCGCCACTGGCGAAACCGTGGTGGTGGTCGAGGACGATCCGGCAGTGCGCATGCTGGTCATGGACCTGCTCAAGGAGCTGGGTTATCGCGCCCATGAGGCCGAAGATGCCAAGGGTGCCCTGCCGTTGCTCGAATCCGACCTGCGGGTTGACCTGCTGGTGACCGACGTCGGCCTGCCGGGCATGAACGGTCGGCAAATGGCGGAGATCGCCCGTCAACATCGTCCGGGCCTCAAGGTGTTGTTCATGACCGGTTACGCGCAGAAAGCCGCAGAGCGTCAGGGCTTCCTCGAAGACGGCATGGACATGGTCGCCAAACCGTTCTCCATCGAGCAACTGGCCGGTAAGATCCGCACGATGCTCAGCCAAAACCCGTGACTTGAGGCATAATCCGCGCCCCGCCGTCACCCCGCTACAGGTATTGCACGATGAAAGCCCAAGCCCGCCACATTCTGGTGAAAACCGCCGAAGAGGCTGAAAAACTCAAACAACGCATCGCCAACGGTGAAGCGTTCGATGTGCTGGCGAAGAAATTTTCGACCTGCCCGTCCGGCAAGCGCGGCGGCGATCTGGGTGAAGTGCGGCCGGGGCAAATGGTCGGTGCGATCGATGCGGTGATCTTCAAGAAACCGCTGCGCACCGTGCACGGGCCGATCAAGAGCAAGTTCGGCTATCACCTGGTGCAGGTGTTTTACCGCGATTGATCCAGTGCCCTGAAGGCGTGGCTTTCGCCAACGCCTTCAGGGACCGGAATCAATCCTTGGGGATCAGCGCCCCCGGTACTTGAATGACCTGACTGGCCAAGCGATGTCCCGCCTCCGCCGCCTGCGCTGGGCTTGCCCCCGACAAGCGACTCGCCAGATACGCCGCACTGAACGAATCCCCCGCCGCCGTGGTGTCCACCACCTTCTCGACCTTCTGCGCCGGCACCTCAAACGCTTCCCCGTCGCAACGGATCAGGCAGGCTTCGGCCCCGCGCTTGAGCACCACTTCCGGCGTGCCGATCTGCGCGTACGCTGCAAACACCGCATCACAGTCTTCGAAATGAAACAGCGCCTGCTCGTCGTCCACTGTCAGCAACGCCAGATCGACATGGGGCAACACGCTGCGATACGCCGCCCGCGCCTCCTCCACTGAAGCCCACAGGCGTGGCCGATAGTTGTTGTCGAAGACGATTCGCGCATCGCGCTGGCGGGCTTCGATCAATGTCCCGATCAGTTTTTCCCGACCTTGCGCGCCGAGCACCGCCAGCGTGATACCGCTGAAATACAGCACGTCGTAATCCGCCAGCGCCGCCAGAATCGGTGCGGCGGCTGGCGTAGTGAAGCAGTCGCGCACGGCGGCTTCGTTGCGCCAGTAAAGGAAGCGGCGCTCCCCGGCAGCATCGGTCTGGATGCAATACAGGCCCGGCAAACGACCGGGCAAGCGCTGGACCAGATCCAGACCAATGCCTTCGTCGGCCCATATGCGGCACATCGCGTCACTGAAACTGTCGTCGCCCAGCGCCGTGACGTAATCGACCTGCGCCTTGTCGCCCATGGCGCGGGACAGATAGACCGCCGTGTTCAGTGTGTCGCCGCCAAAGCTCTGTTGCAGGCTGCCGTCGGCACGTTGCTGGAGTTCGATCATGCATTCGCCGATCAGGGCGATGCGCGGGGTGTTTGGGCCCAAAGGACTGAGCGCGCTCATCAGAAACAGGTTTCCATGGTTTCGATCACCGACAGTTGCTCATCCACCAGTAGCCCCACGCGCCACTTGTCGAAGGTCAGGCATGGGTGCGAAGTGCCGAAGGAAATGATGTCGCCCACGCGCAACTCCACGCCCGGCGCCACGGTCATGAACGCGTGCTGGTCCATCACCGCCGTCACCTTGCAGGCGCCGACATCGTCGCCCACCGCCGGCAGCACGCCTGCCTTGTAACGCAGCAACGGCACCGGCATCCCGGCATCGAACGCCACGTCACGCTTGCCCAGGGCAATCACGGCAAAGCCAGGTTCCGGCATCGACTGCACGTGGGCCCAGACTTCCAGCGCCGGACGCAGCCCTTCGTGCAGGTCACTGCGACGATCGAGCACGCAGCACTGCGCCTCCTTATAGATGCCATGGTCGTGAGCCACGTAACTGCCGGGACGCAATACGCTGAGGAAACGCCCGCCAGCATTCTGCGCTTCGAACGACTCGGCGATCAGGTCGTACCACGCCGAACCCGACGCAGTGATGATCGGCTTGGCAATGGCGAATGCGCCGCTGTCCTGCAACTGCACGGCCAGGCGTACCAGCGAAGCCGCGAATTCACGGATGCCGCTGACGGCGTGATCGCCATGGATCACGCCTTCGTAACCTTCGATACCGGTCAAGGCCAGCGCCGGTTGCGTACCGATAGCCTTGGCCAGTTCAATGACTTCCTGCTCGCTGCGGCAACCGCAACGGCCGCCGACCACGCCGTATTCGATCATCACGTTCAGACGCACACCGCGCGATGCGAAATAAGCGCCCAGATCGGCGACGTTGTCCGGGTGATCGACCATGCAATAGAAATCGAAGCCGGAATCGGCCGCCAGCAGATCGGCAATCAGCGCCATGTTCGCCGTACCGACCAGTTGGTTGGCCATCAACACCCGGCGCACGCCGTGGGCGTAAGCAGCTCGGGTCTGGGTGGCGCTGGCCAGGGTGATGCCCCACGCGCCGGCTTCGAGCTGACGACGAAACAGCGCCGGGGTCATGCTGGTCTTGCCGTGGGGCGCGAGTTCGGCGCCGCTGTCGCTGACGAACTTCTGCATCCAGCGGATGTTGTGCTCCAGCGCTTCGCGGTGCAGCACCAGCGCGGGCAGGCTGATGTCACGCACCAGTTGCGCGCCGACGGCGGCATCGCCCTTTTCCACGGCAGCAGTGTTGTTGGCAGTCGTCATGGTCGAACTCCTCACAGTCGCGCCCGCAGGCAGGCGCGGTTATTCGTTGATTCGCCGGGCGAGGCTGTTGGCGCTCTCGATCAAGACCCGGCGATAGTCGTTGTAATTGTTCTTGGCATCGGCACGCGGGGCGACGATGCACAGGGTGCAGATGGCAACGCCTTGAGGGTCTTTGACCGGGGCGGCGAAGCAGTGGGTAAAGGTGTCGGCGACACTGTCGAAGGAGAAGAAACCGTCGATGCCGGCCTGACGGATTTCCGCCAGAAAGGTTTCCATCGGCAGGCGTTCGCCATCCGGCAGGATGAAGTCGTCGGGGTCGATCAAGTCGCTGATCTGCTGGTCACTCAAGTGCGCCAGCAGCAGGCGTCCCGAGGCGGTCCACGGGATTGGCGCGTTTTCGCCGATATCGGAAGAAATGCGGAAATGCCGCTCGCCCTCCTTCATCAGCGCCACCGTGTATTTGCGCCCGTTGAGCAGGCACATCTGCGCGGTTTCCCGGGTCTGGCTGACGATCTCCTGCAAGGCGTGATCGGCCTCGCGACTGAGGTCGAAATGACGCAAATGCGCCTGGCCGAGGAAGTACAGCTGACGACCGAGATAGACGTGACCGTCCTTGCCCACCGGCTCCAGAATTCGCCGTTCGAGCAACGACGCCACCAGTTCGTAGACCGTGGATTTCGGGCTGCCGATGCCGTTGGCGATGTCGTTCGGACGCAGTGGCTGGCCGATTTCCTTGAGGAAATCGAGGATATCGAACGCCCGGTCCAGACCGCGTGCCCGGCGCTTGATGGTGTCTTCGGTCATTTCTGTGGTTCCCTTGAAAGATGCCGGGATGGTAACTGGCCCTTGGCGTTGTGTCAGTTGGATCGCAGCCCTCACCCCCCGCCCTCTCCCAGGGGGAGAGGGAGCCTGATCGCATCGATGCAAATGCCAGCGTCTGACACAACAATCTGCATCGATGGAAATCAGTCCCCTCTCCTGGGGGAGAGGGCCAGGGTGAGGGGGCTATGGGCTCAGCAACGCCACACCTCTCAAGCTTTCTTCTTGTACGCAATGCAGTCGATCTCGACCTTGCAGTCGACCATCATGCTCGCCTGCACACAGGCCCGGGCCGGTGCGTGTTCAGGCTTGAAGTATTCGCCGAAGACCTTGTTGAAACTGCTGAAATCCCGCGGATCGTCCAGCCACACGCCGGCGCGTACCACGTCTTCCAGGCCATAACCGGCCTCTTCGAGAATCGCGATCAGGTTCTTCATGGTCTGGTGCGTCTGCTCGACGATGCCGCCCACAATGATCTCGCCATCCACCGCCGGCACCTGCCCGGAAACGTGCAGCCAGCCATCGGCTTCAACGGCGCGGGCGAATGGACGCGGCTGGCCGCCAGCGGCGGTGCTGCCGGTGCCGTAACGAGTAATGCTCATGGGTGTTTCTCCTGATTGAAAAAGTGAAAAGTCAGAACCGCGTGCTTTTGAGAAATTCCGCCAGCCGCGGCGATTGCGGACGCTCGAACAGTTCCTTGGGAGGCCCCTGCTCTTCGATGCGCCCCTGATTCATGAAAACGATCTTGTCCGAGACCTCGAAGGCAAAACGCATTTCGTGGGTCACCAGCAACATGGTCATGCCGTCCTCGGCCAGGCCTTTGATCACGTTCAGCACTTCGCCGACCAGTTCCGGATCGAGGGCCGAAGTGACTTCGTCGAACAGCATCAGGCTAGGGTTCATCGCAATCGCCCGGGCAATCGCCACGCGCTGTTGCTGACCGCCGGACAACTGACCGGGAAAGTGATTGCGCCGATCCAGCAGGCCGACCCGCTCCAGCCATTTCTCGGCCAGGGCCACGGCTTCGTCCTTGTGCATCTTTTTGACTTTAAGCAGGCCGAGCGTGACGTTTTGCAACGCGGTGAGATGCGGGAACAGGTTGAATTGCTGGAACGCCATACCAGTCATCGCACGATGACGAGCGATGACTTTTTCCGGATGGCGCACGCGCTTGCCGTTGAGTTCGTCATAGCCGATGGATTCGCCGTCGAGCAGGATCTGTCCGCCCTGGAATTCCTCGAGCATGTTCACGCAGCGCAACAGCGTGGTCTTGCCCGAGCCGCTGGAACCGATCAGCGTCACCACATTGCCGCGCTGCATGCTCAGATCGACGCCCTTGAGCACTTCGACCGCGCCGTATTGTTTGTGCAGGCCACGGATGTCCAGCAGCGGCTGACCGTTCTGGAGGTTGGAAATTTGAGCTTGAGTCATGGCAGGGCCACCCGCTTTTCAATGTGCCGGCCGAGTAATTCGATGCCGTAGTTGATGACGAAGAACAGAAAACCGGCGAACAGGTAAAACTCCAGGGTCATGAACGTCCGGGCGATGATTTGCTGGGTGCTGAGCAACAGCTCGGCCACGCCGATCACCGACAGCAAGGTCGAGGCCTTGACGATTTCCGTGGACGAGTTGACCCAGGTCGGCAGGATCTGCCGCAGCGCCTGAGGCAACAGCACGTAGCCGAGGGACTGATAGAACGTCAGGCCAATGGCCTTGCCGGCTTCCATCTGCCCGCGTGGCAACGCCTGCAACGCGCCGCGCACGATTTCGGCCACGTGGGAGCCGCAAAACAGCGTCAGACCCAATGCGCCGGCCTGAAATGCGCTGATCTGCCAACCAAGCGCCGGCGCCATGTAGAAGCACGCCAACACCAGCACGAACACCGGCGTACCGCGAATCAGGTCGACATAAAAGCGGAACGGCGCGCGCATCCAGAACTTGCCGTAGGTCAGCACCAGACCGGCGAAAACGCCGATGACCGTGCCGAACAGAATGGCCAGCGCCGACACCTGCACGCTGGTCAAAAAGCCTTGCCACAAGACTTCGCGGGCAATCCACAACTCATGCAACCAACTGGGGGATTGGTACATCGCAGCCTCCTATCGGCGAATCGCCAGACGCTGCTCGAGGTAACGCAGCAGCATGGCAATGAGGTAACAGGCCGCGACATACAACGCCGTGGTCACCAGCCAGGTTTCGATCACCCGGTAGCTCTCGACGTTGATCTTGCGCGCATAGTAGGTCAGCTCCGGCACCGCGATTGCGGCGGCCAGCGAGGTGTCCTTGAACAGCGAAATGAAGTTGTTCGACAGCGCCGGCAGCACGTTGCGCAACATCACCGGCACGGTGACGTAGGCTTTCACCTGCCACTCGCCCAGCCCAATGGCCAGCCCCGCTTCGCGCTGGCCCTTGGGAATGCTCAACAAACCACCGCGGAACACTTCGGTCAGGTACGCCCCGGCATACAGCGACAGGGTGATGATGAACGACGGGATCTTGTCCAGCCGGATCCCCAGGCTCGGCAACGCAAAGTAGATCAACAGAATCAACACCAGAATCGGCGTGTTACGGATCACCGTCACATACACCGATGCCAGCACCCGCAAGGCGCGATGCCTGGACAGCAAGGCAAACGCCATCAGCAGGCCGATCACGCAACCGATGGCGATCGACACCAGCGCCAGTTCGAGGCCCAGACCGAGCCCCGCCAGCAAGGTGTCGAAATCGCGCCACACGGCAGCAAAGTTCAACTGATAGTTCATGGTCGGCAGTACCTTGAGCGGGGCGCATCAGGGCGCCCCACTCTCACGGGATCATTTGAATTCGACAGGAAAACCGATGGCAGGCGATGGCAGATCCACGCCGAACCATTGCTTGAACGACGCGGCATAAGTCGGGAACTCGACGCCGGTCATGGCTTCATGCAGGGCGGTGTTGACGAAGTTCAGCCAGTCCTGATCGCCGCGTTTGACGGCGCAGGCGTAGGTCTGCGGGCTCCAGGCATAAGTCGGGCTACGGTAGCGACCAGGGTTCTGCACCATCAGGTATTTGACCGAAGACTGGTCAGTGGCGGCAGCATCGGCGCGGCCGGAGTTCACCGCCTGGTACATCAGATCGACGCTGTCGTACTGATCGACCTTGGCCTTGGGCAGCGCCTGATGCACCAGTTCTTCGGCGTACACGTTCTGCAGCACGGCTACGGTCACGCCGTCACCACCGGCCTGCAGGTCTTCGATTTCCTTGTACTTGCTGTTGTTCGGCAGCAGCAGGCCGACGCCTTCGCGGTAGTACGGCAGAGTGAACGCCACTTGCTGCGCACGGCTGGCGGTGACAGTGATGAACTGGCAGCTCATGTCGACCTTGTCGGTCAGCAGGTTGGGAATCCGCGCATCGGACGACTGCACCACGAACTCGACCTTGCTCGGATCATTGAACAGACCTTTGGCCACCATCCGGGCGATGTCGATATCAAAGCCCTGCAACTTGCCGTCCGCGCCCTGGAAGTGCCACGGCGCATTGGTGCTGCCGGTGCCCACAATCAGTTTTCCACGGGCCAGGACGCTGTCGAGCTTGCTGTCGGCCGCCTGGGCCATACCCATGACAGCGGACGAAGCCGCGAGAACAAAAACACACGCATTGAACAAGGAAGGTCGGCGATGCATGGCAAGCACTCCAGAGGATTGTTTATTCCGCTATACCGGAACACGGTTTGTTACTACGGAATAGACAGCAGAAAGTGTGCCACAGGATTCATGGGGAATCTGCACCGGTTTGAAAATTCACAGGAATCAAAGAGATACGTAAGAAGGAAAAATAGAGAAACAGTGAGAGAGCGGAGCGTGCGCTACCGTTGGCTACAACAATGCGGGTAACAGGTTCCCAGTCGGTGCACGGGTGATCGATTCAGGGGCAGTGCCCATTTGTTATCGTAAGAGATGCTGGAGCAGATGCAGGCAATAGGATCAACGTTCGGTAGCAATTTTGTATACGTCTCCCCGCTCCCTCTTACCAATGGCAATGACTGTCACGAGCAGCACTTCGTGCTTTGACGCGATAGACCAGTCGATACCCGACATTCCGCAACTTGATCTTGTAAGCCCCTCCGAGTCCTCTGAGCCGGTCGGCTGGAACATGCGGATTCTCAAGTCGCTCCTGAAGTTTCTTCTTCAACTGCTCCTTGAGATTCGCATCAAGCTTTTTCCATTCTTTCCAGGCCTTCTCCGAAAACTCCAGCTCATAGGTCATCTATCGAGACCTTTATGGTCGGATCATTTTCCCGTTCCTTGCACAGAGCAATCAGCTCCAGATCCTCAAGGCGATTCATCAGCGCTTCATAGGCTTTTGCCGGGACGCAATAAAAGGCCGGCTCATTGCGGTTGAGAATTGCGACTGAATCACCGCCGCCTGCTGCGACAGTTCCCATGGGATTTTTTTTCAGTTCGGAAATGCTTGCTACGACTTGGGAAAGGACAATATGAGTCATGAAGGTTTGCCTCGGAGTGCTTTTCAGAGTGCTGAAAATAGCACTCCAGGACGCATCTGACTTCAATCCTTTTGCTACGGAAACTGCTTTCAAACCCGCATCGCTGCCCATCAGAAGCTCCTTTGATAAATGCCTGAAAAACGATACCAGCTGCCTGGCCTCCACGGATCTGAGTCTTCTGAGGGAATGCTCTTGCATCAAAGTGGGACGAAATCATCCTTTGCAGGAACTACCTGTAATTTCTGACAGTAGACCGCCGTTTTGCCCTGCTTTAACTTCAAAGGCCTTCCAGACTCATTGACCAGGAGGCTCCAATGATGACGCCGACTCGATATTCAGCGTTGCCCCCGACGTATCGGAAGGTTTTGAAAGCCAGGCGCCTTGTCGTCCTGTATTTTTTCAACAGACGCTGCGGGGCCTGCGAATTTTCCGGCCCGGTCTTTCTTGAGATCGCCAAGCCCTTTCGGCCCTGGATGGATATTTTCATGCTCGATACCGCACAGTCGTGTCGACATCCGGATGTCACGGGCACACCGACAGTGTTGTTCTACAAGGAAGGCGTTCTGGTCAAAAAACTGAAAGGCATCGGTTCGGAAGAATCCCTCCTGCAAGACTTCACCCAATTCCTCGGCAAAACCCGTCACCCCGCTGTACCGCGCAAATCGGCCCATGACCTGAACTGGCTGCGCCACACCCTCAGCACCCTCTGCACCATCCCCCGCGCAAAACGGTGGAATTTTTCCTGAAATTGCCACCTAAGAGCCATCAAGCAATGGCACCGTCGTTCCAATTGATCTGTAACAACTAGCCTCGAGACCGGATTGGACAAGCTCCAATCCGGCTGCTTTTCTTTATTTCTCAGAAAGAGAAGAGCGCTGCCGGCCCTCGGGTCGCAGCCTTGCTACGTCCCAGGAGGGGTCAATGTCCTTTAAAGTCATGATGGTTTTCGGCACTCGCCCGGAGGCCATCAAAATGGCTCCGCTGGCCCGGATTCTGCGTCAGTGGCCCGACATCACACTCAACATCTGTTCCAACCGCCTCCACGCCTGGCTGAGCGCACGCTCGGCGGTGGGTAAAGGGGTATGAGTCTGGGTTGGGTCGATTTCTTCGCGTATGTGCTGTTCGGTCTCAAATATGTGGCGATTGCCCTCGCCCTGCTGATGTTCATCCTCGGGCTCGATGACCTGTTCATCGACCTCGTGTACTGGAGCCGCAAGTTCATCCGGCGCTGGCGGATCTACGAGAAATTCAAGCGTGCCGACGAGGAGCGCCTGTATTCGATTCCCGAGAAACCGCTGGCAATCATGGTGCCGGCGTGGAACGAAGTCGGCGTGGTCGGTGAAATGGCGCGCCTGGCGGCCTCGACCATCGACTACGAGAACTATCAGATTTTCGTCGGCACCTACCCCAACGACGCCGAAACCCAGGCAGATGTCGACGCGGTGTGCCAGCACTACCCCAACGTGCACAAAGTGGTTTGCGCCCGACCCGGCCCGACCAGCAAGGCCGACTGTCTGAACAACATCATCGACGCAATCCTGCGCTTCGAGAGCGAGGCGAAAATCGAGTTCGCCGGGTTCATCCTGCACGACGCCGAAGACGTGATTTCGCCGATGGAATTGCGCCTCTACAACTATCTGTTGCCGAACAAGGACCTGATCCAGATTCCGGTTTACCCCTACGCACCGGAGTGGAAAGGCTTCACCGCCGGGCACTACGTCGATGAGTTCGCGGAAAACCACGGCAAGGATGTCATCGTCCGCGAAGCTCTCACCGGCCAGGTACCCAGCGCTGGCGTCGGCACCTGCTTCAGCCGTAAAGCCATCAGCGCCCTGCTGGAAGACGGCGACGGTATTGCCTTCGATGTGCAGAGTCTCACCGAGGACTACGACATCGGTTTCCGCCTCAAGCAGAAAGGCATGAAATGCATCTTCGCCCGTTATTCGGTCAGCGATCCAAAACTGGCGCTGAAGCAACCCTGGGTGTTCGGCATGAACCGCGAGTTCTCTCAGGTGATCTGTGTCCGGGAACATTTCCCGCGTGACTTGCAACACGCAATCCGGCAGAAATCGCGGTGGATTGTCGGCATCGTCTTCCAGGGCACCAAGAACCTCGGCTGGAGCCGCAAAGGTCTGCTCAATTACTTCCTGTGGCGCGACCGTCGCGGGCTGATCGCCTATTTGCTGAGCTTTCTGGTGAACCTGCTGTTCCTGGTGCTGCTGGCGATGTGGGCGGTCACGATCATCTCCCCGGACTCGTGGCGCTACCCCTCGATCCTCGCCGACAGTTCGCTGCTCTCGGTGCTGCTGTGGCTCAACGGCCTGATGCTGCTCAACCGCCTGTTCCAGCGCGGCTGGTTTGTCACTCGTTACTACGGATTGGTTGAAGGTCTGCTGTCAGCGCCGCGCATGATGTGGAGCAACTTCGTCAATTTCTTCGCCAACCTGCGCGCCTTGCGTCAGGTCATGGAAATGGGCGATTCGCGGCGTGTGGCCTGGGACAAAACCACTCACGAATTCCCGGCGCTGACCAAGGCCCAGCGCACTCCACTTGGCCATCGGCTGGTGGAAAAAGGTCTGCTTACCGAGGAGCAACTGGAAGCGGCGATCACCAGCCCGGTACGCCGGCGCCTCGGGCGCGAACTGCTGTTGCGTGAATACATCAACAGCACCCAACTCGTGCAAACCCTGGCCGAACAGCTTGATCTGGAATGGGCGCCACTCAATCCATTCAAGCTCGACAAACGCCTGATCGATGCCGTACCACGCCGGGTCGCTTCCCACTACGGCATTTTGCCGGTGGCCGAAGAAGGAGACACCCTGATCCTGGCCTCCGAAGGCCCGGTCAGCCAGGTCTCGCTCGGCGCCATCAGCCGTCAACTGAAACGCCCGGTGCGCAGCCGTCTCGCACCACAGGGCCGCGTCACATTGGGGATTCGCTACTGGTACGCCAGCCCCCGCCAGAATGAGGAAGTGCGTCATATGCTCGAAGTGCTTGAGCGCCATCAGGACGATGAGGTCCTGCTGGAACGGGTCAGCCGCCATCAGGTGCTGCTGGGCAATCTGTTGCAGGTGCGCGGCATGGTTCCGCCGACCCTGTTCAATCAGGCGCTGATCGACTTCGATGCCGAGAAAATGTCACTCGGTGAACACCTGATTTCCCGGGGCATGATTACCCAGGAAGTACTGGAACAGGCCCTGGCCGATCAGGCCAGCGAACAGCAAGCCGCCTACCGCATTGTCCGGGAGGTCGCATGAAGCCTGTGCATCGTCAAACCTTGCTGATGGGCAGCCTGCTGCTGGGCCTGAGCACCGCGTGTCCGCTGCAAGCGGCACCGCTGAGCGACTTTGAACAGTTCCGCAGCTATCCCTACATGGACCGCAGCTATCGCGAGGCGAAAAAGGGTAACTGGAAAGAAGTCGAACGCCTGATGCGCCACTTGCTGGAAAAGGTCCCGAAAAATGACGAGGCCCGGGCACTGCTGGTGGAGTCCCTGGCCAAACAACGTCGTTACAAGGAAGCACTGCAAGCGTTGCCGGACGACAGCAACGCCCTGCTCGATCTGCGCCTGACCTGGATCGAACAGGATCCTCCGACCAGCACTCAAGTTGAAGACTGGATGGCCACCAGCAGCCTGAATGACCGTGTGCGTCTTTGGCAGGCCTACAGCCTGAGCCTGGCCAAGTTCGGCGGCGCGGCCAAGGCCCACGACTGGCTGGCGCAACTGGCGCCCAAGGGCGATGACAATATCCTGCGTCTGGCCCGCGCCAACTGGTCGGAGCAACTGCGCGACTGGAGCGGCACCATCGACCAACTGGCACCGCTGGCCGCACGCAAACAACTGGACGCCGAAGGCTGGCAACGGCTGGCCAACGCTTACGTGCAGCGGCTCGATGAAAAGCCGCTGCAGCAACTGCTGCAACAGGCGCCGAGTCCCGAAGCCGCTCGCAACATTCGCCTGGCGATGGTCGACCGCGCCATCGCCATGGGTCACGAGCAGCAGGCCCAACGCTGGATGCAGTCGCTGCCGGCCAGCGACCTCGCCGATCCGGCGCAACGTCAGCGGCTGTGGGAACTGGCGCGCAAGACCGAAGACGTGCCCACCGTGCAGCGCCTGAGCAACGATCTGCAACGGCCTTGCCTCGAAACCGCCGAATGGCTGTCGCGTCAGGATCCGGAAGCGGCGCTCCAACAACTGCGCAGCTGTACGCCGACGGACGACCCACAGACCTGGCTGGTACTCGCCCAGCGCCTGCAAGCCACTGACCTTTTGCAAAGCACCCGTCTGCCGGAGCCTTGGGACAGTCGGCGGCAAACGCAGGTGCTCGACATCTGGCAGGAGCAAGGTCGCAGCGCCGAAGTCAATGCTTGGCTGGCCGGCCAGAAACAGACGCCCGATATCGTCAAGCGCCGGGCGGAACTGACGCAGCGCATGGGACGGATGATTGAAGCGCAAACCCTGTGGGAACTGCACTACCGGCAAACCGGCAATCTTTCCTCACTGAATCAGGCCACTTACCTGGCGGTAAATGCCGGTGATCGCGCACATGCACAACAGTTGCTGGAATCCGCGTTCGATCGTCATGGCGGGCGTTTGCCGGCGACGGCGTTGCAGCGTCTGGCCGGTTTGTATGCCGCAGCGCCATCCATGACACCCGAGCAACAGCGGCGCATGGCGCTCCTGCTCAATCGGGTGGACGGTGCCACGCGCGGCCAACTGCTCGCGCAACTTGCGGAGACCGGCCAGTGCGACGCCGTGCAGCAAGCCATCGGCAGCCACCCGCAAGCGGCTGGCGATTACCGCGCGCTCGGTGGCTGCGCCATGCCTGATCGCCCGGGTGAAGCCGTCATCTATTACCAGCAGGCTGAAAAGCTCGGCGATCGCGGCAGTCATCTGCCGCTGGCCTATGCCCTGGAAGCGGCCGGTGATTCTGCCGGCGCACTGGCCATCTGGCGCAGCTTCCCGACCGCCGAACTCAGCGACAACGCGCGTCTGACGGCCAGTCGCAGCGCGCTGAATGTCGGCGACAGCCAGACCGCCGAAACCTACTGGCAACAAAGCACCGCTCGCGGCGCCAATGAATGGGCCCTCGGCGCAGCCATTGCCGACGCACAGGGTGATCACGCCCAGGCGCTGCAACGTCAGCGTCAGGCTCTGCAACAGGCACCGGATGCCGGGCATTTCTACGCTGCATCGGTCACCGCGCAAAAGGCCGGGGACTTGCCGCAAAGCACTGCATGGCTGGCCGAAGCGGTACGCCGCGAGCCGAACAACCCGCGTTATCGCGCCGACTACGGCATGCGTCTGGCCGGTGCCGAAACCCGCGAAGAGCGCGCCACGGCGATTCCGTATCTGCAACAGGCGACCCGGGATTTCCCCGAGGATTACCGCCTCGGCGAAACCTTGGCCTGGCGCTACGACGAAGTCGAAGACAGCGCCTCCGCGCGCAAGGAACTGCGCCGGGTGATCGATCTGGAGCAGAACCCGGTGGCGGCCGATGACGAAGATGGCAGCATGGAGGCCCGCCGTTATCGCCAGCGCCGCGCCCATGAAACCTTGTCCCTGCGTGACAGCCGGACGATTGCCAACACCTGGTCGCCAGCCGGGATCTCGACCAATGACTTCGTGCGCCCGGATGACAGCAAAGGTTCACGCCGTCGCTCGGATTCGCAGAATGTGCAATTGGCAATGTGGGAACACGCCCTGGGCGAAGAACCAAGCCGCGCCGGCAGCACGCTGTCGGTGTACGGACGCGTCTTGCTGGGCGGACAAGGTCGCTCAAGTTACGCCGAGTCCCTCGCCGCCGGTGTCGGCCTGCGCTACAAACCGTGGGGCACACAGAACATCAACTTCTACGGCGAGATCTACAAGCAAAGCCAGTTCGACGATAACGATAGCCACAGCCTGAGCCTCGGCCAGATGCTGGTGCCGGAAAAACTGTTCGATCAGGTCAACGATCACCGCAAGGACGGCCACACCACCACCGACTACCTGCTGCGCGCCACCGCCTCATTCCTCGATCAGGGCAAGTACCGCAACGACTGGCGGGTCGACGAAAACGACTGGGACGAGCGTTTCCTGTACCTCGACGCCGCGTGGTGGACCAAGGCCGGCGATCACCAGTGGCTGTCGCGCTTCCAGCAAGGTCATGCATGGAAACTGCCGTTCAGCGGAGCCCAGACGATCATGCCTTACGGCTTCCTCGAATTTGCCAGCCAGGACCCGAGCAACGACTGGCGTCAGGACCTGCGCACCGGTGTCGGCCTGCGTTGGCAATGGTGGTACGACGAGGATCGCTACAACGCCTACCGTTCGAAACTGACGGTTCGCACCGAATACCAACAATCGCTGGGCGGCAATCTGTATGAAGGCGGCAATGGTGTGCTGCTGGGCGTGGAGTGGAATTTCTGATGGCTCGATGGATGCTGTGTATATGCCTGCTGATGAGCGCCACTGTCGCCAAGGCCGATGAGCGGGTGTTCTATCAGCCGCTGAATGTCGATGCAGGCCTGACCCAGGCGCAGTGGCAGAAAGTCTGGCAAGACACCGCGAAGCAAGGCACGCGAACCGTGATCGTGCAGTGGACGGCCTATGGCGACTCGGACTTCGGCGGCGCCAATGGCTGGCTCGCCAACAGCCTGAAACTCGCTCAGCGACAAGGTCTGCAACTGGTGCTCGGCCTGGCGATGGACCCGGCTTACTACAAACGGATCGATGAACTGGACAGCGCCGGTCTCGGTGCCTACTGGCAGGCACAACTGGGCCAGTCGCTGGCCCAGCAGCAGAAACTGCGCCAGGACTGGAAACTGCCGGTCAGTGGCTGGTATCTGCCGCTGGAACTGGATGACCTGCACTTTCTGGCGGCAGATCGGCGGGCCACGCTTGCGCGTCAGTTGAAGGACTTCGTTGCGAAGCTGGATGCCCCGCTGCATGTCAGCGCCTTCAGTGCCGGCAAACTGGCCCCGGCGGTCAACGCTCAATGGCTGGGCGAATTGACGGCGGCCGGGGCGCAGGTCTGGTGGCAGGACGGCGCGGGAACCGGTCGTTTGTCACCACTGGTGCGCAACAGTTACGCCAGTGCGCTGCCCTGCTCCGTGGGTATCGTGCGCGAAGCCTTCCGCCAGGTCAGCCGCGAGGGCGAGCCCTTCCGTGCCGAACCGGCCAGCCCGGATGCGACCTCGACCGGCTGTCATCAGAACGCGGTGTTTTCCCTGCGTTATCGACCGTGGGGCTCGGTAATCCTCGACAACCAACGCAAGCATCTGGGCAGCAATGTACAAAACCATTGAAGACGAAGTCCTGAAAAAGAGCGCGCCCGCCGAACTGTGGAGCGAGTTTATACAGCATGAGTTCGAGCGGCTGCATTCGTTCTGCCTGTTGATCTACCTGGCGAGCATCGGCATCTGGCTGGCCTTCGACCTGATCGTCAGCTTCATCGGCAATCAGGGATTCACCTGGCGTTCGATGGTGTTCATTGCAGCCTTTGCGATTCTTGCTGTGGTGTTGATGTTCACCCGCAAGGCCCGACACTTCGACTGGCTGAACCTGACATTCGTGGTGATCATCACACTCGGCATCCGAATGGTGATCGACGGCCTGCCGCCGACCTTTCATGGCATCTGGCTGGTGCTCGCCGCAGCCACTACGTTGTACAGCGCCTCAGTACTGCCGCTCAGCCGCTGGTCGTTCTTCGGTGCCCAGGTCATCACCTGGCTGGTGCTCAATCCGTTCATGAACACCGGCATCGACCTGCTGGAACTCAAAGGCGTGATGACCATCGCCTACAGCGTTTTTCTCTGCGCATTGACGATCTATACGTTTCTGAAGCTGCGCGAGGCCAAGCTCTACAACTACATCATGTCCAAACTGCTGTTGGATCAAGCCTACAACGACACCCTCACCGAAATTCCCAACCGTCGCTCGTTCATGACCCGCGCCGGAAAAACCCTGCAAGCCGTACCGCGCGAGCATGACCATTACCTGGCGATGATCGACATCGACAACTTCAAGAAAGTGAATGACGTGTACGGCCACGACATCGGCGATGAAGTGCTCAAGCGCATCGCGGCGGACATCAAAACCGTGATGTCACGCTTCGAATATGCCCGACTGGGCGGTGAGGAGTTTGCGATCTATCTGGCCGGTGTGCGCCGCGAAGATGTCGAGGCGCTGGCCGGGGAATTGTGCCGGGTGGTGCGTGAGCAACCGACCCGGCACCCGGTGACCATCAGCATCGGTCTGGCCCGGGTCGAGGACGGCGACACCCTCAACCAGGCGCTGATCAAGGCTGACGAAGCGTTGTACGAGTCAAAGCATACCGGCAAGGACCGGTACACTTTTCATCAGTGAGGCCGTCACGCCTCACGCACCAGCAACACCCGCGTCACGCGACGCTCTTCCACCGCCATCACGGTCATGCCCCAGCCTTCATGCTGCAGACGATCGCCCTTCATCGGCAGGCGATCCAGCAGGCTCATCACCAGCCCGGCCAGGGTCTGGTAATCCTCGGTCGGCTCGGCGCGAAAACCGGTGTGTTCGCGGATGCGGGTCAGGTTCAGCGCACCGTTGACGATAAACCCGCCCTGCTCCTCGACCACGTCGGGGCCAGCGATTTCGCTGGCGTCCGGCAGTTCGCCGGCAATCGACTCGAGAATATCGGTCATGGTCAACACACCCACAAAGTCACCGAACTCGTTCACCACAAAGGCAATGTGGGTCGAGGCCGCACGCATTTGCTCCAGTGCGTTGAGGATCGAGTAACTGTCCAGCAGATTGACGGTCTTGCGCGCCAGGTGTTCCAGGTTCGGCTCGTTGCCGGCCAGATACTCCTTGAGCAATTCCTTCTTGTGCACGAAGCCCAATGGCTCATCCACTGCGCCGTTACGAATCAACGGCAAGCGCGAGTAGGACGAATGCATCAACCGTGTACGAATAGCCTCGGCGTCGTCGGCCAGATCAATGTGATCGACATCGGCGCGCACCGTCATCAAGGCACGAATCGGTCGCTCGGCCAATTGCAGCACGCCGCTGATCATCACCCGCTCGCGACGGTCGAACAGCTCCGTGCTCGGCGCTTCACCGTTGTCCAGCAAGTCGGAGATTTCCTCGCCGACTTCTTCCACCGCCAGTTTGCGACCACCCAACAGACGCATCACCGCGTGAGCCGTGCGCTCACGCATCGGGCGCAAGCCCTGCATCGAGCGTTTGCGACGAGCGCGGGCGATCTGGTTGAAGATCTCGATGAGGATCGAGAAACCAATGGCCGCGTACAGATAACCTTTCGGGATGTGGAAGCCCAGGCCTTCGGCCGTCAGGGCAAAACCGATCATCATCAGGAAGCCCAGACACAGCATGATCACCGTCGGGTGGGCATTGACGAAGCGGGTCAGCGGCTTGCTGGCAACGATCATCACACCAATGGACACGACCACCGCGATCATCATCACCGCCAGTTCATCGACCATGCCCACGGCGGTAATCACTGCGTCCAGGGAGAACACCGCGTCAAGCACGACGATCTGCGCCACGATAGGCCAGAACAGCGCATAAGCGGTGTTGGTCGAACGTTCGCCGACATGGCCTTCCAGCCGTTCGTGCAACTCCATGGTCGCCTTGAACAACAGGAACACACCACCAAACAGCATGATCAGGTCACGGCCGGAGAAGCTCTTGCCGAACACCTCGAACAACGGTGCCGTGAGGGTGACCAGCCAGGAAATACTCGCCAGCAGGCCAAGACGCATGATCAGCGCCAGGCTCAAGCCGATGATGCGTGCGCGGTCGCGCTGATGCGGCGGCAGTTTGTCCGCCAGGATCGCAATGAACACCAGGTTGTCGATACCCAGTACCAGTTCCAGCACGATCAGTGTCAACAAGCCCAGCCATGCCGTGGGATCGGCTAACCATTCCATAATCTGTCTCTATCTCTCGTCAGTGAATTCAGGCTGCCGGACACGGCAAAGTGCGGCGCGAAAGCTCAAAGGCTGCGCCAACAACGATAGTCGGTAGTCGGAAGACCGGATGTTGCGAGTGCGTCAAGACCGCGCCGTGGCGCGAGGGGAACGGGGTTCCTGGAATAGAACTGGGAGGCTCCGAGAGGGTGTTCATGCAAATCCTGAATGAAAAAAGGCCTTGAAGCGTACAGGCTCAGATGACTTTTCCTACAGCTGGAAATCATTTCAAAATCTGTACGCCGCCAGCTTATCGCCGTCCCCGTCAGCATCGGCAACCAACGGATGTTAAGGGCTAACGCCCGGCAAACCTGAGGCGAGACAACCGGCGCAGGTCGCCCTCGACGTAGTAATCGTTGGTCCAGCTGTCATCCGCCGCCAACGGCTGCACCTGCTTCAACGCCAGTTTTTTCGCGAAGTAGCGGAAACGGTAGTGCTCGTAGAACCGCAGCAGCTCCAGGCCATAGCGGTCCGCCAGATCGGTGTCGCCGCGAATGATCAGGTAGTTCTCGTCATTGCCGGTGCTGGCAGAGGTGCTGAGGTTGTGGCTGCCGCTGATGATCGTCGGGCTGTCGCTGGTGAAGTCGGAGACCACCGCTTTGGTGTGCACCAGCAAGTTGCCCTTCTGGCCTTTCATGTTTTCCCGCAGCCAGCCTTCCAGCCCGGTGTTGAGCAATGCGGTGGCGGCGAATTCGGCAGTTCGGTCGGCGTGAAACCCGGTGATGCGGCTGACGGTGTTTTGCAGGCCGTAACGCAGGATGTCGTCGTGGGGCTGGCCGAGCAACGCGTTGAGAATCGCGTCGGGCAAGACGAATGCGGTGACGAACAGCAGGTCTTTCTTCGCCCCCTCGATGATCTCGACGAACTCCCGCAAGTCGGCGCCGCCGGTGCGCGGGGAGAACCCGGCGAACAGGGGTTGCGCCGGGTTCATCGGGTTGTGTTGGCTGATCCAGTCACGGGTGGCGCCGACGTCCGCCGGCTCGGCCCAGATCTGCTCGAAGGTTTTCAGGTAACTCGCGCTGACCGGCGAATCGTCCAGCACATGCACCACGTTGGCCTGGCGGTACACGCCGTTGGCGGTGAAGTTGGTGCTGCCGCACAGCACCGCTTGCGGCTGACGTTCGCCGCCTGCGTCGAGGCGGCTGAGGACGATGAATTTGTTATGGAAAATATTGTGGGTGACCCGCCCGCGCTTGCTGCTCACCGGCAGTTTCGCAAGGCTAGCTTCGTTGATCGTTGTGTCTTCGTCGTCGGGCCGGGCGTGATACAGCACACGCACCTGAACACCTCGATCGAACGCCGCGTTCACCGTGTCGATGATGGCTTGCAACTGATATTCGTAGATCGCGATGTCCAGCGCCCACTGCCCGTCCACCGCACGCTCGATAAACCCTTGCAGGCGCCCGAGCAGACCGTTCTCCAGCCACTGACGCGCCGCATCGGGCCAGGCTTCGATGGGCATGTTCTTGTTGGCACTGATCTGTGCGTCGAGATCGGGGAATTTACGCTGAAACGCCTGACTGGCGGCCACGGCGCGGTTGAAGATCACGCCCTGATTGGCGGGATGACCGTCGTCGGAGCAGATTGTCAGTTCCAGCACTTCACCCAGTTGCGGCGCATCCGGCGAGCCATACGCCAGGTGCACGCGATAGTGAATCGTCATGCCCGGATTGACCGCGTAATCGGCCCAGCGAAATTTCTGCAGCGGTGCCTTATCGCTCGGCGTGGCGTGGAACTGCGGGAAGGTATGGGCCCTGCCGGGAAAGGTCAGGCTGTTGAACAGGAACAGCCACGGTTTGTCGCCCTGCTGCTTTTCGATGGCAAACCCCAGCAAGCCTTTGCGGCGGGGTTCGGCGAGGTCCATGGCGAGCAGCACGCCGTTGGTGCCGGCGTAGGCCTTGACGCGAAAATCGTCCTGCGGATTGGCGACCAGTACGCGCATGATTCACTCCTTGTGATTGGGCCTCAGTGCAGCATAGCCCTCAGACCGACATCAACTCGTCGATATGCCGGTAATCGGCGCCCAGTGCTGTCGCCAATTGTTTCGCGCGACCCAGCCGAATCGGTCCGCGCTCGATATCGATCAACAGGCCCGGACACGCCAGCGCTGGCAGCTGCGGACAGTCTTTCAAACGACCATCGGTGATCACCAGCAACCGTTGTTGTTCGGCGGGAAAACGCTTGCGCCGCACCGCCAGCCAATGCCCGGCTTCCGTCAGCGCTGCCAACAGAGGCGTGCCGCCTCCCGCGCCCAATCCATCGAGCCACGCGCGCAACCCGCTGGAAGCCTTCAGCCCTTGCACCTGCCATTTCGGCGCCGCGCCGCTCGCGGTCAACAACGCAAGACGCGCGCGCTGCCGATAAGCGTCGTCGAACAGTTGCGCGAGCACGCCCTTGGCATCGCTCAAGGCTTGATAGCGACGGGTCGAGGCCGAGGCGTCGACGATCACCAGCCACAGTTCATGGGGCGTGCGTGTGCGCAGTTGAAACAGCAAATCCGCTCTGGTTTTCGGGCGACCGTTGAGCAAGGTTCCCGGCCAGTTCACCGAGCCGCTGCGAGCCGCGTGACGCTTGCCCTGGCGACCGTTATCGAGGCGTCCGGCGCGGGGTCTGGCATTCGCCCCCGCGTCGGATCGGGGGCGAATGCCTAGGGCTTTTTTTGTAGGTGTGGCGGCCAGACAGGTACTTCGCGGCGTGCGCCGGTAGCCAGTGCCGGTGCCGGCATTTCTCCCCACTGGCCCTGCCCCTCACTCGGTTCGGCGTGAGTGCCGGACGGCGATTGCGTCGGTGGCTGTGCGGGGGATGAAGACTGCTCGCGACGACGATGACGCAATGCAAACTCAGCCACGGCATCAATGTCTTGCTCGGCGATGGTTTCAGCGCCACGCCACGCGGCATGAGCCCGCGCCGCACGCAGCCAGACCAGATCGGCGCGCAAACCGTCGACGCCTGCCGCAAAGCAGCGCTCGGTGATCTGTGCCAGCGCCGCATCATCCAGCGGGATGCCCGGTAAAACCTTGCGGGCGTTCTCGCAGCGCTCGCGCAGAGCTTGCTGCTCAGCCTCCCACTGCGCACAGAACGCCTGCGGATCGCTGTCGAAATCCAGCCGACGACGAATGATCTGCCCCCGCTCGGCCGGCGCCGTATGACCGCTCAGCGCGACGTTAAGGCCGAAACGATCCAGCAATTGCGGACGCAATTCCCCCTCTTCCGGGTTCATCGTGCCGATCAATACGAACTTCGCTGAATGCCGATGGGAAATGCCATCGCGCTCGATCAGGTTAGTGCCGCTGGCGGCCACATCGAGCAGAAGGTCCACCAGATGATCCGGCAACAGATTCACTTCATCGACGTACAACACGCCGCCGTCCGCCTTCGCCAGCACACCCGGAGAAAACTGCGCACGACCGTCGCTCAACGCCGCGTCCAGATCCAGCGTGCCGACCAATCGCTCTTCAGTAGCACCCAACGGCAAGGTAACGAACTGACCACTGGCCAACAGATCCGCCAGCCCCCGGGCGAGCGTCGACTTGGCCATGCCGCGCGGGCCTTCGATCAGCACGCCGCCGATTTTCGGGTCGATGGCCGTCAGGTACAGCGCCAGTTTCAGATCATCGGCGCCGACCACGGCGGAGAGCGGGAAATGCGGGGTGTCGGTCATGTTCAGTCTCAGCTCTCTTCTTCTATGTCCAGCAGCAGGTTTTCCAGGGCCTCTTTGTAGGCGCCCGGTTCCTGCCACATTCCGCGCTGCTGGGCTTCGAGCATGCGTTCGGTCATGTCGCGCAGTGCGTGGGGATTATGCTCGCGCACGAACTCGCGGGTCGCCGGGTCCAGCAGATATGCATCGGCCAGCAATGCGTATTGGTGATCGTCGATCAGTTGCGTGGTGGCATCGAAGGCAAACAGGTTGTCGACCGTCGCCGCCAGTTCGAACGCGCCTTTATAGCCGTGGCGCTTGACCCCGTCGATCCATTTCGGATTCGCCGCCCGGGAGCGGATGACCCGGTTCAGCTCTTCCTTCAAGGTGCGGATCTTCGGCAGATCCGGCTGGCTGTGATCGCCGTGATAACTGGCCGCCGCCTCGCCACGCAAGCTTTCCACGGCAGCAAGCATGCCGCCCTGGAACTGGTAATAGTCGTTGGAATCGAGCAGGTCATGCTCGCGGTTATCCTGGTTTTGCAGCACGGCCTGCACCTGGCTCAGGCGCTGAACGAATTGCTCGCGGGCGGCGGTGCCCTCATCGGAACCACCGTAAGCGTAGGCGCCCCAGTTCAGGTAGACCTCGGCCAGATCCTCGCGGGTTTGCCAGAGGCGTCCGTCGATGGCGCCCTGCACGCCCGCGCCATAAGCGCCGGGTTTGGCACCGAAGATCCGCCAGCCGGCCTGACGCCGGGCAGCATCCTCATCCAGCCCTGACTGGCGCAGCGCTTCGCGTTCGGCGCGCACTTTGGCGGCCAGTGGGTTGAGGTCGTCCGGCTCGTCCAGTTCGGCCACGGCTTGTACGGCGGCGTCGAACAGGCGGATCAGGTTGGCGAACGCATCGCGGAAAAATCCGGAGACCCGCAGCGTTACATCGACCCGAGGCCGGTCGAGCAGGCTCAACGGCAGAATCTCGAAATCATCGACTCGCTGACTGCCGGTGGCCCAGACCGGACGCACGCCCATCAACGCCATGGCCTGAGCGATGTCATCGCCGCCGGTGCGCATGGTCGCGGTGCCCCACACAGAAAGGCCGAGCTGACGCAGATGGTCGCCGTGATCCTGCAGGTGTCGCTCGAGGATCAGGGTCGCCGACTGGAAACCAATGCGCCATGCCGTGGTGGTCGGCAGGTTGCGCACGTCCACCGAATAGAAGTTGCGCCCAGTAGGTAGCACGTCGAGGCGACCGCGACTTGGCGCACCACTTGGGCCAGCGGGGACGAATCGGCCGCTCAACGCGTCGAGCAAGCCGCGCATTTCGGCCGGGCCGCAGGCGTCGAGGCGTGGGGCGATCACTTCGCGCAGATGAGCAAGAATGGCACTCACCTCAGACCAGTGAGGACCCTGTGGGAGCGGGCTTGTCCCCGGACGGCGATCCGACGAAAGCGGTATGTCAGTGAAAGAGATATTGACTGACACGACGCCTTCGCGGGCAAGCCCGCTCCCACAGGTATTGTGCAAGGCTTGACTTGGGTTGAGTGCCTGCTCAATCAGCTGGGTGGCGAACAGTTCAAGGCGTTCGCGGGTATCCCCTGCGGTGCGCCACACTGCTCCACTAACGATCTGCAGCTCTTCGGGACGCGGGCCAGTCCAGGGATCAGCCAGTGCACAATCCAGCGGATCGAACCCCAACTGAAACGCCTTGGCCAGCGCCCGCAACAGACTCGACTGTGCCCCTTTGCCATCGCCACGCGGAATCCGCAGCAACGCCAGCAAGGTATCGATGCGCAAACGTCCGGTGGGCGACTCACCGAAAATATGCAGGCCATCGCGGATCTGCGATTCCTTCAAGTCACACAAATAAGTGTCCAGACGCGGCAGCCAGATCGCCGCATCGGCGTCGCTGTCGAGTGCGGCATCCAGCTGCAATTCACGATCGATCTGCGTGTCACGCACCAGTTGCAGAATGTCGCGCTGCAACTCACGGGCGCGGCGCGGATCGAGTAACTGAGCTTCGTAATACTCGTCGGCCAACAGTTCCAGATTGCGCAACGGACCATAGGTTTCAGCGCGGGTCAGCGGCGGCATCAAGTGGTCGATGATCACCGCTTGGGTGCGACGTTTGGCCTGGGCGCCCTCGCCCGGATCGTTGACGATAAACGGGTAGATATTCGGCAGCGGCCCGAGCAATGCGTCGGGCCAGCAGTTCTCCGACAGGCCCACACCTTTGCCGGGCAGCCATTCGAGGTTGCCGTGCTTGCCGACGTGGATCACGCCATGAGCGCCGTAGGTCTGGCGCAGCCAGAAATAGAACGCGAGGTACGCGTGCGGCGGCACCAGATCCGGGTCGTGATACACCGCGCTCGGATCGACCTGATAACCCCGCGCCGGCTGAATGCCGACGAAGGTCAGGCCGAAACGCAGACCAGCGATCATCATTCGCCCGTCACGGCACATCGGATCGTTTTGCGGCGAACCCCAACGTTCCAGCACCGCCGCGCGATTGGCTTCTGGCAGCGCATTGAACATCGTCAGGTAATCGTCCATCGCCAGGCTTTGCTGGCACGGGCGCTGATCGAGGGTGTCGAGGTCATTGCTGACGCCGCCGAGCAATTGCTGGATCAGCTCGGTGCCGCTTTCCGGCAGTTCGGCCGGCAACGGATAACCTTCAGCCTGCAACGCTCGCAGGATATTCAGCGCGGCGGCCGGCGTGTCGAGGCCGACGCCGTTGCCGATGCGCCCGTCCCGGGTCGGGTAGTTGGCGAGGATCAGGGCGATGCGCTTTTCAGCGTTCGGCACCCGCGCCAGCTCAACCCAGCGGCGCGCCAGTTCGGCCACAAAATCCATGCGCTCGGGCTGGGCCCGATAACACACCACGTCGGACTGACTGCGCTCGCTGCGCCAGGCCAGGTCCTTGAAGCTGATCGGCCGACTGATGATCCGGCCGTCCAGCTCCGGCAAGGCGATGTGCATCGCCAGATCCCGCGGACCGAGGCCCTGCTCGCTGTCGCGCCAACCGGGCTCGTTGTCCTGGGCGCAGATCGCCTGGATCACCGGAATGTTGCGACGAAACGGCCGCAGATGCGGCGCTTCCGGGCTGGACTGGGCGAAACCGGTGGTGTTCAGAATCACCGAGGCCTCCACCTCATCCAGCCAGTCCTCGACCACCGACAGGCAGCCGGGCTCTTTCAAACTGGCCACGGCAATCGGCAGCGGATTGAGTCCCGCCACCTGAAGCCGTTGGCAGAACACGTCGATAAACGCCGTGTTCGCCGCTTGCAAATGCGAGCGATAAAACAACACCGCCGCGACCGGTTGACCGGGCAGCCAGTCGGCTTGCCAGTCACTCAGTGCGGCGGTGTTTTTGTTCGGGTGATAAATCGCCGTGCGCGGCAGCGTTTGCGGCTCGCCCCACACGTAATCCCGCGCCAGCCAGCGATTGGCCAGGCAGTGGAAAAAGTCCAGCGCATTGCCAAGGCCACCCTGGCGCAGGAACTGCCAGAGCCGGTCGCGATCCTCGGCGCCCACGGTGCTCAGGTCGCTGAGCTCCGGGTCGGGACGGTCATCGCCCGGCACCAGAATCACCTGCATGCCACGCTCGGACAACTCGACCAGCCGCTCGACGCCATAACGCCAATAAGCGATGCCGCCGTGCAGCGAAATCAGAATGACCTTGGCGTGGCGCAGCACTTCATCGACATACAGGTCGACCGACGCATGGTTCTGCACCTGCATCGGGTTGGCCAGCCGCACGCTCGGGTAATCGTCGGGCAGTTGCTGCGCGGCTTCGGCGAGCAGCGCGAGGCTGGAATCGCCGCTGCACAGGATCACCAGCTCGGCGGGGGTTTGTCCAAGGTCGGCAATGTTGTCATCCGACACGAAACCGCCGGGCTGGGTCCTGAGCAGGTGCATGGCTTAAACGCTGAGCGCGGCGCGCAGTTGCGCTTCGAGCTGGGCTGCGTCCAGCTCCTGACCGATCAACACCAGACGCGTCACGCGCACCTCATCGGCGCCCCACTGACGGTCGAAGTGCTTGTCGAAACGTGTACCCACGCCCTGGATCAGCAGACGCATCGGCTTGTTCGGAATCGCCGCGAAGCCTTTGACCCGCAGAATGCCGTGCTGAACCACCAGTTGCGTCAGCGCGTCGAGCAACAGGCTTTCGTCGGCTTGCGGCAGTTCGATGGAGATCGAATCGAAGGCGTCGTGATCGTGGTCGTCGTGATCGTCATCGCCTTCACCGTGGTGGTGATCGTGATGGCTGTGGCGGCTGTCGATGTGTTCTTCGGAACCGGCACCTAGGCCGATCAGCACGTCCAGCGGCAGGCGACCGTTGCTGGCTTCGATGACTTTCACCGCAGGCGGCAGCTCTTCGGCGACTTCCACACGGACCCGCGCAAGGTCTTCAGGGCTGGTCTGGTCGGCCTTGTTGAGGATGACGAGGTCGGCGCTGGCCAGTTGGTCGGCGAACAGTTCGTGCAGCGGCGATTCGTGATCCAGGTTCGGATCGAGTTTGCGCTGGGCATCGACCTGATCCGGGAACGCGGCGAAAGTGCCGGCGGCCACGGCCGGGCTGTCGACCACAGTGATCACCGCGTCGACGGTGCACGCGCTGCGGATTTCCGGCCACTGGAAGGCTTGCACCAGCGGCTTTGGCAGGGCCAGACCCGAGGTTTCGATCAGGATGTGGTCGAGGTCGCCGCGACGGGCCACCAGTTCGCGCATCACCGGGAAGAACTCTTCCTGCACCGTGCAGCACAGGCAGCCATTGGCCAGTTCGTAGACGCGGCCGGTGGCTTCTTCTTCGGTGCAGCCGATGGTGCACTGCTTGAGGATTTCACCGTCGATGCCCAACTCGCCAAACTCGTTGACGATCACCGCGATACGGCGGCCCTGGGCATTGTCGAGCATATGCCGCAGCAAGGTGGTTTTGCCCGAGCCAAGGAAGCCGGTGACGATGGTGACGGGGAGTTTGGCCAGTGTTTTCATCGGATGCCCTTTGGCAAGGTGGCGGGCATACGGGACGAGACCGGCAACGCGGGTGCGTGCCTGGAGAGTTCGCCACCGGATCACCCCGCCCGGTTGAAAGTGAGAATCTGTGACGAGGCAGGTCTCCTGGCTGACGGTGTTCGGGCCTTGGCCCGGTATTCGCTGCGCCTTCCCGCTGGCTCTGGATTGAGTTGGCAGTGGCGTGGCAGCGAACAGCACCGTTCACAGTTGCGGGGGCAGCCGCGGCTTGGACCGCGTTCCCTTCTTAGCTTCGGCGTGGGCCGAAGAACCTCGAAAGCGCAAGGCTACGCATGGGTTCGTGATGGGTCAATGGTTGGTGCTTTTTGGTTTTGTGGGCATATCCGTTGCTGCGGTAACGGCTTCTTATGGTTTCGCTCTTACAGCGACTCACTTTTCCAAACGCCGAAAAGTAAGCAAAAGGCTTTTGCCCCGGCGTACGGCACTTCGCCTAGGCTCAGTGTTCCCTCGCTACGGTGTCCATCAGGGGGCATCGCCTACGGTTTGCTTCGCTGCACCTCCTCTCGATGTATGCGGCTTCGCCGCACGGCGCTGCGCGCCTACCCCCTGATGGACACCGTAGCGAGGCCTGCCGAAGGGGCTAAAGATCAAAAGCTAGAGCCAGAGCCAGAGCCAGAGCAAAGGCCAGATCAAGAGCCCCCTCACCCTAGCCCTCCCGAAACGTCGGACCGCCCGTAGGGAGAGGGAACTGATCGGGGTGTTTGGAAGAGATACGCCGACGTGCGATACCGCGTTGAACTCAGACTTTGAAAAGCACAAAAATCGGCTCCCTCTCCTAGGGGAGAGGGCTGGGGTGAGGGGTAAACCCACCACAAAACCAAAGCCAAACACGCCCTGCTCCCCCCACTCAAAACGATGAGCGTTAGCTCGAGTACCGCTTTTGATCGCAGGGCCCGTCGGCAGGCTGAGTGGAGGGATTGATCCGGGGGTGGGAGCGCAGCGACCGTTTGGCGAAGCCAAACACATCGAGAGGAGGTGCAGCGAAGCAAACCGTAGGCGATGCCCCCGGATCGATCCCGGAGCGAAGGAACCCGAGCCACAGCGAGGGCCGTACGTCAGGGTGCAGCCTTTTTGGTTACTTTTTCGGCGTTTGGAAAAAGTGACCCGCCGTAAGGGCGGAACCCTAAGCAGCCATAACCGCAGCAACGGATCTGCCCCCAATCCCAATCCCAATCCCAATCCCAATTGACTCAAATTCCCCCTCATGGTCTCCTACACAACTTGTTACGGGTGCCCCTCACAGGGTGAAACGGGAAACCGGTGAATCATGTGCTTTACTCTAAAGCCATGTCAGTCCGGTGCTGCCCCCGCAACGGTAAGCGAGCGAAGCGTCAGATCCACTGTGCCCACGGGCATGGGAAGGTGACGCTTGCAGGTCGGCAGACAGCCACCCCTCGTGAGCCCGGAGACCGGCCCGCAACACACAGTGCGCGACATCGCCACTGAACATAACAAACCCGCGGTGGGCGGGCGCTGTTCGAACCTCTGCGCGCCCGGCCGCAGGGGTTTTCATGCGCTCTATCCGCCCGCTGACACTCCAGAGGGAAGCGCCATGTCGATCATCAGCAGCACCGGCAGCAATTCGGACAAGATCTCCAGCACCACCACCCTGAGCCAACGCCTGGCCGCCGCCGCCTGCGCGTCGATCCTCGGTGCCTGCCTGGTGTACTTCGCCGGTTTCTCGCACATCGAAGCGGTGCATAACGCCGCGCACGATACCCGCCACAGCGCCGCGTTCCCGTGCCACTGAGACCTGACGACTTGATCAAGCGTATTGCGCAGACCGCAGGTTTCACCGGCCTTCTGGCCGCCCTGCTCCTGACGTTGCTGCAAAGCTTCTGGGTTTCGCCGCTGATTCTGCAGGCCGAAACCTTCGAGAAAGCCGAGCCGGTTGCCGAAGTTCACGAACACGCCGCCGGCACCGCCGCCCACACCCACGATGCCGAGGCCTGGGAGCCGGAAGACGGCTGGCAGCGAGTGGCTTCCACCACCGGCGGCAATCTGGTGGTAGCCGTGGGTTTTGCCCTGATGCTGGCAGGTCTGTACACCCTGCGTGCGCCGACCAAGACCTCGCAAGGCCTGCTCTGGGGTCTGGCCGGTTACGCGACATTCGTGCTCGCCCCGACCATGGGGCTGCCGCCTGAACTGCCGGGCACCGCCGCCGCAGATCTGGCCTCGCGTCAGATGTGGTGGATCGGCACCGCCGCCTCCACCGCTGTCGGCCTGGCCTTGATAGCGTTCAGCCGTAACTGGCTGATGAAAATCCTCGGTGTGGCGATCCTTGCCGTGCCGCACGTGATCGGCGCGCCGCAACCGGAAGTGCATTCGATGCTCGCTCCGGAAGCCCTGGAAGCCCAGTTCAAAATCGCTTCGCAGCTGACCAACGTCGCGTTCTGGCTGGCCCTGGGCCTGATCAGCGCCTGGTTGTTCCGCCGCAAAAGCGAAGGTCAGTACCACGCATGACCGATGACAGCGCAGCGCCGACCTTCGTGGTCGGCCTGGGCTGCCAGCGCGGCTGCCCGGCCAGCACGCTGCGTGCATTACTTGACCAGGCGTTACAGGCCCATCGAATTGACCTCGAGAAGGTCAAGGCGCTCGCCAGCATCGACCTCAAGCGTGACGAACCCGGTTTGCAGGAACTCGCCGCCCAACTGGCGCTGCCGTTGCTGTACTTCAGCAGCGAAGAACTGGCCAGTTATCAGCAACGTTTGAGTCATCATTCACAGATCGCCTTCGAACGCACCGGTTGCTACGGCGTGGCGGAAAGTGCCGCGCTGGCGCTCGCCGAACAGTTGATCAGCGGCCCGGCAAAACTGCTGATATCCCGGCAAAAGTACGCCCAGGCAACTCTGGCATTGGCCGGCGCGGCGTAAATTCCCGATAATCCATGCTTTCGATCATGAGCATTCTTCATCTGAAGCGCTTGTGACGCACCGCCCTGCCCCTTTTTTACAGGACCCAACGATGACCGTTTACTTCATCGGCGCCGGCCCCGGCGACCCGGAATTGATCACTGTCAAAGGCCAGCGGCTGATCCGCCGTTGCCCGGTGATCATCTACGCAGGTTCGCTGGTGCCGACGGCAGTGCTGGAAGGTCATTGCGCGGAAACCGTGGTCAACAGCGCCGAACTGCACCTGGAACAGATCATCGACCTGATCAAGACCGCCCACGCCAAGGGCCAGGATGTGGCGCGGGTACATTCGGGGGATCCGAGTCTGTATGGCGCCATTGGCGAGCAGATTCGTCATTTGCGCGAGCTGGATATTCCGTTCGAGATCATTCCCGGTGTGACCGCTACCGCCGCGTGCGCCGCGCTGTTGGGCGCCGAACTGACCCTGCCGGACATCTCGCAAAGCGTGATCCTGACCCGTTATGCGGACAAGACGGCGATGCCTGCCGGTGAAGAGCTCGGCAATTTGGCGCAGCACGGGGCGACTATGGCGATTCATCTGGGGGTCAATCATCTGGAGAAGATCCTGGCCGAGCTGCTGCCGCATTACGGCGCGGATTGCCCGATCGCGGTGATTCATAGGGCGACATGGCCGGATCAGGACTGGGTGACGGGGACGCTGGAAGATATTGCCGAGAAGGTGGCGGCCAAGGGTTTTCGGCGTACGGCGTTGATTCTGGTCGGGCGGGTGTTGGGCAGCGATCACTTCAGTGAGTCGTCGCTGTATCGTGCGGGACATGCGCACCTTTATCGACCGTGAATGGGACGCGGAGCGTCCCGGGCTGCGTTCCCACGCGGACGGTTCGACGCCTCGACGTGGGAACGATCAACGCATAAAAAAACGGCGCTCACGGGGCGCCGTTTTTCATGCCGCAGCGAACACCTTAGTAATAGGCGTTTTCTTTCTGCGTGTGGTCGGTCACGTCGCGAACGCCCTTGAGCTCAGGAATGCGCTCGAGCAAGGTGCGCTCGATGCCTTCCTTCAGGGTCACGTCCGCCTGGCCGCAGCCCTGACAACCGCCGCCGAACTGCAATACGGCAATGCCGTCTTCAACGACATCGATCAGGCTGACCTGACCGCCGTGGCTGGCCAGCCCCGGGTTGATTTCGGTTTGCAGGTAGTAGTTGATGCGCTCGTTGATCGGGCTGTCGGCGTTGACCATCGGCACTTTGGCGTTTGGCGCCTTGATGGTCAGCTGGCCGCCCATGCGGTCGGTGGCGTAGTCGACGACGGCATCATCGAGGAACGCTTCGCTGAACGAGTCGATGTAAGCGGTGAAGCTTTTCAGCCCCAGCGCCGTGTCTTCAGGTTTCTCTTCGCCCGGCTTGCAGTAGGCAATGCAGGTTTCGGCGTACTGGGTGCCAGGCTGGGTGATGAAAACGCGGATGCCGATGCCCGGGGTGTTCTGCTTGGAGAGCAGATCGGCCAGGTAATCGTGGGCGGCGTCGGTAATGGTAATAGCGGTCATGGAGACTCCTCGCAGGCTTGAGGCGGAGTTTACGCCAATCGGCGCGCGGCACAAAGTCCTACTATTTACGTAGGAATAGTTCGCAAATCGGCTAAGCGCCAGGTTCGCCGTCAATCCGTGCCCTAAGCCATTGATAACTGCGTTTTTCCACCCATTCGTAGCTCAGCCACGAACCGATAGCAATGGCCAGCGCACAGACGATAAACATCAAATACGGGTTGATTCCGTAGCGCCGGGCCAGATAACCACCGGCCGACAGCACCAGCACATGCATCAGATACACCGAGTAGGAACAGTCGCCCAGCAGTTTGAGCAGCCTGTTGCGTTCGACATGCCGCTCCAGCGCCATACTGGCCATGACCAGCACCGCACTGGGCACGCCCCAATTGAGCAAACGGGGTTCCGGCGGCAGATGATAGATCGCCACTAATGCCGCACCGATCCCCAGCAACGGCAGCCAGAGCGCCGGCCCGATCCAGCCGCGACGGTAAAGCATGCCGATGCCGATCCCCAGCAGGAACTCATAAACGATGTCCGAGCGATAAAACTGGCTGACCCAGCCAAATCCGGTCCAGGCCTGACACACCGCAAACAGCAGCGCCGCGACCACCAGCAGGCGTACTTGCAGCCGGAACAACAGTGCCCAGGCAAACAACACGTAGAACAGCATTTCGTAATTCAGGGTCCAGCCGACATTCAGAGTCGGATAGATCCCGTAGCCGCCGGGGTTTTCGGTCGGGATAAACAGCAACGACAACAGCAAATGGCTCCAGTCCACCGTCTGATCCGGCAGCAGCGGCCGGGCGAATACCACCAGCACCGCCATCAGCACGGTGTAGAGCCAATACGCCGGAACAATACGGAACAGTCGATACAACAGAAACCGCGCCGGCGGCAGTGCCTTGCCTTCGGTGGACAGGAAAATCACCAGCCCGCTGATCACAAAAAAGATATCGACGCCCACGGCGCCCTTGTCGATGAACAGCTGCCCGATCGGCCCGCGCGCCTCGAAGTCGAAGAAAATCTGCATGAAGTGATGGCAGACCACCGCCCACGCGGCGAGCGCTCGCAGGGCCTGCACTGAAATCAACATTGCCCACTCCCGTCACTCTTTCTGAACCACCACTGAACTCTGTGGGAGCGGCGGTGCGACGACTCGACTTGCCCGCGATGGCGGAGTGTCAGGCCACTTAAATGCCGGATGGACCGCCCTCATCGCTGGCAAGCCAGCTCCCACAGGAACTTTGTGTCTAGTCATGAATTGGGACAGCAGGCTCGCGTCAAACGATCAAAGATTCTCGTACCGGTTCATGTCCAGCACACCCTCTTCCACCGGCTCGGTCTCGTGGATGTACTGGCTCAGGTCGTGGAAATAGAACCAGAACTGCGGATGACTGCGGCGAATCCCCCAACGTTCGACGATCTTCTCGAATTGCGGCGCATCCTTGGCGTTTTCCATGGCATCGACAAACGCCGGCACCTGATCCGCCGGGATGTTGAACATGAAATTCGGGTAGCTGCTGAGTACGCCCGGATAGATCGTCAGCGTGTCCAGCCCCGGCTGATAACGCAGCGATTCGCCGAGCAGAAACGCCACGTTGCTGTGGGCGCGGTTGCGCAGCAGGCTGTAGACCTCGCGCTTGCCGCTACGGGTTTCGACCCGCAGCATGGTCGCTTCCGGCAATTGATCGATCACTTTCAGCCCCGCCGCCGGGCGCGAAGTCAGGCGACTCAGCGCCTGTTCGGCATTTTGCAGGGCCGGGTCGATGTTCGGGCGCGAGCAATAGGCGTCTTCGCAGCGGTTGATCGGATCCGGACGCGCGTTGAGATCGCCGTAACGCGCCAGCAACTGCATGGCGAAATCGTGTTTCGGGTCTTTCTCGTCGAGTTTCAGCGCGGTCGGCTTGTCGTCGTCGATGGCTTCGTAATCGAGCCACATCTTGAACTGGCCGCTGCTCTGGTACCAATCGTCGAGGTAGCCCTCGCGGGAATCGGCGGGCATCAGACGCAGGAAGTTCTGCTCGGCGCCGTTGCGGATCAGGTCGAAATACAAGCGGGTTTGCGCCTGATGGGAGACGTTGCCGAACACATCGAAATTCACCGCCAGCTGGTAATAGGTGCGTTCCAGCAGCGGATAGTCGAACAGCCACATCGTCTGCGGCACCTCGCCGATCAGGCCCTTGGTCACCGAAGCGCTGTCGAAGTGACGGAAGATGCTGAGCAAGGCGTTGTCGTTGCCGGCCCACAGGGTCGACCAGCTCGGTGCCGGCAGGTCGGCGTAGCTGTCACGGCGCAGGGCTTCGTATTGGTTTCGCTTGTTGCGGTAGTTGTGCCACAGGCTCAGGACACTGCCGACATCGTCGTTCTGCCCCGGCATGGCCAGCAACGGCGTGGCCTGGCCGCGATAGTTCGGGTCGGTGATGTACAGGTCGTGTTCCGGCGCCTGGAACAGCGCCCAGAAGTTGTCGCGGATCACGTCGGTCGCGATCTGCCCACGGCACACAGGGCCGCGAATGAAGGTGCGCACGAAGTATTCGGCGTTATCCAGCATGAACTGATAACGCGCCTGCGCCGGGATCGCCTCGAAGGTGGCGAACGGGTTGGCCCGGCTCTGCGGACCGTAGCCCGGCAAGGCGTTGACCTGCCAGTGGCCGTTGTAGAACAGGCTCTTGACCCGCGCCATCTTCGCCGCACTCAGCGGATAAGTGATGTGGGTCTTGTGCACGATCACGCCCTGCACCGGCCACAGGCGATAGTAGACCTGGGTGCCCGGATCGTCGTTCGGGCGACGGGTGGCGATCAGATCGATTGGTTGCCCGGTCGGCGTGCGCGAACGCACCCACTGGAAGTAATGCCCCGGCTCGCCGTCCTTGAAATAGATGTGCGCCAAAAACCAGTGTTCGAACAACCAGCGCCCGACCAGACTTTCCCGCGCGCCAGGCTGGTTGAGCAGGTTTTCCCACTGGACGATCTGCATCGCCTCCTTGGCGCTTGGCGCCAGGCCTTGCTCATCGATCGGTGCGCCGGACGCCAGCCAGCGTTGCAGGGTCTGGTATTGCTGGTCGGTCAGGCCGGTCACCGCCAGCGGCATGCCCTCTTTCGGATGAGCGCCGGCATAGCCGTCGAACTCCGCAGGCATCGCGCACAGGTTCTCGCGATTGAGGCCCAGCACGATGTCTTCCGGCAGTTTGGCGTTGGGTGTCAGCGGCGTTTTGTGTCCCAGCTCCAGCATGCGTGCCATCAGAGCGGCCTGACTACCTTGGGCGTCGAGCACCGAATAAAAGTCTTTCTGCTGCCAGGCCCGTTTGCCGAAGGCGTCATAGAACAGCCGGGTGGTCGGCGCCGCCTGGGTGCGTTCGCCATCGTAGACCGGCATCTTGCTCGCGCCACGGGCCGCACCTTCGCCGCTGCCCAGGTTCAACTGACAGGCAGAGTCGTAGCACGCATGGCAGGCCACACACTTTTCGGTGAAGATCGGCTGGATGTCTCGGGTGTAGGAAATAGAAGAAGAAACAGCGGGACTCTGCGCCGCCGCGCCAAAGCTAAAAAACAGCAATGCAATGCTGATGACGCGGTACGACATGTCCCTGATCCTGATCCTGAAGAAAAAACGCCGCGATTCTACCGTTATGACGCCCGTACCAACATGAGCGATATTCATGCAAAAGCGCCACATGCTCTAAAACCGCACAGGTTTGTTATGATCCCGCCCCTTCGTCATGGTCTTTTTCGAGTAGTCCCAATGTCCGATCGCAGCGTCCGCCTTCAAGCTCTCAAGCAAGCTCTCAAAGAGCGCATCCTGATTCTCGACGGCGGCATGGGCACAATGATCCAGAGCTACAAGCTCGAAGAGCAGGATTATCGCGGCAAACGCTTCGCCGACTGGCCGAGCGACGTCAAGGGCAACAACGACCTGTTGGTGCTAACCCGCCCGGACGTGATCGGCGGCATCGAGAAAGCCTATCTGGATGCCGGTGCCGACATCCTCGAGACCAACACCTTCAACGCCACACAGATTTCCATGGCCGACTACGGCATGGAAGAACTGGTCTACGAACTCAACGTAGAAGGCGCCCGTCTGGCACGCAAGGTCGCCGACGCGAAAACCCTCGAGACCCCGGACAAGCCGCGTTTCGTCGCCGGCGTGCTCGGCCCGACCAGCCGCACCTGCTCGCTGTCGCCGGACGTCAACAACCCGGGCTATCGCAACGTCACCTTCGATGAGCTGGTGGAAAACTACACCGAGGCCACCAAAGGCCTGATCGAGGGCGGCGCGGACCTGATCCTGATCGAAACCATCTTCGACACCCTCAACGCCAAAGCCGCGATCTTCGCCGTGCAAGGCGTATTCGAAGAACTGGGCTTCGAGTTGCCGATCATGATTTCCGGCACCATCACCGACGCCTCCGGCCGCACCCTGTCGGGCCAGACCACCGAGGCGTTCTGGAACTCCGTGGCCCACGCCAAACCGATTTCGGTCGGTCTGAACTGCGCCCTCGGTGCCCGTGAACTGCGTCCGTACCTGGAAGAGCTGTCGGACAAGGCCAGCACTCACGTGTCCGCCCACCCGAACGCCGGCCTGCCGAACGAATTCGGCGAGTACGACGAGCTGCCGGTGGACACCGCCAAGGTCATCGAAGAATTCGCCCAGAGCGGTTTCCTCAACATCGTCGGCGGTTGCTGCGGCACCACGCCGGGCCACATCGAAGCCATCGCCAAAGCCGTCGCCGGTTACGCGCCACGGCAGATTCCGGACATTCCCAAGGCCTGCCGCCTGTCGGGTCTGGAACCGTTCACCATTGATCGCAGCTCGTTGTTCGTCAACGTCGGCGAGCGGACCAACATCACCGGGTCCGCGAAATTCGCCCGGCTGATCCGTGAAGACAACTACACCGAAGCCCTGGAAGTCGCCCTGCAGCAGGTCGAGGCCGGCGCCCAGGTGATCGACATCAATATGGACGAAGGGATGCTCGATTCGAAGAAGGCCATGGTGACCTTCCTCAATCTGATTGCCGGCGAACCGGACATCTCCCGCGTACCGATCATGATCGACTCCTCGAAATGGGACGTGATCGAAGCCGGCCTCAAGTGCATTCAGGGCAAGGGCATCGTCAACTCGATCAGCATGAAAGAAGGCGTCGAGCAGTTCATCCACCACGCCAAACTGTGCAAGCGCTATGGCGCCGCCGTGGTGGTGATGGCGTTCGACGAAGCCGGCCAGGCTGACACCGAAGCGCGCAAGAAAGAGATCTGCAAACGCTCCTACGACATTCTGGTCAACGAAGTCGGCTTCCCGCCGGAAGACATCATTTTCGACCCGAACATCTTCGCCGTGGCCACCGGCATCGAAGAACACAACAACTACGCTGTGGACTTCATCAACGCCTGTGCCTACATCCGCGACGAGCTGCCGTATGCCCTGAGCTCCGGCGGCGTGTCCAACGTGTCGTTCTCGTTCCGCGGCAACAACCCGGTGCGCGAGGCGATTCACTCGGTGTTCCTGCTGTACGCGATCCGCGCCGGCCTGACCATGGGCATCGTCAACGCCGGTCAGCTGGAGATCTACGACCAGATCCCGCAGGAACTGCGCGACGCCGTTGAAGACGTGATCCTCAACCGCACGCCGGAAGGCACCGACGCCCTCCTCGCCATCGCCGACAAGTACAAGGGCGACGGCAGCGTCAAGGAAGCCGAGACCGAAGAGTGGCGCGGCTGGGACGTCAACAAACGTCTGGAACATGCGCTGGTCAAGGGCATCACCACCCACATCGTCGAAGACACCGAAGAGTCCCGTCAGTCCTTCGCGCGCCCGATCGAAGTGATCGAAGGCCCGCTGATGTCCGGCATGAACATCGTCGGCGACCTGTTCGGCGCCGGCAAAATGTTCCTGCCGCAAGTGGTGAAATCCGCCCGCGTGATGAAGCAGGCCGTGGCGCACCTGATTCCGTTCATCGAACTGGAAAAAGGCGACAAGCCGGAAGCCAAGGGCAAGATCCTGATGGCCACGGTCAAAGGCGACGTGCACGACATCGGCAAGAACATCGTCGGCGTGGTGCTGGGTTGCAACGGCTACGACATCGTCGACCTCGGCGTGATGGTGCCGGCGGAGAAGATCCTGCAGGTGGCCAAGGAGCAGAAGTGCGACATCATCGGCCTGTCCGGTCTGATCACCCCGTCGCTGGATGAAATGGTCCACGTGGCCCGCGAGATGCAGCGCCAGGACTTCCACCTGCCGCTGATGATCGGCGGCGCGACCACCTCCAAGGCGCACACGGCGGTGAAGATCGAGCCCAAGTACAGCAACGACGCAGTGGTCTACGTGACCGACGCCTCCCGCGCCGTGGGGGTGGCGACGCAGTTGTTGTCCAAGGAACTGAAAGCCGGTTTCGTCCAGAAGACCCGCGAAGAGTACATCGACGTCCGCGAGCGCACCGCCAACCGCAGCGCCCGCACCGAACGCCTGAGCTACGCCGCCGCGATCGCCAAGAAGCCGCAGTTCGACTGGGCCACTTACACCCCGGTCAAACCGACCTTCACCGGCACCCGCGTGCTGGACAACATCGACCTCAACGTTCTCGCCGAGTACATCGACTGGACGCCGTTCTTCATCTCCTGGGACCTGGCCGGCAAGTTCCCGCGCATCCTCGAAGACGAAGTGGTCGGCGAAGCGGCGACCGCGCTGTACAAGGACGCTCGCGAGATGCTGACCAAGCTGATCGACGAGAAACTGATCAGCGCCCGTGCGGTGTTCGGCTTCTGGCCGGCCAATCAGGTGCACGACGACGATATCGAGCTGTACGGCGATGACGGCAAGCCAATGGCGCGCCTGCATCACCTGCGCCAGCAGATCATCAAGACCGACGGCAAACCGAACTTCTCCCTCGCCGACTTCGTCGCGCCGAAGGACAGCGAAGTGACCGACTACGTTGGTGGTTTCATCACCACCGCCGGGATCGGCGCCGAAGAAGTGGCCAAGGCCTATCAGGACGCTGGCGACGATTACAACTCGATCATGGTCAAGGCCCTGGCCGACCGTCTGGCAGAGGCGTGCGCCGAGTGGCTGCACCAGCAGGTGCGCAAAGAGCACTGGGGTTACGCCAAGGATGAAGCCCTCGATAACGAGGCGCTGATCAAAGAGCAGTATTCCGGCATCCGCCCTGCCCCCGGCTACCCGGCGTGCCCGGATCACACCGAGAAGGCCACGCTGTTCGCCCTGCTCGACCCTGAGGCCCAGGAAATGCGCGCCGGTCGCAGCGGTGTGTTCCTCACCGAGCACTACGCGATGTTCCCGGCAGCAGCCGTCAGCGGCTGGTATTTCGCCCATCCGCAGGCGCAGTACTTCGCCGTGGGCAAGGTCGACAAGGATCAGGTGCAGAGTTACACCTCGCGCAAAGGCCAGGAACTGAGCCTGACCGAGCGCTGGCTGGCACCCAATCTGGGCTACGACAACTGAGCCATCAGATTCGGTCCGAGTCGTCGGAAGAGGAGGAACCGTCCGGTTCCTCCCACTCGCGATCAGCCAACCATTGTTCAAGCGTCTCCCGGGATATTCCCAGCACCGACTGAGCGCCCGTTCGCTCAGCATGGTCACGGAGCCGTTGCAGACTGTCTGTCGACAATGATCGCAAGTGTCCCGATAAATGTGTTCCGGCAAGCAGTTCATCATGGCGGCCGTCAAACGCCTGTGCCGGAATATCCCTGATCGGATTGCCGAACAGCTTCAGCGTATGCAGACGCTCGGCGTGCAGCACCCCGGCCGGCCATTCCTTCAGGTCATTGCCGTTCAAATGCAGCCGCTCCAGCCAGGGCGGGATCGCTGCGTTGAAATCCTTGAGTCGGTTGTGATTCAGTTCCAGCAGCTCCAGCGCCTCCAGGGACGCGGCGTTGAAGGATTTGAAACGGTTGTAGTTCAGACTCAGGCGCCTGAGGTGCTGCAGCGACTCCAGCCGCTGTACGACAGTGCGCCCGTCCTGCAAGTGATTGGCGGACAGATCCAGTTGCTCAAGCCGCTGCATGTCGCCGATGGCTTGCGGCAGGTTCTCCAGTGCATTGGCAGCCAGGTCCAGGGTTTCAACTTGCGTGAACGACAGGAGGAAATCGTTGAGGCCCTGCTCGCTCAGTTCCAGCCCTCGCAGATTCAAGCCCGCCACATGGGTAAAGGCTTCCGGCAGCCTGGGCAACGCTCCCACACCGAGAGTGCCTTCCAGATCCAGCACATAATCGGCCTCGCCAGCCTCACCGAGCAGACCCAGTCGCCAGCACTCGATGATTTTTTGTGCCGCGTCCCCGCGACCTTCCGATGAAATTCGCGGATGCCTGAAACGCTGTTCTGAACTGCGCCGGACGAAGATCCAGCCGTTCAACTCCCGGGTCATCACGTCGAACCGCCGGTTCCACTCAGCGAGCCGCGCACTGACTTGTTCGTCGCTGGCGCCGATGCGCAGGTACTCGACTGCTTCAATGGCCTCCTGCTCCGACAGCTCGGGAATGATTCGCTGCAGGCGAGCGATGAAGGAACCTGGATGCTCTTCAGCGGGCAATGCCGGTGGCAGCGGCAACAACCGCGAGGCCACGCGCGACCCCGTCTCGATGGGGTGCGGGTAAGGGTCGGGTATCGGTTCAAGGGCAAACCTTGCCAACGTCCCCTCCGGCAGCCCCAGGGTCGACTCGACCCGTTGTTGTGCCGCCCGCAGGCGGACTTGCGTTTCGTCTGTAAGGGGAGCACCGGTCAGATTGGTATTGATCAACAGTTCGTCACGGGCAAGCATTTGCGGCGCCAGCGTGGTAATGCGGGTGTTGCGCAGATCCAGCCAGCGCAGCGCCCGAAGCTCTTCGGCTGCCCGTGGCCATTGTTGCAGTTGCGTCCCTTGAAGGTTCAGGACTTTCAGGTTCGGCATGTTCGAGACGTCCAGCCGATACAGCGGATTGCCGGACAGGTTGAGCTCCACCAGTTTCACGCGGGTATCGGTGGGGACGGGATTGGTGGTCAGCGCACATTCACTGAGATCGAGATGGCGAATCTCGGGGAACGCGCGCAGGAATCCACGCATTTGTGCAGCATCTGAACGGCGCGATTGCAGACGCAGGGATTTCACATGAGGAAAAGTCCCCGGCATGGGTGGCAGCGGGTCGTCGCAGACCCATTCGAGGTGACTGTAACCCGGGGTTTCGGCAGCAAGTGGTGCATTGCGCCAGCATTGCTTCAACTGACGCACAGCTCGCAAGCGCTCTTCGACATGCGCACCGGGAACCGCCCATTGAGCGAGCGTTGATTCAAGGCGCTCCCACTCAAGCGCGCGTTCGACCAGCCCTTGCATGATCTGCGCGTCGCTTTGGCCTTCTCTCATCGCTCTGAGGATGACCCCGTTGGCCTGTCGCAAATCCAGATTCGGATAGACGTCGAGCAATCGGATCACCAGCGAAGGATTGACACCCGATCGCCCTACTGCGCCCTCCCCACTGGCGAAATACCCCAGTCGACGACCTTCAAGACGCACTGGCGGTGTGAACGCACGGACGCCCTGGCCGGGTGGAACCACGAAGGCGCGAACCTGCTCCGGGTGAGCGGTGGCGTAATCGATGATCGCACGTTGTAGCCTGGCGCCGTCCGTCATCCCGAATATCCCCAGCGCCTCTGTTGTTTGCCGTGGCAAAGCGCGCATGAGCGCGGGGAAAAACCGATCGAGCCGAGCGTTCGATGCCTGCTCGCTGAATGCCTGGAACAACGGCCCCTGTTTCACCAGATACACCCGGTGTGCCGCCGATTCGCTGCCAATCGCCTCAAGCAGCCCGCCCTGTCGATGCCGATCGCGAAACTCCAGTCGCACATCACCCGGCCAGCCCGGCAGTTTCTCGAGCAACTGCAAAGCCAGACGCCCACTGTCGGCTGAAGGATGCTCCAGGTACAAACCGGCATAGGCGCGACTCGCCCGCCCCTGACTTGCGTGCCAACGCGCCTCCTCCAGCAGGCGGCGAGGGACTGGCCTGGAGGTTTGCAAGATCGCCAGCGAGTCGGCATCGGCATGGGTCAGCACCTCGCGGGCGGCGGCATCGCCGAGTCCCGGACACGCCGTTTGCAGCTTGATGATTCGCGCGTCCGGCGCGGCAGTGCCGCGAGGCGCTTCAAACAATTGCAACGCATCGGCCAGTTCGGGCGGCGGCGGCAGGTTATCCAGGTGCATTTTGCGCAAAGCGTTGTCGCTGACACCGCCGATATCGGCGATGGCCAGCAATTGCGTGTCTGAAAGCCTGTCGGTTCGATGCCCGATGCGGCGCAGCAGCGTCAGCCGGTCCCAGGACAACGGACGCTCCCGTGTATGGCGCCAGGCACCGACGCCGTTGTGGCTGAGCGGCGGCTGATAAGCGTGGGGATCGCGGGGATGCCGCACTCGCCAGCGCTTGATTGTCCTGTCCCAGTGCTTCTCGTACGCCCTGCCCTCGATCCGGATCCAGGTTTTTTCCCCTTCGGTGAATTGCCCCAGGGCATTGGGTTCGTGTTGGTGAGGATGCCAATCGGGGCTTTCATAGGCCGTCAGATCCGGACGCCACAGCCGGGTTTCGCCGCTGGCCAATGTGACCGGATGCAGTTTTTCCACCACGGGTGCAGCCGTTGCCGGTCTGACGCCGGCCAGGCTTTTTCCGGCCACGGCGAGCACGCCGAACAGCACCAGATTTTCCGCGACATCGATCAAGTGCGCCTTGGCGGCCTGGCGATCCCCTTCGCTCCAGTCAATGACGCCTTCAATGGACTCTTCCAGCAACTGACCGACCATGACGCCAGTCATGATCTCGCCCAGCACAGGTACAAACCCTGCTGCCGTGGTCAGCACCAGCATGCCGATGTTCAGCAGTGCCGCGAGCTTCTCACTGCGCACTTTCGCATCGACATCAGCCGTGGGTACGGCGTGACTGCGGGCATCGGCAGTGAGCCGGTCGCGGTGTTGCTCGAAAAGATAGTTCCACAGGTCAACGTTTTCGGATGCGGGGTCATCGCCCTCGCGGGGAATGACTGCCGGGGCCAGATAAGGGTCGTCCTCCGGGAGCGGTTGCTGGCGCAGGGGGGGCCATTCATGGACGGATGTGAAGCCGGTGAAGGGATTGAGCATTGTAAGGAGCTTGAGAACAACACGCCCGGCGGCCGATGCGTCCGAGGCATCGCGAGTGAACTGACTGAAATAGTCCGCGCGATCGGCATAAGCCACGAAACGGCTGAAAAACCGCTGATACGCCGTCGGCACAACCTCTGCCGACGAGCCGCTGTCGCGTTCGCTGAAGCGCTTCCTGAACATGTCCCACAGTTGCTTGCGCGTATAACGCTTCAACGGGTGCCGGGGATCATGGGGGATATAGAGCAGCAAATCGTCTGTATAGCGATCATTCTCGCTGATCGAGAAACAGACACATCCAGTCATACGATGCTTCATCAGGCTCAGTTCGTGAAACCAGACGCTCTTGTTGCCCAGGCGAGGATGCCGGTTGCCATCGATGACCGACAGGATCATCGGGTAGTCGGCAGGCTCGATGTCGTTGCACAGCAGCGCCTGCTCGGCGGCAGCGCGCAGATCAGTCTTGGCGGCGCCGATGAAATTGTCCCGCAGGGTCGCTTGCACCTCTTCGGCGTGGAGATAGCCCCTGAGGTAGGCCTGATACTTGGCGCCGATGTCCAGCGAACGGCATAGCGTGATGAACCCGGGAACGGTCAACCTGGTTTGCAGGGGAAGGAGCACACCGGATGTCCACCACTCGATCAAGAAACCGGAAGAATCGTGGAACGCCTCAGGCTCACATTCCGAGGCTGCAAAGTTATGCAGCGCCGCCTGCAGCAGCGGCAGTTTCATGAACTCGAACACACCCACTTCTATCGAAAGGATCCCCATTTGAACCGGTTTGTTCAGGCACAGATAAATCACATCGACATCCATCTCCACGCCAAATTGCTCCTGCAGTGCCTTGGTCAGCAAAGGCCTGGCAAAGGTGTCGATGTTTTGCAGGGATGACAGTTGTCGGTCCAGCCGGGACTGGGCGACGAAACTGGCGACAACGGCGTCGTTCAACGCGCGACGCTGCTGCGCGGTGGCCTGGCGATAACCGGGCGTCAGTGCCGCGTTGGCGCTGCCCAGCTCCGCACGTCGCTGCGCCGTGGCGTCCGTCAGCCAATCGGGAATGGCCTGTTCAAGAAACGGACCGTGGATGCTCTGTGAGGCCGCGGGTCTCATATCAGCGGCGGGAATCGGTGGCATGGCGCCTCTCCTGTGGGATGAGGCATCAGCACACCATTTCGCGGGCGACCGTTCGCAGTAGATAGTTATGCCGGTGCCACCAAGGCATTACCAACGGTTTCGCGCGCTGTCGGCCGATTGACTATGCTCAACAGGCACACTTTGAGACGAGGGATGTATGGACGATCCAGTCGACAACAAACCACCGACCTTCTGGCAGATGCTGCACAGCGTCATGGCGGCGGCGTTCGGGGTGCAAAGCGGCAAGAACCGGGCGAGGGATTTCACCCACGGCAAGCCGAGTCATTTCATCTTTCTGGGCATTGCGTTCACGGCAGTATTCGCCCTGACGCTGTTCGGCATCGTTCAACTGGTGGTGCATCTGGCCGGCGTCTGACTCGCTCAGTGCATCAGTGTCTGCAGATTGAACGGATAGCGGTAGGAAACCGGACGGCCTTTCGCCGAGAGCTTGCGAAAGTGCACGCCATAGTCCGGTGAGGCGCCCATGGCAAGGATCCGGCGGGCATGATCCCGATCGATCAGTTGCAGCAACGGAATCTGTCGGTCACGACCGCCGTACTGATTCAGATCGACACCTTGCGCGTGATCATGCAGCTCGACCAGTGCCCAGCCACCCAGGGTGAAATGGCCGCCCAGCAACGCGCTCAGCCGCCCGTCAACCAACGCCTGCAACGCTTCGGGCGAGGTGTTGACCGCGCTGAACAGCACGTCTTTGCCCGGCACCTTGCCGGCTTCCGAAACGGCACGCATCGCGCCGAAGGCCATTTCATCATTGGCCGCCCACACCAATGACACCTTGGGATAGCGGACCAGCAATTGCCTGGCCTGCTCGTAGGCACGCTGTTGCGTCCAGCCGCCGTAGACCAGTTGCCGCAGATGCACCTGAGGATGCTCGGCGAGTGCCCGTTGCATGCCTTTTTCTCGCAGTTGGGCCGAGGGTGTGATCTTCAGACCGGAAAAGGCCAGCAGGTCGATGCTTTCACCGGGCGCGACAGCCGGATGCAGACGAATCAGCTCCTTCATCATCAAGTAGCCGCCCTCTTCATCGTTGGGTACCAGACTGCCGATGCGATCGGCACGATCGGCCATCATCGCCTTCTGGTTGGGCGTCAGTGCCGAGTTGACCATAAAGAGCTTCACGCCGCTGCCATTGGCCATGCGCAGGATCTGCGGCGCCACGTACTGTTCATTGACGAACACCAGATAGTCCGGGCGCTCAGGCCCCTGCAGGGCCAGTCGCGCCTGAGCCAGGGTCAGTTCCGGCTGGCGCTGGGCATAGAGAATGCGCAGGTCGATCCCCAGGTCCCGGGCGGCCGCTTGCATGAACTGCGAGTAGCTGAGCCAGAACGTTTCCTGGGTCGAACCCGGATTCAGGAACAGCACCGACTCTGCACGCGCGCAGGTACCGAAAACCGCGCCGAACAGCAGCAGACCGAGGTGGAGAAACTTGAACATGAAGCGTCCGGGCCCAGGGAAAAATGGCCGCGCATTATAGCCATTCAATCGCCGGCCATTAGCGCCTGATCCCGCTTTTTGTCCGACAATCGTCGGAGACGGGCCCGGAAGCGTCGTTTTACTGATGGCTGACCCAGAATACTGCCGTTCCCACGACCAGAATGATCAGGAACAGAATTGCCCAGGCATCGACACTGCTATCGCTTTTCCTTGCTTTGGTTGGGTTGCTCATTGCATCGCCTCTTGTCGGTTTTATCGGTGATTGCAGAAAGACTCGACCACAGTTAAGACGATGATTGACCGCACGACAAACAGGGGTTAGTTGACAGCCATTCTCGTTAGGCGATTTGGTTCTTTCCATATACTCAAACATCACTTTTGCGCATAACTGCAAACGGGTATATTGCCCCGGCTCCTTCAGGGAGTGCGCGGCCGTGCGCGCCGAATTGCAGAGGAACCATCGGACTCCAGCAAGCGAAAACGCAGCGTTTTCCGAGTGGCCAAAGCCTGAGAACAGGACTTATATGTACGTATACGACGAGTACGATCAGCGGATCATCGAGGACCGCGTCAAGCAGTTCCGTGATCAGACCCGACGCTATCTGGCAGGTGAGCTGAGCGAAGAAGAATTCCGCCCCCTGCGCCTGCAAAATGGCCTGTATATCCAGCGTTTCGCGCCGATGCTGCGCGTGGCGGTGCCTTACGGCCAGCTGACATCGCGCCAGGTGCGCATGATGGCGAAAATCGCCCGCGACTATGACAAGGGCTACGCCCACATCAGCACGCGCCAGAACGTGCAGTTCAACTGGCCGGCGGTGGAAGACATCCCGGACATTCTTGCCGAGCTGGCCACTGTGCAGATGCACGCCATCCAGACCAGCGGTAACTGCCTGCGCAACGTCACCACCGACCAGTTCGCCGGTGTCGCAGCCGACGAGTTGATCGACCCGCGTCCGTGGTGCGAAATCGTTCGTCAGTGGACGACCTTCCACCCGGAATTCGCCTACCTGCCGCGTAAATTCAAGATCGCCGTCAACGGTTCGACCTCCGACCGTGCGGCCATCGAAGTCCACGACATCGGCCTTGAGCCGGTACACAACGCTGCCGGTGAACTCGGTTTCCGCGTGCTGGTCGGCGGTGGTCTGGGTCGTACTCCGGTGGTCGGCGCGTTCATCAACGAATTCCTGCCATGGCAGGACCTGTTGAGCTACCTCGACGCGATCCTGCGGGTCTACAACCGCTATGGCCGTCGTGACAACAAATACAAGGCGCGGATCAAGATCCTCGTCAAAGCGCTGACTCCAGAAGTCTTCGCCCAGAAAGTCGATGCCGAAATGGAACACCTGCGCGGCGGGCAGACCACCCTGACCGAAGCCGAAGTGCATCGTGTGGCAAAACACTTCGTCGACCCGGACTACAAGGCGCTGAGCAATCAAGACGCCGAACTGGCCGCCCTCGACAAAGAACATCCGGGCTTCGCCCGCTGGCGCACCCGCAACACCCTGGCGCACAAGAAGCCAGGTTATGTGGCCGTGACCCTGTCCCTGAAGCCGACGGGCGTTGCACCGGGCGACATCACCGACAAGCAGCTCGACGCGGTCGCCGACCTGGCCGAGCGCTACAGCTTCGGTCAACTTCGCACTTCCCACGAGCAGAACATCATTCTGGCCGACGTCGAGCAGAGCCAGCTGTTCACCCTGTGGGGCGAGTTGCGTGAAAGTGGCTTCGCCACGCCGAACATCGGCCTGCTGACCGACATCATCTGCTGCCCTGGCGGTGATTTCTGCTCCCTGGCCAATGCCAAGTCGATCCCGATCGCCGAATCGATCCAGCGCCGTTTCGACGACCTGGACTACCTGTTCGACATCGGTGAACTGGACCTGAACATCTCCGGTTGCATGAACGCCTGCGGTCACCACCACGTCGGTCACATCGGCATTCTGGGAGTGGACAAGAAAGGTGAGGAGTTCTACCAGGTCTCCCTCGGTGGCAGCGCCAGCCGTGACGCCAGCCTGGGCAAGATCCTCGGCCCGTCTTTCGCTCAGGAAGACATGCCGGACGTGATCTCCAAGCTGATCGACGTGTACGTGGAACAGCGCACCGAAGACGAGCGCTTCATCGACACCTACCAGCGTATTGGCATCGACCTCTTCAAGGAACGCGTCTATGCAGCGAATCATTAAGAACAACGAGGTCGTCGACGAAACCTGGCACCTGCTGCCCAAGGATTTCAACATCGACGAAATCAGCAACTGCGACGACCTGATCGTCCCGTTGCAACTGTGGCGTGAACACGCCCGCATGCTCAAGGCCCGCGATGGCGGCCTGGGTGTGTGGCTGGACGCCGACGAAGAAGCCGAGGAAATCGGTGACGACGTGAACGAGTTCCAGGTAATTGCCCTGAACTTCCCGGCGTTCACTGATGGCCGCAATTACTCCAACGCCCGTCTGCTGCGCGACCGTTACGGTTTCAAGGGTGAATTGCGAGCAATTGGCGACGTGCTGCGTGACCAACTGTTCTACATGCGCCGTTGCGGCTTCGATGCCTTCGCCCTGCGCGCGGACAAAGACCCGTACGACGCCCTTGAAAGCCTGAAGGACTTTTCGGTGACCTATCAGGCCGCCACTGACGAACCGCTGCCGCTGTTCCGTCGCCGGTAATTCCCCGGGGCATAAAAAAACGCCGGTCATTCGACCGGCGTTTTTTTATGCCCGATTCACCAGAACCGTTGCTGGGTCAGACGGCTCCACCAGCTCAGCAACACGCGATCCACCGAGCCGCTGGCCGCCATGCCGATGCGCTCCTGCAGGCTCTTACGCTCGGCGTAGTGCAGGTGATAGACCTCGGACTGTTTGGCACGCTCGGCCAGGTATTCGTCGCTGGTCTTGAGCTCATCGACCAGTTGCTTGTCCAGCGCCGCGATGCCGAGCCAGACTTCACCGGTGGCGACTTCGTCGATCGCCAGTTGCGGGCGATAGCGGGCAACGAAGTTCTTGAACAGCTGGTGGGTGATGTCCAGGTCTTCCTGAAACTTTTCCCGACCCTTCTCGGTGTTTTCGCCGAATACGGTCAGGGTGCGTTTGTATTCGCCAGCGGTCAGCACTTCGAAATCGATGTCATGCTTTTTCAGCAGGCGGTTGACGTTGGGCAACTGCGCCACCACACCGATGGAACCGAGAATCGCAAACGGCGCGCTGATGATCTTCTCGCCGATGCACGCCATCATGTAGCCGCCGCTCGCCGCGACCTTGTCGATGCAAACGGTCAACGGCACGCCGGCTTCCCGGATGCGCGCCAGTTGCGACGAGGCCAGACCATAGCTGTGAACCATGCCGCCGCCGCTCTCCAGACGCAGGACCACTTCGTCCTTCGGTGTGGCCAGGGTCAGTAGCGCGGTGATCTCGTGGCGCAGGCTTTCAGTCGCCGAGGCCTTGATGTCGCCGTCGAAGTCCAGCACGAATACCCGCGGTTTGGCGTCGGGTTTCTTCTTCTGTTTCTTTTCGGACTTGGCCTGGCCCTTGCGCAAGGCCTTGAGCTGATCCTTGTCGAGCAGGGTCTGCTCCAGCCGCTCACGCAGGCCTTTATAGAAATCGTTGAGCTTGCTGACCTGCAACTGGCCGGCAGATTTGCGCCGGCCCTTGCTGCGCAACGCAGCAAAACTCGCCAGCACCACCAGAATGGCGATGACCAGCGTTACGGTCTTGGCCAGGAAACTGGCGTATTCAGTCAAAAACTCCACAGTGACTCCTTCAAACGATGCGCGGTCGTGAAACACACGCGGGAATTGGCTCCAGCATACCCATGCACAGGCCCGTCGGCCAGCCGTGAAACCTCTGGCAACAAGGCTGGAACGGGCATTTCAAACAAGCGTATGTTTTTTCATTGACAGCTCACCGTCATCCCCATAACCTCGCCTCAACCTTCAACGTACCGGGACGACGCGGACGTGGGCAGCATCTACTTGATTCGACATGGCCAGGCCTCCTTCGGTGCAGACGACTATGACGTCCTGTCGCCGACCGGTGTACGCCAGGCAGAAATCCTCGGCCGTCACCTCGCCGAACTCGGAATCAGCTTCGACCGCTGCCTGTCGGGCGATCTGCGACGCCAGCAACATACGGCCAACAGCGCGCTGGAACAGTTCGCCGCCGTCGGCCTGTCGGTTCCGGTTCTGGAAATCGATTCCGCTTTCAACGAATTCGACGCTGACGCCGTGATCCGCGCCCTGCTCCCGGCCATGTTGCCGGAAGAGCCCGAAGCCCTGGAAATCCTGCGTAATGCCGCGCAAAACCGTGGCGAGTTCCAGCGCATCTTCGCCCTGATCATCGAACGCTGGCTCGCCGGCACCTACGACACGCCGGGGCTGGAAAGCTGGCTGGGTTTCGTCGAGCGGGTCCAGGCCGGGCTGCACCGAATCCTTGAACAGGCCGACAACTCCCAGAAAATCGCGGTGTTCACCTCCGGTGGCACGATCACCGCCCTGCTTCACCTGATTACCCAAATGCCTGCCCGGCAGGCCTTTGAACTGAACTGGCAAATCGTCAACACCTCGCTCAACCAGCTGAAGTTCCGCGGTCGCGAGGTGGCGCTGGCTTCCTTCAACAGTCATGCACACCTGCAACTGCTGAAGGCCCCGGAACTCATCACCTTTCGCTGAGTCCGGATTACTGTGACCCTGCTGCAATCAACCAAAAAGGATCGAACCATGACCTCCGTAGCTGATGCCGTAAAAGCAATGCAAGCCAAGTTCAACCCAGCCGCCGCTGCCGGTCTGGATCTGGTCTTCGGTTTCAACATCACTGACGAAGACAAGCAATACGCCCTGATCGTCAAAGACGGCACCTGCGATATCCAGGAAGGCGAAAACCCGGATGCCAACTGCACGCTGGTGCTGGACAGCGAAACCCTCAAAGGCATCGTCAGCGGCGAAACCGACGGCATGCAAGCGTTCATGGGCGGCAAGCTGCGCGTTGAAGGCGACATGATGCTGTCGATGAAACTGTCCGAGCTGTTTCCGGCGTAAGATCGCGGCTCCGATATTGCGGAGCCTGTCTGATAAAAAAATCCCGTACTTGTAACGGGATTTTTTTATGGTTTGAAAAAATCGGGTCGGTCAGTGCCGAGGGCGTTCAGCCTCGTCCATCGCTCTGAATACCTGTAGGTATTCAGCATCTGCTTCCTGGTCAACCGAAACCTTTCGCGCACTGTTGTTGTCGATCAGATCACCTGTCTGCGCATCCCTGCTGAAAGTGATCACAAAACGTTGCCCATCCAATTCAAGATAAAGGTTGTATAGATCAACTGGCTTGTCAGGCTGATCGAACTTGCTAACCCAATATCTGACACGTTGAGTCAATTGTGGCGGATGGTTGATCAGCGAGTCCGTATTGATTTCGGGAAAGTCATACTCGAGCGCAACCCCTGCAATCGCCACCAGATCCTCATTCATCTCTCGTGTTACAGGCAGTGGTTTGTTGCGCAGCATCGTGTCGACGCTGATTTCTGCTGGCGTCCCTGTCGTGCGCCGGCGGTACATTCCGCTTTCGAACCAGCGAGATGCATCGAAACGATTGTCTTCAGGGCTCCAGAGTCCGTAATTCATCATCACTTTTGAGGACATGTCGTATTCCTTGCCAACCAGAAAATAGCCAATGCCTGCCACCACAAGAATCAGGGCGGTTACGGCGAAACACTTCGATAGTCGTGTTGTGGTCGTCATTTGACGGGTTTGTATTCGCATAGCTTTTTTGGAACGCCATCCGGTGTATTACCGGATCGAACGGGGTGGACAGCGCCTTCGGCATCCAGAGGATAACCAAGGGTGCTGTTGTATTGATCTCGTCCCTGAGCCTGTTTGAGCAATGCAGCATCTCTCTCCGACAAGGTTTTTTTCGGAGCAACAGGAGCGGTTTCGTGCGGTAACTGCGCTTCGGGATTTTTTTGCGCCGTTCGATGAGCAGCCAGGCGTCGCTGATAGTCACTCAGTTGTTTGCGATAAGCACGGCTCGCCGCCTTGTCGGCTTCCTGGCGGGCAGGTGCTTTCTCGACAGCCTGACGATCCTCGTCGGTTCCATAGGTCTGGTCATACAGACTGCGTCGCGGAAATGCCCACACAACGGCACCGGTCGCATTCGCCATAATCTGCGCCAGACTGCGTTCGTAGTGGGGATCCTCGTTTTCTCTCACCGTCAAATCAGCATCGATTCCCAGCCCGGTACGACAGGCGTAGGAATAGATCCTGGCTCCATAAGCGAATGCATCGGGTGTAAACATTCGGGCCTGGGCGTCGCGCAAGCGGTAACTTTCACGCTTGTCGAGTTCATAACCAAACTCGATAGCACCCACCACGCCGTGTGAGAAGAAATCCATCTGCTTGATTTCACGCCCCCTGCGCTTGCGCGAAACCACAAAATCGACCAGTTGCGAGATATTGTCGTATTCGCGGTACTCGGCCTTATAGCGTTCCGTCACGATCTTTTTGACTTCGGCGAGAAGTTTCGGATCGTATTCATCCTTGAAGATGAGAAATGCTCTTTGCACGGAATAATTCGGTGTGGGCTCAGGATAGTTTTTTATTTGCCGTATACCCTGATTGATGAAGTTCATCATGTTGCCGCGCTGACCACGGATATTGGCCATGAAACTGATATAGGAAGCCCCCACCACCGTCACATAATCCTGGGCGAGCGTACCTTTGACCTGAGTCGTCCCATGCTGGTCAGTGGTCTGGGCCTGTTTCTTTTTCGGTGCTGCCACGCGTCACCCTCCTTAGTAATCGATACCCAAAGCATCCAGATGCGCAGCTGCTTCCTTGCCCCATTGCACGGTTATGGAGGTCGGATTGGCGGTAAACACTCGCGCGGCATTGCCGTGGTTATCGGTGTGGCCGACCAAACGCTGGCCATCACCGGTTTCGATGCAATAAAGCATATCGGGAATGGCATCGCCGGTGTTCTCGTCCACCAACTGGAAGCGTTCGCTATGTTTAGGCACTGTAACGATCGGGGTGAAGGGAGCCTCGCCCACCTGCGTGCCGACAAAAACGTCACCGGAGCCGGTAATGATCATTCCACCATGGGCAGTGGCGCTACCAAGAAAGGCGATTGGCTTGCCATTGATCAGGATGTTGCCGATGCCCTCGGTGACCGAGTCCCCGCAGGCGGTGGTATCACCGACTCGCAGCACGGGCATGCCATTGATGTTCACATTGGGTGAACCGCTGGTGCTGGGGTTGGTACTGTGTCCAGTGATCGGGCAGGCATTGAGATCGCTGAGGCGCGCGGCAGGTTTTGCCATCATCTACATCCTTGTATGAGCGGAGCCGGGAAATTTACCGGATCTGCTCCGTGGGTGAAAGTCTGCCCTCCTGGCTGCCCGTTTCTGCCGTGACCGGTGTCACAAACGACGCCGCCAGCAGCTCCCGCGTATACGGGTGCCGGGCGGAATGGAATAACCCGGCCGTTTCGCCACGCTCCACCACCTCGCCATCCTTCATCACGATCAGATCATGGGCCAGCGCCCGCACCACCGCCAGGTCATGACTGATGAACAGATAAGTCAGACCGTGCTCCTCCTGCAATCGGCGCAACAACGCGACGATCTGTTTCTGCACGGTGCGATCCAGTGCCGAGGTCGGCTCATCGAGCAGGATCAGATCCGGCTTGAGCACCAGCGCCCGAGCGATGGCGATGCGTTGTCGCTGCCCGCCGGAAAACTCGTGGGGATAGCGATGACGCGTCGCCGGGTCGAGTCCGACCTCCTTCAATACCTCGATCACGGCCTGTTCGCGCTCAAAAGCAGTCATATCACTATGCACCTGCAACCCTTCGGCAATGATTTGCTCCACGCACAAGCGCGGGCTGAGGCTGCCGAACGGATCCTGAAACACCACTTGCAGGCGTTTGCGCAGCGGACGCAATTGCTTGCCGCTCAGTTGCTCAAGCGCTTCCCCCTTGAAGCGGATGCTGCCATCGGCGTCGATCAGACGCAGGATCGCCTGACCCAGCGTGGACTTGCCCGAGCCCGACTCACCGACAATGCCCAGCGTCTTGCCCCGCTGCAGGTTCAGATCGATGCCGTTGACCGCGTGCAGATACGACTTGGCCCGCAGCCACCCGCCGCCCAGCAGAAAACGCACATGCAGATCACGAACCTTGAGCAAATCCTCCGCTGCATCACGGCACAACGCCGCGCCACCGGGTTCGGCGTTGAGCAATTCGATGCTGTAGGGATGCTGCGGCGCACGGAACAACTGCTCGCAGCTCGCCTGTTCGACGATTTCGCCCGCGCGCATCACCGCCACCCGCTGGGCGATGGTGCGCACCAGATTCAAGTCGTGACTGATGATCAGCAGCGCCATACCCAGCCGCTGTTGCAGCTCCTTGAGCAGCAACAGAATCTTGCGCTGCACCGTGACGTCGAGGGCCGTGGTCGGCTCATCGGCAATCAACAATTGCGGTTCGCACGCCAGCGCCATGGCGATCATCACCCGCTGCCGTTGCCCGCCGGAGAGCTGATGCGGATACGCTTTCAGCCGCTCGCGCGGTCGTTGAATGCCCACCAATTCCAACAGCTCCAGAATCCGTTTGCGCGCCGCCGCGCCCGCCAGTCCCTTGTGCAACGCCAGGCTTTCGCCGAGTTGCCGCTCGATGCTGTGCAACGGATTTAGAGAACTCATCGGCTCCTGAAAAATCATCGCGATGCGGTTGCCGCGCAGTTGCCGTAGATAGCGCTCGTGCACCCCCAGCAACTCTTCGCCGCCGTAGCGGATGCTGCCGTCGATCTGCGTGATGTTCGGGTCCAGCAATTGCAGGATGCTGTGGGCCGTCACCGACTTGCCGGAACCCGACTCGCCCACCAGCGCCAGGCATTCGCCCGGGCAAATGTCGAAGTTGATGCCGTGCACCACTTCCTGCCCTTTGAACGCTACCCGCAGGTCGCGTATTTCGATCAGATGTTTACGCATATCAAGTCCTGGGGTCGAAGGCATCACGGCAGGCTTCGCCGATGAATACGAGTAAAGAAAGAATCAGCGCCAGGGCAAAAAATGCCGTCAGCCCCAACCATGGTGCTTGCAGATTGTTCTTGCCCTGACCGATCAACTCACCCAGCGAAGCACTGCCCGCGGGCATGCCGAAACCAAGGAAATCCAGCGCCGACAACGTCGCAATCGCCCCGGTCAGGATGAACGGCAGGTACGTCAAGGTCGCACTCATGGCATTGGGCAGAATGTGCCGCACGATCACCTGCACGTCGCCGACACCCAGCGCCCGCGCCGCTTTCACGTACTCGAGCCCCCGACTGCGCAGGAACTCGGCGCGCACCACGTCCACCAGACTCAGCCACGAAAACAGGGCCATGATCCCCAGCAACCACCAGAAGTTCGGCTCGACGAAGCCAGACAGAATGATCAGCAGATAGAGCACCGGCAGCCCCGACCAGACCTCCAGCAGACGCTGCCCGAGCAAGTCGACCCAACCACCGTAATAGCCCTGCAAGGCACCGGCGGCGATACCGATCAACGCGCTCACCGCCGTCAACGCCAGGGCGAACAACAGCGAGACCCGCGTGCCGAATATCACCCGCGCCAGCACGTCCCGCGCCTGATCGTCGGTGCCCAGCCAGTTTTCAGCGGTGGGCGGGCTCGGGGCCGGTTCAGTGAGGTCGTAGTTAGCCGTGTCGTAGCCGAACGGGATCGGCGCAAACCACATCCGTCCGCCCTGCCCCTCGATCAATTCACGCACCTGGGCGCTGCGGTAGTCGGGCTGGAACGGCAGTTCGCCGCCGAAATCCTGCTCGGTGTAGCGCTTGAACGCCGGGAAATACCACTGGCCCTGAAAGGTCACCAGCAACGGCTTGTCATTGGCGACCAGTTCGCCGCCCAGGCTCAGGCCGAACAGCGCGAGAAACAGCCATAACGACCACCAGCCGCGCCGATGAGCCTTGAACCGCGCCCAACGGCGCTGTCCGATGGGAGAAAGCGTCGGCATCAGGCAGTCCTCGCGGTGAAGTCGATGCGCGGATCGACCAGCGTGTAACACAGGTCGCCCAGCAGTTTTATCAGGAGCCCGAACAGGGTGAAGATGAACAGCGAGCCGAACACCACCGGGTAATCCCGCGACACCGCTGCCTCGTAACTCAGGCGGCCGAGACCGTCGAGGGAGAAGATCACTTCGATCAGCAGCGAGCCGCCGAAGAACACCGTGACCAACGCCTGGGGCAATCCCGCCACCACCAGCAGCATCGCGTTGCGAAACACATGCCCGTACAACACCTGTCGTTCGCTCAGGCCTTTGGCTCGGGCCGTGACCACGTACAGCCGCGAGATCTCGTTGAGGAAGCTGTTCTTGGTCAGGATCGTCAGCGTCGCGAAACCTCCGATCACCAGCGCACTGACCGGCAACACCAGATGCCAGAAGTAATCGGCAACCTTGCCCCACAGCGACAGCTCGGTGAAGTTGTCCGAGACCAGCCCGCGCACCGGGAACCAGTCCAGCGCCGTACCACCGGCGAACACCACAATCAGCAGCAGCGCAAACAGAAACCCCGGCATGGCATAGCCGATGATGATCGCCGCGCTGCTCCAGACATCGAACGCCGAACCGTTGTGCACCGCCTTGCGAATGCCCAGCGGAATCGATACCAGATAAGTGATCAGCGTCGCCCACAATCCCAACGACAAGGTCACCGGCAGTTTCTGCCAGATCAGCTCGGTCACCGTCGCGCCCCGGAAGAAACTCTTGCCGAAATCCAGTTGCGCATAGCTCTTGAGCATCAGCCACAAGCGCTCGCCGGCGCTTTTATCGAAGCCGTACTGGCGCTCGATCTCGGCCACCAGTTTCGGGTCCAGCCCACGGGTCGCGCGGGACTCGCCGCCAATGCTTTCGACATGGCTGGCACCCACCGCCGCACCGACACCGATCCCCTGCAATCGGGCGATAGCCTGCTCGACCGGGCCACCGGGCGCGGCCTGCACGATCACGAAGTTCACCAGCAGAATCGCCAGCAAGGTTGGCACGATCAGCAGCAGACGCCGCAGGCTATAACCCCACATGGGCGTACTCCTTTTGCTGTTGCTGCATTTGCGTCGCGGTCAGCGCGGTCGGGCTGATTTCCCACCAGGTGTCGAGGCCGGCGTCGTACAGCGGCGCAATTGCCGGGCGACCGAAGCGGTTCCACCACACCGTGGAAATCCCCGGCGGGTAGTAGTTGGGAATCCAGTAGTAACCCCACTGCAACACCCGATCCAGCGCATGGGCGTGGCGCAGCAGACTCTCGCGATTGTTTGCCTGCACCACGCCTTCAAGCAGCGCATCCACCGCCGGGTCGCGCAGCACCATGTAGTTGTTGGAGCCGGGATCATCAGCGCCGTCGGAGCCGAAATAGTTGAACAGCTCGCGCCCCGGCGCCTGACTCACCGGGTAACCGACGACGATCATGTCGTAGTCGCGGCTGCGTACGCGGTTGGTGTATTGCGCGGTGTCGACCTGACGAATATCGAAGCCGATGCCGATCTGCACCAGGTTGCGTTTGAACGGCAGCAGCAGACGCTCGAATCCCTTCTGGCCGTTGAGAAAGGTGAATCGCAGCGGCTCGCCGGCGGCATTCACCAGTTGATCGCCTCGGGGTTTCCAGCCGGCGGCCTCCAACAGTTTCAGTGCCTGCAACTGTTGCGCGCGGACGTTGCCGCTGCCGTCGGTGCGCGGCGCCTCGAACACCTGAGTGAAGACTTCATCGGGAATCTTGCCGCGCCACGGTTCGAGGATTTTCAGTTCCTCGGCATCCGGCAGTTCGGTGGCCGACAACGCACTGTGGGAAAAGAAGCTGCGCTGACGCAGGTACATACTGCGCATCATCTGCCGGTTGCTCCATTCGAAATCCCAGAGCATGGCGATCGCCTGCCGCACTCGGCGATCCTGAAACACCGGCTTCTGCAAGTTGAACGCAAATCCCTGGGCACCTTGCGCGGCGCCGGGTGCGAGGTGTTCACGCAGCAACTTGCCCTGCTCCAGCGCCGCCCCGGCGTAACCGATGGTGTAACTGGTGGCGGAGAACTCGCGGTTGTAATCAAAGCCACCGGCCTTGAGCACTTGTCGCGACACGTCCGTGTCGGCAAAGAACTCCACGCTCAATTGATCGAAGTTGTAGAGCCCGCGAGTGATCGGCAGATCCCTGCCCCACCAGTCCTTGATCCGCTGAAACTTCACGCTGCGCCCGGCATCCACCGCGCTGACCTTGTACGGCCCGCTGCCCGGCGGAATCTCGAAGCCTGCGCCATCGGCGAAATTGCGTGTGCGCCACCAATGCTCGGGCAGCACCGGCAACGTCGCCAGATCCAGCGGCAAGGTACGGCTCTCGTTGTTCTTGAACACGAAACGCACCTGGGTCGGCGACTCGACCTGCACCTCGGCGACATCACGAAACTGCTGGCGATATTTGAGGCTGCCCTGAGTGGTGAACAGTTCGAAGGTGTAGCGCACGTCTTCAGCGGTGATCGGCGTGCCGTCCTCGAACTGTGCCTTGGGGTTGAGGTAAAAGCGCAGCCAGCGCCGATCCGCGTCCAGCTCCATCCGTTGCGCCACCAGACCGTAGACGCTGTAAGGCTCGTCCTTGCTGCGATAGGCCAGCGGCGCGTAGAGCCAGCCGTCGATGTCAGCGACGCCGGTGCCTTTGTCGATGTAGGGAATCAGGTGATCGAACGGGCCGCTCTCCAGTGAAGAGCGGCGCAAGGTTCCACCCTTGGGCGCGTCGGGGTTGGCGTAGGCCAGATGCTGGAAGTCCGGGGCGTATTTCGGGGCTTCGCCGTAGACCGTGAGGGCGTGCTGGGGCGCCGCGAACAGCGCCGGGCTCAGCGACAGACCGACGCTGAACAGAATGACTCTGGAAAACATGGGCAGATCCTTTCACCACGCGCCTGCCTGACTGTGATGTGCAACAGGCCGGGCCTTTTTATAGGGCGGGGTTTAGAACCATGTGTTACTAAAACCCGCCGTCACCGATCATTCTCAGAACTTGTAATTGACCCGCGTGTACAGCGTGCGGCCAAACGGGTCGCCGTATTTCGGGTCATAGCCGCTCTGGAACGTGTAGGTCTGGTTGCTGAATGGTGGCTCGCGGTCGAACAGGTTTTTCACCCCGAGGGTCACCGCCAGGGTCTTGCGCCAGGTGTATGTGCCGGCCACGTCCCAGACGTTGTACGAGCCGACGTAGTCGTGAGTCTCGCGATCCGAGTCGTGGTAACCGCTGGTGTAGCGGTTGGTCAGGCTGGCACCGAGCGGACCGTAGTTCCAGCTGCCGGTCAGGCTGTGACGCCAACGAGCCACGGCGCCGGCTGAAGCAAAGTCGCCGCCACGAAAATCGCCGAGCTTGTCGATGTAGTCGCCCTTGAGCTGCTGCTGATAGTCGTAACGGGTGACGTAAGTGCCTTGCAGACCGATGCCGAAATCGCCGTACGGTGTGCTCGGCAGGCGATAGTCGAAGCTCACGTCGACGCCGTTGGTCTTGATCTTTCCGAGGTTGGCGAGGCCGGTGACGATGTGATCGATGGAACCATCAGGCTTGCGGATCAGGCGCTCCGGGTACAGCTCCGGGTTTTCGAACACCGCCGATTCTGGGAATTCGGCGATCTGGTTGGCGATGTCAATCCACCAGAAATCCAGCCCGGTGGTCAGTCGATCAAACGGCTGATAAACGAAACCGAGGGTGACGTTGCGTGCGGTTTCCGGGCTCAGGTCGGTGTTGCCGCCGGAGGTGCGATTGAACTGCTGGGCGCAGTCGCGGTTGGCGATCCCGCCGTTGCTCGGGTTGCCACCGGCGCACAGGCGCGGGTCGTTGTAGTTGGCATTGGTGAACGAGGTGAACGTCGGGTTGTACAACTCATAAAGCGACGGCGCACGGAAGCCTTCACTGTAGGCGCCACGCACCACCAGTTCCTTGAAGGGCTGGAAGCGGAACGAGTACTTCGGGTTGGTGGTGCTGCCAAAGTCGCTGTATTTGTCGTGGCGCACGGCGGCGGATAATTCAAGGCTGTCGAGCACCGGCACGTTGACCTCGGCGTATTGGGCCGAGACGCTGCGATCCCCTTTTACGCTGCCATTGGGATCAACACCCAGGCTCTGCACGTCGCCGGCAAACGCAGCGAAATCCTGATGGAAATCTTCCTTGCGGTACTCACCGCCCAGCGCCAGCGCCGAAGGCCCTGCACCGAACCAGTCGCCTATTTCGCGGCTGATGCGCCCGTCAATCGCCTTGACCCGGCCCACTGCCGTCGCGTAATCGCCATTTACCTCGTTGGCTGCCAGTAATGCCGAACCGGCAGCCGTCTGCGGACCGAACGGGTTGATCACACCGTTGGCGATGCCCTGGCTGACGGCGCGGTCGTTCACGTAACCGCTGCGAATCGTGTTGACCACCTTGTTCTGGTTGTACGACGCGCCGAGGTTGTAATCCCACCCGACCAGCGTGCCGTCGAAGTTCAACAGCAGGCGCTGACCGGTATTGTCATCTTCATGCTGCCGGGCACCGACGGCAGTTTCACGCCAGTTCACGTCCACCGGTTGCGTCGGGTCGAGGGCGAAACCGCTCGGGCCGGGCGTAATGCCGTTACCCGGATAGAACGCCGTGCCAGGATTGACCTGATTGCCCATCAAAGTGCCGGGGCCGATCTGCGTCCGGTTTTCGTTGCGCGCCCAGAAGTATTCGAGGCTGACGTTGTGATCATCCGACAGCTTGCCGGTGGCCTTGGCGAACGCGGAGGTCTTTTCGGTTTCCGGCACCAGATCCAGGTAATTCCACAGGCTCTGGCGGCAGATGCCGTTGCGTGACAACAGCCCCGGCGCATTGCAACCGGAACCGGCCAGCGGGTTGGTGGCGTTACTGCCCTGGCTCCAGTTGGCGGGCGATGCCGTGCCGGAGGTGTAATCGAGTCCGCGTCCCGGCTGGTAGTTATAGGTGTAGCCGCGATCATCGGCCGCCAGGCGATTCTGCTTGTCGTAGCTCACCACGCCGAAAACGTTGAAGCGATCGTCCTGCAAATCACCAAAACCCCAACTGCCGCTGACGTTACGGCTTTCACCGCCACCGGAGTGGGTCGGCGTGTCGTAGCTGGTGCTGATCTGGCCTTCGGTGAGGCTGGTCTTGGTGATGAAGTTGATCACCCCACCGATGGCATCGGTGCCATACAACGCCGAGGCGCCGTCGCGCAGCACCTCCACCCGGTCGATGGCAGCGAACGGGATGGTGTTGAGGTCGACGCCAGAGCCATTGATCGCATTGGTCGCGTTGTTGCTCAGACGCCGACCGTTGAGCAGCACCAAAGTCTTGTTCGGGCCAATGCCACGCAAGTCCGCATAAGACGCGCCGCCGCTGGAAGAACCCACCGAACGCCCGGAGCCTACGGACGACTGGTTGGCAGAGATACGGCTGACCAGCTCTTCGGTGGTGGTCACGCCCTGCTTCTGCAATTCCTCGACCCGCAGGATGGTGACAGGCACAGCGGTTTCGGCATCGACCCGACGAATCGCGGTGCCGGTGACTTCGATCCGTTGCAACTGGGTGGTCGGTTCTGTAGCACTGCTGTCGGCAGCAATCGCCGGCAATGTGTTGATCGCCAGCAGCAAGGCCAGGCTCAAAGGGAATTTAACGGGTGAAAAATGGATCATGAACAGCCATCCCTGCGTTTTGGTTTATGCAGGGATGTGCGATGGCGGATGACGATTTATAGGGCGCGATTTAGACCGTTGGGTGCTGAGGTTATGCAAAATGCGGCATGACGCTTCATCAGACCAACGCCATTTCCGCGAGTAAGCGGGTATCGAGGCCGAACCGCTCCTGCGAGACCATCCTGAACTGCCCTTCTGCCAGGTCGCAGCTCACCAGCAAGTTCCACGAATGGCGGGTTGCCGCCGACGGAATCAGTACAAACGGGTGCTCGGCCAGCAACGCGTCGGCGAACAATTGCTGATTGGGTGAAGGCTGTGCAGGGCTCAGCCAGTAAGGGTTCGGCACCTCTTCGGGCTGCACGATTTTCACCTTCGCGTCGCTGATGACCTCAAAGCACGTCAATACATAAGGTTCGCGGTCCAGGGCATCAAAACTGCGGTTGGCTGCCACCTCCAGAATGGCCGAGGAAGGATCGACTGAGGCGTAGACGACGCGTCGTCCGGGTATATTCCAGCGACCGCCTTTCAGCTTCGATCCAATCCCGCTGTCCCACGTGCCTCCGTAAACCTCGGGATCCAGCCGCCAGGCATACCAATGCTTGTCCCACGGCAAGGGGTTCATGGGTAAACCCCGTAGATAAGCTGCTGCAAATACTGCTCGACCATCTGAAAACCCAATGGATGCAGGGTCAACTCCAGCGGCACATGACCGTGAAAATAGGTAGAGGGTTTCTGCAGCCAGTCCTCCGCCCGTGGTTGCCCCCCGAAGGCCCGAATGGCCAACTCCAGCACCAATGCATATTGGTAGGCGATGACACTCTGCTGCGGGTCAAGCCGTACCGGTTTGCCTTCCTTCAGCAGCCGCCGTACCGTTCTGACCGACTTGCCAGTGATGAGTTTGACCACGTCGCCTTGCTGGTAAAGCTCGGAGGTTGAAAGCATGTCGACGACGTCGTTCAACTCGAAACCTTCATCGGTAAGGTGAACAATCAGCAGGGCGTCATCACCGATGTTCCGGCCATGCACGAGCAATTCGACAGGTTTGCCCTCAACCTTCTTCAAGCCCGCCAACCGGGTTACTTTTGCGCTGGGCAACGCGACATCCTCCATGGGGCACCTGGCACGGTCATCGCGCCACTGTTGGCGTGCGGAATAAGCCGGCGTTTCGTATTCGAGGTGTGCAGTTCGCATGATCAATCCATTATCAGAGGCCTGAGTAATCAGGCCGTTAACGACTTCAATGTCATCGCCGATGCTATAGATCACGCTTCCGATGACCAACCTGAAAAAGTCGTCGGAAATATCCCTGCTTTCACATGAAACCCGGCAACTTCCGTAGGACGTTGTCGGGCGTCATTACGTATTCAACTCCCGAAGTGATAACTCACATCCAGCCACCACTGGCGCCCGTACGGGTCGTAGTTGCCGGTCGGGTAATACGGCCACCCCGCCGAGTCGTCATGCTTGACCTGGTTGAGCACGTTGTTCACGGTCAGCCCGACGCTTGCCCGGTCGTTGAGCTTGTAGCGTGCACTGGCATTGAACACCGTCCACGGCGACAGACGCCCGTCGCCCGCGCCGTTGGTGACCGAGCCGTAGCGAATCCCCATCAATGTTGCCGTGGCCTTCTGGTAATCCCAGGTCAGGCTGGCGTTGACCTTACTGCGCCAGTCGTAGTTGGTACGCGAGGTGCGCCAGTCCTGGGTCGGGGCTTCGTCCGATTCCTTGTAGTAATGCGAGAGCACCAGGGTGTAGCCCAGCGCCGAACTGAACGCACCGTACTGCCCGGCGCCCCAGCGGATGTTGCTCTTGAAGTCCAGGCCACTGACCCGCTCGCTGGCAGCGTTGATCGCGTTCACCCGCACCCGCTGCAACTGATTGGGATCGACGGCGGCATTGCCGGGATTGCGATCGACGCGCGCCAGGGTCGACTGGCAGTTGGCCGAGTTGATGTCCTGGGTGCCATTGCGGCATTCGTTCTCTTGCTGCAACAGACGGTTTTCGTCGACGGTGGTCAGCAGGTCATCGATCTCCACCCGCCAGAAATCGGTGGAGAAATCGAAATTGCGCGACGGTGACCAGACGAAACCGTAGGTCCAGGATTTGCCGCGTTCGGATTCCAGATCCGCCGTGCCGCTCTGGGTGTAATCGACCCGCCCGCGATCACAGGCGCCCTCCACGCCCTGGCTGCAACCGTAATAGTCGATCTGCGCCGGGTAGTAGCCGTTGCTGTCGGATTGATAGATGTAGTTCAGGTCAGGGGCGCGGAAACTGGTGCCGTAGCTGCCGCGCACCAACAGGCTGGTTACCGGCCGCCATTCCAGGCCAAGGTTGTAGGTTTTCTGTTGTTCGGTGCGGCCGCTGAATTTGTATTGGTCCCAGCGCCCTGCCGCTGTGGCCAACACGCTGTCGGTGACCGGAATGCTGAACTCGCCGCCGGCCGCGTAACGCTTGCGCGAGCCGCCGGAGCTTTGCGCCGGGGTCACGCCGTAGAAACTGCCGTCATTAAGGCTGTCATCCGGATCGATGCGATATTCCTGCTTGCCCGCCTCGAGCACGCCGGCAAATCCCACCGGACCGGCGGGCAGGTCAAATAACTCGCCGTTGACCGACGCGTTGTAGCTGGTGGAAACCGACTTGCTGTTCTGCGTCAGATTGCCGCGAAACTGCTCCCATTCCTGGGTTGTCAGTGGCCGGTCGAGGCGCGAGGCATCCGGCGCGAACACCGGGTAACCGTCGCGGATGCCCAGTTGTGGGCCGAGGTAGAAATCCTGGATCGACGACAGCGGTGTGTAACGGGTGGTGCGAACGCTTTTGTACTCGGACCGGTTGGCCGCCAGTTCATAGTTCCACCCGGTGTCGGCGATCTTGTCGGAGAGTCCCAGGGTGCCGGTCCATGAGGTATCGCGCCATTTGCTGTTGTTGCTGGTGCGTCCGCCGATTTCCTCTTCGCCGAAGCGGCGGTACCAGCGCTCCAGATTGCCGCTGTTCTGGTTGATGAAGTCCGGCGAGGTGAAGCTCGGGCCGCGTGTGTTGTTCTGGATGTGATCGAGGCCGTACATCAGGTCGGCGAAGACCTGACCACTGTCGCTGAAATGCCAGGTGCCACGGGTGTAGCCGTCGTAGTTTTCCTTTTGCGTCTGCACCGTCCAGTAATCGTTGTACATCTGGTCGGTGCGGCAACGTCCGCCGCTGTTGAACAGTTTGTTGTCGAACGTGCCCTGATAGGCGCCACAGCCGGGCCCCAGATAGCGATTATTGGTCAGGTCGCGCCGATAGCCGACATCCGCCAGCGGCCCGCTCTGCATGAAGCCGCGATCATCGGCCCAGATCGGATCGCGGTGGGTCAGTTCAAGTCCGAACAAACCGTCAAAGTCGCCCCAACTGCCGCCGCCGCTGATCTGCAAGCGCTGGTTGTCACCGCCGCCGCGCTCGCTGGTGCCGCCCTTGAGATTGACGTCGACGCCATTCATTTTGTCTTTGAGGATGATGTTCACCACCCCGGCAATCGCGTCCGAACCGTAGATCGCCGAGGCGCCGCTGCTGAGCACTTCGATGCGCTCGATGATCGCCGATGGAATGTTCGCCAGGTTGGTGAAGTTGACCTTGCCGTCATACGGCGTCGGGTAATCGGCGACCCGCCGGCCGTTGATCAGCACCAGCGTGTGGTTGGGGCCGAGACCGCGCAGGTTGAGGGCGCTGGCCGCCGGTTGCCAGGTGTTGCCGTAGTCTTCGCCCTGGGTCATGCCGGTGTTCTGGGTTTGTGTGGCGAGGGCGTCGTAGACGTTCTTGTAGCCGCGCGCCTCCATTTCTTCGTGGGTGATGACATTGACCGGCGTCGCACCATCGCTCTGCGCACGGGCGATCCGCGAGCCGGTGACGGTGACTTTTTCCATGCGGTAATCGGCGCTGCTGGCGGGTGCCACGGCTGCGGCCTTGACCGGCGCGGCGCTCGGCCCATCGGCCTGACGAATGCTCAGGCCCTGGCTGCCCTGCTCGACTTGCAGACCGCTGCCGATCAGCGCTTTCTCCACCGCCTGACGTCCACCCAATGCGCCGCGTACCGCGCTGCTGCGCTTGCCCTGCACAAGATTCTGGCTGAAGGAGATCGGCACGCCGGTCTGCCGCGAGATGTCCAGCAGCACCTCGTCGAGGGCCCCTGCGGCAATGTCGAAGGAAAAGACCTGAGCGGCGGCGTCTTGTGCCTGAACGGCGACCGGAGCCATGCCCGCCGCCAGCACGATGGTCAGCGTCAGGCGGGACAATTGTTGTTGTTTGAATGAGAACATCGAGGGGCTTCCCTGTTGAAGGCGTCTGCAGGGAATGAGCAGCGGCCCGGCGCTTTTTATAGGGGGACGGATAGACCGGGAAGTTATGGATTTATAACCGCGCTTCAATGCTGACCCAGTACGGGTTGTGCCAGGTGACACGGATCGGCAACGAACGCTCCAGCAGTTGCAGGGTGCGGTCGCTGTCGTCCAGCGGATAGAGACCGCTGAGACGCAGACCGGCAACCTCCGGGCTCAAGTGCAGGATGCCGCGACGGTAGCTGCGCAGGCTGTCTATGACTTCGCTCAAGGGCCGATCACGCACTTCAAGCCGCCCTTGGACCCAGGCACTTTCCTGCCCTTTGCTGCGTTCCAGGGCGAGGATTTCCTGAGCGTTGAACAGCAGACTTTCGCCCGCCTCCACCACTTGCCGCGCGCCGCTGGCGATGACCACTTCGACTTGCGAATGCAACATCACCAGCCGCGTCGAATCGTCACCGCGCTGCACCAGGAATTTGGTCCCGAGCGCACGCATCCGCCCATGCTCGGTTTCGACCACAAACGGCCGGGCCAGATTTTTCGCCACATCGATCAGCAGTTCACCGCTGCGCAAGTCCAGCAAACGCTCGATGTTGTTGAAGCGTGGTACCACGCGGCTGCGGGCATTCAACGTAAGGGCGCTGCCATCCTCCAGCGTGAATTCCCGACGCTCGCCGGTACCGGTCGACAACTCGCCGGCCTCGGGCAACCAGCCATAACGTCGACCGAGCAAACCGGCCAGCACCGCGATACCGAGCACGCTCAAACTGCCGCTGAGGAATCGACGGCGACTGGACGGCGCATTCAGGCTGTGCAACACACTCTCACGCGGCAAGCCGCGCAGGTTCGAATGGCGTAGCAGGCTCAGCCCGCCGCCCATTTGCTCGATGATCTGCTGATGCCGTGGATCCGCCGTGCGCCAGGCGTCGAAGGCGGCGCGCTCCTGCAAGCTGACATGCCCTGATTGCAGCAGCGCCATCCATTGCGCCGCTTCGTCGATCAGCGTTTCGTCCGGCCTCATGCCTGCATCGCCTGATAGCAACGCTTGAACGCCTCGACCATGTATTGCTGCACGCGGCTGGTGGACACGCCGAGGCGTTCGCCGATTTCGCTGTAGGTCAGGCCGTCGAGTTGGTGGTAGAGAAACGCCGCCTTGGCCTTGGCCGACAGGCCGTTGAGCAAGCGATCCACCGCCAGCAGCGTTTCGATCACCAATTCCCGTTCCTCGGGCGACGGATGCACCGGTTCCGGCGCCAGCGCCAGGCTTTGCAGATAAGCGCGCTCCAGATCCTGCCGGCGCCAGCCTTCATAGACCAGCCGCCGGGCAATCGTGGTCAACAGCGCGCGGGGTTCGCGGATTGCCAGCGGATCGGGCAGCGCCAATACCCGAAGAAAGGTTTCCGAAGCAATGTCCTGTGCGCTGTGCGGGCAACCGAGCGTACGGCTGACCGCCGCGCACAGCCATCGGTAGTCCTTTTGGAACATCTGCCCGATGACCTGGTAATGCGGGTTGTGACTCCCCATGCGTTACTCCCTGAAAACGGGTTCCACCCGCTGCGAAAATCCATGGATACGCCGGGATCTTCCGGCGGTGATCAGGGATGCGACTGTGCAATAGCGCCTGAGACATTTGAAGTAATAAAAAATCAGGATCAGCAAACCTTTGAGAATAAGGCACGTCGTCGCCACGGCAATATTGGCTGACACAACGTTGATCTCGATCAGTGGCGCGAGCCACGCCAGTCACTAACCTTGCGCCTCCATCGATAGCCACGGACGGCTCACAGGAGCCTGCGGCTGACCTTTCAAGGAAGAACAATCATGCGATCACTCAACATCATTCTTTTGTCGTCGGCGTTCAACGGCCTGACTCAGCGTGCATGGCTGGACCTGCGCCAGGCCGGGCACTCGCCGAGCGTGGTGCTGTTCACCGACGAAGCCGCCGTGTGCGAACAGATTGAAAACAGCGGTGCCGACCTGGTGATCTGCCCGTTCCTCAAGGACCGTGTGCCCCACGCGCTGTGGAGCAATCCGCAGCGCCCGGTCGTCATCATCCACCCCGGCATCGTCGGCGATCGCGGTGCCAGCGCACTGGATTGGGCGATCATGCGCGAGCTGCCGTCCTGGGGCGTGACCGCCCTGCAAGCGGTGGAAGAAATGGATGCCGGCCCGGTCTGGGCCACCTGCGAATTCAACCTGCCAACGGGGCTGCGCAAATCCGAGCTGTACAACGGCCGGGTCAGCGACGCGGCGATCTGTTGCATCCGTGAAGTGGTGGAGAAATTCATCGACGGCTTCGTGCCGGTGGCGCTGGATTACAACGATCCGAAAGTGCGCGGGCGTTTGCAGCCGAACATGAAACAGGACGACCGCACTTTCAGCTGGCATGACTGCTCGCGCTTCATCAAACGCTGCATCGATGCGGCGGACGGCCAGCCCGGTGTGCTCGCCAGTCTCGCCGGCGGGCAGTATTACGTGTTCGACGCGCACCTCGACCAGCGCACCGGCATGCCCGGCGAAATTCTCGCGGTACACGACGACGCGGTGCTGGTGGCGACCGGTGATCACAGCCTGTGGATCGGCTCGCTGCGACGCAAACCGCAACCGGGCGAGGAAACCTTCAAGCGTCCGGCGCGGCATGTACTGGCCGGACAACTGGCGCACGTGCCGGTGCTGGACTGGTCGATTGCCAACGCGCCATTCAGCGACGAGCCGTATCAGCCGATCCGCTATCGCGAGTCCGGCCAGGTCGGCGAGCTGACGCTGGAGTTCTACAACGGCGCCATGAGCACCGAACAATGCCGGCGCATGGTCGAGGCCCTGCGCTGGGCCAAGTCCCGCGACACGCAGGTGTTGTTGATCAAGGGCGGACGCGGCAGTTTTTCCAACGGCGTGCATTTGAATGTGATTCAGGCCGCAGAAGATCCAGGCGCCGAAGCCTGGGCCAATATCCAGGCCATCGATGATGTGTGCGAAGAATTGCTCAGCGCGCGGCAACTGGTGGTCAGCGGGGTTACCGGCAATGCTGGCGCCGGTGGCGTGATGCTCGCACTGGCGGCCGACATCGTGTTTGCCCGCGCCGACATCGTGCTCAATCCGCACTACAAGAGTATGGGCCTGTACGGCTCGGAATACTGGACCTACAGCCTGCCCCGCGCCGTCGGCCCGGCCATGGCCGAACAACTGACCCAGGCCTGTCTGCCGGTCAGCGCTGCTCAGGCGCTGCAACTGGGCATGGTCCAGGAAGTCGGCCCACGCTGCCCGGACGAGTTTTCGCTGTGGCTGCTGCAACGGGCCAACAGTGTGCTGAGTGATCCGACTTATGCGCCGGTGCGCGAACGCAAGCTGCGGGTCGATCATGCGCTGATCCGCCAATGCCGCGAGGCGGAGCTGCAAGAGATGCAGGAAGACATGCTGTACAACCGCAATCAGTTCGCCGAGAAGTGCCGCAACTTCGTGTACAAGCGCAAGACTTGCTGTACGCCGGCGCGGTTGGTGGAGGAATGGGCGCGGGTGCATGAAGTCGAAGTGGCTGACTGAACAATGACGCGGTCCCGGGGCTGCCCGTACAATGCGCGCACCTCAACCACCGGCCCGCCCATGGACATCGACCTCGCCCGCACCTTTCTGGAAATCGTCCGCCACGGCAGCCTCGCCGCGGCGGCCGAGAAGTTGTTCGTCACTCAGACAGCAATCACCGCCCGTGTCCAGAAACTCGAAAGCCAGTTGGGCAGCACTCTCTTCGTGCGCAACCGTGCCGGCGCACGCCTGACCGCCAACGGCGAGGCCTTCGTGGTCTACGCCAATCAACTGGTGCAGACCTGGGAAGCGGCGCGCCGCGACCTGCCCTTGCCCGAGGGCTATCACAACGTGCTGCACATTGGTGGCGAGGTCAGCCTGTGCAACCCGTTGATGCTCAGTTGGGCCGCCGAATTGCGCGAGAAAATCCCCGGTCACGCCCTGCGCATGGACATCCGCGACGGCGAAAACCTGCTGCGCCAGCTCGAACTGGGGGTGCTCGATGCGGCGCTGGTCTATCAACCGGAATACTGGCCGGGGCTGCAGGTCGAGCAAGTGCTGGAAGAAAAACTGATTCTGGTGACCACGCCCGGCCGCCCTGCGCCCTACGTGTACATCGACTGGGGCCCGGACTTCCGCCGCCAGCACGACGCTGCCCTGCCGGAAAAGGCCAAGGCCGCCCTGAGCTTCAACCTCGGCCCGCTGGCCCTGCAATACATCCTGGAGAACGGCGGCAGCGGCTATTTCCGGACCCGGGTCGTGCGCACTTATCTGGAAAGCGGCGCGCTGGAGCCGGTGACCAAAGCCCCGGAATTCGGCTATCCGACCTACCTCGTCTACTCCCGCGACCGCGACTCGGCGATCCTGCAACAGGCATTCGATCTGCTGCGCGAAGTGATCAAGGCCGATGACGACTGGTCGCAGCGCTGGAACCCGTTGAGCTGACGGCCGCCATACACCGGAGCATGGCACTTGTGACCTGAAGGTTGGCCCTGCACAAACGGCGGGATCGGCTACGCTGCCGGGATAACGACAATATCCGCAGGTGAGCGCAGTGAGGCAGACCACCGAGGCATTTCGCAGCCGTTATCGGGCGGCGATCCATCCCCGCTACAACCCGTGGCTGCACGGCGCATTCGTGCTGCTGTTCGGTGTGCTGGCCATCGGCGCGTTCTGGAGCAGCGTGCACCAGGTGCAACCGCTGGAATGGCTGGCCGTGCCACTGACCCTGCTGTTCTTCAATTTCGGCGTGTACATGGTGCACCGCCACCTCGGTCACCACAAAAAGCGCTTCGCGCGGATGTTCTACGCCCGGCATGCCGGCGATCATCACAGTTTCTTCACCCCCGGCCACATGACCTACGACGGCGCCCGCGACTGGCGGGTGATCCTGTTCCCGGCCTGGCTGATCGTGCTGCACACGCTGGCAATCTCCCTGCCCCTGTGGTGGCTGTTTGCGCAGGTCAACAGCAACGTCGCCGGGTTGTTTGGCGGCTGCATGGTGTTCGGTTACCTGACTTACGAGGTGTTTCATGCCTGCGAGCATCTGCCGCCGCAGAACCCGCTGACCCGGCTGCCGTGGATCCGCCAGATGCGCCGTCTGCATGAGTTGCACCACCGTCGCGAACGCATGCAGGAGCGCAATTTCAATATCGTTTTTCCGCTGATGGACTACCTGTTCGGCACCCTCTACTGGGAGCCGGAAACCGCCCCTTCAACCGATTCGAGGACGCCCATGACCCGCATGCAGCACACCGTCGACATTGCCGGCGATCCGATCGCCGTCCTCGCTTACGCCGCCACCGTCAGTCGCTGGCCGGAGTGGCATCCGTCTTCACTGAAGATCGACGGCCCGAGCGGTGCGCTGCATGCCGGCGCGCGATTCGACGAGGACATCCATGCCGGGGGACGCGCGGGGCATTTGCGTTGGGAGGTGACCGAATACCTGCCCGGTCGGCGCTGGTGTGCCCGGGCTCAGGGTGATCAGGGTCTGTCATTGCTGCTGACCTATGAATGCTCGGCGCACGACGGTGCCACGCGGTTCGTGCGCACCCTCGATTACCAGTTCGAGGGCATCGGCCTGCGCATCGCCAACCATCTGCTGCTCAAGCGTCGCATCGAGCGCGAATCGGCGACTTCGATGCTCGCCCTGCGCGACATGGCCACCCGGCACCTGGCCCTTGCAGGAGCTCACGTGTGAAGTGGCGCTATTCGGTGTTGTTGCTGATCGTCGTCATCGTGGCGTTCCTGCTGCTCATGCCGACCAAGGTCGAGCCCGTGGCATGGACACCGCAACCAGCGCCCTCGCTGAGCGAAGGCCAGTACGCTGACAACCAGCGGCTCAAGGGTGTTGCACAGGTCGGGCCGAGCAATATCGAAGGTCCGGAAGCGCTGCTGCTGGAAAACGATTTCCTGATCACCGGCCTGCACGACGGTCGCCTGCTGCGCACCAGCCTCGACGGCCAACAGCGCAAGGTGCTGGCCGATACCGGCGGCCGGCCGCTGGGGCTGGCGCGGCATCCCAACGGTTTGCTGGTGATCGCCGACGGAGTCAAGGGTTTGCTGTCCCTCGACGCACAGGGTCAGCTGGTGGCGCTGACCACCGAAGCCAATGGTCTGCCGTTCGGCTTCACGGATGACGTGGCGATCGACAAGTCCGGACACTACGCCTACTTCAGCGACGCCTCGAGTCGCTGGGGTTACGGTCACGATGGCGAAGCGATCATCGAACATGGCGGCGACGGACGCCTGCTGCGTTACGACTTCCAGACCGGAAAAACCAGTCTGTTGCTGGACAAGCTGGAGTTCGCCAACGGCGTGGCCCTCGGCCCGGAAGACGCTTATGTGCTGGTCAACGAAACCGGCGCCTACCGCATCAGCCGCTACTGGCTGACCGGGCCCAAGGCCGGCACTCACGATTTGTTCATCGATAACCTGCCGGGGCTGCCGGACAACCTCGCCTACAATGGCCGGGATCGCTTCTGGGTGGCGCTGTACACGCCGCGCAATCCGCTGCTCGACCGCACCGCTGAACACCCGTTCGTACGCAAGATGATCGTGCGGGCCATGACCGTGCTGCCCAAACCGGTGGAGAAACGCGGGTTCGTGTTGGGGCTGGATCTGGACGGCAAAGTGATCGCCAATCTGCAGGACGCCAGCGCCGGCAATTACTCGCCGATCACCACGGTGCGCGAGTATGGCGAGTGGTTGTATTTCGGCTCGCTGAAGGCCACGCACATGGCGCGGATGCCATTGGACGCCGCCTTGAAGTGAGGCTTTGAGATTTGTGATGAATCGGCTGACGTCATCGCTGCGATGCGGCGGGCCGACAAGCCAGCTCCCACAGTTACTGCGTTGATCGCGGAATCTGCAGACGACGTAAAACCTGTGGGAGCTGCGGTGCGACGATTCGACTTGCCAGCGATGGCGGACTATCAGTTACTGGATCGATCGAACTTGTCCGGATCCTCATCCTCCGGCACTTCCTCGCTCTTGCGTTCTTCTTCAGGACTACGAACGGTGTGCGCCGGACTGTTGGGCTCGGGATGGGTAGGAACCGGGTCGAATGCACCCTGCTCTTCACTGGGAAATTTAGGATCTTTCATAAGGCACCTCGGTAAGAGTCGCGATGTAAAGACTCTGAACATTCGAGGTGCCGGTCGGGGCTGTCGTTCCAGTCGTTTCACCAGCGAGGGCCGGTGGCGCGACTGACGTTCAGGATCGGGCCTGCAACTGCTCGACGATCTTGTCTTTGACCTGCAGGCGTTTCTCTTTGAGTTTCTTCAGGGTGTCGTCGCTGGGTGCATCCGAGGTCGCCGTCTCGGCCTTGACGACTTCGGCGTCCGCCTGGGAATACTTGTTGATCAGTGCATCCAGATGTGGATCCGCGGTGCGTCGTTGCTGGATCTCTTCCTTTGTCAGTTTCAAGTCCTGTAACAAATCATGGGTCACCGGCATGGAACACCTCCGTCAGTTGATCGGCAGCCAACGCGACCGATTGCGCTGGCCAGGTATCAGAATGGCCTCGGTTGACCGGTTCTGTCGACCTCCTGTCAGACCAGCGGTGCCCGTTCGTCGCCCTTTCGCAAATGCGATAAAACCTTTGGTCGGCGAAATCCCTCCATTGGTTAACGCTCACAAAAACCTGCGTGGAGAAACACCAATGGACGGATTCAAACTGCGTCATCTCTTTCTGGCTGTCGCCCTCAGCACCGGCATGGGTTCGGCCTTTGCCGCCACCGACAACGATTTCGTCGATAACGCAGCAGCCGGCGGCATCGCCGAAATCGAAACCAGCCGTCTGGCGCTGGAAAAGAGCCAATCGGCCGACATCAAGGCGTTTGCCAACATGATGATCACCGACCATGGCAAGGCCAACGATGAACTGGCCACGATTGCCAAGGCCAACGACATTGAAGTGCCGGACACCACGACCCTGGTCAAACAGGCCAAGGAGAAAATCCTCGACATGCGCGATGAATCCTTCGATGCCGCCTATGCCAACAATCAGGTCAAGGCGCACGAAGAAACCATCGAGCTGTTCAAGAAACAAGCCAACACCGTGACCGACGACAAGGTCAAAGGCGCCACCGAACTCAAAGCCTTTGCGCAGAAAATGTTGCCCGGTCTGGAAAAACACCTGGCCGCCGCCAAAGAGCTACAGGCCAAACACCCCAGCAAGTAACCGCCAGGTACTCAAAGAGGCCGCCTCCATTGGACGCGGCCTCTTTGCGTTGGGGCCTTGTTGCAGGCAAAAGATCAGCATTTGCGGCCACGCCGACTAGAGTTACCGGTGCATTGCTTGCGGCAGATCAAAAATATCCTCGCGGGAACGAACAACTATTTCGAACGGCCAGGGTCATTCACTTCGCGCCGGTCATTTTCCGAAGATCCGGCCCCCAATTCGCAATGGAGCAACAGGCACATGGCAGCACTGCAGAACAGCACACTTAATGCGATTAAAAACAATCAGGTTCAACTGCTGGGCGAATGGATCAACGGGCTTCAAACCACCGGCGCTACGCGCAACCTCAAAGAACACGACATACAGCAACAGACCGGCGAATTCCTGCAACTGGTGGTCAGTGGCCTGGAAAACGACAGCGGCACCAACATCGCCGCGCCGGGCTGGGAAGGCATGCGCCAGTTCCTCGAAAAACTCTCCCACAGCCGCGCCCAGCTCGGTCAGGATTCCCAGCAGACCGCCAGCTTCATTTTCTCGCTCAAGGGCCCGCTGTTCGCCCTGCTGCAAAACCATTATCGGGACCAGCCCGCCCTGCTCGCCGAACAGCTTTGGGAAATCTCCGAACTGTTCGATGCTTTCGGCCTGTACACCATTCGCACGTTCCAGAAGTCCCGTGAAGCGGTGATCAAGCGCCAGCAGGAAGAACTGCTGGAGTTGTCGACCCCGGTGGTCAAACTGTGGGATGGCGTGCTCGCCCTGCCGATGATCGGCACCCTCGATTCACAGCGCACCCAAGTGGTGATGGAATCGCTGCTGCAACGCATCGTCGACACCGGCTCGGAAATCGCCATCATCGACATCACTGGCGTACCAACCGTCGACACGCTGGTTGCCCAACACCTGCTCAAGACCGTGACCGCGATCCGTCTGATGGGCGCCGACTGCATCATCAGCGGCGTGCGTCCGCAGATTGCCCAGACCATCGTGCACCTGGGCCTCGACCTGCAAGGCGTGGTCACCAAAGCCAATCTGGCCGACGCATTGAAGCTGGCCCTGACCCGTCTGGGCATCACCCTCACCAAGACGGTCTGAACAATGGAACGTATCCCGATTCTTCAGATGGGTGACTTCCTGCTGGTGACCATCCAGGTCGACATGCATGACCAACTCGCCCTCACCTTGCAGGACGATCTGTCCGAGCGCATCAGCAAGACCTCCGCGCGCGGCGTGCTGATCGACATCTCGGCGCTGGACATGGTCGATTCGTTCATCGGCCGGATGATCGGCACCATTTCCGGCCTGTCGAAAATCATGGACGCTGAAACCATGCTGGTCGGTATGCAACCGGCAGTGGCGATCACGCTGGTGGAGCTCGGTCTTTACCTGCCGGGCGTCAGCACCGCGCTGAACGTCGAGCGCGGAATGAAGCTGCTGCAGGAACGAGTACGCCAGCAATGACCGTGCGCAGCAGCGGTACCCAACCGATCAACATCGAGCAGGATGTGGTGCTGGCGCGGCAAACGGCGCGCAAGCTGGCCACCGAGTGCGGCATGCGCCTGATCGACCTGACCAAACTGGTGACCGCCGTCAGTGAACTGGCGCGCAACACCATGGTGTATGGCGGTGGCGGAGACATGGACTGGCAGATCCTCGATGACAACCACAAGGTCGGCCTGCGCCTGACCTTTCGCGATGAAGGCCCGGGTATTCCCGACATCAAACTGGCGATGACCGACGGCTGGACCTCCGGCAGCGGTCTGGGCCTGGGCCTGACCGGGGCCAAGCGACTGGTAGATGAATTCGAACTGGACACCGAGCCCGGCAAAGGCACTCGCATAACGATCACCCGATGGACATGAACATCAGCGGGACATTGACCCAGGTGTTGGTGATCGAGGACAGCAGCCAGATCGGCCATGCCCGGCGTACGGCCCAGCGTCTGGCCGAGCAACACGGTTTTGGCGAAAGCGATGCCGGCCGCGTCGCGCTGGTGGCCACGGAGCTGGCGAGCAATGTGCTCAAGCATGCCGGGCACGGCGAACTTCACTTGCGTCTGTTGCCGCGTCGGGGTGACGACGGCATCGAGATGATTGCAGTCGACCGGGCGCAGGGCTTTGATCTGGATGCGTGCATGGCCGATGGTTTTTCCACCGGCGGTACTCAGGGCATCGGTCTGGGCGCCGTGGCACGCCAGGCGGATGTCTTCGATGTTTTTGCCGACCATCGCGGCGCGGTGCTGCTCGCTCGTTTATACCCGCGCAGCGACCGGCAGGTGGATATGCCGTATGGTGTCAGCCAACACTCGCTGCACAACGACCCGGCCTGCGGTGATGTCTGGCATCTGGCGATCCACGGCAGTGACGTCAGTGCACTGGTGGTCGACGGTTTGGGCCATGGCGAGGACGCCGAGCGTGCGGCCCGCGCCGGTGAAAAGGCCTTTGCCTTGAATCCGTTCGGTGCGCCGACGCTGCTGATGGAAGACATGCACCGTGAGATGATCGGTAGCCGGGGCGGCGCGGTGGCATTCGCGCAGTTTCACGCCGGCCGTGCCAGTCTGTCGTTCACCGGTGTCGGCAACATCGGTGCCAGCCTGATCGCTTCCGACAAGTCGCGCGGACTGGCCTCGCATCCGGGCATCGTCGGTGGCCAATACAGAAAAGCCCAGCCTTTTGACTATGCTCACGTGAACGGACATCTATTGATCATGTATAGCGACGGCTTGCAGTCCCGCTGGAACCTTCAGGATTACCCCGGTCTGGTGCATCGCCATCCCGCCGTGATTGCCACCGTCCTGCACCGCGACTTCTGCCGCGGGCGCGACGATGTCACCGTGCTGGTGGTTGCCCTGGAGTCCGCCCATGACTGAGTCCCCGACCTTGAACAACGCCGAACAGGCTGCCTTGATCGCCCAGTTGCAGAGCGAAACCGCAGCGCTACGCGAAGAGCTCGACGAAACCAATCAGGGCGTGCTCGCGCTGTACGCCGAGCTGGATACCCAGGCTGAACAACTGCGTCAGGCATCCGACCTGAAAAGCCGTTTTCTGTCGTACATGAGCCACGAGTTCCGCACGCCGCTGGGCTCGATCCTGAGCATCAACAGCCTGCTCGCCGACGAACTCGACGGCCCCCTCAGCCCCGAGCAACACAAGCAGGTGGCGTTTGTCAGCACCGCCGCCCGGGAACTCAGCGACATGGTCGACGACCTGCTCGATCTGGCGAAGATCGAGGCCGGACGCATCAGCATTTCTGCGGCGTGGTTCGACATGTTCGACCTGTTCGCCGCACTGCGGGGGATGTTCCGGCCGATTGTCGATGCCACGGCCGTAGACCTGATTTTCGAAGAGCCGGTAGGCCTCCCGCGTCTTTACACCGACGACAAGAAGCTGGCGCAGATCCTGCGCAACTTCATTTCCAACTCGCTGAAGTTCACCACCCGTGGCGAGGTCCGGATCTCGGCGCGTCTTGAGGGTGAGGGCAAGGTGCGGTTCGCCGTCAGCGACACCGGCATCGGTATCGCTGCGGAGCTGCACGGCACCTTGTTTGAAGACTTTTCCCAGGTCGACTCACCGCTGCAAAAACGCCTGCGCGGCACCGGGCTTGGCCTGTCGCTGTGCAAACGCTTCGCTGAATTGCTCGGTGGTGAGGTTGGTGTCGAAAGTACACCGGGCGTGGGCTCAAGTTTTTTTGTGATCATTCCGCTGGCACTTGCCCAGGAGAACGTCGATGAAACATGACATCCGTCTGTTGATCGTCGATGACAACGTCGCCACTCGCTATGCCTTGCGCCGACGGCTGGAGCGCCACGGTTACGAAGTGCTCGAGGCCGGCACCGGCGGCGAGGGGCTGGCCCTGATCGCCAGTCAGTCGCTCGATGCGCTGATCCTCGACGTCAACCTGCCGGACATGAGCGGGTTCGACATCGTGCGTAAACTGCGCGCCGACCCGGGCACCGCCCTGCTTCCGGTGATCCACGTGTCCGCCGCGTCGATCCAGACCGGCGACATCATCACCGGCCTCGATGCCGGGGCCGATGCCTACCTGATTCATCCGGTCGATCCCGACGTGCTGCTGGCAACGTTGCGCACCCTGCTGCGGGTGCGTGATACGGAGAACGCGTTGCGCGAAAGCGAGGCGCGTTTCCGCGAGATCTTCGTCAACGTCTCCGCCCCCATCGCGGTGCTCGATGCCAATCTGAAAGTCCATGAGTGCAATCACGCCTTTTCCCAGCTGATCCAGGACAACCGCGACCCGCAGACCCTCAGCGAATGCTTTGCCGAGGATCAGAGCGCGATCCTCGACGAACTGCGCCTGCGACTGGTGGACGGCGAGCGCTGGAAGGGCACGCTGAACATGCGCGTGCAGGGTGAGGTTCGCGAGACCGAATGGCAGATTTCGCCCTACCGGACTCCGAAGCTGAGCCTGGTGTTCGTCGAAGACGTCACCGAACACCGTCATCGCGAGCGCTCGCACCTGGCGCAGCTGGACGACACCACCACGCAACTGGCCAAGGAAGTCGCCGACCGGGTACGCGCCGAATCGCAACTGCTGCAAGTACAGAAAATGGATGCGCTGGGCAAGCTCACGGGCGGCATCGCCCATGACTTCAACAACCTGCTGACCGGAATCATCACCAGCCTCGAACTGATTCAGAAACGTGTTGCCGATGGCCGAACGGACAAGGTCCAGTTCTACGCCGAAGCGGCTCTGAACTCGGCGAGGAGCGCGGCCTCGCTCACCCACCGCCTGCTGGCGTTTGCCCGTCAGCAACCACTCGACACCCGTCCGGTCGACATCAACAGACACGTCCGCTCGCTCGAAGAATTGCTGGTGCGCACCATCGGCGAACGCATCGCCCTCAAGCTCGAATTGACCACCAAAGCCGCCATCGCGCTGGTCGATCCGATTCAGCTCGAAAGTGCGGTACTCAATCTGGTGATCAATGCCCGGGACGCATTGCCACGGGGCGGCAATATCTGGGTCAGCACTTACGCGGCGTACTCCCACGGCGACCCGAACCTCGCCGATGGATCCTACGTGGCGCTATCGGTGCGCGATGACGGTACCGGCATCGAGCACAACGTGATCGACAAGGTGTTCGAGCCGTTCTTCACCACCAAGCCGCTGGGCCAGGGCACCGGGCTGGGGCTGTCGACGATCTACGGTTTTGCCCGTCAGTCCGGTGGCGATGCGCACATCCGCAGCGTAGCGCGACGCGGCACCGAAGTGACGATCATGCTGCCGGCCACCAGCGATCCGACCGCTGTCGATGTGGCCCCGGTGACCATTGATCCGCAAGGCTCGGGCGAACATGTGTTGATCGTCGAAGACATGCCGGCGGTACGCCTGTTCGTCACCGAAGTGCTGGAAGACGCCGGTTACCGCTGCACCCAGGCCGGTGATATCGAAACGGCGCTGGAACGCTTGCAGAACGACGCGTCGATCGACCTGCTGCTGACCGACGTCGGTCTGCCACGTATGACCGGCCGCGAATTGGCGGACGTTGCCCGGGGCTGGCGCGAAGCGCTGCCGATCCTGTTCATGACTGGTTATGCGGAAACCGCGATCAACCGCCAAGTATTCCTCGGAGCCGGCATGGACATGCTGGTCAAGCCGTTTCAGATCAGCGCATTGCTGGACAAGGTGCGTCGCACCCTCGACGGTTCCTGACACACCGCCATCGCGGGCAAGCCCGCTCCCACAGTTNGTGGGAGCGGGCTTGCCCGCGACGAGGCCGGCCCAGGCGACGCAGTTATCGATTCAAGGCACGGGCTAGAAACGGCGCAGTCCGGCTCTTCTTGCTCGCCGCCACTTTCTGCGGCGTCCCGGCCACGACGATCTGGCCGCCCTGATCCCCCGCACCCGGGCCGATGTCGATCACCCAATCGCTCTGCGCCACCACGCGCATTTCATGCTCGACCACAATCACCGTGTGCCCTGCGCTCACCAGATTGTCCAGTTGCTCCAACAAGCGGTCGACGTCTCGCGGATGCAAACCGGTGGTAGGCTCGTCGAGCACATACAACGTCGCGCCGCGCTGATTGCGTTGCAGCTCGGTGGCCAGTTTGATCCGCTGGGCTTCGCCGCCGGACAACTCGGTCGCCGGTTGCCCGAGGCGCAGGTAACCGAGGCCGATGTCGCGCAGCACTTCCAGTGAACGACGGATCGCCGGTTGCTCGGCAAATACCACCACCGCTTCATCCACGGTCAGTTGCAGCACCTGCGCAATGCTCAAGCCCTGCCAGAGGATGGCCAGGGTCTCGGGGTTGTAACGCGCACCATGGCAGGTCGGGCACGGCGCATAAACGCTGGGCATGAACAGCAACTCGACGCTGACAAAGCCCTCGCCTTCGCAGGTCGGGCAGCGCCCCTTGGCGACGTTGAAGGAAAACTGCCCGGCGTCGTAGCCCGCCGCTTTCGCCTCGTCAGTCGCGGCGAACAACTTGCGCACGTTGTCGAACAGCCCGGTGTAGGTCGCCAGATTCGAACGCGGGGTGCGGCCGATGGGTTTCTGATCGACCTGCACCAGACGCTTGATCGACTCCAGCCCGGCGCTGACCTGGCCGGTGCTGGCAGACGGGGTATCGTCTTCCAGATTGAGTTCTTCCGGCTCGGCGTCACCGACGCTGCGCCCGAGCTGCGCGCCGACCAGTTCCAGCAGCGCCTGGCTGACCAGACTCGACTTGCCGGAACCGGAGACGCCGGTAACCGAGGTGAAACACCCCAACGGAAACTCGGCGCTGAGGTTATTCAGGTTATTACGCGTGACGCCGTCGAGCTTCAGCCAGCCCGAAGGTTTGCGCGCGGCGCGTGTGGAGCGTTGCTGTTCGGCGAACAGATAGGCGCGGGTCTGCGAGTGCTCGATCGCCGCCAGCCCCGGCGGCGGGCCGCTGTAGAGAATCTGCCCGCCCTTTTCACCGGCTGCCGGGCCGACGTCGATCAGCCAGTCGGCCCGGCGCATGGTGTCCAGATCGTGCTCGACCACAAACACGCTGTTGCCGTCGGCCTTCAGACGCTGCAAGGCCTCGAACAGGGCCTCGCCGTCGGCCGGGTGCAGGCCGGCGGAAGGTTCGTCGAGCACGTAGATCACGCCGAACAATTGCGAGCCCAGTTGGGTGGCCAGTCGCAGGCGTTGCAATTCGCCGGACGACAGGGTCGGCGTGCTGCGTTCCAGGGCCAGATAACCGAGGCCGAGATCGGTCAGGGTGCTGACCCGTTCCAGCAGATCCTCGGCAATGCGCTGCGCGGCCAGGCGTTTTTCCAGCGACAGGTTCGGCGTATGGCGCACGTCCGGCGCGTTGGCGTGGCCGCTGGCGCCATGGGCCACGCGCTGCTGCCGGGCTTCGCGGGTCTGGCTGTGGGTCAGGGTTTCACCGGTTTCATCGGCGTGTTCCAGCCAGCTCGCGTCCGCGACCGGCCGCAAAACCTCGGCGACTTGCAACAGAGACATCCGCGACAACTCGCCGATGTCATGCCCGGCAAACGTTACCGACAGCGCCTCACGCTTGAGGCGCTTGCCATCGCACAACGGGCAAAGGCTGCCGATCATGAACTGCGACACGCGCTTCTTCATCAGCGCACTTTGCGAATGGGTGAAGGTATGCAGAATGTAGCGCCGGGCGCCAGTGAAGGTGCCTTGATAACTGGGCTCCATGTTGCGCTTGAGGGCGACGCGGGTTTCTTCCGGCGTCAGCCCGGCGTACACCGGAACGGTTGGTGTTTCCTCGGTGAAGAGGATCCAGTCACGCTGTTTTTTCGGCAGCTTGCGCCACGGGATATCGACATCGATACCCATGGTCACCAGGATGTCGCGCAGGTTCTGCCCCTGCCAGGCCAGCGGCCATGAGGCTACGGCGCGCTGGCGGATGGTCAGATTCGGATCCGGCACCATCAACGCCTCGGTGACCTCGTAGACCCGGCCCAGTCCATGGCATTGCGGGCACGCGCCTTGCGGCGTATTCGGTGAGAAGTCCTCGGCGTAGAGCATCGGCTGCCCCGGCGGATAGCTGCCGGCGCGCGAGTACAGCATACGGATCAGGCTCGACAACGTGGTGACGCTGCCCACCGACGAACGCGTGCTCGGCGTGCCGCGCTGTTGCTGCAGGGCCACGGCCGGCGGCAGGCCTTCGATGGAATCGACGTCCGGCACGCCAACCTGATCGATCAGCCTTCGCGCATAGGGCGCCACCGATTCGAAATAGCGTCGCTGGGCTTCGGCATACAGCGTCGAAAACGCCAGCGACGACTTGCCCGACCCCGACACCCCGGTGAACACCACCAGTGCATCGCGAGGAATGTCGACGTCCACGTTCTTCAGATTGTGTTCACGGGCACCGCGCACGCGAACCATGCCGGCGGCAGAACTGGAATTGCGTCTGGAAGTCATCGGCCAGCCTTGGTCAGGGGATTGGAGCTCAGGTGCTGAGCACGGAACGGATCATCTGCAACAGCGCTTCGGGCCCGTAAGGCTTGCCGAGCAGATGCGTATCGGGACTGAGCTGGTGGTTGCGCGAGATGATGTCGCGGGTGTGGCCCGAGGTGAACAACACGGCCACCGGCGGCATTTGCACCTTGGCCCACGCCGCCAGATCGGAGCTCTTGATCAGACCGGGCATGACCACGTCGGTGAAGATCAGGTCGACCCGAGCGCCTTCCATCAACATCTGCATGGCCGCGTCACCGTTGCCGGCGATCAACACGCGGTAGCCTTCTTCGCGCAACAGCTCGACCGCCGAGGTGCGCACCGCTTCGTTGTCCTCGACCACCAGGATCGTCTCGTGACCACCCGCCTGCTGATAATTGACGCTCGGAGAGTCATCAAGCACGGGGCGCAGGCTGCGCGGGAAGTACAACTGCACCCGCGTGCCTTCGCCGATCCGACTGTCGATCTCGACATGGCCGCCGCTCTGCTTGACGAAACCGAACACCATGCTCAAACCGAGACCGGTGCCCTGGCCGTCGGCCTTGGTGGTGAAGAACGGCTCGAACACCTGCTCGAGCATGTGCGGGGCAATGCCCACGCCGCTGTCACTGACCGAAACCCGGACGAAATCCCCCGGCACGATGCCCTTGCCCGAACAGAACGCCCGATCCAGTGAGAGATTCGAGGCACCGAGCACAATCGTGCCCTCGCCCTTCATGGCGTCCCGGGCATTGATCGCCAGATTGAGAATGGCGTTTTCCAGTTGATTGCGATCGACGTTGATGTGCCAAGGTTCGTCCGGCAGTTGTACGTCGATCTGAATGGTTTCGCCCAGCGCCCGTTGCAGCAACTCGCCGACGCCGTCGAAGATTTGCCGGGGATTGCACACCGCCGGCGACAGCGGCTGACGCCGGGCAAACGCGAGCAGTTGCGAAGACAGCTTGGCGCCACGCTCCACCGCCGCCAGCGAGGCGCTGACCCGACGCTGGACGTTGGCATTGTCCGGTTCATGCCGCGCCAACAGGTGCAGGTTGCCGGCGATCACTTGCAGCAGGTTGTTGAAGTCATGAGCCACGCCGCCGGTGAGGCCGCCGATGGATTCGAGTTTCTGCGACTGGCGCAATTGCTCTTCGGCGGCGAGGCGCGCCTCGACTTCATCCGCGACACGCTGTTCGAGGTTGCGGGTGAACTTGAGCAGTGACTCTTCAGCCGCCTTGCGCTCGTTAATGTCGATCAGCACACCGGGAAAACGGAACGGCCGGCCGTGCTCGTCGAATTCACAAGCGCCGCTGGCGAGCACCCACAGACAACTGCCATCGGCACGCACCACCCGGTACTCGGCGTTGTAGGGCTCGCCGGTGCGGACCGAATTCTCCACGCACTCCTTGACCCAATTGCGATCGTCCGGGTGAATGTGCGCTTCGGCGATATGCTGCGGCAGATTGCTCAGGTCTTGATCAGGCGGATAGGAAAATGTCCGGGCGAAACGCTCGTCGGCCGACAGTACGTTGTTTCTGACGTCCCAGACAAAGGAACCGAGCAGTGCCCCGGCATTCAGTGCCAGTCGCACCCGCTCGTTATCGGCGCGATAAGCGTCTTCGGCGGCCTGACGCAAGCGTTCGGACAGCACCAGTTCAGTGGTTTCCACCACCATCGCCATCACGCCCGAAGGCACACCGGCATCGTTGGCCACCGGGCTGTAATACAAATCGAGCCAGACGTCCTCGGGGACGCCATCGCGCAGCAACACCAGGACCTTGTTGCGATATTCCAGGGTGCCGCCGGCCAGACAGGTATCGACCACATGCCGGTTGAAATCGGCCACCTCCGGCCAACCCAGTTCCACCGGCGATCCGAGCAGGTAGGGATGTCGTCCGCCGGCGAATCGTGAGTAAGCGTCGTTGTAGATCATGTAACCGGCATGGCCCCAGAGCATGACCATCGGCAGCGGCGATGCCAGCATCAGTTGCACGGTGCTGCACAGGCTGGCCGGCCAGGTTTCGAGCGGGCCCAGATCGGTCCTGCTCCAGTCGAACGCACGGATTCGCCCGGCCATCTCGCCTTGCCAGCCGTCACACCCATGGCTATCGGATAAAAACTGCATCAGCTGCTTCAACGCCTTGTGGTTGATCCGGATCTATCGCTGCGCGGTCAAACGTCGCGCCCGTCTGTTTCGAGCGCATTGGGCAACGATGGTTTCATTAGAGGTATAGCCGATTTCAGTGGCAGCCGACGCTCAGACTTCGATCAGATGTTTGAGCGGATGGTAGCCGGTCTTGAGCTTCGCAGCGACGTCGAGAATCGCCTTCTGGATGCCGTCCAGGTGTATGCAGGTCAGCTCGATGGCGGCGCTCTGATTGCCAGCCTCGATGTACTCGATCAGGCGCAGGTGTTCGTCGTCGCGACAGGCTTCGTGGCTGTCGTCATCCAGCGCCGCGGCGTACAGCGAGGCGCGGGAAATCAACTTCTGGAACCAGTCGAGCAGCACCGGGTTATTCAGGCTGCGGGCGAGCTTGATGTGGAACTCGCCCAGCAGGTGGATCAGTCGCTCGTGGTCGCCGGCTTCGTGGGCTTCGTCCTCGAGCAGCAAATGATCGCGCAAGTCCTGCATCACCGCAGAGTCCTTGCGCCGGCACAGTTCGGTGACGATACCGATCTCGACCAGACGCCGGGTTTCGAACAGCGACCGGATTTCCTCATCGCTGGGCAGCGACACCGACGCACCTTTATTGGGCTCGGTGGTGACCAGTCCGTCGGCCTCCAATTGCTTGAGCGCCGCGCGAACCGACGTGCGGCTGACATTGAACAATTCTGCCAGCGACGCCTCGCCCAGCTTCATCCCCGGACGCAGCGAACGCTTGCTGATCGCCTCGTAAACCCCTTGGTAGACGCGGTCGACCGTGGTTTCCGGTTTTTTCTCGGTCATCTGAAAACTCCTTCAATGCTGGCAGCGCTGCCCGACGAGCGACTCAGTCAGGGAAATGGGGGGTTGCGCCAGCAGATTAATCCGGGTATTTCTAAATTGCATTCAGATATTGCATACAATAATTAGAGGATTGCACCATTATGGGTCAACCAATAGCCATTGAAGTGCGTAACGTATCCAAGCGGTATTCTGATGACCCTGGCCTCGCGCCTGCCCTCGACAACGTCTCGGTGAATATCGCCGACAACGAGTTTTTCACCCTCCTCGGCCCCTCGGGCTGCGGCAAGACCACCCTGCTGCGCACCATCGCCGGTTTCGAACACGTCAGCGACGGCGAGATCCGTCTGGCAGGCGAAACGGTCAATCACCTGCCGCCGTTCAAGCGTCGGGTCAACACGGTGTTCCAGAGTTACGCGCTGTTTCCGCACATGAGTGTCGCGCAGAATATCGCCTTCGGCCTCGAGATGCAGGGTCTTGATCGCAAGGCGATTCCCGGACGGGTCGACGAAATGCTCGCGCTGGTGCAGATGGAGCACCTGGCCGGGCGCAAACCGGCGCAATTATCCGGCGGCCAGCAGCAGCGCGTGGCTCTGGCCCGGGCCCTGGCGCCGAAGCCGAAGGTGCTGTTGCTCGACGAGCCGCTGTCGGCGCTGGACCTGAAGCTGCGCAAGGAAATGCAGGTCGAACTCAAGCGCGTGCAGCAGGAAGCCGGCATTACCTTCATCTTCGTCACCCACGATCAGGAAGAGGCGCTGACCCTGTCCGACCGGATCGCGGTGATGTCCGCCGGCAAGATCCTGCAGATCGGCACCCCGACCGACATCTATGAACGCCCGCAGCACCGCTTCGTCGCCCAGTTCATCGGCGACATCAATTTCCTCCCCGGCCAACTCAGACGCGGGGAACACAACGAAAACATCTTCGTACCCAACGGCATGCCGGTGGAAATCCCCTGCCCGCCCCAAGGCGTCAATGGCAGCAGCGTGCAGCTGGCATTCCGGCCCGAGCGCTCGCAACTGGTTGCAGCAGATCAGCCGCATCATCTGCGCGGCGTGATCGAAGCGGTGCTGTATGTCGGCACCGCGACCCTTTACCAGTGCCGCTTGAACAACGACATCAAAGTCATGCTGCGGGAAAACAACGAAGGTCTGAACCGTGGTCGCGCAGTCGGTGAGCCCGTGGCGGTGCACCTGCCGCCCCAGGCCTGCCTGTTGATGGAGGCCTGAGATGAGCGTCAGCAGCACTTCCCCCTCCCTCAACCGCGCGCTGTTGCTCAGCCCGGTGGTGTTGACCCTGCTCGCCCTGATCGCCATTCCGCTGGGGATCATGGGTTACATCAGCCTGTTGCCGCGCAACACCTACGGCGGCGTCGACTGGCAGGCTCAATGGCAACTGCAGAGTTACGTGCAGCTGTTTTTCCAGGAAGGTTTTGACGGCGAACTGGAGCTGAACTGGGTCTACGCCCAGGCCCTTTTACGCTCGGTGTTCCAGGCCGGTGGCACCACAGTGTTGTGTTTTCTGTTCGGGTTTCCGGTGGCGTTGTGGATGTCGAGCCTGACCCCGCGCCGGCGCAACCTGATGGTGTTGCTCATCACCATTCCGTTCTGGACCAACCTGCTGATCCGCAACTACGCGTGGCTGATCATCCTGCGCGAACAGGGCTGGGTCGCCCAGAGCCTCAACGCGCTGTTTCCGAGCGCCGGTGGCATCACCCTGCTCTACAACGACTTCGCGGTCAGCGTCGGTCTGGTCTACAGCTTTCTGCCGTTCATGATTCTGCCGATCTACTCGACCCTGGAAAAACTCGACTGGCGTCTGGTGGAAGCCGCCTATGACCTGGGCGCCAATCGCTGGCACGCCCTGCGGCGGATCATCCTGCCGCTGTCGATGCCCGGCGTGATTGCCGGCGCGTTGCTGGTGTTCGTGCCGAGCCTCGGCGCCTTCATCACCCCGGCGATCCTCGGCGGCGGCAAAACCCTGATGATCGGCAACCTGATCCAGCAGCAATTCGGCACCGCGCGCAACTGGCCGCTGGGCAGTTCGCTGTCGTTCCTGTTGCTGGGGATTCTGCTGTTGTCCCTGGTGCTCTACGCCCTCTACAGCCGCAGCGCGGTGAAAACCCTGAACCGGGGAGCGAAAGCATGATCTCTCTGCACCTGAAAAAACTCCCCGCAACCCGGGAAATCAGCCTGCTGATCCTCGCCTATCTGTACGTGCCGATCCTGGTGTTGATCGCCTACAGCTTCAACGCCAACCGCTCGGCGACGGTGTGGACCGAGTTCTCGTTCGCCTGGTACGGGCGGATCCTGGCCAACCCTTCGATCCAGACGGCGGCGCTGAACTCGATCATCGTCGCGACCATCGCCACGGTGTGCGCCACGGCGATTGCACTGCTGGCGGCGCTGGCGACCTACCGGCCGTTCTACGGACAGAAAATGGTCGAGGGCGGGATCAACCTGCCGCTGATCCTGCCGGAGATCGTCACCGCCGTCGCCACCCTGCTGCTGTTCATGGCCCTGGGCATCAAGCTCGGGCTGATGACAGTGATCGTCGCACACATCGGCTTCTGCATTCCGTTCGCCTACCTGCCGATTCGCGCACGCCTGAACGATCTGGACAAGAGCCTGTTGGAGGCCGCCAACGACCTGTACGCCAATCCGTGGCAGGTGTTTCGCCGCGTGACCCTGCCGCTGCTGTGGCCGGCGGTGTTGTCCGGTTCGGTGCTGGCGTTCGTGGTCAGCCTCGACGATTTCATCATGACCTTCTTCGTCGCCGGGCCCGGTTCGACCACGTTGCCGGTGTACATCTTCTCGGCGATCAAGGCCGGGGTAACGCCCGAGATCAACGCGATTTCGACCCTGATGCTGGTGATTTCCATCGTGCTGGTGGTGCTGGCCTTCTGGCTCGGCCAACGCGGCAAACAACAATAAACCTGGAGCGCGCTCATGAAAGTGAAAAACATGCGTCTGGCAGTATCCGGTCTGGCCCTGAGTTGTTTCACCGCGTTCAGCGCCCACGCCGCCGAGCCCAAGCAATTGTTCTTCTACAACTGGACCGACTACTACCCGGTGGATCTGCTGGCCAAGTTCGAAAAGGAGACCGGGATCAAGGTCACCATGGACGGCTATGACAGCAACGAAACCCTGCTCGCCAAGTTGCAGGCCGGCGGCGCCGCGTATGACGTGATCGTGCCGTCGCAGTCGATCATGCAGACGCTGATCAAGCAGGACCTGCTGTTGGAAATCGACGCCCCGACCCTGAGCAACTTCCAGTACGTCAAAGGCCCGTTCCGCGATCCGAGCTTCGACCCGGGCCGCAAGTTTTCGGCGCCGTACCTGTGGGGCACCACCGGGTTTTCCTATGACAGCGCACGGGTACCGGGCGGCAAGCTCGATGATTCGTGGAAAGAATTCTTCGAGCCGCGCAAGGAACTGCAAGGCCAGCTCGCCGCCCTCGACACTTCCAGCAGCGTGATCAACGCCGCCAGTCATTACCTGAACGTCGACGAATGCACGGAAAACCCGCAGGACGCCAAACGCATCCTCGAACTGCTGCAAAAGCAAAAGCCGTTTTTGAAGATGTACAGCTCCGACAACACCGTCGACCGCATGGCCTCGGGCGAGGTGATCATGATGCAGAACTGGAACGGCTCGACGGCCCGCGCCACGTTGCAGAAGAGCACCATCAAGTACGTGTACCCGAAAGAAGGCCTGGCAATGTTCCAGGACAACTTCGCCGTACCGAAAAGCGCGCCGCATCCAGGCAACGCCAAGATCTTTATCGACTGGATGATGAAACCGGAAAACGCGGCGGCCGTGTCCAACGCGATTGCCTATGCCAACGGAATTCAGAGCGATCAGTTGCTGGATGCGAAATGGAAGGTCATGGACGCGATCAACATGCCCGAGGAGTACGCCTCGCGACTGCGGCCGGAGAAGGAATGCAGCAACAAGGCGCGGGAGCTGCAGGATCGGATCTGGTCGAAGCTTAAGGGTTGATCACCTGACTCAAGACCGAGTTGCGGCCATCGTTGGCAAGCCAACTCCCACACTGGATCTCTGAGCGACACAAATCCCTGTGGGAGCTGGCTTGCCAGCGATGAGGCCCGCCCAGACAACCTAGAAACAGAGGTATGAAATGTCCCACCCCCGCTGGCTCAGAAACATCCGCCCCTACGGCGCCCCCGCCGAAGACCTGCTGATCGAAAACGGCAAGTTCACCCAACGCCGCCCGGCCTCCGATGCTCCACTGGCCGCCACCGACATCGACGGCCAGAACCAGCTCCTGACCGCGCCGCTGGTGGAAAGCCACGTCCACCTCGACAAGACCCTGTACGGCCAACCCTGGCGCCCGAACAGCGCCGGCCCGACGCTCAAGGACTACATCAGCAACGAGCGCCGCGTCCTGCGGGAAATAAAAGCGCCGATCGCCGAACGCGCCGGCGCCCTGCTGGAAAACTGCATCGCCCGGGGTTCTTTGACGATGCGTTGCCACGTCGACATCGACCCGGAATTCGGCCTGCGCCACGTCGAGGCCATGCAGCAACTGCGCGAAACCTACAGCGACCTGATCGACCTGCAACTGGTGGTGTTCCCGCAAACCGGCCTGATCAGCCGACCCGGCACCGCCGAGCTGATGCGCGAAGCCATGGCCCTGGGCGTGGAGAATGTCGGCGGCCTCGACCCCTGCGGCATCGACAACGACCCGATCGCGCAACTGGATTTCGTGTTCAAACTGGCCAGCGAGTTCCAGCGTGGCGTCGACATTCACCTGCATGACAAAGGCGAACTGGGCCTGTGGCAGATCGCCCGGATCGCCGATTACACCGAGCGTTTCAACCTGCAGAACCGGGTGATGATCAGCCACGCCTATTGCCTCGGCATGCTGCCGTGGAGTCAGGTCAAACCGGTCGCCGAACGCCTCGCGGCGCTGGGGATTTCGCTGATGAGTTCAGCGCCGGCCGATTGTGCTGTTCCGCCATTCCTGGCGTTGCGTGAGACCGGGGTCAACGTGTGCCTCGGTTCCGACGGCATTCGTGATGCGTGGTCGCCGATGGGCAATGGCGACATGCTGGAACGGGCGATGCTGCTGGCATTCCGTTTCGACCTGGGCAAGGACGATGAATTGGCGGCGGCGTTCGAAGCGGCGACGGTCAACGGTGCGCGCGCATTGGGGATCGAGGATTACGGCTTCGCCATTGGCCGGCCGGCGGATTTTCTGTTGATGCCGGTGGAAACGCTTGGAGAAGCGGTAGTCGCGCGGCCAGTGCGTCAGGTCTATCGCGGCGGCGAACTGATCGCCAGCGGCGGTCGTCTGCTGGGCAGCCGTCTGTGAAACGGATCGGCCTGAAGGCCGGTTGCGTGGTCGGTTTCGATGGCACGCAGCATGTGCTGTGGCGCGATGGTGAAGTGGTGTTCGCCGGTTCGCGGATCGAGTTTGTCGGGCGCGGTTACCAAGGGCCGGTGGATCAATGGATCGACTACGGCAATGCGCTGATCGGCCCCGGTTTCATCGACCTCGACGCCCTCGGCGATCTCGACTCCACCGTGCTGACTCTGGACAACGGCGACGAGCGCGCGATGGGCCGGATGTGGTCGGCGGAGTATCTGGCGGCCGGCCCGCGTGAGTCATTCAGCCCGGAGGAAGAGGTCTTCAAGTACCACTACGCCTTCACCCAGTTGATCCGCAACGGCATTACCACGGCCATGCCGATCACTTCGATGTACTACCGCGAATGGGCGGAGACCTACGACGAGTTCGCGGCGGTCGCCGACGTGGCCGGCGAACTGGGACTGCGCACCTATCTCGGCCCCTGCTACATGAGCGGCATGAGTTACTGGCGCGCCGACGGCACCCTCGCCCATCACTGGGATGAGGCTCGGGGCCTGGCGGGGCTGGACGCGGCCGAACGGTTTTTCAAGGATTTCGATGGCGCCCACGCCGGGTTGATTCGCGGTGCGCTGCTGCCGGATCGCATCCAGACCTGCACCCCGGCGCTGCTCCAACGCACGTCCGCGTTGAGTCGTGAACTGAACGCACCTATGCGTCTGCATTGCTGTCAGGCGCTGGGTGAGGTGGCGATGGTCGAACAGTTGCGCGGCACCACGCCGCTGGGCTGGTTGCAGCAACTCGGCCTGCTCACCCCGCACAGCGTGCTGCCCCACGGCATCTACACCTCGGGCGATGACGATCTGCAACGGCTCATCGACGGCGGCGCCAGTCTGGTGCACTGCCCGCTAGTGTTCGCCCGTGATGGCGAGGCGCTGAATTCGTTCGGCCGCTATCGGGCCAAAGGCATCAACTTTGGCCTCGGCACCGACACCTGGCCGGCGGATTTGCTGGCCAACATGCGCCACGGTTTGAACATCGCCCGGTTGATGGAAGGTGGATCGGCGCTGACCAGCAGCCTCGACCTGTACAACGCCGCGACCCTCGGCGGCGCCAAGGCATTGGGCCGCGACGATCTCGGTCGTCTGGCGCCCGGCGCCAAAGCGGATATCACCGTGTTCAACCTGCGCGGCCTGCACTTGGGCCCGCTGTTCGATCCACTGAAAAACCTGCTGCTGGCCGGGCGCGGCGACGACTGCATCGCCAGTTACATCGACGGTCGCTGCGTGATGCACGACGGTCAGGTCATCGGCGTCGACTACCCCACTCTGCAGCGTCAGGCCCAGCGCCAATACGAAAAACTGATGCGCAGCCACAGCGACCGGGCCTTTGGCCAACCGGACTGGAAAACCCTGTTCCAGCCGGCCATTGCGTTTGCCGACGACTACAGTGCCGAGGCGCCGTTGAGCGCCATCGATCCACTTCTTTAGAGAACACTGCCATGCACAGCTTCGATTTCAGCCAACTGAGCCCACGGGAAAAGTACAAGATTCTGATCGGCAGCGTGGTGCCGCGCCCGATTGCACTGGTCACCACCATCGACGCCGAAGGCCGGGTCAATGCCGCGCCGTTCAGCTTTTTCAATGCGCTGTCGGCGGACCCGCCCATTCTCGCGCTCGGCGTGGAGAACTACGGCGACCAGAGCCCGAAGGACACCACGCGCAATATCCAGATGAATCAGGAATTCACCGTCAACATCGTCAGTGACGCCTTGGTGGAGGCCATGAACGTCTGCGCCGTGCCATTTGCGCCGGGTTTCGATGAGTTGACCGCTGCCGGCCTGACAGCGATTCCCGGCACCTCGGTCAAATGCCCGCGAATCGGCGAAGCACCCGTGGCGCTGGAATGTCGGCGAATGATCGCGCTGAACATCGGTCAGTCGCGGGAGATCATTTTTGGCGAGGTGTTGATGGCGCATGTGCGCGACGAGTTGATCGACCCGAAAACCCTGTACATCGATCAATTGGGGCTGGATGCGATCGGGCGCATGGGCGGGCATGGTTATGCACGGACCCGGGACTACTTCGACCTGCCGACCCGCTCATTGCAAGCGTGGACGGAGGCACCGGGGGGTGGCGAGCGGTTCTGGCCACAGCGCTGAAAGCTATTACTCGTTCCCACGCTCCGTGTGCTGCTCGTGCTGATCGTTCCCACGCTCCGCGTGCTGCTCGTGCTGATCGTTCCCACGCTCCGCGTGCTGCTCGTGCTGATCGTTCCCACGCTCCGCGTGCTGCTCGTGCTGATCGTTCCCACGCTCCGCGTGGGAATGCATACCGTGACGCTCTGCGTCACAGTGGACGCGGAGCGTCCATGGCGGCATTCCCACGCAGAGCGTGGGAACGATCAACGATGCAGGGCGTGGGAACGAGCAGCAGGTTCAGTGGGTGTCAGTGGAAATCGCGGCTTTGTACGCGGATGCCGTTGAGCAGCGGGCTGAGGTCACTCAAGCGTCCGGCAATCAGGTGCCGCACCTCGCCTTCACGCTCCCAGCGGCCATCGACCTTGAGCAATTGCGAGCCCACCAGCACCTGCCGCTGACGCTCGGCCAGATCGCGCCAGACCACCACGTTGACGTTGCCGAACTCGTCTTCCAGGGTCACGAAGGTCACGCCACTGGCAGTGCCCGGCCGCTGACGCCCGGTCACCAGCCCCGCCACGCTGACCGGCCGGCCGTGTTCGACCTCCAGCAACTCCCGGGAACTGCGACAGCGCCGCGCCCGCAACTCGTTGCGCAACAGCGTCAGCGGGTGCGGCCCCAGCGTGGTACCAAGGGTGGCGTAGTCGGTGAACAGGTCTTCGCTGACACTCGGCGTCGGCAGCAACACATCCGGCTCTTCCTGACTCGGCAACCCGGCAAACAGCCCGAGCTGTTTCTGCACCCCAGCCACTTCCCAGCGTGCCCGATGGCGGTGACCAGCCAGGCCGCGCAACGCCCCGGCATCCGCCAGCAGCGCCTGGGCGCGACTGTCGAGCCCGGCCCGTTCGCCCAGGTCGGCGACATCGGCAAACGCCCCCCTCGCCCGAGCCTTTTCAATGCTCCGGGCATCCTCCTCGCGAAAGCCCTTGATCATCCGCAGGCCCATGCGGATGGCCGGTTGCTCGCCGGCAATCGGCTCCAGGCTGCAATCCCAGTCACTGGCGCGCACGTCCACCGGACGGATCTGCAAATGATGCCGGCGCGCATCCTGAAGAATCTGATCCGGACTGTAGAAACCCATCGGCCAGCTGTTGATCAGCGCACAGGCGAACGCCGCCGGTTCATGGCACTTGAGCCAGCAACTGGCATAGGTCAGCAAGGCAAAACTGGCGGCGTGGGATTCAGGGAAACCGTAACTGCCGAAGCCCTTGATCTGCTCGAAGATCTGCGCGGCGAATTCCGGGCTGTAGCCGTTTTTCTTCATGCCGGCGGCCAGTCGTTCCTTGTGCGGTTCCAGCCCGCCGTGGCGTTTCCACGCGGCCATGGAGCGGCGCAACTGGTCAGCTTCGCCGGGGCTATAGTCGGCGGCAACGATGGCGATCTGCATCACCTGTTCCTGAAACAGCGGCACCCCGAGGGTGCGCTTGAGCACCACTTCCAGCTCCGGTGACGGATAGGTTTCCTCTTCCTCCTGATTCCGACGGCGCAGGTACGGATGAACCATCCCGCCCTGGATCGGCCCCGGCCGGACGATGGCCACCTCGATCACCAGGTCGTAGAAGGTTTGCGGGCGCAGGCGCGGCAGCATCGACATCTGCGCCCGGGACTCGATCTGGAACACGCCGATGGTGTCGGCGCGGCTGATCATGTCGTAGGTCGGGCGATCCTCAGGCGGGATGGTGGCCAGGCTCAGGTCCTGATGGCGATGACGGCGCAGCAGGTCGAAACAGCGGCGGATCGCGCTGAGCATGCCGAGGGCGAGGATATCCACCTTGAGCAGGCCGACCGCATCGAGATCGTCCTTGTCCCACTGAATGATCGTGCGGTCGGCCATGGCGGCGTTTTCCACCGGCACCAGCGTGTCCAGCGGTTGCTCGGAAATCACGAAACCACCGGGGTGCTGCGACAGGTGCCGGGGGAAGCCGATCAGTTGCCCGGTCAGGCTCAGCACCCGGTGCAGCAGCGGGCTTTCGGGGTCGAAACCGCCCTCGCGCAGGCGCTCCACGGGTGGCGTTTCATCGCTCCAGTGACCGCAGCAGTCGGCCAGCGCATTGATCTGGTCCGGCGGCAGCCCCAGCGCCTTGGCCACATCGCGGATCGCACCGGAGGCGTGGTAGGTGCTGACCACCGCGGTCAGCGCGGCACGACGGCGACCATAACGACGAAACACGTATTGCAGGACTTCTTCCCGGCGCTCGTGCTCGAAATCGACGTCGATGTCCGGCGGTTCGTTGCGCTCCCTCGACATGAAACGCTCGAACAGCAGCGTGGTGCGGTCCGGGTCGATTTCGGTGATGCCCAGGGCAAAACACACCGCCGAGTTGGCCGCCGAGCCCCGGCCCTGACAGAGGATTTTCTGCTCCCGGGCGAAGCGCACCACGTCGTGCACGGTGAGGAAGTAGCTTTCGTAGCCGAGTTCGGCGATCAGCTCCAGCTCATCGTCGATCTGCTTGAGCACCTTGGGCTGTGCGCCTTTCGGCCAGCGCCAGGCGATGCCTTGTTCGGTCAGGTGGCGCAGCCAGGAACTGGCGCTGTGTTCCTCGGGCACCAGCTCTTTGGGGTATTGATAACGCAACTCGCCCAGATCGAAGGTGCAGCGCCGGGCCAGCTTTACCGATTCGTTCAGCAAGGTCTGCGGATACAACTCGCGCAACACATCGAGGCTGCGCAAATGCCGCTCGCCGTTGGGGTGCAGGCGCAATCCGGCTTCGGCCACCGGGACGTGGTGACGGATCGCGGTCATGGTGTCCTGCAAGGCCCGTCGGCCACGGGCGTGCATGTGCACATCGCCGCTGGCCACCGCTGGAATCTGCAGTTCATCCGCCAGACTCAGCAGTGCGGCCAGCCGTTGCCGATCGTTCTGCCCGCGATGCAACTGCACCGCCAGCCACAGCCGCTCGCCGAAGGTCTGCTTCAGCCAGCGGCCCTCTTCCACGTCATCGACCGCCTCCGGCACCCACAGCACCAGCAATCCCGGCAACGGTTCGCTGAAGTCCTCGCGCAGTATTTGATACTGGCCTTTCTGCGTGCGCCGTCGAGCTTGGGTGATCAAGCCGCACAGCGCCTGATAACCCTCGATGTTCTCCACCAGCAACACCAGTTTCGGGCCGTGCTCGATGCGGATTTCGCTGCCGATGATCAGCGGCAGCTCCACGGATTTGGCCGCCTGCCAGGCACGGACGATCCCGGCGAGGGTGCATTCATCGGTGATCGCCAGCGCCTGATAGCCGTGTTTCTTCGCTCGCTGAAACAGCTCCAGCGCACTGGACGCACCGCGCTGAAAACTGAAATTCGACAGGCAGTGCAGCTCGGCATAACCCTGGCTCACGCGAACCAGCCCTGCAGCCACAACGGACCGCCCTCACCCACAGCGCGGTACGCCCAGCCTTGCTGTCCAGCGCGGTTCTGGATCAGGTAATAGTCGCGGCGCACGTCGTCACCGTCCCACCAGCCGGACTCGATGCGCTCCGGCCCCATGAGGATGCGCGCCGAACCTTCGGGCACCGACTGCGGCTCGCCCAATAACCAACCCGGACGCTGCACACCCGGCAATGCAGGGCAACGCTGCTTGTCGTCGGCGTTCTGCCACGCGCACTCCGGACGGTGATCGGCCTGAAAGCGCAGGCCCTGCACCGCCTCATCCCCCAGCCGCGCGCGCAGACGTTCGCGCAATTGCTCCCAGGGCAAGGTCTGCTGCGGACGGTCGTCGAACAGTTCCTGAAACTGCGGCACGAAACTCGGCAGGTCCTCGGCGCGCAGACGAAAACCGCGCACCGGGGCTTCGACCTGCACCTGCTCCAGTCGGCCACGGGCCAACTCGAACAGCATTGCCGGATCGCGCTCGGCGCTGAGCAGGCCGACCTTGATCAGCGTGTCCGGCAGCCCCGCGTGTTCAAGGTGCAGATCGAAGCGCTGCACGCCGCTGTCGCGCCCGCACAAAAAAGCCGCCAGATCGGACGTCAGGCGGCGCAAGGGGAACAGCAGCGCCTGATGGGACTGCACGTCGAAATTGAGTTCGATGCGCACGTCGAAGCGATCCGGCGGCAGGTAGAACGCCAGCGCCAGCGGCCGTGCGCCGAACAGCGTGTCCAGGTGCTTGAGCATCGGTGCCTCGAAACGTCGGGCCAGGGCCTGACGCGGCAGGTTCTGCACCTGATGGAGGTTACGCAGGCCCATACGCGACAGCGCCGTGGCCACGCTCGGTTCAAGGCCGATGCGGTCGACCGGCAATTGCCCGAGATGATGACGCAGGGCTTCACCGTCGGGCACCACCAATCCGTCGTAGGCGTTGGCCAACACCCGCGCCGCCACCGGATTGGGCGCGGCGACGATGCGATGACGAAAACCCAGCTCGGTCAGCTCCGTGCGCAAGCGTGCCTCGAACTGCGCCCAGGAACCGAACAGACCGAGGCTCGATTCGATCTCGAACACCACGGTGCGCGGGTAATGCACGCTGACCTGGGCGCTGAAGCGATAGGCCCAGGCGGCGAGAAACTGCTGCCAGTGCTCGACCTCGGCCGAATCGTAATCGACAGTGGCGAACCCTTTGCTCATGGCCTGAGCGGCGGTCATCGACTGCCCCGGACGCAAGCCCAGGGCCCGCGCCGCCGGGTTGACCGCTTGCAGCACCCGGCGCTGGGCCGGGCCGCTGAGCAGCGCCAACGGCTGCTCGGGATCGGGCCGCTGACGCAGCACGGCGTCGAGGGCCAATTGCGGAAACAGAATGCAAACCCAGCGCATGGCGACCTCAATGCCCCACGGTGAAGGCAATCGGTGCGCTGCGCGCCAGACCGCCCCGGCACTTGAGCACGCGCAACTGCGCCGGGCGCGCATCGATGGCAATGCGCAACGCGGCCGGCGACGGATTGACCGCTTCGCTCAAGGGGCGCCACGCGAACGCCAGGGTCTGGCCGGTTTCCGCCGCCACCTGCAAACGGCGCAAGGCGCGGTCATCGGCCTTGTGCGGCCAGCACAGCACCGCGCCGCAACTGCCCGAGCGCAGGCATTGTTCCGCCGCCCACAAGGCATCGCGTTCGCTGGCCCGGATCACCGACAACTGACGCAGATCGACCCCGGCATTGGCCCAGGCCTGCGGGTACGGCACAAACGGCGGCGCCACCAGCACGATGCGCTCCCCCGCCGCCGACAGCCGCGCCAGGGTCGGCCACACCAGTTGCAGTTCACCGACACCGGGGCCGGCCAGCAGGATTTCGCTCAGTGCCGCTTCCGGCCAGCCGCCACTGGGCAACGCTGCGTCCAGCGCCGCGTGCCCGGTGGGTTGTGGGCTGGCGGCCGGTGGCGCAGGCCGGCCCTTCCAGACCTGGCCGCCGTTGAACAGCGTATCCAGCGCAACGACGGCCCCCATCAGCCTTGCCTCACCAGACCGCAGAACACCCCTTCGATGGCCAGGTCCTGATCGGCCCGCACCACAATCGGCTGGTACGCCGGGTTGCGCGGCAACAGGCGAACCTCATCGCCGACCCGCTCGAAGCGTTTGATGGTGACCTCGCCGTCGAGCCGCGCCACCACGATCTGGCCGTTGAGCGCCTCGGGGTTGCGCCGCACGCCGACCAGATCGCCGTCGAGAATGCCGTCCTCGATCATCGAATCGCCCTGCACCCGCAGCATGTAGTCGGGCGTGCGGGAGAACAGCGCTGGATCGAGCATCAGCCGATTGTGCAGGTCGGCATCGGCACCGATGGGCGCACCAGCGGCCACCCGGCCGAGCACCGGGACTTCGAGCAGCTCCGGCCGCGCCGGTTGCCCGAGCAGGCGAATGCCCCGGGCCTGATGCGGGTTGACCTCGATAAACCCGGCTTCGGTGAGCGCCAGCACATGCTTGCGCGCCACGCTGCGGGAGGCAAAACCAAAAGCCTCGCTGATTTCAGCGAGGCTTGGGGGCTGACCGTGTTCGGCGATGCGTTCGCGGATAAAGGTCAGGATGGCGGTACGGCGGGGAGTCAGAGTCGTCATGGAGTACATTTGTACTCCTGTGGGATTTTCCTGACAAGCACCGCCAGTCAGCTCAAACCCTGTGACTGATCGTTCCCACGCTCTGCGTGGGAATGCCTCTAGGGACGCTCCGCGTCCAGTGACGCGGAGCGTCACGGGCTGCATTCCCACGCGGAGCGTGGGAACGATCAGAAGCTCGGAGTCAGTTCAAACCGCGTTCGGCGAGAAAGCCTGCGATGTAGTCGATAAACGCCACAACCTTGGCCGTCGCCCGCCGATGACTCGGGTACACCGCCAGAATGTGCGGGCCGAAGCTGTCCGGGTCGATCTCGTAATCCGCCATGACCCGCACCAGTCGCCCGTCGGCGATGTACGGCGCAGCGCTCCACAATGGTGTATGCAGCAAGCCGCGCCCGGCCAGGGCACTGGCCAACAGCAGGTCGTAATTGTCGCTGCGCAACAGCGGCGCTGCCGGTTGCGCCAGGCTCAGGCGCTGGCCGTCGCGCTCGGCCCACCAGAATTCGCGGCTGAGCAACGGATGCCGGTACAGCAGCCATTCATGCTGATCGAGGGTTTGCGGCGTGACCGGCAAGCCCTTGCGCGCCAGGTATTCGGGGCTGCCGCACAGCGCCAGGCGATTGCTGCCGACCACCCGCGCAATCAACCCCGGCAAATCATCGTGCCCTTCGCGCAACGCCAGGTCGTAACCGCTTTCCAGCAGATTGACGAATTCGTCGCACAAATCCACTTGCAGGCTGATCTGCGGGTATTGCTGCAAAAAGCCGTCACACACCTGATCGAGAAACGCTCGCCCGTAAGCCAGCGGTGCGGTGATTTTCAGGCTGCCACGCAGACCGTGCTGCAACTGCTCGATTTCCTCGCTGGCCTCGTCCAGCCGTTGCAGCACCTGGCGTGCGGTTTCCAGATACAGCCGGCCGATTTCGGTCAGCAGAATCCGCCGCGTGCTGCGCTCGAACAGCCGTGCGCCGAGTTCGGATTCCAGATGATTGACCGCTTTGGTCAGGGCCGACGGGGTCTTGCCCAGTTGCTCGGCAGCGCGGCTGAAACTGCCGAGCTGCGCGGTGACCACGAACATTTTCAGTGCACCCAGCTTGTCCATGCTTTTTCCATTCAGGCAAAAACGTTTTTCGTGAGGGAGGCGTTCTGTCGGGCGTTGGCAGCCACTAATCTGGCCATCAGACGCAATAACAAGGAAATGTTCAATGAAAAGATTCATCCCGCATTTCACAAAAAATCTGCTGATCGCCGCTATGAGTTTTGCCTCGATGGAAGCCATGGCCGCCACCGATCTGGTGCTGCTCAATGGCAAGATTTTCACCGCCGACCGCGCTCAACCGAAGGTTCAGGCGCTGGCCGTGGAGAGCGGCAAGGTGCTGAAAGTCGGCAGCGATGCGCAGATCAAGGCCTTGATCGAACCCGGCACCCAGGTCATCGACCTGAAAGGTCAGGCGTTGATGCCCGGCCTGATCGACAGCCATTCCCACGCGATTTTCGGCGGACTGGAAATGGTCTCGGCCAATATGGAAGACGACGTAGTCAGTCTGGATGAACTGGAAAAACGCCTGCGCGGCTGGCGTGACGACGGCAAGGCCCGGCATGGCGATGTGTTGAGCGTGGCCGGCATGAGTTCGGCGTATTGGGCCAAGGCTGAAGCGCTGGGCAAAATCTTCAACCACGGCGAATGGACCGACGTGCCGGTGGTGTTCACCGGCAGCGATCACCACACCGCATGGGCCAACAATGTGATGCTCAAACGTGCGGGTATCGACGCCGCGCTGCTGAAAACTCTGCCGGACGCAGAAAAAGACACCATCGGCAAACTGGCCAACGGTGAACCGGACGGCTTTGTGGTCGACGCCGGTTGGGATCGGGTGGCCTCGAAAATGCCAGTGCCGAGCCCGGCCGACATGCTCAAGGCAGCGCAATCGGCGGTGCGTTTCAACAACAGCCTCGGCATCACCGCGTGGATGGACCCCGCCGCCAACGCCGCGCCGGGCGAGCCGGTGTTCGCCCTCAAGCCCACCGAGAAAACCGTCGGCGTGCTGCCGGCCTACAAGGCCCTGTCGGAAAGCGGCGGCATGACTGCCCACGTCGCCGCGCTGCTGGTGGCCAATCCGAAAAGCGTCCCGGCCGATCTCGACACCCTCGACAAGGTTCGCCGGCAGTTTCAGGGCATTCCCAACCTGACGCTGCCGGGGATCAAGATCTTTGCCGACGGCGTGATCGAATACCCGGCCCAGAGCGCGGCGATGATCGATCCCTACAGCAACTCGCACAAACAGGGCGAGTTGCTGATCGATCCACAGCACTTCGGCGAACTGGTCAGCGCCATCGACCAGCGCGGCTGGCTGGTGCACATCCACGCCATCGGCGACCGCGCGGTGCGCGAATCACTGAACGGCATCGCCCAGGCGCGCAAGGACCGGCAGAGCGGCGTAACGCACTCGATCACCCACCTGCAAATGGTCAACCCGAAGGAGTTCGCCCGCTTCAAGCCGCTGAACGTGATTGCCTCGATGCAACTGCTGTGGGCCAGCGCCGACGACTACACCACCGACATGATCAAGCCTTACGTCAGCGCCCTCGCCTTTCGCTATCAATACCCGGCGCATTCGCTGCTCAAGCAAGGCGCGACGATTGCCGGCGCCAGTGACTGGCCGGTGTCCTCGCCGAACCCGTGGAACGCCATGGCCCAGGCCATCACCCGCACCGGGCCGCTGGGCGTGCTCAACGCCGACGAACGCCTGGACCGCGAAACGATGTTCTACGCCTACACCGCCAACGCCGCGCGGACCATCGGCCTGGAACAACAGATCGGCTCGCTGAGCCCCGGCAAACAGGCCGATTTCATCGTGCTCGATCGCGACGTGTTCAGCGTCGACGACAAGGCCCTGCATGACACCCAGGTGCTGCAAACCTGGTTCGCCGGCCGTCAGGTCTACGCCCCTACCCTCCAATAACAATCGCCGTATCCGCTGCCCGACCCCGCGCCCGTCGCCGGGGTCCGGCGCAGCCTTGCCCGCTTCCTGCCCATAACAACCACAACAACGGGACTTCACATGAAAGCCTTGCCCCTGCTCGCCCTCACTTCCTTGAGCCTGCTGCCTTTGAGCAGCCACGCAATTGCCCTGAACGATGATTTCGCGGTGCTGGTCGATCTGACCCTGGCCAGCGATTACCGCACCCGCGGCATCTCCCAGACCCAGAACGACCCAGCCCTTCAGGCCGGTCTGACCCTGGCCCACAGCAGCGGCCTGTACCTCGGCGCATGGAGTTCGAACGTCGATTTCGGTGGCGGCCTGAAAACCCGTCAGGAGGTCGATTACTACGCCGGCTGGCTGTGGCAGGCCACCGAAGCTGTGAGCCTGGATCTGGGCTACATCAAATACGCGTATCCCAAAGAGAGCCAGTTCAACCAAAGCGAGGTGTACTCGATTCTCAGCGCTTACGGCGTGAAACTGGCGGCCTATTACTCCAGTGACGCGCCGGGCATCGACAGCAAACAGAGTTCGCTCTACAGCTACATTGGCTATGAAACCGAATTGCCGTTCGATTCCGGGCTGAAGCTGCGCTACGGCAACATGGACTTCAAGGACCCGCATATGTATTCGGCGTCCGGTCATAGCGAAGAGTCCTACCGGGAGTGGGAAGTCAAACTGACCCACAACCTGGCCGGCGTGGTACTGGGCCTGAGCTACACCGACACCGACCTCTCGCAGAGCCAGTGTCTGAGCAGTTGGGGCTTCAAGGACGTGTGCACGGCGACGGTCGTCGCCAGCGTCAGCAAATCCTTCTGAACCGCTGCAGTTGTCCGTGGGAGCCGGCCTGCTGGCGCCCACGTTTTTTTTGCACTTACCGTGATTTTGTTACCGGATGTTTACGGAATTTTTACCAATGCTCTTCTACAGTTACGCGCGTAACCGTATGGGTTTTCGACTGACGTAGAGGAAAGTATCGAAATGGCTTTGGGCAAAGGACTGCGTTTACCGTCCATCACTCCGACCCGCCTGGTGCTGCTGTTTTCCCTGGCACTGGTGGCGCTGTACAACCTGGCGACCTGGAAAGCACTGGGAACGCTGATCACCTTGCAAGGTGCGCACAAACTTGCGTTTTTCGCGTCTTTCGGGCTGTTTCTCTGGGCAGCGATCACCCTGCTGCTGACCCTGGTGTCGTTTCGCTGGACGCTGAAACCGGCGTTGACCCTGGTGGCCCTGCTCTCGGCCTGCGCGGCGTATTTCATGAACGAGTACGGCATCACCATCGACACGGTGATGATCCAGAACGTGTTCGAAACCAATCCCGGGGAAGCGACCGCGCTGTTCAGCGGCAAACTGCTGGCTTACGTGCTGTTGCTCGGTGTGTTGCCGGCCGTGCTGATCTGGCGCTGGCCGGTGGTTTATCGGCCGTTCTTTCGGGGCTTGCTGAACAAGGTGCTGGTGATTGTGGCCTGCGTGCTGGTGATCGGCGCATCGGTGGGCGCGTTCTATTCGACCTACGCGCCGATCTTTCGCGAGGAAGACAAGCTCACCCACTTCATCAACCCGACCAACTACATCTACGCGATCAGCAAATACACCAAGCAGCGGCTGGGGATCAAAAAGCATTTTGTGGTGCAGGCCATCGGCGAAGACGCGGTGATGAGCGCCAAGGCGGCCTCCCGCGAGAAGAAATCGCTGATGGTGTTCGTGGTCGGCGAAACCGCACGGGCCGACCATTTCTCGCTCAACGGCTATGAGCGTGAGACCAACCCCGAGCTGAGCAAACTCGACATCCTCAATTTCACCCAGGTGCATTCCTGCGGCACTTCGACGGCGGTGTCGGTGCCGTGCATGTTCTCGATGTTCCCCCGCGAGGACTACAGCGACAAGAAAGGCAAAACCTACGAAGGCCTGCTGGACATCCTGCAACGGGCCGGCGTGCAGGTGTTGTGGCTGGACAACAACAGCGACTGCAAGGGCACTTGCCTGCGGGTGCCGAACCGCGACATCGCGAAGAACCAGCCGGGGCCGTTCTGCGACGGCAACAACTGCCTCGACGAAGCGCTGCTGGCCGACCTGCAAGGCTACATCGACAGCCTCAAGGGCAACGCGATCATCGTCCTGCACGCCGACGGCAGCCACGGCCCGGAATACTACGAGCGTTACCCCAAGGACATGGAGCGCTTCAAACCGATCTGCCACACCAATCAGCTGGGCAGTTGCAGCCATGACGAACTGGTCAACGTCTACGACAACACGATTCTCTACACCGACCATTTCCTGGCCAAGGTGATCGAGCTGCTCAAGCGCAATCAGGACCATCTCGATACGTCGATGCTGTACGTGTCCGACCATGGCGAATCGCTTGGCGAGAACGGCCTGTACCTGCACGCCGCGCCCTATGCGCTGGCGCCGGAAGCGCAGACCCATGTGCCGATGGTGATGTGGTTCGGCAACAACACCCTGGCGCAACTGGGCATCGACCGTGGCTGCCTGCAAGGCAAAAGCAGCCAGCCGGATCTGAGCCATGACAACCTGTTCCATTCGGTGCTCGGGTTGTTCGAAGTCAGGACGTCGCTGTATCAGCCGGGGCTGGATATTTTCCATGGCTGTCGGCCGGCGATGACTGCCGCGCAATAATTCAGACATCGAAGATTTCTGTGGGAGCTGCGGTGCGACGGCTCCCACAGGGGAAGCGATATTCTCAAGAACTGAGCTGCTCCAGGTATTGCCACGGATAGATCCCGCGCTGATGGCCGTCGCTGAACACCAGTTGCAGGCCGTAGCCCTGAGCGTTCAATTCGATAACCCGCACACGCGGGTCAACCAACGGTGGCGAGCCCCGCAGACGAAACGCCCGGCATTGCGAGCACGGGCATTGGCGGCGCAGTTCGGCATGGTCGAGAAGCTGCTCGCGGCCATCCGGCCAGTTCAGCCGTAACCGGTGTTCGCTTTGGGAATTACCGACCGACAGCGGATTCATTGCAGCTGACTCAAGGCAATCCGCACGGCTTTGCGCACTTCCGAGTCGCCGTCTTCCTGCGCGGCCTGCAACGCGGCCACGGCCCCGCGATCATTCAGTTCGCCGAGGGCCAGCGCGGCTTCCTTGCGCAGGTTGCTGATGCGATGGCCAAGGGTGTCGATAAGGGCGTCGAGGGCCGGCACGTAACGCAAACGGCCGAGGCTGCGGGTGGCGCGCAGGCGTACTTGCCAGTAGTCGTCGGCCAAGGCTTCGATCAGCGCCGGGCCCGCGTCGGTATGGCCTACCTTGCCAAGGGTGGTCGCGGCTTCTTCGCGCACTTGCCAGGCCTGATCCTGCAAGGCTTGACGCAACGCGGGCAGCACTTCGGCGTCACTCGCCAGACCCAGGGCGCCGGTAGCGGCGCGACGTACTTCGGTGTCCGGGTCATCACTCGCCAGGCGGGCCAGTGCCGGCAATGCGTCGAGTTGCTTGAGCCAGCCAAGTACGCCGACGGCTTCGCGGCGGACACTGGCGTCAGCATCGTTCAGCGCCTGAATCGCCGCCGGCGCAGCGCCGGGGAAACGCAACTCGCGCAAGGCCCGGAACGCGGCAATCCGCACGCCGGTTTCGGCATGGGCGGTCCACGGCAGAATCACCCTGCCCGCCGCTTCGGTCTTGAGCAGGCTCAGGCTCTGCGCCGCAGCGGCCTGCACCGCCGGCGACGGATCCGTCAGTGCCTGGCACAACGCTTCAACCACCGGCTCGTCTTCCCAGGCCTCCAACAGACGCGCCGCTTCGGCACGCACTTCTTCGGCGGGGTCTTCGGCCAGACGTTCGACCAGCCAGAGCAGACCGTCCGGTTCTTCGAGGTCAGCCAGATCGATCAGGGCAATCCGCCGTACACCGGCGTCATCGGCGGTCAGGCGTGGTTGCAGGGCAAGAATGTCGTCGTTATCGGTCACAGCAAAAAATGAGGTCACAGGGCAAATCTCGGCAAAGAGTTTTCGGGAGGCAGGCCGAGCGGGTTGAGGCGCGGCAGCGGTCGGTCGTTGTCGTGGCGCAGCAGGTCGAGGCAGTGGCGTTTGAGGCGCGAGAATTCGTGGCTGGTCACCAGTTCGGTGGTGCGTGGGCGTGGGAAATCCAGGCGCAGGTCTTCGATGATTCGCCCCGGCCGTGCGCTCATCACCAGCAAGCGATCGGCGAGGAACAGCGCTTCGTCGATATCATGGGTGACGAACACCACGGTGGTGCGAATCCGCGTCCAGATGTCCAGCAGCAGTTCCTGCATGTTCAGCCGGGTCAATGCGTCCAGTGCGCCGAAGGGCTCGTCCATCAGCAACAGCCGGGGGCGATTGACCAGCACTCGGGCGATTTCCACCCGTTGCTGCATGCCGCCGGAAAGCTGATCCGGCCAGCGGTCGGCAAAACCTTCGAGGCCGACCAGTTTGAGGATTTCATCGGCGGCGCGATGGCGCTCGGCCTTGCCGATGCCACGCATCTTCAGGCCGAAGGCAACGTTGTCGCGCACCGTGCGCCACGGAAACAACGTGTGATGCTGGAACACCATGCCGCGTTGTGGCGACGGGCCGGACACTTCGGCGCCATCGACTTTCAACTGCCCGCCATGGGGTTGCAGATGCCCGGCCAGCGCACCGAGCAAGGTCGACTTGCCGCAACCGGAGGGGCCGAGAATGCACACGAACTGGCCCGGCTCAATCTGGCAATCCAGGCCCTGCACCGCTTCGAACGCTTGCCGGCCTTCGCCGAGGACGATGGACAACTGGCGGATATCGATCCGCCCTTCCGGGGTTTGCATCACGCTCATCAGGGTTTTCCTCGTGGTCGATGCCAGGGCGTGAACAGCCCGCCCAGGCGTTTGATCAGCAGGCTGCTGCCCATGCCCAACACGCCGATCAGCAACATGCCGACCACGATGTCGGCGTAGTTCTGGATGGTGTAGGACTCCCAGGTGTAGTAACCGATGCCGAACTGACCGGAGATCATTTCGGCGGTCACCAGACAGAACCACGAGGTGCCCATGCCGATCGCGAGCCCGGTGATGATGCTCGGTGCGGCACCCGGCAGGATCACTTCCAGCAGGATCGCCCGACGCCCGGCCCCGAGGCTTTTGGCCGAGGCGATCAGGCGCGGGTCGACGCCCTCGACGCCGTGCACGGTGTTGAGCAGAATCGGGAACAGCGCGCCGGTGAAGGTGATGAAGACCATCGACAGTTCGGAGGATGGGAACATCAGGATGGCCAGTGGAATCCATGCCACGGCGGGGATTGGGCGCAGTACTTCCAGCGGTGGCAGCAGCAGGTCTTCGGCCCATTTCGAACGGCCGATGGCCAGGCCCAGGGCGATGCCGATTACCAGTGCGGCGAGGTAACCGGCAAAGACCCGGCCGAGGCTGGCGCTCAGGTGCTGGATGAGCTTGCCGGAGTCGCCGAGGCCGAGCGCGGCTTCGATCACGGTCAGCGGGGTCGGGACGTTGGCGAAGGTGACGAGGCCGAGGTTCCAGTGGTGGCTGGCGGCGAGTTGCCAGAAGAGCAGGCAGAGCAGCAATGAGGCGGCTCGGGGGATCCAGCGTGAAAACATATATCACCTCTGATCGTTCCCACGCTCCGCGTGGGAATGCATCCCGTGACGCTCCGCGTCACATCCAAAGCGGACGCAGAGCGTCCATGGCGGCATTCCCACGCGGAGCGTGGGAACGATCTACGTTTGAGTTAACGGGTGGCCACGGCTTGGGTGGTGGCATCCGTGAAGTCGAGGACTTTCCCGCCCTGCGCCGAGGCAAATTGCTGCGCCTGCCCCTTGAGCAAAAACGCGCTGAGCCGCCCCTTCGCATCACTGGCAAACCACGCCTGCTCCGCCAGCAACTTGATCCCGCTGTCACTCGCCTGCGCATACACCGCCCGGATGTTCTTGCCTTCCGACTTCAGGCCGGCCAGTGCGGTAAACGCCTCTTCAGCCGAGGCATACCGCCGGACCTTGTCCTCCCCCCGCACCCAGATCTCCGCAACATGACTGAAATCCGAAATTGCTTTCCCGGTCGCCGCATCGACCGACTTCAACGGCGTCTGCGCGTAGTTGGCCAGTTGCGCCGTGTAATCCAGATTCGAAGCCTTGAACGCCGCACGGATGTACTGATCGTCGATAAAGGTATTCAGGTCGAGCCCGCGATCGGCCTTTTTCAGCAACTTCAGCGTATCGATGGCCGTGCCCACGGCCTGGCGATATTCCGGTTTCCAGCTCAGGTCGCGGGTTTGCACGCCGAGCGGGCCGTGGAACAGGTAGTTGACCTCAGCATCGACGCCAGTGACCTTGGCGATCAGTTCGCTGTATTTCTCAGGTTCGGCGGCCAGCAGTTGATTGGCCTCGATGCTGGCGCGCAGGTAAGCGACGACGATTTCCGGGTACTTCTTGGCGTAGGCCTGATCCACCAGCGCCCCGTGGAAGGTCGGCGCATTGGCCTGGGCGCCGTCGTAGATCTTGCGGGCGAAGCCACGGCTCGGGAACAGTTCGGCGAACGGCACGAAGTCGGCGTGGGCGTCGATCTTGCCGGCCTGCAGCGCGGAACCTGCAACCTCCGGCGGCTGGGCGATGATGTTCACGTCCTTGAGCGGATCCCAGCCCTGCTCCGCCACCGCGCGCAGCAACATGCCGTGGGCGGTGGACGCGAACGGCACGGAAATGGTCTTGCCCTTGAGCTCGCTCAGCGACTGCACGCCGGACGCGCTCGGCACCACGATGCCGTTGCCGCTGCCCTTGATGCTGCCCGACAGCACGCTGATGAACAGGCTGTGTTTACCCGCGGCTTCAAACGCCACACCGTTGAACGCACCGGGGAAATCGGCCATGGCGCCGAAGTCGAGTTTGCCGGCGACCATCTCGTTGGTCAGCGGTGCGCCGCTGGTGAAGTTCTTCCACTGCACGTCATATTTGGCGTCTTTGTAGGCGCCGTCGTGAGGCAGGTATTTGTCGAGCAGGCCCAGCTCGCGGATCAACAGGCCGCCGGCGGCGCAGTTGATGGTGGTGTCCTGGGTGCCGATGGCAATCCGGATGGTTTCGGCCGAGGCCGACAGGGTGAACGAAGCCAGTACCAGACCGGCGATTGCTGCACGCAACATGGTTGAATCCCCTCGAATCATTTACAGGATGTTCGTCTCCGCCGCGATCAGGGCGCGGTGGGAAACGAGGGGTGTTGGGTGAATCCAGCGTCCGGGGTTTACGGATGGCTTTTGTGCTGTCTGGGGTGGCCTCATCGCTGGCAAGCCAGCTCCCACAGTTTCTTCGGTGTCTACAATATTTGTGCCCCACTGCAGATCCCTGTGGGAGCTGCGGTGCGACGATTCGACTTGCCAGCGATGGCGTCCATTCAGTCAACGCAGTAAGTAAGGGATGTCCACTTTGACGGCGCCGGTCGGGCAGTCCTTTTCGCACGGCATGCAGTACCAGCATTCATCGAAGGCCATGTAGGCCTTTTGCGTGGCCGGATTGATCGCCAGCAGGTCCATCGGGCAGACGTCGACGCACACGGTGCAGCCCTTTTCGGCGATGCATTTGTCCTCGTCCACGGTGACGGGAGCATTGGAGCGGAAGAAAATTTCCTGGGCTTGGTAGGCCATGGTTCGGACTCTCTCTAGTGATGCCTCAAGCGGCGAAAGCACCGACCCGAAGGCGGTCGTAGGCCTGCATTTCCTCGGCATCGAGCGGGATGATGTAAGGCTCGACGGCTTTCTTGAAACTGGTCATTCGCCCGTCTTCGCCCTTCTTCAGATGGCAGTGGCAGAACCATTCACGGTCGTCCCGTTGCGGGTGATCGACGCGGTAGTGGTACAGGCCCCAGCGACTTTCGGCACGGAACAGCGAAGCGCGGGCGGCCATCTCGGCGCAGTCGCGGATCACGCTGGTTTCCATGGCGCGCATCAGTTCGTGGGCGTTGTTGGCCTTCATCTCGTTGAGATCGCGCTCGATGTCGCTGAAGCGTTGCAGGCCGATTTCCATCTTCTTGGTCACTTTCGGCGGTTGCAGGTAGTCGTTAACGAAGCGCCGCAGCTTGTACTCCACCTGGGCCGGCGGCAGACCGTGTTCGCGATCCAGCGGTGCGTAGACCCGAGCCTTTTCCTTCGCGATCTGCTCGGCGTCCAGCGCAGAGAACTCGCGCCCGGCAACAAACTCTGCCGCGTTGTGACCCGCGAACCAGCCGTAGGTGAACGCGCCAAGCATGTAGTTGTGCGGCACAGCGGCCATGTCACCGGCCGAGTACAAACCTTTCACCGAGGTTTCGGCGCGCTCATTGACCCACACGCCGGACGCCGAGTGGCCGCTGCAAAAACCGATTTCCGAGATGTGCATCTCGACCATCTGCGTGCGGTAATCCGTGCCGCGATTGGCGTGGAACTGGCCACGACTCGGGCGCTCGTTGCTGTGCAGGATTTCCTCGATGTTCTGGATGGTTTCCTCGGCCAGGTGATCGAGCTTGAGGAACACCGGACCGTTGCCGCTCTCCAGTTCCTGGTGGAACTCCCACATCATCTGCCCGCTCCAGTAGTCGCACTCGATGAAGCGTTCGCCCTTGTTGTTGGCGGTGTAGCCACCCAGCGGGCCGGTGACGTAGGCGCAGGCTGGGCCGTTGTAGTCCTTGATCAGCGGGTTGATCTGGAAGCACTCGAGGTTCGCCAGTTCGGCCCCGGCGTGATACGCCATCGCGTAACCGTCGCCGGCGTTGGTCGGGTTTTCGTAAGTGCCCATCAGGTAACCCGATGACGGCAGACCGAGTCGCCCGGCAGCGCCGCAGGCAAGAATCACTGCCTTGGCCTTGATCACATGGAAGTCGGCGGTGCGGCAGTCGAACCCCATCACACCGTTGACGGCGCCCTCCTCGTCAGTCAGCAAACGGGTGCAGACCAGGCGGTTGGTGATGCTCACTCGCGCCCGCTTCAACTGGCGATACAGGACTTTCTTGATGTCGTGCCCTTCCGGCATCGGCAGCACGTAGGCGCCCATGTGGTGGACTTTCTTCACCGCGTAATCGCCGGTTTCGTCCTTCTCGAACTTCACGCCCCAGCGGTCGAGCTGCTCGATGGTTTCAAAGCTGTGGGTGGCGTAGGCATAGACCGCCGCCTGATTGACGATGCCATCGTTGGCGATGGTGATCTCCTTGGTGTACTGCTCGGGCGTCGAGTGGCCGGGGATGATCGCGTTGTTCAGGCCGTCCATGCCCATACTGATCGCGCCGCTGCGCTTGACGTTGGCCTTGTCGACCAACAGCACGCGCAGTTCCTTGTTCTTTTCCTTGGCCTTGATCGCGGCCATCGGGCCGGCAGTGCCGCCGCCGATCACGACGATGTCGTATTCCTGTTCGAGAGTATTGCGGGTCATGTTCAGGCCCCTTTTTGCCGGTCGATCCGCAGGCGGTACTGGAACGCATCGCCACGGTAGTAAAGGTGTTCGAAGTCCAGCGGCTGACCGTTGGCGTCGTGGGTCAGACGCTCGATGCGCATGATCGGCGAGCCAGCCTCGACGTTCAGCGCCTGAGTCAGGTCGCTGTCGGCCAGCACCGCGTCGATGGCCAGATCGGCATGGCCGAGGGCGATGCCGCAGTCGTTCTCGAGGATCAGGAAGATGTCGCGGGTGACCAGATCGGCCTTCTCCAGCCGTTCGCCGACGGCTTTGGGCAGGTAGGTGATTTCCAGCGAAATCGGCTCGCGGTTGATCAGCCGTACGCGTTTGATCTGCGCGACGATTTCGCCTTCGGTAATCTGCAAACGCTCGGCGACCAGTTTGTCGGCGGCAATGAATTTGAAGCTGCGCAGGCGGTTGATCACCTCGTAGCCACGGCCGGTCATGGACTCGGCGAGGCCTTGCAGGGTGCTGACGTTCTGGAAGGTCTTGGGTTTGGCGACGAAGGTGCCTTTGCCGTGGATCTTGAAGATCAGCCCTTCTTTCTGCAGATCGCCCAGGGCCTGGCGCACGGTGATGCGGCTGACCTTGAACAGCGTGCCAAGCTCGCTTTCGGACGGCATCTGGCTGTCTTGCGGGTATTCGCCGTCGAGAATTCGGGCGCGCAGCACGTCGCGCAGTTGGGTGTGCAGAGGAACACTGCCAAGGGAGAGAACGTTATCGGTCATCACGGGATCACTTGTTATAACGAGTTATGACGTGATCTTAGAGACGTTATGACAAGCTTGAGAAATATTGTTTGGGCATAACCTTAGATGCGCCTTCAGTGGCGCTTGAGGATCTGATCCATGACCCAATCGGTCTTCAGGGCTTCGGCGGCGATTGCCGGGTGCCGGGACTCACCGCGAATCTGCGCGTTCATACCGAGTACGTGATGCCACTGGATGTGTTCGTGATGGAGGATTTCCAGGCTGATGTCCTCGTCGGCATGCAGCTCGACCGGATGCTCGTCGAACACCGAAAAGCCGATTCGCCCTTGGCTGCCGATGATCTCGACCCGATCCTCGCGCCGGTCCGCGACAAAGCTCCAGCAACCCATGCCCAGCGCGCCCGAGGCGAATCGCCAACTGGCGCTGACCGCATCCTCCGCCGCGTACAACCCGGCCTGACGCGCGGTGAAACCGGCGACTTCGACGATGTCGCCGAGCAGGTACTGGAACAGGTCAAAACCATGGCTGGCCAGATCCGCAAAATACCCGCCCCCGGCGACCGCCGGATCGGTGCGCCAGTTTGCACTGCCGTCCAGATCCTTGGGCGATGGTGCCTTGGTCAGCGTCCAGCTCAGGTGCCGCACCTGACCGATGCGGCCCTGCTCCAGCCATTGCCGAACCTGCTGGAAACGCGGCAACGAACGGCGGTAATAGGAGACGAACAGGTGCAAACCGGCATCGGCGAACGCCTGCTGCATTTCGCGACTTTGCCCGGCATTGAGCGCCATGGGTTTTTCCACGCAGCAATGCTTGCCGGCGGCGGCGACCTTCAGGCTGTAGGCGTGGTGACTGTCGGGTGGTGTGGCGATGTAAACCGCGTCCACCTCGGGGTCGTTGATCAAGGCATCGACGTCGGTGTACGTCCGAGCGATGCCGTGGCGCGCGGCGTAATCGGTCACCGCTTCGAGACGTCGCCCCATCACCGCCACCAACGCCGAGCCGGGCGCCTTGTAGAAGGCCGGCCCACTCTTGCGTTCAGCGACGCTGCCGCAACCGATCATGCCCCAACGCACCACGTTCATACTTGTGCCTCAGCCGATGCGCAGTGCGCGCAGGTCGAGGTGGCCGTTTTGCAGCGGCGGACACCAGTAGTAGCCGCCGGTGATCGGCCGGCTGATGCGGTACAGACCGTCGGTGATGCCGTCTTCCAGACCGCTCATGCGGCGCAGTTGCGCTTCGAAGGCGTCGAGGGAGAAACCGAACGCCAGGAACATCAGGCCGGCGCGGTCGCCTTCGATCCACGGCATCGAACGGCGCACGACGAAGGCTTCCGGGGCGAAGCTTTCCTGAGCGGTACGTTTGACGTGGGCGGACACCGGAGCGTCGTCGATCTCTTCGTTGTCGCTCAGGCGACGGCCCATGATGTTGTCCTTGTCCTCGGCGGACAACGCATGGAAACCCTTGAGGTCGTGCTGCCATTGCTGGATCGCGGCGAAGCTGCCACCGACCAGACCGTCCGCGCCGTCACTTTGCAGTGCGGCGGCGATGGCGGCTTCGTCATGCGGGTTTTCGGTGCCGTCTTCATAACCGGTGAGGTCATGGCCGTCCTTGTGGCGAAAGGCTTCCTGCATCTGCACCAGACGCAGCGCCGGGGCCAGCGCGGCCTCAAGCGCGGTGCTGCGGTTGAGCAGATCGCCACGGTCGACGCCGTGCAGCCAGACCCACAGCGCGTGCTGGGTCGACGGGTTTTCCACGCCGACACCGGTCAGCGCCGGGAAACTGCGCAGGCCGTCGATGCTCACCTTCAGGGCCTTGGCCAGGGACTCACCGAAACCGACCACCGCCGACTTGCCATCCACCAGGTTCAGCAGGTTGTCGATCGCCTGCGGCAGCGCTTCAACCGACTCGAGGGCGAAAAACAGGTGACGTGCTTGTGGCGGAACGGGGGTGGCGAGAATGCCCGGCTGGTAGTAACTCATGTCGACTCCTTGGAAAGAGCGCGGAGTTTAACTGTAGGCGGAGGGTTTGTGTGGGATCAGATGACGCACTCGCTGCGCCACGCACTCGGGCTTTTCCCCGTCCAGCGCTTGAACGCCCGGCGAAAACTGCGCACATCGCTATAGCCGACTTCCTCGGTAATCCGCTCGATCGGCATCTCAGGATTGGCCAGCAAACTCATGGTGCGCGCCTGACGCACTTGCTCCAGCAATGCTTCAAACGTCAGTGAGTGTTCAGTCAGCCGCCGGCGCAAGGTGCGGCTGCTCATGTTCAAGTCGCCGGCAATCTTTTCAATATGGCTGCCCCGGCTCAAGTCACGGGCAATCGCCCGCTCCACCGCCTGGATCAGATCGAGTTTCTGGTGAACCTGCGCCGCTTCCAGCTCCAGCAACTTGACCGCCTGACGCAGCGCCAGCGAATGATGGTTGGGCAGGTTCACATCCAGCCATTGCACGTCGATCAACATGCGGTTGTGCAGGCACCCGAAGCGCACCTCCGGCCCCAGCAACCGCCGGTACTCATCCAGGTAATCCGGCGCGGCGTGCATGAACTCCACGGCAATCGGCTTGAACGTCTCGCCCACCAGCGCCCGGCCATAGACCAGCAGGCTGGCGAAAAACTCTTCAACCGCAAACACCTGCACCTCGGCAAACGGCAGCCGGCACTCAACATCGACATAGACCTGATCGCCCACCACATCGACGCTGGAAACCACGATCCCGCCGGAAGTGTGCTGATGCCGAACCCCGATCTCGAACGCGTCGCGCAAGGTCTTGCACAGCGACAGCACATGCCCGAGCAGACCCAGCGTACCGAGCACGTTCTGCGCGCCGACCCACAGCCCCAGCCCCTGATTGGGCAAAGCCTTGAGCGCACGCTGGATCATCGCCACGGCCTGGCGATAGGAAATCCGCTGCGCCGGATCCTGCAGGTCGTCGAAATCAAAACCCAGGCCACGGCACAGACTCTGCGGCTCGATGCCCTTGTTGGCGGCGACTTCGGCCAGGGTTTGCAGGAGAAATGGCGACACCAGCGCCAGTTCGAAGGTGGGGTCTTGGACTTTTACGTTCATGGAGGCTGACATCCCGGATCACGCTGAATTGTTATTTTTGTAACCGGTTATGTCGAAGGAAGTTAGCACAGGGTTGAAGGACTGTCCGCAGAAGCCCCCTTCCGTGTCCGCCAATACCCTGCCCTGTTGTGCGCCAAGGGCTTATTTCTATCGTGGCCGGGCACCCTGCGTGCCGGCGTTGCGCCCAAAACACAATAATAATGAGGACGGACATGACCCCGAATCGCGCGACATTCCCTGTGCGACTGGCTCTGAGCCTGCTCGGCTGCGCCGCGACCCTGCCGGTGCTGGCCACCGAAGCCGGCGTCGACAACATCGGCCCCGGCACCGACGGCTTTTTCATGCTGCCGCTGGAGGTCGACAGCCTTCCGGAGAACATGGTCGCCTTCAACCTCTATTACAACCATTACAAGTCACGAAAGCTCAACATCAGTTCGCTCGGCGGCAAGGTGCCGAATGTCGAGATCGAATCCACTGCCGTCATCCCGCGCCTCGACTACCTGAGCCCGGTGCGGATTTTCGGCGGACGTCTGGCCGGTTACATCGCCCAGCCGTGGCTCAAGCAGGAAGTCTCGGCGTTCGGCCTGAGCGACACCCGTGAAGGCATGGGTGATACCACCATCGCGCCGATCATCCTGTGGGACATGGGCAAGGATCTGACCCTCGGCGCCGCCGTGGAAATCACCGTGCCCACCGGCGAATACAGCGTCGATCGGCTGGCCAACACCAGTAACAACTTCTACACCTACAAACCGCTGTTCTCCTTCACCTGGCTGCCGACCGAGCGCACCGAGGTGTCGATGAAAACCACCTACAGCTTCAACGAGAAGAACAAGGACACCGACTACAAGTCCGGGCAGATCTTCCACTTCGATTACTCGGCCAGCTACAAGATCACCGACGACCTGATGCTCGGCATCAACGGTTACTACCTCAAGCAGACCACCGACGACAAACAGTTCGGCCACACCGTGCAATTCGCCGGCGAAGACGTGAACGACGGCGTGCGCGGCAAAGTCTTCGCCATCGGCCCGGCGCTGCACTTCACCTTCCTCAAGTACGCCAGCGCCGAGATCCGCTGGGCCAAGGAATTCGACGTGGAGAACCGGCCAGAGGGCGAAATGTTGTGGGCGAAGGTGAGTATTCCGTATGCGTTCTGAGTGCATTTGTAGGAAGGCGCGCGCGGATTTGTAGGCTGGAAACCTGAAAAACAGAGGGTGGGAATAGGCCTACAGCGGCGGTCGAGATTGCCGGACAACGGTGGGAAACGTCCGGCAGATTTCAAAGGGGGGACTTGCAGATACTGGGCGCCGCTACCCCATGGTTCCTACAGGGCTCATGGGGTGCATCGTCTGCCAGTGACGACAATGGGCCCTTTCCCCCTTAGACTGCTGAAATTGATCACGGAGATCACTATGAGCATATTGCATTCCCCGTTTTACTCTGACTTCGAATCCGAAGAAGAGGCAGAGAGCTACGATCGCTGGTTTCGTGCCAAGGTGCAGGCTGTACTGGATGATCCTCGCCCGGGCATTCCCCATGAGGAAGCCATGGTGCGGCTCGACCAACTATTAGAAGAGAGACGCAAGAATCGACGCGCTGCCGCTTGAATGGAGCGATCAAGCTCTGGACGATCTGGCTGACATTATCGATTACGTTGAACAATACAACTCCAACGCTTCAGCGGCTCTGCAGCACAAGGTTGGTGCAGCAACGCAAAGGCTTTCATCAATCCCTTATGGTTACCGATCCGGTCGAGCGCCAGGCACTCGGGAAATGGTGGTCAATCCGAACTATCTGCTGGTCTATCGAGTGAACGGGCGCATCAAAATACTGACGTTAGTCCACACCCGACGACAATACCCACGAACCTCATCTACATAAAAAAAGGGCGGCCAAACGGCCGCCCGAAGCGTACTACACGAGAGTCCTTTACAACGTCAGCTGTCCCCGCTCCTCTTCGGTCAGCTGCTGCTTCGCCTGTTCATCCAGCGCCCCGGCGCCCAGCACCTGCACCGGGCTGTTCGGGTTGTAGCCCGGTGTCGGTGCGCGGCTGGCGCCGTCGCGAGTCGGGGCCAGTTGTTCGTTGCCGAAGCTGAGCACCTGCACGGTGAACACCGAGGCCTGGTTCTGGCGCGAGGCGGCTTGTTGTTGTCGGGCGACGTCTTCCGCCGCCTGGGTGGCCGACGAGGCAGCGGAACTGGCCGAAGTGATCGCGCCGGTGTTGACCGCCGAGACCACCGGCACGCCGGTCGCCTTGCCCTGCACCGAGATGTTGGCGGCGTTGACCACCGTCAGCGCGGCAATGTTGACATTGCCCGAGACGCGAATCCCCGCCTCGCCCGCATCGATGGTGCCCAGCGGCGCGATCAGGTCGATGTCCCCCGGCGCCACTTCTGCAATCGGGTTGAGCGTGGCGATACCGGCACCGGTGCTCGGCACCGATGGCGACAGGGTCACGTTGCCCCAGGTGTCGTACACGCGTTTCGGCGGGGTGTAGACCACGGTGGTTTTCGAGCCGCGACCGGCGTTGATGTCGCCCTCGGCAGACCAGCCCAGGATCGAGCCGCCAAACGTGGTCATGATCCGGCTCTGCCCCAGCAGAATGCTGCCCTGGGAGTAGAGCTGAATGTTGCCCGAACCCTGGGTGATGATCCCCGCCGTCGATGGCGGCGCGGCGCCTTCGATGCCGAACACCTGGCCGCCGCCCGGTGTGAGCATCTGGATATCGCCACCGAACAGGGTTTTCACCCCGGCACCACCGTAGAGCGTGATGTCGCCGTCGTAGCGGATCGGATTGCCGGCCACATCGGTAGTCGGAAACAGCGAAGCAATGGCGTTGCGACCGCGCAGGTAACTGCCTTTGCGCGGGCCGTCGACATCGTTGTACTCAAGACCGCCGGCACGCAGTTCGGCGAAGTACACCTGACGGGCGAAGATCGCTTGTTCGGCGCTCGGCAGCGCGGCGAAGAACGCTTGCATCTGTTCGGCGTTGCCGCTGAAGCCGTAACCGAGGGTCAACCAGCTCTGCAACTCGTCGAGGTAGGTCTTGACCACTTTGCCCGGTTGACCGTTGAGCGATGCGTTCGGGTCGGCAAGGTTCTGCGGGTTCAGGTAACGGGCGATGAACCGCGAATAATCCGGCCCTTGCGCGCCCACACCGGCCTGCAACACCACACTGGCGCCCGGTCGCTGATCACCGGCGACCAACGAGCCGAGGCTGGTGATGCTGGCGCGGTTTTCCATCAGGATATTGCGCCCGGCATTGAGGTCCAGGACGCCGGGGCCCGCGATGTCGAAGCTGCTGTAGAGGATGTCGCGCCCTGCCGATACCCGCGAAACGTCCCGAGGGTCGTCATGCACGAACAGGTTGCCGGTCGAGGTGATGGTTTCGGACGGCGGTACGCCCATCTCGGCAGAAGAGACGGTCGTGGGGTTGCCCAGGAAAGTGCCGGACGCCACGACATCGCGCCCGGCCAGCATCCAGACCGGGCCTGCTGCTTCGTACCAGGTACGTTTCGACAAGCTGAACGTCAGCGTTTCACCGCTGCGAACACCCACCAGATCACCGTTCAAGGCATAGATCCGCGCCGGTGCGTGGACGTCGCCCAAGCCCGAGTAGCTGTTGGCGCCGAAAGCGAATAACGGATAGCGCAGATTCTTGTCCGGCGACACCCCGTCGCTGTTGCGATTGCTCATGATCGGCGTGGCCGACGTGTGGTTGCCGTAACCGTTGAAGGCCGGCGCGAACGGCGTAGCGATGGACAGCGGACTGGCGCCCGACTGATTGATCGCATAGCCGCCGGCGTAGATCGAGTCCTGCGCCAGCAACTCCAGTTGCCCGGTGCTGGAGGGTGCCAGCAACAGCGAATACCCGGTTGCCGGCACCGTACCACTGCCCTGGCTGTAGACCGCAGAAGGTCCGGCATAAATCGAACCTTGCGCCGCCACCGCCCGCAGAATCGACGGGTACACGAAGCGTCCATCGGTCGGCGACGTATTGCGCCCTGTGACAGGACCCTGACCTGTGACTTCGCCCAGTTGAGTGCTCGGTGTGAGATTGCCCCCTGCCGAAAACAGGTCAATGGCGGTGTGATCGGTCCACAACGAGAAGCCCGTCAAGCCGCCGCCCTCATGGACGACACCGTCTTGCGTAGTGAACGGGGTGGAGTTCTGCAGGCGCACCCGACCCGGGTCCGCCGCGCCGCCCAACACCAGATCGCCGCGCGTGCTGAGACTCATCCCAGAATCCCCCGGAATCAGCACCAGCCCACCGGAGGCGCTGCCCATCGTGGACGTGAACGGGTCGAACGGGCGAACTTCGCGAGGATCCTGGGTCGAGGCTTCGGCGCCATATTGCAGATTGATCCCGCCGAGCGCGCCGCTGGCCAGTCGCGCAGCACCGCGCAGGTTGATCAACGCGCCTTGCAGATCGTGTTGTGCGACACCGATGCCGTTCTCTCCGGCCCGGGCCTGCAATGAAGGATTGACCACCCCGCCAATGCGGATGTCCATGTCGCCGCCACCGGTCAATTGCAGGCTGCCATCGCTGCCCACGCGCCCGGTGCTGCCGACCGCCACGACCAGCCCCTGCCCGCGCGGATAAAGGTTGGTCTTGTTACCGTCGCCCATCGCCTTGAGCATGCCGGCATCGCCCCCGGCACGCAGGCTGATATTGCCGCCGCCCAAGGTGCCGAAACCGGTGAAACCGACCAGGTACGGGCCGGTATCAACACTTTGATCCGGCAACGGTTGCGTCGCATAGCTGCCGAAGTTGATCCACCACGCGGTCGGCACCTCACTGTTGCCGGTGCCCTGACGCCAGAGCCAGTTGCCCACGGCCACACTCGGCACCTGCTCACGGGTGTCCATGGTTTGCGACAAACCACGACGCCCCAGTACATCGCCCGCAATCGAGCCACCGGCATTGATGGTCAGGTTGCCGCCCATCTGCGGGTACCAGGCCTGATACAGGCTGTCGCTGCCACTGACCCATTTTTCGTAAGCGCCGCCCGCACTGCCCAATACCGAGCCGTTGTCTGACAGCCGTCCGCGAGGCTGGTTGAAGCGCGGATCGATGTCTTGGGACTGAGTGCCGGCGGTATACACGCCATACGGCGAATCCATGCTCAGATCGCCGGCGGCGAGCACGTCCAGATCACCAGTCCCGGTCCGCAGCACGCTGAACATCTGGGTGTGGGTCTTTACGGTGGTACCCGGTTTGTTTTCCACGCACAGTTCCGGGAATGCGCCACACCAGGACAGCACTTCATCGTCGGTCATCGGCGAGCCAGGCGGCATGCCCATCCAGTTGTCCGGTGCCCAGACCCAACGCGGTGCCGGCACACAGGAGTTCGGCGCCCAGTCGCACCACATCATTTGATCCTCGGGGACGGGGTCGCCCGGCGTGAAGCCGCCCAGGTTGCCCTCGCCCCAGACCAGGGTCGGTGGTTTTTCTGTCACGGTCAGGCCGTAGTGAGTGTCGGCCAGGCGCAGATTGCCATCGCTGGACACCGGTTTGATTGCCCGGCTGTCTGCGGCGCCCAGATCGGCTCCCGCCACCACGCGCATCGACCATGACGCACTGCCGGCCGGCAACAGGCTGGCGACCGCCCAATTGCGCCCCTGGGTCGTGCCGGTCAATGGCCGCAACTCGATGAACGCCGTACCGTCCGCCAGTACGACATGGGTCATCGACGGAATAAGCGACCCGCGCAACAGAGCCAGCGAACCGCTCAGGCGCACGCCCTTGACCCCGTTGTCGCCGGCCTCGACGCTGCCCGGCAGCGGCACGCCCTTCGGCCAGCGCAAGGCTTGCAGCGCCGTTGCGTCATTCAAGCGGATACCCGCTCCCAGCCGGCTGCCCGCGGGCAAAGTCACGCTGTCGGCGAGCAGCGTACCGGCGGCATACAGCATGTTGCCCGAAGCATCGCGAACCGAGCCGGCGAGCACCGTGCCGGCGCCGAAGGTGTAAGGCGCCGCCAGCGTCGCCTCGGTCGGCAGCAGCGTGCCGCTGGCCAGCGTCATCGCTTGCAACGGGAGGTCGTAGTTCAACGTGGCGCCGATCGGGAACACCGTACCGTCCGCGAGCGTAACGCCCGCTCCCGGTACGATCAGATCGCCGCCGAACGGCTGAATCCCCGACAGTAATTTCCAGCCCGCATCGTCCACAGTCTCCGGTGGCGGCGCGAAACCGTCGTTGAGGCTGCCGTGGATATCGAGGTTGCCGCCCGCGCGAATCACCAGGTTACCCGCCTCGCCCGAGCCGTAGACCGAAGTCTTCTGCGTGTGCGGATTCAGGCTGGCGTAACGGTAACCGGACAGGTCCACATCACCCTGCACCACCAGATCACCGTCGGCGGTTTTGCTGGCAATCTCGACCCCGGGCCGCAGATGGAAGGCATCGGCATAAGTGGCGTTGTTCAGGCCGGCGAGTTTGTTGTTCAGCAAGTTGCCGTTGGCCAGCGCCGCATTGATGAACGCCGTGCTGTCGCCGTGAATGCGATCGAGGTACGCCTGATCGATCACCTGATACGGCCGTCCACTGGCCGACGGGTCCGTGCCGTCGCTGGCATCGGTATAGCGGCGCGTGGCGTTGAGGCCAATCGAGCGGGCTCCCTGAATACTCAGTGCGCCGCCGGCTTCGATCGCAATGTCATCCGCCCCCAGGCGTGGCGCGTTCAGTTCCAGCGTGCCGCGCAGCAACCCGTCGGACTGCCCCGGCAGAGTGCCAAGAACGGCTTCGGTGCCATGGCGCAAATCGATGCGCGCACCGCTGCCGAGGGTCAGCACGCCTTGCCCGGCGTTGAGTTCGACCATCGCCCGGTTCGGGGCGTCGATAATCTTGCCGTAGCTGTCGACCCGCAACACACGGCCATGGGCGTCAAGCACCGCATTGCCCGCCAGGGTCAGGCCGTTTTGCGCCGACAGGCGGATACTGCCGACCCGCTCGCCACTGGCATCGATCAGGCCAGCCACCGTCAGCCGACCGTTGTCCACCGACACATTGACCTCGCCAGCCTTGAGCCCGTCGCCGATCAACAGATCGCCCTGCTTGAGCTGCAAGCTGCGGCTGCCAAAGACTTGCCCCGCATTCAAACGCTGATTGAGGGCCGCGAATTGCTGGCTCGGATCGCCATTGAGGTGCTGCGCGCGGACATCCACGCCACCGGCCCTGTACGGCACCAGTGTGCCGCCGGCATCGTAATAGCCGCTGCTGGCACCGAGGATATCGCCTTGCAGATCGACCATGCCCGCATCGGCGGCCAGGGCCACGGCACTCAGGTTACCGGCCTGATGGTTCTGCGCCGACAGATCGATTCGCGAGCCCGCCACCTGGCGGATATTGCCGTCGCGGCTGTACAGCGCCACATCACCGCCCCAGCTGTACTTGTTCACATCGTTGAACGGCAACGTGCGACCGGCCATGTCCAGATTCGCGCCACTGGCGAGGGTCAGATCGTCCTCGGACTTGACCACCAGTTTGCCGCTGGCCAGGGCGATGCGGCTGTCCAGCAAGACATTGCGCGCATCAAGGGTCAATTGCGCCCCCAGTGCATTGGCGGCAGTCGCTGTGCCGGCCCCCGTCAGGGTCAGGTTATTACCGGCCTTGAGCAGGTTGACCGAGCCCGCCTCTCCCGTCAGCAACGGCGTACGCAATGTGAGATTGCCGCCGCTGTGGGCATAACCGGTGACCGGATCGAAAGCGCCCTGCGCCTGATACACCTCAAGACTGCCCTTGTGGTTGGCGGTGATGCGATCGCTGGCGGTGAGATTGACGTCGGCAAAACCCAGCACCAACCGCTTGTTCACATCCAGGCCATTGGCCTGCGGATCGGGGCCGTAGCCGAACTCGATCCGTTGCGCCTGAATATCAAGCGCGCCGCGACCGGTGCCCGCGCCGCCCGTGATCACCGCGCCTGGATCCTGAGGCGCACCGTTCCAGATCAGATTGGCGGTGCGAATGGATGCCACGTCGCCGCTTTCACCCAGGCCGTAAATGGCCGGGGTGCTGAGGATCAGGTTTTGCAGTTTGCTGACGCCAGTCTGCGGATCCAGGGTATCGAGGCTGACACTGCCGTAGAAATTGAATACATCGCGACTGGTCAGGCTCAGGGTTTCCAGCGCCGGCGCGCCGAACTGTGTATCGCCCCGCAACAGGCGATTCAAGACATTCTGGTTCAGGGTCAGACCGGTCGGCACCCGGTTGCCGGCGGCGCTCAAGGCCTCGGCACTGCCGGCATTGACCGAGCCCACGGCGAGCGTCAGATGACGGGTGCCGAAGCGTACCGCTTCGTCGAGTTCGAATTGCTTGTCAGTGGCGGCGGTAATGCTGCCGCTGGAATAGAGCAGCGTCGGGTTGTTGCACGTTGTCGTCGGGCAACTGCCAATGAGAATGTCACCCGCGCCGGATGTCCTGACCGACACCTCTGGCGCCAGCACATTGGTCCAGCCGTTCGACACCACCAGCAACCCCGCCGCACCCGGTTTGTAGATGAAGCCGGTGCTGGAATCATAAGGTGCATTGCCACGCCCCAAAGTGTTGATACCCGAGCCGGCTTCGAGGGTGATACCGCCATCGGTGCGGGTGGTGCGCAGCAGCACTTCGGGTGCCGACAACACGGCACCTTCACGCAGGGTAATCGTTGAAGTATCGCCGCTGAACGCGATGATGTTGCCCGACGTGTTGTAATCGATCGTCGGTTGCGCGCCGAGGGTCAAGCGGCCGGCGCCGAGCGAATTGAGGCTGTCGGCATACAGCGACACACCTGCAAAACCTGCAGTGCTCGAATGTCCCGCACCGAGAATTTCGAAGTTCGCCGCGCCGTGCACCACCGCCGTCCCGACGACGCCTCCCGTGGCGGGCTGGAACAGCGCCTGACCGTTGAAATCCAGCGCGTTACCCGGTGCGGCGGCCTGGGTCAGATTCAGTCTCAGGGATTTGCCGTCCATGGGCGCCAATGCCCGAGGCACGCCCCGGCGCGTCGCATCGCTCTGGATGAACTGACTGAAAGAGGTCTCGTTGTACTGCGAGTAACGGCGCAGCACGTCGGCGGATGTCAGGATGACCTGACTCGCCAGGCTGTCATGCAGGCCGGTATTGGCAATCGACATCCGCCCCGAACTCGTCCACGAACCATTGCGCAGTGGCAACGCAGCGTTGGTTGCACCCGCTGCCGCCTGGCCATTGACCTCGACCCGGAAGGCCCCCGGCAACAGCGCAAAGGTCGAGGGCAGCAGCGTATAGGTGCCCGCCGCCAGCCCCGGCACGCCGGCCCCGATGGTGATCTGCTGGCCGATGCGCGGATCGACCGCCCCCGCCTCGGCAAGCATCGGCGCATAAGCACTCTGATTCCCCGGCACGATGGCGTACACCGGGTTGCTGGCCAGGCCCGGCAGGCTGAAGGTGCCGTCACTGGCATTGCGCACCAGCGGGTTGTAGCGGGCATCGGTGGAACCGCCGCGCCCGGATACGAAACCGGCACCGCGCAAATCACCGCCACCCGACAGGTCGATCAACGCACCGCCTTGCACATCGACGTACTTCGAGGTGAGCGTCACGCCAGCGGTTTCGGCGGTGATCCCTCGAAGCAGCACGGACTTGCCGTTGTAGCGATAGTCGATGCCGTCGGTGGTGCCGCCGTAAGGCATGACCAGTCCGGCGGCGCTGGCCGAGGTGATACTGCCTGGCAACAGATGCAATGCCTGGGTATTGAGAACCAGGCTGTCCCCCAGATTGATCATGCCCAGCGGCGCACGGATCACCCCGCCCTGCTCGATATGGCCGGCGGCCAGCGTCAGGTTGCCGAAGACCGAGTAAGGCAACACGGCCGGCGCCGCCCCGGAACTGCTGATTCGCAGGGTCCGCTCAGGATTGGCGTCACGCTGGACACTCTGATAACCCACGCGCACCTCGGCGGTGACATCACTGGCGGGGTAGATCTGCGCGGCACGCAGGTTCAGGTCGCCCGGCGTCCAGAGTTCGGTTTTCTCGACGTTGCCGGTGGGCGCCAGAAAGCGCAGATCGCCCCGACTGTCGAGCGTGACCTGTTCAAAACCTCGCCGCCCGACCTCCAGTGCCGGGCCGCTCAGTTGCACGATTGACCCGGCCGTGCCGAACGACAGACTGTTGCCCAGATCTAGCAGGTCTGCCGTGGCGGTGAAGTGTGCCGGCGCCACTTCGGTGGTCGGATTGTTCATCACCCGTGGCCGGATGTTGCCGGGAGCCTCGAAATATTTGCCCGTACCCGACAGACGCACGTAAGGCGCAGACAGGTTGATCCGTACGTTGTCTGGCGCGCCGTCGGCCAGCGACAAGGCCCCGGCATACAGGCTCAGGCTTTGATTCATGTGCAGATCGACGTTGCCGTCGAACGACAGCAGACCGTTGCTCAGCACACTCAGGTTATCGAACCCGCCGGACATCAACTGATCGGCGCCCAGCCGGGCACGCCCGTATTGCAACGCAGGCGCAGCTTCGCCCGCTTGCAGACCCGTCGGCAACAGCGACGGGCCGGCGTGCTGGCCGATGACGATTTCGCGCGGCACGCGAACAGCGTTGCTCGCATCGCTGCGCAGATAACTCGGCGTCTCCAGGGCAATGTCCAATCGCCCACCCGCCGCCCCGGCACCACCGGCCGCCGCATGCAGGTCGCCGTCGATGAACAGGCCGTTGTAGGAACTCAGCGAAATTCGCCCGCCATCCGTGGCAACCAGCGTCGGTCCCTGTCCGGCGATATCCAGCATCGCTTGTGCGCCGGAGGCCTCCAGTCGCGCACCGTTTCGCACGATCACATAGGCGGCGGCCGACGTGGCCGTGGCCTTCTTCGCATCGGTTTCGCCGCCAATGATGATCGAGCCGCCCTTGCCGACTTGGCCATACACCCTTCCCAGCGCATCGATGCCGGTGGCCACGCGACCAGCCACGTCCAGCACCGCGTGCTCGCCGATCCAGATCGAGCGGTTGTGGGTTTGCCTGTCTGCCGTTTGCGAGGAATCAGCGACATCGAGCGAGCCGAATTGCTGCTGACGGATATCGATCGTGCCGCCCCACGCATTCAACTGGCCATCGACCGTGAGCTGACCGGCGCTGCGCAGATTGATGCGTTGCCCCGGATCGACACTGATGCGCGAGCCCTGCCCAAGGGTCAGGGTGTTACGAGTCGGATCGACCAGCGCGACCTCACTGGAACCGGCCTGCAAAGCCAGACTGGCGCCGGCACGCTGGGTCAGTTGCGCCTTGAGCGGATTTTCCTGATAAAGCGTCGGCGTCCACAATTCCAGCGCCTGCCCCGGCGCGGTGCCACTGACCTGATTCGCAGCTGCGTCACCAAAACGGTAGACCGGCATCAACACGTCAACGCGGGTGTTGTCCGCCACGTCGAGGCGATTGAGGCCGATAAGGCTGTAGGCAGAGAAGCCTTTGTCGAACAGCTCCGGTTGCACTTGCAATGTGTTGTCGGCGAGGGGTTTACCGGACTGGCCGATGAGGATGTCGCCCGCCTGAATCAGCAAACGGCCACCACCCGACACACCGTAGCCCCGCAGTTGACCGTCCAGGGTCAGGTAGCTGCCACCCGGCGCAGACAAGGCGCTGGACTCCAGCGTCACATCACCGCCCTTGCCACCGCGGGTCTTGCCGTTGGCCAGAATCGCGCCGCCGGAAGACACGTCCAGCAGACTGCCGGCACCGATTTCGATATCGCCGCTGCTGCGGATCGACACCACGCCACCATCCAGATACGCCAGGCTCGCGGCATCATCCGGGTTGGTGCGCAGGTTGCTCCACAGACCGCGCGTATCCAGCTGTGTCCCTTCGGCCACACTCACGCGGGTGGCCTTGCCGGTCGGTGCGACGAGTCGGGTGTCGGTCAGGCGATCGGTGTTGAGCTGATTGAGCACGTTGCCCAGGTGCAGGCTGCCGCCGCGCGCGGTCAGGTTCGCGTTGACCTGCACCTGCGGCCCGTAAAGGGTGATGTCGCCACCATGGTCGACGGTGACGGCACCTTGCACGTCGATCCGTTCTTTGGCCGCCACTTTCAGTGCGCCCAATTGCCAGTCGCTGAGTTGCCCGGCATCAAGAAACAGCTTGCCGTTGCGCGCATCGGATACGGCGCCGGTCAGCTCCCGGTCATCGCCGGCCAGCGGACGTTCGCCGCCGACCTGCACCTGATCGAACAATGGGTTGAGGCCGTAGAGCAAACCACCGGAAGCCGCCACGTACGCCGGGTCATAACTGCCGACAATCAACTGCCCGCGCCGCGCCAGCGCCGTCTGACTCTGCGCATAGCCATCGAGCACCGCACGCGGGGCCTGAGTCTGGCGCTCGCCTTGATAAACCTCGCCGAGCATCTGACCTTCAAGCACGGCGTTGCGGGTACCGATCACCAGTTGCCCGGCATCACGACCCACGGTGTAACCCGACTCCTGACGCCTGGACGGTGCAATCAACGGGTTGTAGTAATAACTCGTCTGGCCCCAGCGCTCACTGCTGTCTTCATAGCCCTTGTACAGCCCGGTGTAGAGCAGATCCCCCGGCGCCTTTGAGACTTCATACAGTCGCCCGTCGGCCCCGCGCAGCCAGCTCTGGCGAATCTCGCCGCTTTGTACATCCAGCGTGCCGCCGGACAGGTTGATCAGCGAGCCCTTCTCGGTCACCACGTCATTGCCGGCAAAACTGACCATGCCGCCCTGAGCCATCCACTCGCCGATGCTGTGGCCCTGGGTGCCGAGATAGCCGCCGACCTCCAGCAGACCACCAGCGGTGTACCAGCGATCCGTGGCGTAGCCGTTGGTGCCGGCCGGGACATAGACCAGTTCGCGCACATCGACCCAGATGTCATTGCTGTTGAGCGCACCTTTATCGCGATTGACCGAAGCATCGCGCTGCTCGTTGCCCTGAACGTTGATCTTGATGCTGTTGGATTCCATCGCGACTTTCACGCCGATGGCACCGGAGACATCGATCAATGCGCCGTCACGCACCAGACTGCGACGCTGCGCCGCCACTGCAACCTGGCCGCCCGTGGCCAGGGTGATCGAACCGTTCTGGAACTCGACGCTGCCGCCGCTCTGGATGTCGATGCGCGACTGATCGCTGCGAATCCGGTTGTTCGGTGTAACGCCCGTCAGCGCCGCCTGATGCTGACTGTCGAGGGCGGTCAGATCGCTGCTGTCGAGCAGGATCGCCGTCGCGCTGCCCTGCCCCAGCGTCACGCTGCCTTGGGTGTCGGTGGCCGGATTGAGCAAATGAATCGTGCCGCGAGTGGCGACCGAGGTGCTGGCCAGCAACACGCCGTTTTGCACGACCTCATGGCCGGTCAGGGTGATGTCGCCGGTCGCGGCCTGAATCAGGCCGTTGTTGCTGACCTTGCCGGCAGCGCTGCCGGTCTTGAAGCCCGGCGTGACTTCGTTGCCGAACGTCGTCGAGAAGCCATTGCCCTCAGTGCCCGAGCCTTTGCGGATGTAAAAGCGATCCCCTGCGCCGAGCACGGTCTGGCCCTTGGCGGTGTTGATGCTGCCGTCGTTCTGCACTTCGCCGCCGAGCAGCAAGGCATAGCCGCCGGCATCGGTCGATTTGGCCGGCCGCGCGGTCTCGATGGACGCGCCGCGCTCCACCAGCACTTTGCCGGCCGCCTCGGTGAACGTCGGTTGGCTGCCGGTGCTGTCGAAATACAGGCCGCGGTCGCGGAACTGAATGTCAGTGATGTTGGCCGCCGCCGCCACCAGGTTGCGCACGTTGACCTGACTGGTGCCGCTGAACACGATGCCGTTGCGGTTGATCAGCATCACCGTGCCGTCACCCTTGATCTGGCCCTGAATCTGGCTGGCCCGCGCATTCGGATCGTTGACCCGGTTGAGCACCGCCCAGTTCGACTGTTGGGCGAACTCGACAGTGGTGTTGCGCCCGACGTTGAAGGTCTCCCAATTGAGGATCGCCTTGTCGGCGGTCTGCTCGATCTTCACCGTGGTCTTGCCATCAACCTGAGTCTGCTGCGGGCCCTTGGCGTTCTGCCAACCTTGCGTGAGGCTGTTATCGACCTTCAGACCGCCCTCGCCCAGACCATCAGGCACAAACTGCACCGTGCCCAGCGCCGCCGCACGACCGGCCGCCTGCGCCGCCTGTTGCGCCGCAATCGCAGCCACGGTGTTGTTCAGGGTCTGAATCGAGCGTTGCAGCTGCTGATTGGCCTTTTGCTGCTGCGCCAGCGGTGGCGTCATCCCCGGCAATCCGCCCACGCTCGGGCGTGCTGCGGCGGCCTGTTGCGCCGCGCCCTTGGCGGCGAACCATCCCGAACTGAAAGTGGTCGCCGCCTCGGCACTGCCCGCCACCAGGCACAAGGCAATCGCCTGCGCCAGGGGCTTGAGCAACCACAGCGCCGGATCGGCGGCCATGCGCTGCTGAGGCTGAACACGGGTACTGCGACGGGATGGGCGAGCGAGCATCACTACGAGATCCTTTTTGTTTGCCACATGAGGCCGCAGGTCAGCTTGCCCCTGCTGTTACGACATAGGCGGTTGGCGGGGGCCGCGACCGAACGGATGTCACACAAACTTCATGAACGAGGTGTAGATCGGCCAAAAAAAAATGGCAGCAGCCCGAAGGCTGCTGCCATTTCATTGCCGTGAAGCGAGGCTTACAAAGGACGGCCGATAGCGTTGCAGACGCTGGCGTTGTTGATGTCCAGGTTGTTGCCCGAGGTGTTGGTGACGAAGTTGGCAGTCACAGCCGCTTTCCAGTTGGTTGGAACCGGAGTGAAGCTGTGAGCGATGGTGGCAGCGTTGTTGCCCGGGTTGCTGTAGTGGGTGGTCAGGAAGGCTTTGACATCAGCGGCCACGGTGGCGTCCTTGTAGCACTGGCCGAAGATGAAGTTGGTGTAAGCCACGATCGGGTAACCGCTGGCTGGGTTAGGAACAACCGGAACCCACTGCGAAGGGTTCGAAGGGGTGGTTGGCAGAGCCGCCGAACCCAGTGCCAGCGAAACGTTGGCGGTGGTTGGCTGTACGCCGTTGACGCGAGCAACCACTGCGTTGCTGGCGGCGTTCACACCGTCCGGACCGACGTAACCGATGGAGCCGTCAACGGCGTTGACCTGAGTGGCCACGTCAGCAGTACCGGCCACGCCTACCCAGTTCGAAGGCAGGGTCGAACCGGCTGGCAGACGCGCATTGGTGAAGGTGGAGTTGGTGGCGAATTTGGTCGGGCAGATCGCGTTCAGGTGACGGGTCAGGATTTCCGAAGTACCGCTGGAAACGTTGCGATAAACAACGCGGATCGGCGTGGTGTCGGAAGTGCCCAGCAGATCGCCCCAAGTGGTTTTGGCGCCGGAGAAGGCATCGCACAACTGAGCGCTGGTCAGGTTCAGAGCGGTCTGGCCGGATTTCTTGTACGGAATGGCAACCGAAGTGGCCACCGAAGGCAGCTGGATCAGCGGGCCGTACGAAGCGCCGAAGTTGGTGTTGTAGGTGCTGATTTCCGAAGCGCTGAGGATCGAGTCGCTACCGGCGAAGTGAACCGAACCGGTGGTGCTGAACAGTGCCGAGTTGTTGGTCAGGAAAGCGGTCTTGCCGGTGCCGCTACCGGTACCCAGGTAGCTGAAGTTGGCTGGCAGGATGCTGTTGCTAGAGCCTTTGTACAGAGCGGCAGGCAGAGTCGCGCCACCACCGGTTACGTTGGCGGCCATGGCCTGGGCGGAAGCCAGGGCAGCGACGGTCAGGGAAGCTGCGATCAGAGTGCGCTTGAACATGAAGAATCTCCTTTTCAACGTTGGGTGTGAACACAGGTTTTCAGGGGTCTTGCATGACACTGGGAAGACTCACCGCCAACCTTCGCATTGCGGGGTCCGTGGTTAAGTCGCACTGAGAAATTCGCAGTTTCCGGTGACAGATAAAGGAAAAAACCTCGGGAGGTGCGAGGTGATTTTCGAGGGATTTTCTCGGGTGTTTTCAGGGTTATGCGGAGTGTCTACGGCAAGCTTTTCGGGGGAATCGGCCACAGCCCTTGAAGGGCCGTTGCAGATGACAGAAAGGAGAACCCGAGGATGGCTGGATCGAGGCTCGGGTGATGGAGAATCCTTTGCAAAAATGCTGAATTATTTATTGCTCTGGCTGGCCCTATCGCTGGCAAGCCAGCTCCCACAGTGGTCGGTGTTGTTAATGCNTGCAATTTTCTTCCCAACACAAAAATCTGTGGGAGCTGGCTTGCCAGCGATAGGGCCCGCACAGACAACATCACACCAACAGACACACTACTACTGCACCAACTGGTTGATCTCAATGATCGGCAACAGCACCGCCATCACAATCACCAGCACCACCCCGCCCATCACCACAATCATCAGCGGCTCAAGCAGTGCCGTCATACCCATCGCCCGGCGCTCGATATCGCGGGACAGGGTTTGCGCCGCACGTTCCAGCATCGGCGGCAGCGCACCGGTTTTTTCGCCGCTGGCGATCAGGTGAATCAGCACCGGCGGGAACACGTTCTCCACTTTCAGCGCGGCCGCCAGGTTGACACCCTCTCGCACCTTGGCGGTGGCCTCATTGACGCTCAGGCTCAGACGATCATTCGACAAGGTCTGCCGTGCCGCCTCCAACGCGCGCAACAAAGGCACCCCGGCGCCGCCGAGAATCGCCAGCGTCGAGGCGAACCGTGCAGTGTTCAGCCCCAACACAAAGCGCCCGATCAGCGGCAGCTTCAACACCCGATGATGCCAACTCAAACGCGCCGCCGGATTGCGCAAATACAGGCGCCAGCTCCAGAACGCACCGGCCATGACGCCCGCGCACAACCAGCCCCAAGCGCGGATGAAATCACTGGCATTGAGCATCGCCAGCGTCAGCCCCGGCAGATCCTGCCGCGCCTGGGAAAACGCGCTGACCACCTGCGGCACCACATAACTCAGCAGGAAAATCACAATGCCGATCGACACCAGCCCGACCACACCCGGATAGATGAACGCGGTAAGAATCTTGCCGCGCAGGTTGTTGCGCTCTTCGATGTAATCCGCCAGCCGCTCCATCACCTGCGCCAGATCGCCGGACTCCTCGCCCGCCGCGATCAGCGCCCGGTAAATCTCCGGAAAATCCCGTGGCCGCGCCGCCAGCGCTTCGGCCAGGCGCATGCCGCTGCGTACGTCTGCGCGAACGGCGCTGAGGGTGTGGGCGATGTGCTTTTTCTCGGCCTGCTCGACCGTGGCGCTCAACGCAGCTTCCAGCGGCAGGCTGGCGCCGAGCAGACTCGACAGTTGCCGGGTGGCCCACGCCAGATCGTTATCCGAGAGCCTGGCGCTGAACAATCCACCGCCGCCATGCTGGGAGACATTGCTTTCCTTCTCCACCGACAACGCCGTCAAACCCCGACCGCGCAACACGCCAAACGCCGCGCCCTGACTCTCCGCCTCCAGATGCCCGGACTCGATCTTGCCGCTGGCATCGGCGGCCTCAAAACGATAGCGATTCATCAGGCGTCCCGTGTCACACGAAGGATTTCTTCCGGCGCCGTGGCACCGCTGCGAATCCAGCGCTCGCCGTCCTCGCGCAGGCTGAACATCCCGGCCTTGCTCGCCGCCGCACGCAACGCCTGCTCCCCTGCCCCTTGGTGAATCAGGGTGCGGATGTCGTCATCGATGCAGAACAATTCATGAATGCCGGTGCGGCCGCTGTAACCGGTGTGATTGCACGCCACACAACCGACCGGGCGCCAGGTGCCGGGCGTCGCCGGGTCTTCCTGTTTGCACTGATTGCACAGCCGCCGCACCAAGCGCTGGGCCAGAACGCCGAGCATCGACGAGGCCAGCAGAAACGGCTCGACGCCCATGTCGACCAAGCGGTTGACCGCCGACACCGCGTCGTTGGTGTGCAGAGTCGCGAGCACCAAGTGACCGGTCAGCGAAGCCTGCACCGCGATCTGCGCGGTCTCGAGGTCGCGGATCTCGCCGATCATGATGATGTCCGGGTCCTGACGCAGAATGGCGCGCAACGCGAGGGCGAAGGTCATGTCGATCTTGGCGTTGACCTGAATCTGGCTGATGCCCGGCAAGTCGTATTCCACCGGGTCTTCCACGGTGAGGATGTTGCTGGTGCTCGCATCCAGCCGCGCCAGTGCCGCATACAGACTGGTGGTCTTGCCGCTACCGGTCGGGCCGGTGACCAGCACGATGCCGTGGGGCTGGCGGATCAGGTGATCGAGTTTGGCCAGCACCTGCGCGTCCATGCCCAGGGTTTCCAGTTGCAGGCGCCCGGCCTGCTTGTCCAGCAGACGCATCACCACCCGCTCGCCATGGCCGGTGGGCACGGTGGAAACACGAATGTCGATCGGCCGCCCTGCTACGCGCAACGCAATGCGCCCGTCCTGCGGCAGACGTTTTTCGGCGATGTCGAGCTGGGCCATGATTTTGATCCGCGACACCAGCGCACCGTGCAATGCCTTGCGCGGCGAAACCACGTCGCGCAGGGTGCCGTCGACCCGGTAGCGCACCACCGAATGGGTTTCGAACGGTTCGATGTGAATGTCGCTGGCCTCGTCCCGCGCCGCCTGGGTGAGCAAGGCGTTGATCATGCGGATCACCGGCGCGCCGTCCTGGGTGTCGAGCAGGTCGGTGATTTCCGGCATGTCCTGCATCAGGCGATCGAGGTCGACTTCGTTTTCCGCCGCACCGACCACCGCCGCCGCGCTGCCAGTGTCGGCGTAGGCCGTGGCGAGCAAGCCGTCGAGTTCGTCATCGCGCACCCGCTCAAGCTTTGCCGCGCCGAACTGCCGGCGCACCTCGCTGATCGACCAGCCCGGCGTTGACGGGCACACCGTCAGCACGCCGTCGCGCAGCAGAATCCGCTGCGCCTTGGCCCAGGCGTAAGGCAATGCGCTCATTGCAGCGGCACCGCTTTGATGGTCGCACGCGGGCCGGACACCGGTGCCGGAACGCCTTGGGCGGTGGCCGGCAATTGCGGCGCCTGCATGTCCGGCATCGCCCAACTGCGCTCCGGTTGCAGACCGCCCTGAGCGCGGCGCATGAAATCGTAGCGGTTCAGCGTGATGCTCCGGCCCGCCGCGCTGTCGCGGATGATGTACGGGCGCAGAAACACCATCAGGTTGGTCTTGGTGATCGAGCGGCGCTCGTTGCGAAACAGCGCGCCGATCCCCGGAATGCTCGACAGCCACGGCACCGCGTCGTTGCTCTGGCTGTAGCCGTCCTGCAGCAAACCGCCGAGCACCATGATCTGCCCGTCATCGAGCAGGATGCTGGTGTCGAGCGCGCGTTTGCTGGTGACGATCCCCGCCGAATTGGCCGCCGCCGAGGCGCGTTCGTCGATGCTGCTGACTTCCTGATAGATGTCGAGCTTGACCGTGCCGCCCTCGGAAATCTGCGGCCGCACGTTGAGCTTCAAACCGACCTCTTCACGGGTCACGGTCTGGAACGGGTTGTTGCTGGTGCCCCCGCCGCCGGTGACGTAGCTGCCGCTGACAAACGGGATGGTCTGGCCGACAAAAATGCTCGCTGCTTCGTTGTCCAGAGTCAGCAGGTTCGGCGTCGACAGCACATTGGTGCCGCCCTTGCTCTTCAGCGCCCGGGCCAGCACTTTCAGGTCGAGAATCTTGCCGATGCCGGGGATGTCGACGGTGCCGTTGACGTAGCCGAGGTTCAGACCTTGCGGCAGCACATCGAGGCTGGTCTTGCCGTTGAGGTTGATCCCCGAACCACCGAGGTTGGCGCCGCCGATCACGCCTTTGCCGCCGAGGTTGCCGGTCTGCCATTGCACGCCGAATTCGCTGGCGTCGTCCTCGCCGACTTCGACGATCAGGCTTTCGATCACCACCTGGGCGCGGCGCTGGTCGAGCAGGTCGATGACTTCGCGCAGGTTGCGATACAGCGGTTCCGGCGCGGAAATCAGCAAGGTGTTGGTGGTCGCGTCCGCCTGAATGGTCACGCCACCGGCACTGAAGGCCACGTTCTGGTCGCTGCTTTGCGCATTGCTGCTGCCGCTGGTGGTGCTGCTGCCCTGAGCGTAACTGCCGCCGGTGCTGCCGCTGTTGGTGGTCGACGTGCTGCCGTTGGTTTGCGTACCGCTCTGGCCGTTTTGCCCACCGCCCGAGTTGGTGGAGCTGCCCATGTTGCTGAGCACTGAACGTGCATTGTCGCTGGTGCCGCTGTCGCTCTCGCCAGTGAGCAATCCGCGCAGTGCCTGGGCCAGTTTGCCGGCCTGGGCGTTGCGCAGATACACCACGTGCAGATTGCTCGGGTTGCTCTGGGCGTTGTCGAGTTTGTAGATCAGGTTGCGCGCCAGCTCCGTACGCTCGGGGCTGCCGGCGCGGATGATGATGGTGTTGGAGCGCGGGTCGCCGATCACTGCGATTTTCTGCGTCGGGTCGTTGCCCGGCGCGTCGAGTAGGTCAGCGACCATGGGCGCGATGTCGGCGGCGATACCGTTCTGAATCTGCACCACGTCGGTGTCGATGGCGCTCGGGGTGTCGATGCCCTGAATCAGTTGCGCGACCCGCGTCAGGTTCTCGGCGTAGTCGGTGACGACAATGGTGTTGTTGCCCGGATAAGCGTTGATCGGGTTGTTCGGCGAAACGATCGGGCGCAGCACCGGGATCAGGTTCACCGCGTTCTCGTATTGCAGGCGGAACGTGCGGGTGAGCATGCCGTTGCCGGCCGGTTTGTCGGCGCTGTAGATCGGCCCGCCGAGCAACTTGGCATCGGCCTCCGGCACCACCTGCGCCACACCGCCGACATCGACCACGCTGAAGCCCTGCATGCGCAGAGCTGCCAGCAGCATGTCGTAGGCCTGATGCGCCGGCACCTGCCCTTCGGAGACCAGCGTCAGGTTGCCCTTGACCCGAGGATCGACCAGAAACTGTTGGCCGGTCGAACGTGACAACGCCCGCACCACCGCTTGAATATCCGCGTCGACAAAATTCAGCGTCACCGGTTGATCGCCCAACGGATTGGCCGGCAACGTCGTGCCGCGCGCCGAACCGCCGCTGCGGGCGCGTTCGGTGATGTTGTGCAATTGCTTCGGCGCAGGTCTTGCCTGAGCCTGCGCACGCTCGCGGTCGAGCACCGCGTCGCCACTGCGCTGGGTGTTGGCCAGCGGCCGGCCGAGTTCGCTGTCCACCAGCAGCGGCGGTTGATTCGGTGGCGTGGTGTTGCTGCACGCGCTCAATGCCATCAACAGCATCGGCAACGCCATGCGTTTGGACCCTGACCCCTTCATGAAGCTTCCTTAGCGCCCAGCGCCTGATCCATGCGTACGGTGCCCGACAGAGTGCCGGCGGTGTCATCGGTCGCGGCGTCGTCTGCGCGTTGCAGACGGGCCTCGACCACTTGCAGTGAAAAATTCCGCGGTTGGCTCAGCAGCCAGTCGAGCACGGCGTCGGCCGGTGCCGCGTCGAAGGTCAACTGCCAGCCGGCGGACGCGGCCGCCAATTGGTAATGGCCGCCCAGTCCGCTGGCCTGCAACGTTTGCTGCAGCGTCTGTTCCAGGTTTTGCCCGTCGGGGCGCACGCTGACGTCGCGCAACAGCACTTCCAGCGCTTCGGCCTGGGCGCGCAGTTTCGGGGTTTCGACTTGCGAGGCGGCGATCTTTTTCAGCGGCGGCTGAATCAACGCCACCCACACAAACAGCCCCAGCAACAACGCCGCCATGCCGCCCACCATGCGTTTTTCCCGCAGCGCCAACGGCTGCCAACGGGCCTGCAACTGGGTATTGAAGCGCTGCCAACCGGCGCGGTATTTCGCAAGCGATGGGCTATTCATCTTCGGCTCCGCTGCTGTCGTCGTTGTCGGTGGCGGCGGTCGCCTCGCCGGCCGGGCGCAGGACCCAGCCGTCGTCATTCGGGCTGATGCTGATGCCGACCTGGGCCAGCGTGCCTTGCCAATCCTTGTCGTTGCCCGAACGCCGGGCTTCGGGCAGCAGACTCAACTGCAACGCGCCGTCGACAAACTCCAGACGTTGCACCGTGCCCGCCATGGACGGCATGCCGCTGCCGGCCTGCAACACCAGCCGCGTGAAATCCTGCCCCGGCGCATCCACCGCGCCTTGCTGGCGCGCCGCGATTTGCTGACGGGCCTGTTGCAGCGGATTGAGGATCACCGGCAACTCGGGAAACGCCTGCTTCACCCGCTGCGCCATCTGCGCCTTGAGCTGCTGGCCCTGCCCGGCCTCGCGGGCGGCGTACAGGTTCAAACCGATCACCCACACCGCCAACGCCAGCGCACAGCAGCCGAGCGCCCTGCCCCAGCCGCGATGTTCGGTGCCCGGTTGCTGGAGGCCGCCGTGCAGGCCCCAGTTCGGCAACGGGCCGGAGCAGCGTTGCGTGTCGGCCAATGTCGATTGCACCGCCTCAGGCGCGCCGTCACCGATCCAGTGCGCCGGCAGACCGGTTTCCAGCAGCCAGGCTTCATCAATCATCGGCTGCACCTGCGCCGCATTCGGGCCGTGGCGCAGCAACAGATGATCGTCGTGCAAGCAACCGACGCCGCCCGCCATCACCGGCAAACTGTAGGCCGCCGGGTACAGGCCTTTGAGGTTCAGGCCGAACTGCCCGAGGTGCTGCAAATCCTTGCGTGCTACCCAGGCAATCTGCACCTGGCCACTTTCATTGCGGGCGCTGTGGGCGATGTGCATGTCGGCGCTGTCGCCGAGCATCAAGGCCTGCGCCGCACATTGCACCGCCGCAGCGGTTTTATTCGCTGGCAGCGGCGGCAGATCGATGCTCGCCAACAGGCTGTCCGACGGGTGCAGAAAACACACCAGCGGTTGCTTCGGCAGCGCACCAAGTCGCACGCGCTCCTGGCGTGTAACCTGCCCCTGACGATCCAGCCACGCGCAATCCACTTCACTGTCGAGACTCAGCTCCGCCAGCGGCGGCAGACTCACGCGCAACTGGCTCATACGCCCACCCGCGACCAGATCACTTGCGGCAAACGATCCTCACTGCGATGCAACAACGCATCGAGGCTCACTCGTCGCTGATCGCGCCGCGCCTGCCCGCGCAGCCGGAACCAGTCGCTGGTGATGCCGACCTTGACGCTGGTGATCTCCAGATGCGGCAGTCGCAAGCGATTGACGAAGTCCCCGCGATTGATAAACCAGCGCCCGGCGTCACGCTCATTGATCAACGCCTGCGCCCGCTCCAGCGACAGCCCCGGCACATACGCCGCCAGCACCGGCGCCGTTGCCGTGTTGCCATTCAGCCAGGTGGTCGCCGGAATCACCGTCAGGTACGGCGCGAGTTTCGCCAACAGCGCATCGTTGACCCCGTCGACACTGCGCAAGTCTTCAAGCGTGCGCAGCATCGGCAAGGTCGGCGATTGCGGTTTGCGCGAAGCGGACGGCGATGTGGCGCGCCCGCTGTCGAACGTATTTTTCGCCACAGGCTTGTCCACCACTTGAGCATTCAACAGGTGCGGATAAGAGCCGATCACCCGCTGACTGATGCGCCGGCTCAAGCCGTTGCTGACACCGATCAACTCGCACAAACGCTCGAACGCCTGCACCTGCGCATCATCGATCCGCTCGTTGGCCACCAGATTGCGCAGGTTGAACTTGCCCTGTTCGTCCTCCAGCCGCCCCTCGAAACCCTGGGTGTTCAACACCTGCGCCCAAGGCTGATCGAGTCGGGTCAGCGGATCGCGCTGCCGCGCATCCCACAACAATTGCCGGCTGATCTCCAACCCGCCGTGCAACAGCCAACGGCCCTGCACGCGCAATTGTTCGGCTTCCAGCGCCCGGGTCGAAACACTCTGGCGGGTCAGCATGCCGGCAGCGATCACCGCGACCACCGCCGCAATCAGCAGCGCACTGATGATCGCCATCCCCTGCTGGTTCGATTGGCTGTTCATGAGCGGCCTTACAACTGCCAGGAACCGATGTCGGCATTCACGCCATCGCCGTCAGGCTGGCCGTCGGCGCCGAGGGAAAAGATGTCGATCTCGCCGTTGGCACCGGGATTGAGGTACTGATAAGGACGACCCCACGGGTCATTCGGCAGACGCTCCAGGTACGAACGCCAGTTGGTGTTCTTCGCATCGGCCGGCCGCTCCACCAGCACCTTCAGGCCCTGGCTCTGGCTCGGGTAAGTGCCGTGATCGAGGCGATACAGCTTCAGCGCCTGCATCAACCCGCCAATGTCCTGCTTCGCCGCCGTGGCCCGCGCCTGATCCGGCCGGTCGAGCACCTTGGGCACCACCATCGCCGCCAGAATCCCGAGAATCACCACCACCACCATGATCTCGATCAGCGTGAAACCCTGCTGCCCACGGGGCATCCGGCTCGGTCGATTGGGCTGTTTGAATTGCGCGATATCCATCTCGTCATTCCCTGGCTTGATTCGATTCGACGCGCAGTGTTGCAAGAAGATATGTCAGGGATGTTGAAAATCCTCGGGTGTTTTCGTCGTCAAGCCGTCAAGCACGGGCGTTAGCGTCAAGGGCTGCCCGACTGCCCGAGACCCCGATGCGCACCCCCTCCCCGCAAGCCGGATTCACCCTGATTGAAGTGCTCGTCGCGCTGGCGATCATCGCCGTCGCCATGTCCGCCGCCGTGCGGGTGGCGGGGTTGATGACCCAGAGCAGCGGGGTTTTGCGGGATCGCTCGATTGCGATGATTGCGGCGCAGAGTCGGATGGCGGAATTGCGGTTGGAGGGACGGTTGCCGATGGGGGTTAAGGCGATGGAGTGTGATCAGGGGCGGTTGTTATTGCGGTGTGAACAGGTGATTGGTGCGGCGGAGAATGGGCGGTTGCTCAAAATTGGCATTCAGGTATTTGATCGCAACCAGGATGCGCCGCCGCTGGCGAGGCTGGAGACGTTGCTTAGCCGTCCTGAAAATCCCTAGCCCTAAACCATCCCGAAACGTCGCTCGGCTAGGAGGTATATGAATAAGTCGCGGGACATTTCCGACACACACCTAAAGATCTAAATCAACCTGCACATACCGCGTTGAATCCATAATCAACTCGGTCTCTCAGGTCGATGTAAAGCGCAAGACACCTCGGTCGGCCCCCTCTCCCTCCGGGAGAGGGCTGGGGTGAGGGCCGCTTTCGACTCGAAGCGGCCTTTCGCTTTTGCCTGTCTATGAATTTATATAACCTCGCGAGGTTCGTTTCGCACACTCATTGCAATATCCAGGATTCGTTTATGCATACTGACCAGGCCAGGCTACTAGCCCTCGCACTCCTTGAGATCAGGGCATTGCTTGCTGATTATCTGGGCAGCGATGCCGATACCCCAATGAGCGTCCGTGTCGCGGCGCATTTGGCCTACGCACTCCACAATGAAGCGGAGGCTACATACAGCAACGCCGACTTTCAGCTCGACCAAGCAACCCGAAAAATCGCCGCTATCGATCAAATTCTTGGTGTTACGGATGGTGCCGCGCTGTTAAGCAGATTTGAAATCGAGCCGAGAGCAGCCGCTCACGAACTGAAATAATCCGCCCCTTTATTGTTCGGAAGGTCCAGGCAGAAGCACCACTCTCCACCCCAACCGTACGCCGGCTATCCAAAGTTTTTAGTTAGCTACAAATCTGCTGGAGGAACTGCTAAATGAAAACCCCGATCCTCCTGCTCCTCGCAATTTATTGCACGGGTACAAGCTTTGCGTTTGCCGGCGGCTCGCAAGCGACAAACGACAAGCACGGGCCAGCAGGCATCGCCGTCGATGAGCCCTTGGTGTCGGCCAGATCCAAGTTGATCAGACAGGGATGGAAGCCAACCCGGATGCACACCAGCGATGGTTATGAATACAGTGGCGTCGAGCGGGAGCTGGCCGCACGCGATTTCCTGGAGCTCGATACCTGCTCTTTTGACAGCTCGCGCTGCATCCTTTTCTATTCAAAGAAAGGCGCCTGCTTGCGAGTCGACACCATGGGAGAGCAACTCAAAGAAATGACGGTTACGCGATGGGCCAATGAATGTCCTGACGCGTCAAAGGAGCCCAGTAAAGACGACGCGGGTTAGTTACTGGTTTGTGAAAATCCGTCTGTTTAACCGACTTTCTGAATACTGTTTAACGACACCCACCGTTACTTCCTCAAGGCTACAACGCCTTGCGTCATTGCCTACGACTACGCCAGAATCCGCCGGCTTGTGCGTCTAGGGTGAGGGTCTTATCGTTTCCGGGTCACTGAAAAACAGTGATCGGGTTTGGTAGCCCGACCTCCCATATGACGCATAACGTCACCTAGCGCAGACGCCCTTTCGGCATTTGTCTTATGGTGGCCATGCGCAGGGCGCCCTCGGGCGCGCCGGATTTTCCATATGGGCCGGTCTACCAACCTTCGTATGGCCACCACCACTCGTTTGGTAGCGAGAGTGATGGCTCCTTAAGTCCCATATGGAGCTACATTTATGTTCAAACCAACACCAAACCCACCAGAAACCGACCCGGTCTCCCCCTACAAATTCCCCGACTCCCGAACCCTGAACGAAGCCGCCGAACGCGCCCTCGACCACTACCTCACCCCACAACAACGCATCATGGGCAGCCACCACAAACACGACCCCATGTACCTGGCCAACCCGGCCTACAACACTGAATCCCTGCTGGCCAACGCCAGCGAATCATTGGGATCGGCGAGCGAAATGCTCAATAACTTCGCCGCCACGCTTGAGCCTGCACATCGCAAGACTGCGATAGGGATTGCGCAGTTGGTGATGTTGAGCGAGCTGGCGGTGAATCAGGCGTTGGATCATGTTGAGGTGAAGACGTAAGCGTCTGAGTGCTGTAGCTCAATAGACGAAAAGAAAATGGCCGAGGTTGTCAGGTGCGACTGACGACCTCGGCCAAATGAGCATTTCTATTTTTTGCGGCACATCTCGACGTCGTCCTGAGTCTTCAGGTCTGTGTCGATTCCCAACCGATACCTGCAGTAATCAATAATCCACCCCCGCTCCTCTGCTGTCAGGCGCTCTACCTTCCGGATTTCTCCATCGTTCGCGTGGATGTTGTAGAACTTCATCTGAAACGTCGGGTGCTTCTTGATGAAGACAATGGTCTCGATGTCTCCGTCCTCAAGGGCTTCGTAGTAGCCGACGTAAAACACCGTCGTTACGACGAGGATCGCTGCGATTAAAAGCTTTTTCATTCCGTTGGTGCCGGTGGTAGAGGCTGAAGGGTTCTAGCATGAAAGGAGACTGATTGAATGCCAGAAAGTAAATCAGCCCGCATTTTTTGCTCTTTTTATTAAGCTTGTACTAATCTCTATCTCCGGGCATTGGTGACTCATTCACTCCTCACATCAAGAGGTTTAGACGACTATGAAAATCGGCAAACACTCTCGCACCATTGCAATGCAGTGTCCGACTTGTGGAGGAACATCTTTCGAATATGAGTCAAGCGATAGCCCTGAGGTCAAATGCATCCAATGCGAGAGAGTAATTCAGCGCGATGAGCTACTGCGCGAAAACAGTGAAAACATCCAAGAAAACCTGGAGGAAATCAAAGCAAACATTGTAAAAGACATTGCTAACCAAATGAAAAAATCTTTAACCGCCGCATTCAAAGGCAACAAGAATATAAAAACAAAATGATCAATTTCGTAATCGACTCCGGAGACGTGATCGCAGGGCTTGCGCTAATTTTCTCAATTTACGCAACAATCAAAACCATTCAGTTTAACAATCGTCAGCAAAAATTAATCTCAACCCAGGAGAAACTTAATCAGCTATTGCTTGAGAAGGAAAGCGCAGTTATTGAGATCGAGAAGCAAGCTGAGCTCGGCGCCTCCTTCCTAAAACTCGGGAACAATCATTATCGCTTAAAAGTCTGGAATAAAGGCAAGGTCCCTGCACAGAATGTCTCAATAGACTTTCCCGAAGGGAATGACGTTATTTCAACACGCGAAATCGATGAAAAATTCCCATTGCAACAGCTTGATGTCCATCAAACTGTTGAACTGATTGCTTCCGTAGGCCTCAGTACCAAATCAAAGCATCTTGTGAAACTTATGTGGTCGGACGGAAGACCCGAGAGAGTTGAAAAACTTATATGGGTTACAATCTAACAAACTCATTCAAAGGGGAGCGATCTATTGCCTGGAACACCACACTTTTTCCTTTTCTAGTCCTTTATACGTCGCACTGACACTCCAATTTTAACCTTAGGGCGCCATACTGCGTGGGTGCAACCATTAACACGTTCAATTCCAACCAAATTTCCACCCCACCACTCACAAGACAATTACTTAATCAGCTATCTGCATCCGTAATGCCCTCTTCATCACCACCAACCAATATTGATTTACCCATCAAGATGTAGAGCTCCCTCATTCGTTCCTGATGAGCTCGATTATTTTCCACCGCCTCCAAATCGTTTTCATCTTCTACATTTGGGTCAAAATCCCCACCTATTATCATGGCATGTTCAGCTTTAAGCAGCATTTCGTCAAACATATTCAGGTTCAAATTGAGCCAATTACTAAACTCCGGGTAACTCTCAACAATCTCTTCACCAACCCGAACTTTAAACAAAGACCTCACGCACATCGGGTATTTATTCTCTTTAGCTCTCTCAATAGCAGCAAAAATCATCCCAATGAATAGCTGACCACTAAATCGGAGCGAATAATCAAAAACGTCATCCCTCAGACCATATTTTATGCGTACGGTTTTAGAGTGCGAAAAATAGCGCTTCATAAGTAAGTCCGCGCGCGCCTGATACGCCTGAAGCATTTCACTCTGAATTATATTCTTAGTACGCTCTTTCAACTCCTCAAAAGTAACAAGCTGAATATTAGTTTTCAGCGCAGCCTCCATCGCACCACTCTGAAAGCCTTTAGCAGAAATTAAAAACCCTTTATCAGCGCCAACTTCATCGACTACCGTGCGTAATGCTAGCACTTTCTCTTTCGGAACATTGCTTTTCCAATATTTAGCTTCTACAACCCACTTAATATCAGCACCTAAAAACTTCGTAACTACTAAAACATCTATATCATGCTGAGTTCTGATGCCGTCAAGTGACACATTTGTCTTAGCCATTGCACCCAAGCTACGAAAGTGCTCGGCAATTAACTCCTGAAATTCATACCATTGTTTTGTTTTTTTCACTTTCAACCCCGCACACTTAAACTATAAACAAAGGGGACTGATCCATACACTGAACAAATCAGCCCCATTTTGCTTCAAAAAAGACGCCTTCCTGATCAAACTGTTGAGAAAAAATACAAAGGGGACTGATCTATTTACTGAATAATCAATCAGCCCCATTTTTTCATGAAAACTGGTTACTTCAACACCATGCATAAAGAGTCAGGTTGATTTTTCGCTGAAATCGCCAAGCAGCTTCGCCTCAATGTAAGCCTGCCACCGCTTATTCAGTCCAGCATGACTTAACTTATAAACCCAAGGCAGTGTGGTAGGTGCCCTTTCAATAGCCGCATTGTAATCTGACATCAGCAGCAAGACATCAGACTCTCGATAACCTCTTGCAGCTGCCACCTCAACCCGTTTGAATATCTCGTCAATCGTAGAAGCAGAGTTTCTGTAAGAAAGTAGCAAGCCTAGAGCGTCGGACGAAATAACAAACACCATAATTGCTATCATCACACGAGACATAGTTATCAAGCCATCTGACTTGAGTGACGCCACAGCAGCACCGCTCACTACAAACACAGTTGCTACAAGCAAGAAAAGCAACCCAGCCATAGCCTGAGAACTTGTATTTTGAAGATCCCGAGTCCAGTACGATGACTCTTCAATCATCTCCGCCAATCGCTTGTTACCAGGAGTTTCTCGAGTCGCAAAATGATCTTCTTCGCGCCGAATCATATTGGGAGAAATTGCCACTCTAAATCCGTCGCTGATTCTAAGCTGTTGACCAGCCGATGGCTCCATCTCAAGGCCGCTCATAAGTAAAACTGCTCGGCGCGCCTGATCTCCAGCTGATCGATGCAACAACTGTCCTTGGCTTAAGTAGAACCACAAAAGCATTAGAACAAAGCCAAGGACTGCGTATACAAATAGATACTTATTATCGTTCGAAAAAACAGAAATCGCGGCAATCACTGCAACCAAAAGCTGGGTAAACATCATTAACATTTGTAATTTTTCAGCCCTATTAGATTCAGCTCGCTGATGGCTGAGCAACCGATTTATGCTAAATTCGCTATACACCTCTCGCAACCTACCTTCAATAAAGTCTTTTTTACCAAGCCCATAAGCTTTAGCATCATCATGATAAATCTCTGCAAGATGCTTTTTCAGTTCTACATAATCATCAGCAAGGGTTTCATCGGAAGCAAGCTCATTCTTAAAAACAAGCATGTCCCTCCCCCAACGACTATGAGGCTTGCATACGTGGATATGAAAAGAAACTGAATCATCAGATGTATATTTTGTAAGGTAAAATCTAGGAGCATCATCACACTGCTCATTTAAATCATAGCCTATCCCCCTCAACTCATTCACAAGGGTATCAACAAGAGACCAATCACTGATTGATATCAGCATATCAATTATAGGCTTACTGGATAACCCCTTAACCGATGTCGAACCCACATGATCAATATAAATTTTCGTGCAACTTACTACTGAGCCAATTAATTTCGACTCCCTTAAAAAACTCTCAACCCAAGAATCGCTATACTCAGAGATATTTACCGTACTCACCTTAACCGCTACTCCCTATAACTCAAGCAATGGCACTCAATCACGCCCTTCCGTACTAAACACCACCACAAGGAACCGTTCATTTTAGACCAAAAAATCACAAAAAAGTATCATTACGAATTACAACATAAAACGAACATCAAACGGGACGGATTTATTTTAGCCCCCACTTTTTCAATCTAGTTTCCAAAAACAGATCAGTTTCCTTTCGCCTCTTACCATGCGTAATTATTCAATATATTATCCTGCAACTCCAGAACGACATTTGTTGATTTAAATACAATTTGCCATTGACCCAGCCTGGTCTGATAGTGATGTGCAGCAGCCCACTCAATCACTCGAATGGGTTTATACGCTCCATACATAGCAATCAACTCGTTCAGATGTATATCACAACCAGAATAACCAACCACAACAATTTGAGTTGCCTCTTGCAGCGCGCGATGCAAATAATGCCAGTAGGTAGTGAGAATAGGCGAAGCGCTTATGACCGATCGCTTATGCGCAACATGGGTTAACACTATGTGCTCGGAAGGATTAGCGGTAAATGTACTAATCTCATGACGCTGAAGCTTTCGAATACGCCCATCAATGTCTGTGTAAAACAAAGGAGATCCATGCAAGTGCAGGTAGTAACCGAAGGTCCTACCCCACAATCGTTCCAAATTAGACGAATCAAATCCTTGATTAGTTATCCCGTCGACTAGATTTCCTCCATAGCCGGAGAGGATTCCGCGGTCAATAAACGACCCATACAGTAACCTGTCGTAATTCAAGGTAGCAACATGAGAGTTAGTCTGTTGAATAAATTCACACAGTGCAGTTATGAAAGATGCGGGCAAATCAGCGTCGGTTAAATGCAGCCTGCTCGCCACCATATGCATATATTTAGCCACTGCAACAGGAAAGTGCTGTCCTTGTGCTGTGAGCCAATGTAGATTCGGGGAAAGTATATTATTTAGCGTTTTGCATGCTGTGACAGCTTGATGTAATACGTCGAGTTGTTCTTCATTTTGTGGTATCGCATTCTCATGCCCGAGGGTGAGACTGATCAGCCTTTTGTCTTCTGGCGTTAAAAAGTGAGCGATGTTCCATACATCGTGCATAACCTGGGCTAAATTGAAATGATTGGGCGAAAGAGCCATCCCCAATCCGTTGCCAAAAATTAATGCTTTACGCATCTCTCATCCTTGTTTTTGGTGGTATTAAAGCCTTTAGATAGCAAAAGAGAAAAAATGATGTCAACTGGCCTTTAGTCCGGTATGCCTTGAACCTCGCAATTTAGGGCCTCACCAACCTAGGCATATCCACCCCCTCCCCCAACCTCTCCACCTCCAACCGCACCCTCTCCCCACCCTGCTCAACCACCACCCCATCCCCCTCCACCGCCACCAACTTCACCCCAGGACTCACCCGCTCCCCCTGCAAAAAGCTCCTCGGCGGCCCATCGTTCAAACTCAAAATCGCCACCGCCCCCTGGCTCCCCGCCATCACCCCACTGACCTTGATCTCCACCGGCGCCGTGCGATTGGAAAACCACTGCAATGCCGGGTTATCGCTACGCGCAGCGAGCAGTTGCGGGGTGGCGGCCGGGGTGTGGGATTCGGCGGTGGTCAGGAGCAGGGATGACCAGGTGGCGATGCCGACCAGGGCGGCCAGCAGTGCGGCGGCCTGGATGATTTGGGGGGGTGAAAAGCGTGCGGTGTATCTCATGGGCTGAATCTCCTTTTAGTCCCGGTGACCAGACTACGCGGCAATTCTCACGGTTTTATTTCACACGCCTTACATGTTGGCCGTGCAGGATGGTTTTTTGGGACGGGGCTGGACGCAAGGGAGTGCGCATTCGATGAACCGGTGCAGGCAGCAGGGTTTTACGTTGATCGAGTTGATGGTGGTGCTGGTGATCATCGGCATCGCCAGTGCGGCGATCAGTCTGAGTATCAAGCCCGATCCGTTGCAGTTGCTGCGCAAGGACGCCGAGCGCGTGGCGCAGTTGCTGCAGATTGCGCAGGCTGAGGCCCGTGCGGATGGTCGGCCGATTGCGTGGTTGAGCGATGGCAAGGGGTTTCGGTTCAGTCGGCGCAGTGACAGTGGCAAGGGTTTTGATCATTTTGATCGGGACCCGCAGTTGCGGCCGCGCCCCTGGCAGAGTCCGAAGCTTGCGGTGCGGGTGGAGCCGAAGCAGAAAGTCGTGCTGAACGCGGAGTGGATCAATCCGCCGCTGCAGTTGACGCTGTCTGACGGGCTCAATCGGTTGAGTGTGCTGCGCGATGCTTCGGGCCGGATTAGCGTGCAATGAACAGACAGCAAGGTTTTACGCTGATCGAGGTGATGGTCGCGATTCTGTTGATGGCGGTGGTCAGTCTGATTGCCTGGAAGGGGCTGGACAGTGTCACCCGCGCCGACAGCCATTTGCAGGCCAGTGGCGAGCAGAGAGACAGCCTGTTGCGGGCGTTGAATCAGATGCAGCGGGATGTGGAGATGCGCGCCGGGGTCGAGCTGACGGAGCCGAAGAAGGTCGGCACCGAGGATGAACCGGCGACGGCGCCGCCAGCCGTTACGGTGCGCAGCAGTGACAGCAAGGGGTTTCGGCTGGACATCATTCGGAGCGCGGCGGATCAGCCGGGGGCGTTGCAGCGGGTGCGCTGGTGGCTCAAGGGGGACACCTTGTATCGCGCGGTGGCGCCGGCGCGGAGTCGGTATCCGTTGCCGGCACCTACGGCTGGGGTGGCGGTGTTGGGTGAGGTGAGTGATTTGCAGGTGCGGGTTTGGGAGATGGATAAGGGGTGGCGGCAGTTGAGCGGGAATCGGCGGGAGGATCCGTTGGGGTTGGAGGTGCGGTTGACTCGGGAGACGGCGCAGGGGGTGGAGAAGTATCGGCAGGTGATGGGGCCGTTGCAGTAATTTGGATCACTGAGGTTTGTGTGGGAGCGGCGGTGCGACGATTCGACTTGCTCGCGAAGGGGGCGGAACATTCAACATCTCATTGGCCGATCCACCGCTTTCGCGAGCAAGCCCGCTCCCACAGGGTTTTAGGGTGTTTGTGGGTGTTGTGTAGTTAGCTGAGGACGACTACGCCGCCCGGGAGTTCGGTGCATTTGACGCCGTAGGCATCGCGGATCAGCGCGCCGACGCCGGCCAGTTGGTCGAGGGAGAAACGTGCCTGTACGCGGCGCTGGCCGAGTTCACGGTTGAGCAGCAGCAACATGCCTGGGCGGTAGCGGTTGATCTCGTCAATCATCTGGCTGAGGGTCGTGCCGTTGAACACCAGGACTTGTTGGCGCCAGTTGGTTACCGCTGCCGTGTCGACGCTTTGCACGGTGCCGACCTGTTGCGCGTCATAGGTCAATTGCTGGCCCGGTTCCAGGCGCAGGCTGCGGCCTTCGACTTCCACGTCTACTGCGCCATCGAGGCACGTCACGCACACCTGTTGATCGAGGTTGCGCAAGTTGAACCGCGCCCTGCTCGCCCGCAACCAACCACCACCGGCCTGCATCGCCATCGGCAGTCGCGCGGTCTGCACTTCGACTTCTCCGCTGACCAGTTCAAAGCCCTGCACGCCCTCATCCACCGAACGCTGGTTGATGCGGGTCTGGGTGTTCAGTTCCAGGCTCAAGCCGTCGGCCGGTTCGACCCGGCGTTGCTGGCCGACTTCGGTGATGTAATCCGCGCCGAGCCCGGAGAACCCGCCCGGAATCGTGCCGCGCACCAGCAGCAACGCCGCCGACGCGGCAATCGCGCCACCGAGAAAGGCCCGTCGTCCAAACCGTCGTGGAGCCTGCATCGCTTCGGCTGCCGGTTGCAGCAGGTGCCACAAGGCCTTGCACTCTTCGAATGCGCGGGCGTGTTCGGGGCTTTGCGCGCACCACTGGCGCAGCGCTCGGGCGTCGGCGACCGTGGCGCGGCCGGAGGTCAGCAGGATCAGCCAGTCGCGGGCTTCGCTTTGCAGACGCTCGGCAGGCGTGGGCTCGGCAGGTGTCAGACGGAAGATGTTCAAACGCGCAGGTACTCGACGGGTTGATCGGGAGCTTCATTCACTAGACGGTTTTCCGGCCCCGCGACCGAACCGCTGAAACACTTTTCTTTCCAGTTTGGCCGCGCAGTGTCCGAGGGCAGCCTTGATTTCCTTCTCGACCATGCGCGTGGAGATGCCGAAACGCTGGGAGATTTCCAGGTGCGGCGCTTCTTCCAGGCGTGCGGCGATGAAGATCCGGCGGCGCCGGGCCGGCAGTTCGTAGAGGGCGCTCAGCAGGGACTGGATTTCCTTCTGGCCGCCCACGACGCGCATCGGGTCCAGCGCTTCGTCGCTGACTTGCAGCAGTTCTTCGACTTCGCTGCCGGTGAGCAGCCGCGCATCGGCCTGGCGGCGGTCGGCGGCGATGTTCAGGGCCATGCGATAGAGGTAGGCGTTGGGCCGCAGCAGGTTCGGCGGCGCTTCCATGCGGTCGACCCGCAGGTAGGTTTCGTGCAGCACGTCGTTGGCCAGGTCCTCCGAGCCGAGACGGCGTCGCAGGCGCACCCGAAAGTCCTCGTAGGACGTCAGGAACAGCTGGACCATCGAACTTTGTCCGGCGTCTTTCATCCCCCGGAAACTCCTTCCCATTGTGTGCATTCCATGCGCTTTCCTGACGATTCGGGTAACAACAGCAACGTGACTGGCTGGCGCAATGCGCCGGGTGTCGGCCGGTCGATTTTGAGCGTGTGAAAGCTGTCTACCAGCGCTGCATCGCGCCGAACATCGCCGGTCGAGGTGACCAACCGGTTGTGCTGCACCACGCCGTCGCGGCCGATCCACAGCTGCAACACCGCGCGAAAACTGCCGGGCCGGGTCAGCGGCGAGCGGCACAGGTTGCGTTCAATCGCGGCCTGCACCGCCGTGGCGTAACTGCGGTTGACGGCTGCGCTGGCGGGGGTCGGTTTCTCCGCCGGCATTGGCATGTCCTCGACCTGCGCCACTTGCAAGGTGAACGCGTCGTCGCGGCTGTACTTGGCCATCAAGCCGCTGCCGCCGAGCATCCGCCGCAACGCTTCGGCGGCGGTGAATTCACCTTCCACCGCCAATGAGCGTCGACCGCGACTCAACTGGCTGTCGACCAGCACCGCCATGCCGGTGGCGCGGCTGAACTGTTCGAGGGCGCGGGCCAGTTCCTGGGCCGGGATGTGCAGCGTCATGCGCATCGTCGCCGGCACCGGGTCGGCGCTGGCGCGGCTCAGAAACAAGCCAAGCAGCAGCCCCAGACAGAGCTGGCGCATGAGCGCTGAGCGCACAACATCCTCCCTGGCACGGCCTCGCTGCACGGCTGATGTATCCCTGAAAACCGTCATCCTGAGGGCTGTTTATGAATCTGGTGTGACGGCCACTGCAAAAAAACCATCACGGGATCGGCGCCGCCGTTGCACTAGACTCTTGAGCTATAGCGGCCCCTTCGGGCCGGCCAGGAGGCAGGCATGAAATCAGTCTGGAAAGTTGCCCTCGGCGGATTGCTGCTGACGGTGTTTAGCGCTGCACATGCGGAGCAGCCGCTGGGCTGTGTCGAGGTGACGGTGGGGGGCTACAAGGCGCCGAATTACGACTGCCTGAGCCAGCAGATGGGCAACAACCCCGACGGCGCGGCGGCTGCGCAGAAGAATCAGGAAGCGATGAATGTGCCGATCAACAAGCGTCCGCCGAATCAGGTGGGGTTGGCGACGCCGGCGGCCACGAGTACGCGGATGGGCAACACCTTTGGTACGTCGGTGAAACCGCAGCGGCCGCCGAACTAGCTTTCACCTGATCGTTCCCACGCTCCCGCGTGGGAATGCAGCCGTGACGCTCCGCGTCACTGGACGCGGAGCGTCCCCAGAGGCATTCCCACGCGGAGCGTGGGAACGATCAAAACCACAGCCACCGAACCACTTTTACCTGATCGTTCCCACGCTCCCGCGTGGGAATGCAGCCGTGACGCTCTGCGTCACTGGACGCGGAGCGTCCCCAGAGGCATTCCCACGCGGAGCGTGGGAACGATCAAAACCACAGCCACCGAACCACTTTTACCTGATCGTTCCCACGCTCCCGCGT